>DAIDJN010000033.1:0-5474 GCA_027451365.1 Phycisphaerales bacterium | reverse complement strand
TTCTTTACAGCCTCCTTCAGACCTGCAAACGCCATGGCGTGGAACCCTGGGCTTATCTGCGAGATATCCTGACCCGAATTCCGGCACAGCCCGCGGACAAACTTGATGAACTGCTGCCGGACCTGTGGCAGGCGGACCAGATCAAAAAAAAGAACCAAGACGCTCACCGGGCCACCATCGCAACTGCCGAATCAGCCCCAGCCGAAGCGGAAAAATCCGCCGCGTAAAAACGCGGCCCAGAGACGCGGACGACCCGCAACCTGCCAGAATCAAAATAGCCAAATCGTCGACCGCCCGTCCGACCCCAGCAGTTGAAATTAAAAACAAAACACACAGCCCGAGCCTACCTGCACTTCGCGGGACGTTTACCATTTGCCGACGGCGCAGCGATAAAATCGACGCGGCCGGTACAAGGCACACCGGCGAATCCGGCCCCGGTTTGGTTAAAAGCTTAAACATTACCCGCATCCCCTTCCTTTCCCACGGATTCCTTCTATTCTTTCGGAAGCGGGTGGCTGCAATAGAACCCGAGCGCGTCGAAGTCGATTGAGTGAAGCTTTCTTTGCAACGTCCGCATCTGCACAAACCCAGTGCCGGTCCGCGTGATCCGAAAATACCTGGCCTCAGGCTGCTTCAGACCTGAACGGAATGACCGCAGCTCACCTGGGAAATGGCGTTGGGCACATACGACGGAAAATTTGGCAAGAAATCCGATCGATCCATTTGGAATAGTGGGCAGGTTGAGCAAGGCCCAAGTCCCGAAACGGCTCGGGAGCCTCTTGAGGGAATTTGGATGGAGGGCAGTGGCATTTTTTGGGAACCGAAACATGGTGAACGCCAGCATCGGATCGCCCTTTCTGGAATAAATAACGCGGTAGGACCGAGCTATAATTGGAATTCGCGTGGGGAAAAGCCTTGTGCCACCGGGTAGCACCGCAAGTGCGTCCTCAACCTCAACCGCAACGGAGCCGGTATCTAAAGGTTTTTCCCCCCGGTAATACGCCATGAGTTTTGCATCGGGAAGCGTGGTAAAATTAATTTTTGGATCGTAAAGATATATTCGAACGACACGCCGAAAGCCCAACGCGGACGCATGGATCGTCATCTGCTGGTAACTATAAAGCTCCACGGCTTTTCGCCATAACTTCGGCCCCAACACGCGACGCCTGGCAAAAAAAAAGCCGGTCGATTCAATGCCTCCAGGTTCTTTTTTGATAATGCAATGTGTGAAATGTCGTGGGCCAGCCAGAGCAGCAGCGTCCTCCATCTTCGGTGGTTAAATTTCTTGTCGAAAAATCTCGGATCCGCGCCTTCCAGTGACACCTGATATTCCGGAAGCGAAAATTAATCCGGAGATATGACGAATTTTGTCCAGCGAGACCAGGCTCCCTTGCGGCCCAGTCTCAGACGCACATGGTACACACCGGCCATACCCCAGCGGCTAAGGTCGTAACGGCAACCGATATTCACTGGAATAGTATATTCATAAATGACACCCGGCTTGAGCGCGTAGCTGTGCCATTTTGTTTTTTTGGGTGGATGCTCGGCTAACCATTTGCCGTAGGCAGTCAATGCCGTCATCATCCTGTTCGGTATTGGTATCCAATGAGGCTGAGGCTTTTTAATCAATTCGTCGCCGTTAACTCCGTCCGGACCACGGACCTGGAGCGACCCGAAATCCGCCAATACGTTTCCACAAAGCCGGACGCGGATCGGCGTTCCTGCCGCGTTGCGAAAAAAGACTTGAACTGACCGAAGGCGTTTCCCCTGGGCGGTGACCTGCTGACGGACCGCAATTTGCATATTTTTATTTACCGCCGACCAAACTGCAGGGCCGGCTCCCGCGATAACCAGAGGCGTGACCCCGTTGGCAACCCGTAGAACGGGCGTCACGACTTGAAAGCCCAGCCGGTTGCTTTTTATTCTTCCGGCTACCAAGGTGCAGAAATATTTGCCTGGCATGGAAACATCGGCATAGCTGTTGATGGGCACCCTGCCCCAGCGACAGGAATGGCCCGGTGCCACTGGCATAGCGACGATTCCCGCGGAATAAAGCCGACCCGGACGAGGTGAATCCGCAGTGCGAGGGGCCGGTTTCCCGTCGGCCCATCTCACCATAATTTTATTGAATACGGATGGTGGTGGCGCCGCCAGCGGCAGAATCAGCGGTCGTCTACCGTGGTTACGGAAGAGTGCGGATACCGGTATTGAATCGCCGGAGATAAATCGGCCATTCGGAAGACTAATTTTAAGCGATACATGCCGCGCCGCGGCCAGCATCACAACTTGCGGCCCTGCGAGGACGGGCAGGTCTGGTCCACCGCCAAACGCGGCGGGAGGCGCGCATCCGAGACAAATAACCGAGACCATTCCGATGATTCTTGTGAGCATTGTTCTACCTTTCACCATTAAACGCGCCTATTTCGGCGGAGAGGGTGGTTGCAACCGCTGCGTCCATGTCGGGTACTCATCTGTGGCGCCAGATTTCGGAACCGGGCCGGCGGCGGCAGGCATTTGGCCAGCAAGAGTCCACGCTTTGGCCGCCAAGTTGTAGTTTTCGGTGCCACCCCATGACCAAGGTGCCGAATCAAGCGGGATATAAATTGACCCGGTTGCGGCGGGCATAAACATCAGCCACATCTCCGGGGAGTCATCAACGGACAACGGGGAATAATTAACCTGATCCGAAAATAAATCTGTGTAGCGCGACGGCGCGTCATCAGTATACTCATCGCCATTTTGCAGCGTGCCGAGGGTCGGGTATGGGAATGCGGTGCCCGTCGGGTAATCCACCCCAGATCCAGACGCCGAAAAGTTTTGAACCCCGTTAAGTCCCACCCATAGGTCATTTTCCGTGTAGACCTGCATGAACGCGGAGCGGCCAAGAAATGTTTTGCTGTGAACCGGAAGATGCTGGAAGAGGATACCCGTGCCTACTGGGCCTGGCCCGAGCGATATCTCGGCGGCTCCCCCTTTCAAGTTCGTCTGAATTGTTGGCGATTCGTAGGTCGCGCTGAATCCTATCTTCGTACCGTCGGGCGCTGCCACGTCGAACTTCGTCTTCGCCGGGTTCGATGCCCCCTGAAGCTGTACTGAGGCCGTGAACGTTCCGGCCTTGGTGTAGTAGTAATGGAACAGAACCGGATTGAGTGCCAACGGGTACTGTTGAGGGAATGTGCTGGTTGTGTCATTAGCGGGAACGAGAGTAAAAACCTCCGCACTGCTGATGTCGGTCGCAATGATGAATCCGTTAATCGCAGCCGATCCGTTATCGCCCGCTCCGTCGATGCTCCAGGTAAACTGACCGGCCAGATCAGAGGGAGCGAGCACCGCGCCGAGCTGTATCGGCCAGCCGGCGTGAACATTGATTTGCCCGTTGGTCACCACCGTACCACTGTCGGGATTGGTTTGTCCAACCACCGGGCCGGTATAGGTAATATCCAGCGTATAGCTGGTCAAATTATCCGGCCCGCAGTTGGCGCTGCCGCTCCATTTTTCGTTGTTCTTCGTGTCGGTAACTGTCACTGTGCAACTCGTGGAAACGCTCCAATAACCCGCGATCTTCGGCGTAAACTCCAGACCGGCGCTTGAGCCTGTCGAAGGCTGCGATGGGCTTATGGAATCAGTATAGCTGTTGGATGGCGGCGAACCAAATTGATCGGCGGCAAGCGCTTTATATTGAATTTGCGAAACGCTCCAGTCATACATGTAGGTAAGCGCGCCTTCATTCTCATCCCCGCTCGGCACTGGTGGATTGTAATCTGATCCAATCTCTGCCGTCAGTGTGCTTGAGGCCGAGTCGTTCACCATCACCGGATTCGGGGAAAAAGGCACCATATATGCTATGAGCGACACCGTGCCGGTGCCGGTTTCGAACTGCGTGGCAGCGAGGAACGCAAGTAACACGGCCGCCAGCGCGGCGATGCTGAGTTCCATCGTTACCGAACGCCCGTGCGAACGCTTGCCATTCGCTTTACCTTCGATGCTGTTCATTTCCCAGTTCTCCTGAATTTGGCTGCAACGTGTGATTTTTAATCATGAATTGTTTAAGCCCCTTCCATTGCCGCAGCATGGAAGCGAAGGCCTTATTCATGTTATTATCAAATGCCTTCCTATCGTGCTGTGTCCATAAATCCAATCTCCACCGCCAGCGAGCCAGCAGAGAGGGTAATGCATGATTGTCCGCCGCCGCACGATACGCCAGCAGCATAGCCAGCTGCCGCAGGGTAAAACCTGCAGCACCAAAAGCATGCCCGGCCTTACGCCATGCCGACATGGCGGCAGCAACGGCATGATTTGGCAGGTGGTCCACCGGCGATTCAGGCGCTCGGTAATTCACGCCCCACATGCAGGGCATAGCTTCATCATCAAACTGCGTATGGGGAGCATCAGCCTTGTCAATAAATATGCCGCAGATTTCCGTATTGACGCTGCTGCCACGGGCAATCCGTACCATGTACTGCCCCGGCCCGGCGAGGGCGAAGCGGGTATAGACTGGACTCCAGAAATTCACCACCCGTGCCGCCGCCAATGGAGTAGACGCTATGGCTCCGCGACACCATTCCAATGCCATGGGATTTTTTGGAAATACCATGGCTGAAAGGATTGGCCTGACCATTGATTTCCGATAAGCCGCGGCCAAGGGATACACTTCCACCACCCAATCCCGCCGACGGTTGGCGAGTGCATGTCCGTCCTTATTGAAAAAATATAAGCTCAGGCGATAGATGCCTGCTTTTCGCAATAACACCCGCACCCACAAGTCCGGGCCCTGAAAATTAATTGAATATGTTTCTCCGTGATCATCCCAATTTGTCTGGCGGCGGTATCCCAGTTCCGGGATATACAATGATTTGGGATTATCCGTATCGGCTAATTGTTCCCATTCCCGCATGCTTTCGAAGGGCAGGCGATGGTGCGGGCCGCACACCGCATCCACGTCGCAGGCATAGTCCGGAGAACTGACACGAAAACTCAAATCGAAATGGGCGGCGCAAAGCAGTGCATATTCCCTGCCGTAGCGGGCGGTCCAGTCTCCTTGTGTAACCCAGTCATCGCGAAGGCCTGCAGCAAACGGGTAGTGAATTTCACCAGCTTGCTTGGTACCTAAAGCCAGCTTGGCCTTTAATGACAAAAGCTGGCTTGTTCTAGGCGGCCCGGCTTTTTGTGGCAGATTGGCTGTCGCTGGCCGATGATGGAGGTTTTGCCACGCTACGCGACTGATTTGGCCTGCCTTCTCAATGGTTCTGCCGAATTCATGGACGCCGAAGCCGTAGCGGCCAACCAGCATGGTCTGATCCAACTGAATCGGGATTTCCCTGTCCCTGCGGCGGTTGGCTGACCGTAAACCGGGCTGGTCGGATTTTGATTTTGGAATTGATATTTCAGTTATTGGGCATATCTGGCTGATATAGCCATCTGCCTTGGCCAGGGCTGGCGAATCTTCACTCTTAAATTCCCTGCCGGTTTCCGGG
>DAIDJN010000032.1:0-5857 GCA_027451365.1 Phycisphaerales bacterium | reverse complement strand
GCCGCCTGTGCCTGGGTAACGAGGCCGCCGGGAATTTCCCGGATAGCTTCCTCGTACCAAGCGATCATGACGGCCCCGATGTCTTCGTTACTGATTTGGTGTTCGTGTTTCATGGCTGGAATGTTACCAGCCTGATTTCACAATGTCAATCGGCATGTGTGACAAATGCCACAGCGGGGACGGCGGCCCGGATTTCCGTTCCCGGATGAGCCAGTAAATTGTTCTATCAATTCCCGGCGGAAATCAATGGAACACGACGGTTATTTACTGAGGGGCGTCGGGTAATGCGGATGATCAACTGCCCATTTCAGCGCACTGGCTCGCACGGCTGCATAATGCATCTGCCACCAGGCAATGCCATCTCCTTGCAAGTTGGACCTTTCGTCACCCGGCAACATTCCCGCTTGGGGCATCCGCCAGCGACCTCCCGTGGCCAGCGAAAAGCTATGCAGCGTTTGCACTTGATCGTGCAAGGTTTCCTTGAGATTCTCCTTTACCATGTTCCGAAGAATTGGGTAGAACTGGGAATCATCCAATTTAACGTTTGCAAAGTTCAACTCCTCAATACAATGCACGCCTCCCATCTTCACTACTATATTTGCGTCATAGAGGGCGGACCGAATTATGGGAGCGGTGCTTTCAGCGTTACCGCCATTGGGAAAGCCTAGGCCGATTGCTACAAGGATTCGGACCTTTTTCATCGGCCGGCGGCTGCGAATAAAGAGCCGATTAAGTTGCGGTACAAAATCGCCCGTCGCCTTGCGGTGTATCAGCACCGAAACAAATCTCCACCCAAAATCTTTAGACCCATGTCCAATTTCCTGGGCTATGAATTTTTTAAATGCAGGTTTAGGCTGTCGACAGAGGATTCCGAATGCCTGGTCGCGGACATCAGGGCTCGAATGCGGATCGTTTACCAATGTTGCGGCCACTTTAATCGCCAGACGGTAGCCCGGCTCGCCTGGCCAGGCATCGTTAAATGCTGCAAGGGCAACCTGTGAATTCCCGCGCAGAATTGAATGCCCGCTGGCGAGTTCATTGAGGAGAATTTTCCGGCCCGATTTACACAGCGACAAATCATAGATATATCTGTCCACGCCTGAAGCGGTCAGGCAAAGTTCCGGATTATTGAGACTGGCTTCGACCAGTGGGACGATGACGGCTGGATCATCATCGAGGTTTCGGGAAAAGCACAAAATCTCCAGCGCCCACGTGCGGAACAGCAGGTTGGCCTTTGGATCGGCAAGAACGCTCCTGGCCGCTGCTATTTGGTGGGCGGACAATGGCAGATGCCAGCGGGCTCGAAACAGCCCCTGCAGCAATGACCCAATTCTGGGTGTCGCCCCGAACGATTGGCCGATGTATCCGGGTTTTTTCGCCCAATCGGCGTCGGAGTGGCACGGTCCAATATCGCTTAGCAGATCAATGGCGACCAACCGGTCGGCCGGTCCGGACTTAGTGTCGGAGGCTATAGCTTCGAGGGCACCTTCAAGCCGACGCATCACCTTCGGCCCCCAGGCTTTCGCCATGGCGTCATGGAAGGCGGTGCGATTGAAATTCCAATCGAAATGCGATCGCCTTTTTTTGGGATCAACCGGCCCGCCCGACACTGCTTGTTCGTTGATAGCGGGAGCCGGTCCCCATTCCAGGTTTGCGTAAATCGATCGCAAAGCTGCGGTGCGGCTGTGCAGTTTGGCAAGGGCGGCAATTTCCTTATACATCCAGTGACGGCGCTGCCTGCGCAGCCGCCGTCGGGAAATCGGAATAAGCTTTTCCAGCGCCTCGGCCGCCTGCATCTCGCCTCGGCTGGAGCCATAGCCCGGAGGGGGGAACCACTTCATCGCCATTCCAGACGTATAGTGCCAAACTGTAAAGGGAAGGTCGGTGGACCGGACCTTCGCCAGTGTCACACCAAACAAATTCTCGGGCGGCAAGGAGCCGTCCGTGATGTCGTAAAGCGAAAATGAGTGGTGCGGGCCGGTAAATTCGAGCGACCTGATGGGAAACGGTCGGCCCTGCGCGGCCAAAATGATAGTCTTTACGCTCTTGGCCCGCGAGAAGACCAGTTCGCGTTGTGAAGCCAGGTAGCGTGAGGTGGTGGAAAACTTAGATATCGCTTGCAATGGAGTGGAAAGATCGACGGCCGCGGCGCCACTCGTGCCCTCGAGCGCGCTTAGGTCGATTGCACCACGCTCCGGCGGTCCGCCTCCGTCAGCCTTCTGCGCGCCCAATATGAGCAATGGTGAGGCACCAAGAAGCACATTAAATCGTCCGGGCCGCCGGGTATTTACGAATACGAATATGCCCTCGCCGAAATAGGCGTAAGGCAGCCCAGCGTCATTGTAGGCCACAACCACGACGTGACCGTCTTTGGATGCGACGAGCGCTCGGCATGCGTAAAGCGGATTTTTCAACCCCATTCGTATGCGAAAATAGAAGGTCTGCGGCGATTTGGCCGATCCTACCAATTGCAGTCTGTGTGGATGACGCAGGAGGCGGGCCACCAGCTTTTTCGCAATTGGGACGGCCGGCGAGGCGGACTTACCACTCGGCGTCGCAATAGCGCGGCCCGCAAAGAGGCCAATCTGGCCGAATGCGATCAGCGCCGCCGTCAGCAAGGCGGCTCGCCGAGCAAGGCTTTTGACTGATTGGGTTTCAGGGTTGTTTTTGACGTGCATCAATATTCTCCGAAATCGCAGTGCCATCAGGGTAATTTTTTCAACTGTGGATTGGCAGGCTTATTTGAAGCCGAAGCTGAACTGGATTTGCACAGTTTGAACAAAAGGAGTCGTTTTTAAATCGCCGGCACAATTGTATGAAGGCGTGTAGGTTAGCCCGAAATTGGCGTTCTTGATTGGAAAGGCGGGCGAGGTGAATTGGAATCCGATCGGCACGGAAACTGATTGCGATGTGATTTTATTGTTAAATCCCTGCACAAAACTAAGGGAAGGAGCGGCGGACCATGTGCCCGTGGCAAGGTCGCCGAAACGGAAGGTTCCAGTTGCAGCTTCTGCGACACTGCTGAAAAAATTGCCGGTCTTAAACGCGGGCATTGTCCAGTTTGGGCCGAGCACGGGCAGGTTGACACCGCTGGTAAATGTTGTTGTCAGACTGCTTGAGGTGATAGCGCTAGGAGAAAAGGCTGGTAGGGTCGGGGTGTTGGCGGGGCCCAAACCTGCATCGGCTGAGCCAGGTGTAGCCGAATTCTGCGTACCTGTTTGAAATAGGTTGAGTGCTCCGGTGAGCCCGCTGGTGATCTGGCTGTAACCACTGGGCTGGGAATCATTCAACGCGTAATATTCCTCCGTAGCCTGCTCTGCATTTTGGCTGCCGCTGGCCATCTGTTGCTCGAGGAAAGCATTCTCCTGCGATTTCAACTGAGCCATGAACGCATTAACCCCGGATGTGACCAGCGAGCTGATCGCCGTGCTGACGGCCTGATTCCCCACGTCGGAAAGCTTGTAGAGGTTGACCGTGACGCTTGCATTCAACGCAGCGCCGGGTGAGCCAGCAGGCGCGGCGGCCAGCGACGGAGCGTTACCCGACGGTCCGCTTGAAGCGGGCACATTGACCGTTGCACTGAGCTGACCCGATGAGGCAGCTCCGCCGGAACCGTAGACGTTGGGGCCGTAGAAGTAGACGTCCTCCGAGGCGGAGGTCATTGTCTCCGACGTTACACCTCCGATGAAGGTGGCACCTCCGGTGACCGTCAGGGTTGTGTCTGGCACCAAATCGCTTGGTGAGACGGTCACCACAACATAGTTCTTTGTATTTAAGAACGCGGAGGTGTCTGTCTGCGGACTGATGGTGAGTTGTGCACTGGTCAAGTCCTGCGGCCCCGCGTTGCTGGAGCCGCTCCAATATTGACCGGTCTTGGCATCCGTCACCTTCACTCCGCAGGAAACCGAGACCGCCCAATAGCCCGCAATCAGCGGCGTAAATGTCAACGTTGCACCCGAACTCGCCGAGGGCTGCGTCGGGGCAATGGAATCAGTATAGCTATCCGCAGGTGGGGAGCCATACGCATCGGCCTGAAGAGCCTTATATTGCACCTGGCCAATCGACCAATTGTATTGCGCGGACAAGTCGCCTTCCGGAACGCCGGACGGCGGGTAATAGTTTGCACTGAGGTTTGCGGTGACTGCATTGTTGACCTCTACCGGATTGGGCGAAAAGGATCCCATGTTCGCTGTCACGGTAACCGGGCCCGCATAAGTAAGTGCAAACGCGACCTTAACGGCCACGGCGAGCACGCTCACCAACACGATTACCATCCCGGCCCAGCGTACAACCCTGTTAGTACCGCTGCGCGTGCCGCCTTGGCCCCCCGGCGTCATAGATACTGATCTACGGGTGCTTAAGTTATCCATGTCCTAATTCTCCTGAATTTGATTGGAAATCGTGGTTTTTTTCCAGTGCCTCTTTCAGCCCCTTCCAGCCTTTGAGCATGGCCCAGAAGCCCTTGTTCATCATTTTGTCGAACAACTGCCGATCCGCCGGTGTCCAGATGTCCAGCCGCCAGCGCCAGCGGGCCAATAATGCCGGTGCTGCGTGGTGCGCCACAGCGTAGCGATAGGCCATGAACCGGGCGTATTGTCGGATGTTGACGCCTGACGTGCCAAAGGAACGCTTTGCCACATGCCAAAGCGACACGATTGCCGGTATTACCGGGCTGCCCGATGGCCCCGACGGTCCGGTTGAAATGGGCGGCGGGCAATAATCCACGCCGCCAAATCCGGTCATTGCCTTGCTATCAAAAGGTGTGCGCGGGGCGGCGGCCCGGTCGATGAAAATGCCGCAGATTTCCGTATTGACGCTTGAGCCACGGACAATGCGAACCATGTATTGCCCCGGCCCCGCGATGACAAAACGTGTGTAAACCGGCCCCCAGTCGTCCACCGCGCGGGCTTGCGCTAAGGGCGCAGCACGCATGGCTGCGGCTGCCCATCGCAAGGCGGGGCGAGTCTGCGGCATCGCCCGCGCCGCCAACAGCGGCACCTTGAGCGCTGGCGCGAAGCGACTGCGAAGTGGGAATAATTCAACCCGCCAATCGCGCTGACGGTCCGCTCCGGAATGGCCATCTTTATTGAAGAAATACAGGCTCAAACGATAAAGGCCGGGATTGTTCAGATGAACGCGAACCCAGACATCCGGGCCTTGAAATGTGGTTGGATAGGTTTCCCCATGATCGTCCCAGTTTGTCTGGCGCCGATGCCCTATCTGGGGGATGTAGAGGGATCGCGAATCGTCAGTATCGGCCCACGCTTCCCATTCACGTATTGCCTCGAATTTGCGGTGATGCGGACCAACCATCCCATACACTTCCTCACCGTAATTACGCGCAATAACATGATAATCGAGGTCATAATGAGCCGTGCAGAGCAACGCGTATTCCCTGCCGTAGCGGGCGGTCCAATCCCCTTGGGTAACCCAGTCATCACGAAGGCCTGCAGCAAACGGGTAGTGAATTTCACCAGCTTGCTTGGTACCTAAAGCCAGTTTCGCCTGCAATGATGAAAGTTGTTGTTCTGTCGGTGGCTTGGCTTTTTGCGGTAAGTTGAATACTGCTGGCCGATGATGGAGGTTTTGCCACGCTACGCGACTGATGTGGCCCGTCTTATCAATGGCTTTGCCGAATTCATGCACGCCGAAGCCGTACCGGCCTACAAGCATGGTCTGATCCAACTGAATCGGGATCTCCCTGTCCCTGCGGCGATTGGCTGACCGTAAACCGGGCTGGTCGGATTTTGATTTTGGAATTGATATTTCAGTTATTGGGCATATCTGGCTGATATAGCCATCTGCCTTGGCCAGGGCTGGCGAATCTTCACTCTTAAATTCCCTGCCGGTTTCCGGG
>DAIDJN010000031.1:0-10701 GCA_027451365.1 Phycisphaerales bacterium | reverse complement strand
GTTGACCCGGGTGGAGGTAATTGCGGGCGGACTCGGGTTTTTCAGGGGTGATCAGGTTTGGGGGGCGCAGTTCGCTGTGTTCATACCAGAGCACACCTTTGCCGATGAGGCGCAGCTAAGGGAATGCCTGGAATTCTGCCGAGAGATGATTGCCCGCAGCAAAGCGGTGACCGGGACGGAGCGATCTTGGCCCTCAAAACTTTCGCGGATATTTGGCGTGTTGGGATGGTATTTAATACTTCAGCTGTGGTGGCTGGGAATCTTATTTAACATCATTGTCTGGTGGCCGCGGAAATGGTAGGACGGCTGGATGAATCGATTGGCCTGATACCGGGTGCGAGCAATGCCCGCATCAATTATATGGGCCACGACAGCCGGGAGAATCAGGCGGTGAGCCTTGATGGCAAGGGCGAATCGGGCGTCAAAATAATGGATGCCCAGGGACGTGAACTGGCTTGGCAGTTAGCAAATGCTAGCGTATGATTCAAATTACCGAAGCAAGGTCGGCCTTTCTCAGGGCAATTTATGGTCGCGCTGGATAAATAATTTTTTCACCACCGCGGCACCAAGCCGCGAAGTTGCGGTCGCTGGCGCGATGAATCTTGGCAGGCTGGAAAAACTCCTGGTCGCCGGACCGCAGACATCCTGTCTGCCCGTCGCCCTCGCGATACCTCCAGTTCCTCCAATACTTCCTGTGCGAATGAAATAATCTACTGCGGCTACCGCTTTGATTCTGAATCGCAGCTTTATTACGTCCGCAATCGGACATACAACCCCGTTCTCGGCCGTTGGATTCAGCGCGATCCGATTGGGTATCAGGGAGGGATAAACCTTTACGGATATGTCGAATCCGCGCCGGTGGGGACAACTGACTTGACGGGGACGCAGGTCTATATTGGGCCGGGCTCCGGCTGGGGCGGCAACTCCGCGCCGCCGCCAAACCTTGCCCAGGATATCGCCGCGCTCCAGAACGAGCTCGCCTATTTTAGAAAGTCTGGCTATACGATGGCCGCAGCATTGCTGCAAGGATTTCTCGGGAACCGAAACGGTGCAGGGTTCCCCGGCGGCGCCACGAACGCTTTCAACAACGCTGCTTTCCGGAATGAGATCAAGGGATCGAAGTTCTACCGCGAAAAAACGAAGAGCTATTTTCAGAACTACGTCAAGGGGCTTGTGAGGGCGAATCGCGCGGCTTTCCCCAATGGCAAGACGGTCGTGGTCCCGCTTCCGGCGAAGGCCCAAAAATATATTCAGTTCTATTTCGATATTGGATACGGAGATTCCGCGGTTTTGGCGAACGACCTGATGTATGCATTCGGCGGCTTGGTATTGAATTTCACGGGCAGTGTCTCTGTAACCCGCTGCCATGATGACGTCACTTGGGCGACGAAAGGGCTTGAGGTTAAGACCAACGACAAGTACGCCTTCCCGATTTATGGGAATTTCTGGAAGGAGTTTGCGGCGCAAATGTCGAACGCCTTTGACGCGGGATACGAGCTTGAGAACGATTTTCGCTACAAGCCGTTCACGCATTCTCTTAACTGGCCGGACAGTTTCAGCGGTGAGATCAGCCCGCCGCCCGAAAACTGGACATGGTTCCTCCCTGAAATGGTCTGAGAGGCACCGCTGCGATTGCGCCGCCGGCTGAGTATTCGCAGCGGTGCCGAAATTCCGTGTGACCGGGGCCGCGTGCAGGAGAAATGTGACAATGAGATTGGTTTCGGGCCTCTTAATCTGGGTAGTCGCCGCAGTCATCTTCCTGCTGACCCCCATCGCAATGGTCGCCGCGGCGTTTGCGTGGGGCCACGGGCAAAAGTTTCCCCTCGCCGGGCATCCGTACCTCACGTATGTCGAAATCTCGACCTACGATGGTCGCTGGATAGGCCACAATGATTACGCTAACGTGAGCATTCTCTACGTCTCGCCTCGCGCCAAGAGAGCCATGCAGGAACTCGCCGACACCAGGCTGCTTGCGGAGCAGCATTGGCCGAAAGTGTGGCATGATAGACGGCGATTTCCGATGGTCGACGCGTACATCTGCTTCAGCTACCCATTCCGCTGGGAACGTGGTGCACGCGCCCGGATATATCGGCTCCAAGACGGGTTCTTCATTCTGCTCTACCACCATTCCGACGCTCTCCCCGAGGCGTATTACGTGCATGGCAAACGAGCGGACATTTACCGCAGGCTTTTTAAGCCGCTCTTCTCAAAAGGACCGCTTTCTGGCTACGGCACAGGCGCATCCCATTTTTCGTTTTAGTTATCCGGGAGGCGTGCAATGGCAAATTCAAGAAAATGGCGGATGTTACGTGGCGGCCTGGCGCTCTGCTGGCGGCCGCTTGGCCGATTGTTTTCAGAGGGGCCATCGGCCGCGGCGGTCGCAGATTTTGCCGGTGCGACCCTAGGAGTCTTCGGCCTATTGGGGGCGGCGCTTTTGCAATGGCTTCCGGCGATATTATTCATTACGCCCATGGCGAAAAACCCCTGGTCAATCGTGGGAACATACGACGCGATGCGCGATTTTAGCGCATGCGTCTTCGGGCTTGGTTGCTGGTTCGCTCTGGGTGCCTGCGAAGCGGCGGTCGCAGTCTACCTTACCGGTCGGGGCGAGGGTCGGCGCATTCCCTGGCTCGGGATTTTTGGCACGGCCTTGGCCGTTCTGCTTTTATTCCATCCATTGGTGCTCACCAGGCAGTGGCAAAGCTAATGGGAACTCCTTTCAGATGTTCTTTTCCTGTGCCGATCGTCGGTAAACATCCCGCGAACCCCATCTGGCGGGAATTTTCTGGCGGTGTAAATCCTGATTCTTTGATTGTTGAACAGTTTCGAGGAGTCAACGGTGAATCAGCGGGATGGGCTATCGAATGAAGATCGTCGCGCATTTTGGCCTCATGCCGGGCGCGGTGACTCGCAATGCTAAGGAGATGATTGATGGCGAATTCTACTGGCGTTCACGGTGCCGCGAGCCTGGTGATTAAGCGGACGGTGGTTTGGGCGGTGCCGGTTGCTGTTGCCTTGTTGTGGCTGGTATGTTGTCTGCTTTGGCTTCGTCAGGTTGAGAAAGGGCCGTTCCGAATTCTTTCCCGATTTTACGGCCTGCCAGCGTCGCGCGGCTCCGCGAATTTGACGGTGGCAACTGAATCGGTTCCTTGGGCCAGAATGGTGGCGCTGGCCGCCAATTATGGTCCGAGTGTTCACGTTGCCGCATTTGGAATGCGATTCAGATTGCCACCCGCCTCCAACTCCTCAGAGACCCTGCAGATTGGTTGGCCGGTCGGAGTAAAATTTCCGCAATACCCAGGGGCTATAAAGGTAAAATGGAGCGGTACCGCTTCCTCTTGGCCGTTGCACCAGATCAGCCCATTGAGTTGGGATCGCGCTGGTGGAAACTTGGCGTCGAGCCCGGCTATGCCCCGGCCGAAGCGGAGGCATTGGCTTTCCGTGAATCACCTCCTTTACGTTGCAGTGCCCATGTCGCCGGGCCAATTAACGATAAGCGGCACGGGCGATCCGGTGCCACCGAGATTTTACGCCGTGGCTGAGAGAGACCCACATGGCAATGCCGTGGTGGTGGGCGCGTGGCCTGCGGTGTCGCCGCCCTGGGTGGCAGTGGATTTGCCGGATGCGTTGGCGCGGCGAAGGCGCGTGATTGATATCCTGGAACGAACAGGCAGCACACCCTGGAGTGCGGCCTCGCTTTCCGCAGCGGCATTCAGTGCTCTCAAGCGGATGGACGCGGAGGATGTGTTCCAGACGGCCGCCGGAATATTGCCGCGGCGGGGGCATAAATCGCCAGCCTTAAGGATCGCGTGCATCCTGACTGCGTTTCCGAAAGGCGGTTCGTATATTTCCAGAATAATCCGGTGTACCTGCCCCGAGGGAAACCTCTACATTTGCAGAGCCACGGGGATACACGCCAGTCAGATCGGCCTGGCGTCGGGATACAACGACTGGAGGTGGCTGTTTTTTGGGCCTAATGGAAAGTGCCTGAGTTTTGGTGACGTGGGTTGCCGGAAGGGATCGGCTGAATCCCGGGTGGTTGCGAAGACTGCTGCTCTGGCGGGCTTTACACACGGAGTGCCAAGACCGCTGCCGTCCCCCTGGGGCGCTAGCGTCCCTCGGGACTTTCGGCCTCTTTTTCTGTTTTGAGGATGAACAATGCTAAAGAATATTTGGCGAAAAGGTGCTGGCGGCTGGGTTTTGGCCGCTTTCTCTGTTATTGCCACCGCGATATTTGTTGGGGCGGCGGCCTTCGTTATTGCGCATGCCGGTCGGTCCAATTCGCAACCGGGCGATGGAATGAGTGTGGCCGAGGT
Organism: Phycisphaerales bacterium; assembly: GCA_027451365.1. GTDB lineage: Bacteria > Planctomycetota > Phycisphaerae > WQYP01 > WQYP01 > JAJYPG01. The sequence continues at coordinate 6,385 of DAIDJN010000031.1, read as the reverse complement.
GGTGTACATTGGTTCATCGGCGCTGATCGGCCTTTTGGCGCTTTTCGGTCTGGCGGTGGTGTTGAGGCATTTTCTTTTGCCGGGCCGCACAGTCGGCGGATTGCCTCGCTGGGCTGTTTTCCTGGTCGTCTGGTGCGGCATCTTTATGACAGGCTTTATGGTGGTGTATCATCGGGCGCTTTTTCGATAATCGAAATGTGCGTCGATCGCCGTTGTGGAAAAATGCCAGGAGGAGCGAAACCAGGACGCAACAAGAATTGGCGGGCCATGGTGTTCAGCTTGGATTATTTGGATGGCTGGAAAGCCGAGCAACCAAGATTCTCCGTCATCAGCGATGCGGTCCCGCTCCAGCAGGCGTGAGCGAGCCTCGAAACTGCCGGGGCTGTGCCCAATACGCTGAATGGAAAAAGTAAAGGAAACAAGCGTAAATGCAGAGCTTCTTCACTTTTTGTACGACAAACTGCGGGTGAGGATATCGCCGTGGCCCGCGCGGGGGCGGGGAAATATGACGGTATGGCAGGCAGGCTTTCGGATATGCCGAAGCGGAAGGGCTGAATTCTCCGCGATGTGCGATGGAGTGGGCCGGGTGATTGATCGCAATGAAATATAGTGATATTTTCATAGTCTTGTTCGGCCGGAAAGCGCGTCGGAAAGTATGGCTTTGTTGGCGTGCTCAATCTGGCCACCAGCGGGCATTCCGCGGGCCAGTCGGGTAATGGTAATTCCAGAACCGGCAAGCCGTTCCTGAAGGTACATTGCTGTGCCGTCGCCATCCATGGTGGGGTTGGTGGCCAGAATAATTTCACGGATGATGGGCGAGCCATCGGGATTGTTTTTTAAGGTTCTGGCGACCAGGGCGTCAATGGTAAGGTCGGCGGGAAAAATGCCATCAAGCGGGGATAAATGACCCAGCAGCACATGGTAAACGCCATGGAACGCGCCGGTGGATTCAATTTGGAACAGGTCTTTGGGTTGTTCGACTACGCAGATAAGGGCCTGGTCGCGCGAGGCGTCGGCACAAATGTCGCACGGGTCAGTTTCTGTAAGGTGATAGCAGATGCGGCAATGGCGGACCTGTGTCTTCACGGCTTCAATGGCGCGGGCGAGTGCGATGGCGTCATCTGCGGAACCCTTTAGAATATGAAATACCATCCGCTCTGCCGACCGGGAGCCGATTCCCGGCAGTTGGCCGAGAAGGTCCATCAGATTTCGTACCGCCGCACTATAACCGCTTTTTGCATGTCCCATGGGTGATTCCTGTTTGGCTTCGGAAGTCGGCCGGGCCGTTGCCGCCAGCGTGTAAGGGTGGAATGGTCTCAGGCACCGCCGAGCATTTGTTGAACCGCCGAGAGGTCCACATCGCCGGTAATATTCCGCATTTCCGCCTGTACCAATTGGCGCGCGTTGGCCAGTGCCAGATTGACCGCGGAAAGGGTCAGTTCGGCCATGGCGGGGCGGTCCATGATGGGGGCGTCGGCGGCGAACACAATATCCAGAATTTCCAGACGGCCGTTGGCGGTGGCTGTTACGCTGCCGCCGCCTGCGGTTCCGGTGGCCCGGAGTGTTCCCATGCGTTGCTGAAGTTCCGCCATTTTAGACTGCATTTCCCGAGCTTTGGCCATCATCGGACCTAATTGACTCATGGCTTTTAGAGAATCAAACATTTGCTGTTATCCTTGCTGATAAAGTAGTTTCAATGGATCAATAAAAACACATTCGGTGACAAAAAACAAAACGGTTCGCATTTTGACCGGCAGTGAGAAACTTTGTTGCATCAGGTCTCCGCGGATTCCGGTTCAACAATCCGGGCATTAAGTACCTGCACCTTAAATTTTCCGGCCAGGCGTTTGACGACTGGAAGTTCGTTGGCCGCAGCCAGCGTTTCAGGCGAAACCGGGGCGGTCGCGGTCGATGGAGGGGCGGTTCGTTCCTGTGGTGGCGCGGCCGCGTTATGAAGAGCTTCCTTCGGCGCTTCGCGGGCGGGGGCCGGCGCGGGTTGCCGCCAAATTATTTCCAGTCGAACGGTCCGCCCGACAGTCTGTCCAAGATGCGATTCTATGGCCGCAACGCAGGCGGGCGAAGAAAGCATTGATCGCAAATGACCATCGATTTCTACGCGGGCATTTCCGGAAAGCATATCCAGCGAAACCAGTCGCGAGCGGTGGTCAAGCACGGCCAGCATGGTGGCGAACTTGCTGGCACGCAGCAGGTCCAGGGTTGTTTGCCAGGCCATGGCAACATCTTCAGTGGACGAATTCGCCGTTGGGCCGTCCGGCGGCAGATTCGTCTGCAATGCCAGCGTATCGACCTTGGGCGGCGATGCGTGTGGCGGCGAATGAATGGGGACGTAGCCGGGCAGGGGAGCGGATCCCGATGACGACGGCAAGGGAGCGGAGGCGGGCAAGCGCGGCGTAACAGGTGCGGCGGAAATCACGGTGTCATTTTTTTTTTGCGCGTCGCTGGCTTGTTCCAAGACTTCGCGAATGGCGGAAAATTCAGCCGCCAGAGCCAGCCGCACAAGAAGTGCATCAAACAGGGGGCGGGGCATGGTGCTGTTGCGGATAGATCGCTGTGTCTGATCGCACAGGGCAATATGATGGACCAGAACCGGAGTGGGCAGTTTCGGCGCTAAGGCTGCGAGTGTGGATCGCCATTCGGCGGGAACATCCAGGAGAGGCGTATTGTCTCCACAGACCCGGAGAACCATTAAGTTGCGGAAAAAATCAGTCATTTCAGCCAGCACATGTTCAGGCGCCATGCCGGTGTCCAGCATGACCTGGGCTTTTTCAAGCGCAAGGCCCGGTTGGGCGTCAATCAGGGCCTCGGCCAGGCTGGCCAGCGCCGCCACGGACGGCTTGCCGAGCAATTCATCGAGCAGGGGTTCGGTGATACGTTGGGCACCCAGCGAAAGCACGCGGTCCAGCAGGGAAAGCGCGTCGCGCATGGACCCGGCCGCCAGAATCGCAATGCGGTGAAGGGCGGCGGCGTCGGCGGCGACATTTTCCGTTTGACAGATTGCGGTCAGATGTTCCGCAATGCGGGCGGCGGGGATATTTTTAAAGTCGTAGCGCTGACAGCGGCTTAAAATAGTAGGCGGTACCTTATGTACATCTGTAGTGGCAAAAATAAATTTTACATGGGGGGGCGGCTCTTCAAGTGTTTTAAGCAGCGCGTTAAATGCGCCGCTGGAAAGCATGTGCACTTCGTCGATGATATAAATTTTGTACGGAGAATGGCTCGGCGTGATACCGGCGCTTTGGCGCAGGTCGCGGATGTTGTCCACGCCGTTGTTGGATGCACCGTCAATTTCAATTACGTCAATATCTTCCCCACGGCTGATAGCAAGGCACGTGGGACATTGGCCACAGGGCTGACCTTCTTTGCTGTTGGGGCAATTAATGGCCTTGGCCAGAATTCGGGCCGAAGATGTTTTTCCGACGCCACGGGTGCCGGTAAAAAGGAAGGCATGGGCAAGGCGCCCAGTGGTGATGGCATTCCGCAGCGTTTGGGCGATAGCCTCCTGCCCAACCAGCTCGCCAAAGTTTCGGGAGCGGTAGCGGCGAGCCAAAACTGTGTATGCTTCTGACATGCGGACACTATAGCCACAATTTATATAGCCGACCAGCCAAAAGCGGAGTTTCGGCCAATTTAGCCCTCAAATGAAAACATTATAGGACGCTGGATCCAAGCTGGCAGAATTGTAGATAATTTTACAAAAGTTAATCACTATTTTCCTGCCGAATGCCGAAGGATAGAAGGTAACAGTGACATGGATGTTGCAGATTCTAACGAGGTTGGATTCGTTTTGGAGGATTCGCCATGTCCGCCTGTTTCAAGATTGTCGTTTCGCAACCCGCTAGCCCTCAAATGAGCAACAAGCAGCCCGGCCGAGTGCGGCCGAACGCAAGTGACAGTGTGTGCAGCGCCACGTTTATTGACCTGAATAAGCCTGTCAGCAACGGCAGCACCGTTCACCTGAATATGCGTATGAACGCCGAACGTCACCGGCGCGATGATGCGGATTTGACCTCACTTAATTGATGGCGCGCCATGGCGCGGGCGACATATGACGCGCGAATATTCGCGAAAATGCATATTGCCGAAAAAAATGCAAGAAAAGGCCCTGAACTTTGGCTATTATGCCAAAACTTCAGGGCTTTAAGGTTTTAATGGCGTTTGAGCGATGACCGGGCCTTTACAGCACGCCTGCCATACCGGTCTGGATGGGCTTTACGACGTAATCTCGCGGATCGGTAATGTGGCCTGTCAGGGCGCTGGCGGCAACGGTTAATGGGCTGGCCAGATACACCGACGCCTGCATGGACCCCATGCGGCCAGGAAAATTGCGGTTTGTGGTGCTGATACAGACTTCTGTGCCCGCAAGCCGGCCGAAGGTATCGGATGGGCCGCCCAGGCAAGCGCTGCAACCGCTGGGGCCGACGCGGCAGCCGGCATCCAGCAGAATTTCCTCAATGCTTTTTTCGTTCGGGCCTTTTTCCGCACCGACCAGATTCAGCCGCTTCATATCGGCATGAACTTCGGTTGAGCCGGGCACCACAAAGGTGGGGACCTTGACCCGATTGCCTTTAAGAATGCTGGCGGCGAAAATCATGTCGGTTATTTTTCCGCCTGTGCAACTTCCGATGTATGCCTGATCAACCTTCACATGGCGGCAATTCAGTGCCGTATCGCGGTTATCCGGCGAGTGCGGTTTTGCCACCAGCGGTTCAAAAGAAGCCAGGTCCCATTCCTTGTGGTAACAGAACTCAGCGTTCGCGTCGTCCTTGAAAACTTCCCAGTTTTTCACGTGGCTGCGATGTTTAACATATTGGAGTGTCTTTTCGTCCACATCGCAGACGCCGTTTTTGCCGCCCGCTTCAATGGCCATGTTGGTAAGTGTCATGCGGTCTTCGAGGGTTAACGAGGAAATGCCTGCGCCGCCGAAGTACATGGTTTTATAAGTGGCGCCAGCCACGCCAATTTCACCGATGACGGCAAGAATCAGGTCTTTGGCGGTTAAATATGGGGGGATTTCGCCATGAAACACAAATTTCATGGTGGGGGGCGTTTTAAGCCAGGTTTTGCCGGTGCCAAGTGTAAACGCGGCGTCTGTATTGCCCACGCCGGAGGCAAACTGGCCAAAGGCACCGGCTGTGCAGGTGTGGCTATCCGTACCGAGCAGAATTTCGCCGGGGCGCACATGGCCCTCTTCGGGCAGCGCCTTGTGGCAGACACCCTTGTAACGGGTTTTGGTTGGATCCAGATAGGGGTTGGGCATGCCCGGTTCGTTTTTCACAAATTCCGGGTCATAGTAATATTTCAGACCCTGTTCGCGGACAAAATCGCGCAAAATCTGCACATTTCGGTGGCATTTGTCGTCCGCGGTGAAAATGTAGTGGTCTGGAATAATGACCACCCGTTCCTTGTCCCAGACCTTCGCCTGGCGTCCGAATTTTTCATGAAAAATACCGATGGTGCCGGGGCCGCACACATCGTGAGTCATCAGGACATCCACATCCACCCAGACGTTGTCGCCAGGGCTTACGCGGGCCTTGCCGGAGTGTTTCGCAAAGATTTTTTCCGTGATCGTCATTCCCGCCATGGGTTATTTTCTCCTGGGTTGGGGCTCAGCCGGCGGAAAGAAAGAGCGCTTCATTCGTTCTGTCATACGGTTCAGGAAATTTCCGCCTTGTGAACCGGCTGGTTATTATACGAGACAACCGGGTGGTGAATCAAAACCGTCCGGCAGGAATTTTCAGGCGGTACCCATAGCTTGAAGCCTGCGGCCACGCGACCGGTGAAAACTGCCGGGGAAATGGGGCATGTTATTTGCAGTACCCGAAATGTCCATGATGTTGTTTGACGATAGAAAATTGACTTTATGCAGGAGCATCCGTTGAAATCCATCCGAAAAGCGACTCGCAAATACGGAAAGCAACCCGATCGCCGCAAAATTGGCCAGAAAACTCTGCGGAAAATTCATGGCGATTATGGCCTTGCCGTGCTGGCGCGGCTGGACAATATAGCGCCGGACTTGAAGAAATGGATTATTGAATTTGGCTTTGGGGACGTTTACAGCCGTTCAGGGCTTAGCCCGCGATCGCGCCAAATTGCAACAATTGCGGCATTGGTGGCTCTTGGGCACACCGGTGATGAGCTGCGGTCTCACATTCAGGCAGGCTTGCGAACTGGCCTTTCGCGCGGTGAAGTGGTGGAAGTGATTATGCAGATGGCTCTTTATGCCGGCTTTCCCGCGGCGATCAGTGGTGTGAAGGCCGCCGAAGCGACATTCACCCAGCTTGACGGGTCATGAATGCAACATCGATGCAATATCAATGGGAAAATGTGAGGGGCGCAGGGCAATCGCATGTAGAATTCCCTCCCC
>DAIDJN010000030.1:0-62995 GCA_027451365.1 Phycisphaerales bacterium | reverse complement strand
CACGACGGCTTATGACCGGGCGGGCGGCAAGTTTTATGAACGGGCACTGCACGCCGAAGAACGGGACAATTTATACCAACCCGTAGATGCCAATGGCAATATCGCCTCGCCGCTGCCGGGCTATGACAGTGTGAATCGGTTGTTGCAATATCAGCGCGGGGTGCTGGATTCCGCCGGTGGCTATCAGGATGCGGGTGGGGGAAGTGTTACGACCGTGATTACCTTGCCGAATACGGATTCCAGCAGGAATTATAATCTGGATGGTTTGGGCAACTGGAAGAACAGCCTCTTTACACCGGTGGGCGGCAGCCAGACCACCGACCAGCGGAGCAATAACCAGCTCAACCAGATTACGCAGCGGACGGTGGGCACGGGGGGCCTGACGGCATTTAAATATGACGGCGTGCCGGGTGCGAGTAATGGAAATTTGATTGGTGATGGCACGCTTAAATATGAATTTGACACATTGAACCGGTTGATTGCGGTGTATCCCGTCAGCGACGGCTTGCAGATTGCGGCGTATTTTTATGATGCCGGTAATCGCCGGATACGCAAAACCATTATGAACGGCGGCCTTTCAGGCAATATTCCCAACGGCACGACGGATTATATCTGGCAAGGCTGGCACACGATGGAGGAACGTAATCCATTCGGCGGGTCAGGCAGCACGGATACACCGATCCGGCAATATGTATGGGGTGCGTATATTGACGAATGTATTCAAGTTAACCTAATGGCTGTTGTTAGCCCGCAAGACCTGCCGCTTGGTGCGTATTACCTTCTGCAGGATTTGCTCTATCGCGCGGTGGCGCTGACGAATTCCGGTGGCGGCATCGTAGAAGCGTATGACACGGACGCGTATGGAAATACCTTGATCTTCACCGCGCCGGGCGCCGATTCCGTTTGGTTTACGGATGATGATGCGCAATCGAGTTATGGTGCCAACGAAATTATCTATTGCGGCTATCGATTTGATCCAGAATCGCAGCTTTATTACGTCCGCAATCGGACATACAACGCCGTCCTTGGCCGTTGGATTCAGCGTGATCCGATTGGGTATGCCGGCGGGATTAATTTATATGGGTATGTGGGGTCCCGCCCAACGTTCGCGCCAGACGGATCCGGACTTTCCTGGTGGTGGCCGTGGGGCGGCCCGAGCGTCCCGACTCCAACTGGGAACAGTTCATCCGACGCGCGGGAATTTCTGGATCTGTTGAAGGACAAAGGGAAGGAGATTGCGGAGGAATTCCTTAAGGAGGCCGCCAAGCGCTATGCCGAGGATGGGGACAGCGACAGCTTTGCCAGCGCGCTCAGCAAGCTGGCCACCGGTGCCGGCACGTTGGCGGAGGCCCTGAAAGAAGCCGCCGACGAGGCGCTTAGCAAGGGCATCGACGCCCTGTCAAAGGGCGCGGGGGATGCGCTGCAAGCTGAGCTAGGCTCGCTGAAGGGGCTGTCGTCGCGTCCGTGTTTACGAATGCTTAGGCAGATAGAAAAAGCGCTCTCCGAGGCCAGGAAGGGGAATCCGTATGGCTGCCTCGGGCTCAAGGAGAGTAACAACAACTTCGCGCAATGCGAAGCGATGATTTACAAGGACAATTCGATTTCTGGTGATTTGATGGGCACATTTGCCAGCAAGACTCAAACCGCCTGTCTGAGGCTCGCGAATAGATGCAAGGGGAAGTCAAAATGATGAGTCGTATACAACACATGCATTGCCGCGCAGGCGGCGTGATCGCGGCGCTCTCCGGGATTGGTATTGCGCTGGCAGCCGTAGCATTTTTTAGCGCGGCCACCGATGCCGCAGTTGCTCCTCCGGGCAACAATTGGCACGCGGCGCTTCGATTCACCTACAGCGCCTTGTCATACGGAGGTTTCGTGGCGTTTTCATCCGGCGACAAAGCGATCGTCGAAAGCCGATGGACAGGTCCGCACCTCGCTTCCCTGAAGGCTGGCGATTTCCTGCTTCCGTTTCCGCTGGCGAAGCCCGGGATTTCGGTTTGCAAATATTATTTCGACGGCGCTATTTCACCGAATCGTCAATTGTTTTCCACCGCTGTTCGTACCCCCGGGGCAGGGGGGTGGCGCGTTTGCATTTGGAATCTGAAAGGCGTCCACTTGCCCCCTATAATTCTTAAAGGGCATTGCTGTTGTGATGGCTCGGGTGGGCTGGCGTTCTCACCTGATGGCCGCCGCTTGGTGTCGGCCTCCCCCTCGCCGCGGAACGGATCCGTGGTGATTCACAGCGTGCGCAGCGGAAGGGTATATCGCAGATTGGCGATTCCCCGTGGCGTCCAGCTTTCTGGAAATGGCGCCGATATCAAATTTTTCTCACCGACCGGTCTGGCGTGCGTCATAAGCGATACCAAGGTTCTGTTGACCTGTTGGAATTCCCAGTCCGGCGGCCTGCTCTATTCCCGTCAGGTCAAGGCACTTTTAGATTGCGGGGCAGTTGCGGCAGATTTAAAGCACGGAACGCTTTTGCTGGGCGGCCAATCAATGGGGCTCCCGCGAAAGCTTCTGGTGGCTACGGTAAATGGAGCCACAGGCAAAACCCGCCACGTCCTTTCAATCAGCCGTAGTCATGGGGCCCGCCGTGGTGATGTTCAATGGAAGGACATCACCCATATCTGTGTCGCCGGTCGCGGGAGGTTTGCAATCGTCACAGAGACCGGTGGACGGAGTGGCCAGCGGGGGTACGATCGGATTGCAGGCCGCTTCCTGATTATTGATTTAAAACGGATGCAGGTCCGTTATCGCTCCCCCACCCTTAACGGCGTTCCCTGGTACAGCGACGTGTCCGCCGGTGGCAGGCGTATTCTGATCGGCGGCAACACTAAGGTCTACCTGATGCCCCTGCCGTTCAAGCTCTGATTCCACGCGAAAAAGGGCTGCCCAGCCAGAGGCCCCTCGGCAGTGCATGGGAAACGAGAATGACAGTCGGGGGAATGGTACGGTGTCGGTGGATGGCAAGGGGAATCGGGCGTCAAAATAATGGATGCCCAGGGACGTGAACTGGCTTGGCAGTTAGCGAATGCCGACGTATGATTTAAATTACCGAAGCAAGGTCGGCCTTTCTCAAGGCAGTTTATGGTCGCACTGGATAAGCAATTTGACCACCACCATGGCACCAAGCCGCGAAGTTGCGGTCGCTTGCGCGATGAGTCTTGGCAGACTGGAAAATCTGCGGAGCGCCGGACCGCAGAAATCCTGTCTGCCCGTCGTCCTCGCGATGCCTCCATTTCCTCCACTACCTCCTGTGCCAACGAAATTATCTATTGCGGCTACCGATTTGATTCTGAATCGCAGCTTTATTACGTCCGCAATCGGAATTATAACCCCGTTCTTGGCCGTTGGATTCAGCGTGATCCGATTGGATATGACGGCGGGATTAATTTGTATGAGTATGCGGGAGATCACCCGGTGGCGGCCACCGATCCGAAGGGGAAGGACCCGTACGGCTTCGGCGTCCCATCCGACACAGCCATTGGGTACAATGGATATTCCCCTGCGGCCATAGAACGCGCCGTCGAACTTGAAGCGCTCCACTCGATTAACAACTTTTTCAGAAAATTGTTCGTTCAGTCGCCGGTGAGTGCTGGATTGTGTGCGAAGGTGGGGCCATGCAAGGCAGCGATTAGCGCCGGGGCGGGGAGCGGATTAACTGGATCAATATCCTACTCGAATGGGCCAATCAGCGGCGGCATGGCATATCATTTTCAATCTGGCCGGATTACGCCCACGGCGGGGACAGTTGCGGGTCCGGCGGGGCTTAATCAATCCGGGACGCTTACGTTCTTAATTCCCACGGAAGCGAAGGGTTTATATGTGACCGTGGGCCTCAATCTGCCAATGGAATGCCGGGCGATAGCAAAGAATCCTCCCGGGTATGTCACGGATGTGAATGGAAATTTACAGGTAGTTCCTCCCTGACGTCTGGTGCCGTCCTTCGTAAAAAGGTTTTACGGTCTTTCGAGATTACATCCGCCCCGGCAACACAGTCGGACACTTAAAAACCGCACAGTCCTGTCCGGCTAGATTAAGGAGCGTCTATGCCTAGACGAAAGGTCATAAAAATTGTCATGACGATACTGGTCGCGTGTTTGGTAGTTATAGAATTTCGGCGGATTCACAGTTTTTTTAAGACCCGCGGCCGCCCGATGAATATTAATCAATTACAAGAGGCGGCCGAGGATGGGAACCCGGCAGCCGAAACGGCTTTAGCATGCGATTACGCAGGCGGAACACTCGTGCATCAGAATTACAGGCTGGCGGCCAAATGGTTTCTAATTGCAGCCCACAAAGGGCAGGCGGAAGCTGAGGCTGGAATCGGCAGTCTTTATTTGGCTGGCCGGGGCGTAACACGCGATTATGGAAAGGCGCTCTTTTGGAGTCAGCGTTCCGCAAATCAGGGCAACGCAGCGGGTGAATGTAATCTTGGTGCCATGTATTCAGAGGGCATTGGCGTGAAAAGAGATTATGCCAAAGCCTATCGCCTTTTCGAAAGGGCCGCCGCGGACGGTCAATCGGACGCCGAGTATGACCTTGGAATTACCCTGATCCGCGGCCGTGGCGTCAAACCTGACGCAGCGAGGGGTATAATTTGGGTCAGGCGAGCGGCGAAGGGCGGGTGGTCTGCGGCGCAGGCGTACCTGGCCGGTGGTTATATATCGGGCAATAGCCTTCCAAAAAACTATGCGATGGCCGCTTATTGGGCAAAAAAAGCCGCCATCCAAAATAGTGCGGAGGGAATCAACGATCTGGGCGTGTTATATCTGAATGGGATGGGAGTTGCCCAGGATCGTGGGCTCGCCCTCAAAGAGTTTCGAGTTGCGGCGCATGCGGGATACGCCCCTGCCGAATCGAATCTGGGCGTGATGTACGAACATGGTTACGCCGTAGAGCGAGACATTCTTCGTGCCGCGAGATGGTACAAAGCGGCTGCCGGACAAAAATACCTAATGGCAGATTTGAACCTTGCCAAAATGTATGAGAAGGCCGGTGACATGACGAAAGCAAGCGAATGGTTTGAAATTGCCCGCCGAACGGCCCCGGCGCAGAGCGAATCACGGATTCTCGCGGAGGACGGAAAAAAAAGGGTTTCGAAAAGTCTTACGGATGAGCAAATTAGACGCGCCGATGTCAGAGTAAAGAAGTGGTTCGCTTCAAAATGAAGTAATGGGGCGGGGACGACATTTTGCGAGTGATGCGGAGCTGAGCAACGGCATGGCGGGCCCCGTTGCATCCCGGCATAGCGAACTCTTCTGAACCTCCCGCCAACAACATCTGGCGTAAACTATTATAGGGGTCTGCCAACTTTCCTGGCACTGGGTAAAACAGGTGATTAGCGGCCCAATGAACGCTCATTGGGCGGAAGTTTATGGATAAGCAAAGGAGAAGCCATGGATCGGCTCGCAAAAATCGACAAAGAAGAGTTTATTAAGCAGATGCAGGTAGAGTTTGCTGCCACGATGAAGGCCGTTGCCGAGGCGGCGAACGCCGCTCCTGATGGGCACTTAATCAACGGGTCAGAGGAAGCATGCCGCGAGGCGCTTGGGGAATTCCAGCGAAAAACGTATGAGAAAGCTGTGCAGATGCGGATTGCCACCGCGGAAAAATCCGTGGCTTCTTCTTCCTGCCGACGCGCGAAGGGGATTGCGGTATTGCGTAATGACTGAAATTTCTGCGCTGCGATGAGCAATGAAGAGCCGCTTTGAAAACGCCGCAATTTGCGGCGTCTGGTGTCCGGCGGGGTCACAGCAGCCGCAAATAGTAGTTTTTCCCGTCCGCGGCGGCGCTTGTAAGTTCTTGTAAATAATAGGCTTAAAAAATATTAAATAAATATTAAAGAAAATATTCAAAAAGACTTGACAGGCACGCGAATCGGATATACACAGATTTATAGGTCAACGGAGTGGCGGGGAGAGTCACTTTAACTTAATGCTGTAGTGACATTTTCAGATAATCGGCCCCATTATGGTGCGGATTCAGGGAAACGTATTTTCGCCGGGTACCAAGCTTGGGCGATGATGCGTTATTTGAAAAGACAACAGCGGATTTCCGGCCGCATTTCCCGGTGGATTGTTCCAACCGGCCGGTTCAGGAATTTCGTTTGGTTTGTTGGGCAGACATCGCGGCTGATGATTTCACACGCCGCATTGGCCATGCCCGGAACTACGAGGAGACTACCGTGAGCAGTAAGAGCGGAAAAATCGGAATCGGTTTAGCGGGGGCCGTGGCTTGCGCAGGGTTGCTTTCAGCGGGGGTGGCCTCGGCACCGGCGAGCGTAACGGTTTCACAGACGCTGTATCCCATCGACGCGGCACTTAGCAGCGGGGATGCGGCACCCACCGGCTACACCGGAAGCTACGCGCCCGGCTATGGAAACAGTTCCTGGGAGACAAATGGGAATAAACTTGAGCTTTATCTCAGCCCCTCTTTCCTCGGTTTTAATCCCGTAACACTGGGCAGCACCGGCAACAATCTCACCAGCCTCAGCTATTGGACCGACAAGCTTAATGCTGTACAGGGCGACTGGTATATTAACATTTATACGAATACCACGGGATCAAACGACGCCGCGAGTTGGTACCACGACCGCCTCACATTTTTGACCTCTAGTGGATCATACCAAGCTTCTGCTGCAACGAACAATTGGACCCAAGCGACAACTGGCAGCGGCAGCGACCAGTTGTTCCTGACGGCCGTTAATAGTACGTTTCTTTCAACCGCAAACTACCAAACGCTGCAGCAAGTTGAGTCTAGCGCAAATTATGACAGCCAGACTGTAAAGTACATCGTCCTTACTGTGGCATCCAATGCCACCACGCTAAAGAGCCTCGTCGATGGTCTCCAGTTCGCCACGGGCGATGGGTCTTCGGCCACATTTAACTTGGAGGCTGCCACACCCATCCCTGGCTCCGGCCTTTTAGCCGCGGTTGGCGGATTAGCCCTGATCGGCGGCTTGGCCCTGCGTCGGCGGGTGGCCAACAAGTTGTAGGGCCGGGCGCGGCAGCAACATGCCGGCGGCTAACGGAAGCTAACCGGAGCATTGCCCCGCCGGCCTAAGCTTCCTGAAGGCAATTCATGGAATAACAGGCGCACCTGTATGCGGATATGCAAGTGAAACGACAGCGGGGCTGCCATTTACGGGCACGAGGATACAGGTTAAATGAGATTTCACGCATCGGGAAATGGAACAAAATATTATTATGTTTGCTCGGCCGAAATTTATTCCGGATAAATGGTCTCGCCTGGGATATCGCCGCTTGATTGGGCTTTGTGTTGCTCTTGCGTCCGCCTCATTGTCAATATTGATTGCGGTATTTGTCTATCTCCATGCGATGTCGTTTTCTTATGCAGTTGCGCACGGCTATGCGGGCGTAGTTAATCGCTATCTGAAAGAAGACCCGGGACTTCTGAACCGCGATATTGCGGATGCAGAGGGAGTTCCGCCGATATTTTTGGCCGCGGAGAGGGGCCGGCAGGGCGTTGTTGAGCTTCTGCTTCTGCGCCACGCTCGCACAACTTTTTCCGGGATGTCCCTCATACAGTGGGCGGCCTGGAATCGGCGGCCACAATTAGTTCGCTTCCTGGGCACTCGCGGATTTATTTTAGATGTGTTCGTCGCCGCCGGAATCGGCAACGTCAAATTGCTCCGAGGCATCGCTGCTAGGGATCCCAGAATTCTAAATTCCAAGGATGGCGAAGGCTGGACCCCCCTCTCCTACGCGGCGCATTCCGGACAAGTCTATACCGTGCGATGGCTCCTCAATCATGGGGCGGACCCGAACGCACCTAACCCAACGCCATCGACACAGACACCCCTGGTTACGGCGGCCCGCGCCAGCAATGCGAAGGCCCGGATTGTACTTGTGCTGCTGAGGCATGGAGCAAAAATCCGAGTGAAAATGGGATTAAATGAGCCGGGGACGGCATTAGAAAGGATCGCGAACAACGGGAGTTTAAACCCGCGCATTGTGGCGGTCTTTAAGGGGATACGTGCATACTTGGCCGGGCGGTCCAAAACCGAGACGCTGGAAATAAAGCGTTGACATCCCGGAGGTGTGAGAAAAGGGAGCGCAGTTAATGGGAAGCCTGCCACCAACGCCTTCCGGCGGGCATTTCCCGGCTGGGTTAATTCTGATATGTTGATCGGGCATAGGCCTCAGGGAGGCAGTAGTGAATCGACCGGACGGGTTGTTGCGTGAAAATCGTCGCCCGTCTTGGTATCCGGTCGCGCGACATTTGCAAGAAGGCGGGTTGGCCGTAACGGCATTTGCCTGATGTGAAGGGGTTGGCCCGGAAAGGCTCCGCTCATGGGATACCCGTCGGCGGGTTGCGGTTGCCGGAAATGCAGCGACGTTCCTCGGCGACGACCGTGGCGGGGATACCAGCCATTTCACCCGCGCGCAGTAGTAGCACCTATAGTTGTAAAAATATCATAAAACGGGTAAATTAGAGGGCTTGCCTCTGATTCGGCAGGCGGCCCTGCCGCCCCGAATGCAGACCAGACATGAACGCCCGCGCCGGTCATTGGTGACCTGCGGCCCGGCTTCCAACGCCCAACGTAAGGACGCAACACTATGGTTGAAACCGCAATTAAACGTGATATTTCCGCCGGCAAGGCCCTTTATGAACGCGCGATGAAGGCCGCATCCAACAGCGACGTGCAGGCCGCTCTGGACCTTTTGGAAGAGGCCTACGCCGCAGATCCTGAAAATGAGGAAGTCCTTTTCAAACTGGCTTATTATCTTGATTTGGGCGGGTCCGATGAACGGGCCACCGAACTTTATGAAATTCTGGCCGACAAACAGCCGGCCCGCGAAGGCGTTCTGCTGAACCTTAGCGTGCTGTATGAAGATGCCGGCCGCTACGACGAAGCCGAGGAAACACTTCACCGATTGCTGACCATCAAGCCCAACCATGAAATCGGGCGGCGGTATTACGGCCATGTGGATGGATCCTTCGATATGGTCATTGCTGAAGAATCTGAAAAGCGGTTTGTCCCGCGGAACATGCTGCTGGAACAGCCGATTACCGACTTTGAACTTTCCGTTCGCGCCCGCAACTGCCTGAAGAAAATGAATATTCGCAATCTGGGCGACCTGCTGAAGATTTCCGAACCGGAACTGCTGGCGTACAAGAATTTTGGCGAAACCAGCCTTGATGAAATTAAAGAACTCCTGACGCGCAAGGGTCTTCGCCTGGGTCAGGCCGCGGAAGAAAGCCTGCAGGCACAGCGGCGCGAAGCCATCAAGGCGGTCGCGGCTACCGTTCCGCCGGCGATTCTCAACAAATCTGTGGCGGAACTGGAACTCTCGGTCCGTGCCAGCAAAGCCCTGGAACTGCTGAAAATTCAGACGCTGGGTGATATTGCCGCCCGAACCGAGGCGGAACTGCTGGATGTGAAAAATTTCGGACAGACGAGTCTGGATGAAATAAAGAAAAAACTAGGCGAATTCGGCATGTCGCTGCGCAGCGTAGATTAACTCGCCGGGCCACTATTGCCGAAACTGACTTAAACGATAACAATCTGTTCAGTATGCGGACCGGCCGCATACCCGTGGCGGGCAGGATGTTGCCGCCGCCATGGTCATATCAGCCCGTCGGCGCAGTGGACAGGGGCATAGCACCCATTCGTCCGGCTCGGTTTGAGTTGATTCATACCACGCCTGGCGGAATCAAAAAAAACACGAGCAATACACCCAAACCACAGTCCTTCAGCATCTTATTTCGGGGAATCCGCGGTGGGGCACAAAATTCCGCCACTGGATTCGGGTCTTCGCCGCCGGCACCTGAGCAATCGCCTCGGGAGGGTCGCGGCAGACTCTTTCCGAATGCGAAAAAAAATGGTATCCTGAAAAATGGAAACGATTCGGTATTTTTCGGACCGGGCGGCGGACGCAAACAAAACAGTAACCCCGGAAAGGTTTATCATGATGCGATCCACCGATGCCAGTGACCCTGTGGGAAAAATGTGGCAGCGTCAGCAGGATGAAGCCGCACACAAAAGCCGACCGGCGGACTCGGCAAATTCCCGTTATGCGGGAATGAATGCGCATGCCGCCGAATGGATTCAGCGATGCGCCGCACTGTGCAAGCCCGACCGTGTGGTATTGCTGTGCGGTTCGGCGGCCGAAAGGTCCCAACTGCTGGAGCAAGGAGTCGCGGAGGGCGTTTTCGTTCGGCTGAACCAGACTTTATTGCCCGGCTGCTATCTGCACCGGTCCAACCCCAACGATGTGGCCCGCACGGAACATAACACCTACATCTGCACGGCGGCGCGCGATATGGCCGGCCCGACCAACAACTGGATGCAGAGTCGCGATGCGTACGAAAAGCTGCGTTTGCTGTTTGACGGCTGCATGAGCGGGCGCACGCTGTATGTGATACCTTTCATCATGGGGCCGATCGGTTCGCCGCTGGCGCGGGTGGGCATTCAACTGACTGACAGCCTGTATGTGGCGGCCAGCATGGGCATTATGACGCGAATGGGTGAAGCGGCGTGGACTATGCTGGGCACAAGCGACGAATTCACGCGATGTCTCCACAGCGTGGGCCAATGCGACCCGGATAAGCGATACATCTGTCATTTTCCGCTGGATAATACAATATGGAGTTTCGGTTCCGGCTACGGTGGCAACGCGCTGCTGGGTAAAAAGTGCATGGCGCTTAGAATTGCCAGCTTTCAGGGATTCGCCCATGGCTGGATGGCCGAACACATGCTGATAAGTGGTGTGCAAGTGGGCGACGAAAAGACCTACGTGGCGGCGGCATTTCCCAGCGCGTGCGGGAAAACCAATTTTGCCATGCTGATTCCTCCGGAAAATTACAAACAGGCGGGCTGGCGCGTTTCCACCGTTGGCGATGATATTGCCTGGATGTGGGTGGATGAAGCCACCGGTCGGCTGCGAGCCATTAATCCGGAGGCGGGCTATTTTGGCGTGTTGCCGGGCACGAACCAGACCACCAACCCCAATGCCATGGCGACCATGGCCCGCGATACCATTTACACGAATGTCGCGCTGCTACCGGATGGCGACGTCTGGTGGGAGGGCAAGACACCCGAACCGCCGCCGCACTGTACCGACTGGCTCGGCCAGCCCTGGACGCCGGCAAGCGGGCGCAAGGCCGCCCACCCGAACAGCCGTTTTACCGCACCCATGCGGAACAATCCGGCGCTGGACCCCGCGGCCGATGACCCGGCCGGAGTGGAAATCAGTGCGATCATTTTCGGGGGCCGGCGTTCGAGCGTGATTCCACTTGTGTATCAGGCCTTTAACTGGATGCACGGTGTATATGTGGGCGCAACGCTGGGCAGTGAAACAACCGCCGCCGCCAGCGGGAAGGTGGGCGTGGTGCGGCGAGATCCCATGGCCATGCTTCCATTTATTGGTTACAACATTCGCGATTATTTTCTGCACTGGTTTCGCATGCGCGCCAAAATGAGTGATTGCCCGCGCATTTTTCATGTCAATTGGTTCCGTAAAAATGAGCACGGCGAATTTCTTTGGCCCGGCTTCGGTGAAAACATCCGGATTCTTGAATGGATCATCAACCGCTGCCACGGACGGGCCTACGCGATGGAAACGGTGCTGGGCTGGATGCCGCGCCCCACGGACATCAATCTCAACGGTTTGGCACTCCGTCCAAAGGATATTGAGGCAGCGCAGAAAATTGATGTGGAAGCGTTCAAGGCCGAGATTCTTTCCGAGGAAGAACTTTTTCTGAAGCTGGCCGGGGACTTACCCAAAGAGATTATTTTCATCCGGGAACTGCTGATCAGCCGTTTGTGAACGGGTTTTATATTTCAACGATAATTGGTGAACTGCACGGGAATTTCCGGCGGCCTGGCGCGCAAGTCGGCCATCACGGCCTGCAAGTCATCTTTTTTTGGCGCACTGACGCGGAGCGTGTCGCCCTGAATGGACGGATTCACCTTTAAGCCAAGGTCTTTGATGCGCTTTTGCAGATCCTTGGCGGTCTGGCGGTCGATGCCGCTTTTAAGTTTGATCTTCTGCCGCAGGGTTGAATGCGTCGCGGCCTCAATTTTCTGGCGGTCCAGGCAGCGGGGGTCCACGCCGCGTTTGGTCATTTTTGAAACCAGCACCTGCAGGACCGCTTCAAGCTGGGGTTCGTTATCCGCGGTGATGGCCAGGATTTTTTCCTTTTTGTCCAGATCGCCAATACCCGCGGATGTGCCGCGGAAGTCAAAGCGCGTGGCCATTTCTTTTTTTGCCTGCATCAGGGCATTATCCAATTCCGGAAAATTGATGTCATTGACAATATCAAACGATGGATCGGATGCCATACATATTCCTTTCAAAATCTTCCCTTAGCGGTCGGCGATTGGGCCAATCGGCACACTGCCTTGCGCCTTGCCGCCTACCGGCGGACACCAGGCCAATTTACCAGGCACCAGACCGACCGGACGCGGATCGTCGGCGGCTGCGGAAATAGCGATAAAGCGGACCAATCAGCACGGCCGCCACAAACATCCAGATGATGATCAGCAGCACATTTTTTGCCCATCCCGGATGGTCCGGCACCATGAATTCTCGCCATTGGCGCGAGGAAAGCGCCGCAGTCAGGACAATCGGCAGCAGGTTCATGCGATCACCTTGTTTAACGGATAGCTGATGAGCCCGGTGGCACCGGCGCGTTTCAACCGTGGCACAAGTTCGCGTTCAAGCTTTTCTTCCACAATCACTTCCACGGCAACCCATGCTCCGTCGGCCAGAGAGGAAATGGTGGGAGATTTTTCCGCCGGCAGAATAGCCAGCACGGCATCCAGCTTTTCACGTGGCGCATTAAGTTTAAGGCCAACCTTTTCACGCGCATTGATGGCCCCCTGAAGCAGCAGGGCGATATTTTCAATTTTCTCGCGCTTGCGGGCATCTTTCCAGGCGGAATGATTGGCTATCAGGCGGGTGGTGCTGGTAAGAAGCGTATCAATGATGCGCAAATTATTGGCGCGAATGGAAGAACCAGTTTCCGTAATGTCCACAATCGCATCCAGCAAGCGGGCCTTCACCTCGGTGGCCCCCCAACTGAATTCCACTTTGACCGGAATATTGCGAGCCTTAAAATAGTCCCGCGTCACCTGAACGAGTTCGGTGGCAACGACACCGTTTTTAAGTTCCTCCGGCCGGGTGACGGCCGATTCCTGCGGCACGGCCAGAACCCAGCGGGCCGGTTTGCTGGTGGCTTTGGAATAAACCAATTCGGCAACTTCATGCACGTCCGAACCGTTTTCGCGAATCCAGTCCGAGCCGGTCAGGCCGACATCCACCACATTTTCTTCCACATAACGGGACATTTCCTGGGCGCGGAATAGAACGACCTCTATTGCTGGATCGTCAATGGCGGGAAAATAGCTGCGATCGTTGACACTGATGCGCCATCCCGCTTTGGCAAACAGATCAATTGTGGCGGATTCCAGGGAACCTTTGGGAATGCCCAGACGCAGAATATCAGCGGAGGGTTTGAGCATCGTAAACTCCAAATAAAACCAAGACCGGATACAATCCGACCCGTTAGCATATGAACAGATCGCCAGGGATTATTTTTTTGCCTTGGCCTTTCCGGTATCTTTATGTTTCTCGCTGTTATGTTTATCCACATGCCTGTCCGCCGGTTTGTCGGCATGCTTTTGGGAATGTTTTTCGCCATGCTTATCCATATGCTTTTCAGCATGTTTTTCAGCGGGCTTGGGGGAATGTTTATCCGAATGTTTATCCGGATGTTTATCCGGATGTTTATCACCATGCTTATCGGAGTGCTTTTCCGTCGGCTTTTCGGTGTGCTTCTGCGAAGCCGGGCGCGGCGATTCGGGAAGCCTGCGAGCCGCAGTTGGCATGGCGACGGCCGCAGCGACCGGTGCGGCTTGCGCAATGGTCGCAGAGGGCTGCGGCGTGAGCTTGACCGGAGCCGGCCAGACCCGCGGCGTGAACGATTCAAGCTCCTTGCGGGCACCATGGTGAAAATCAGCCATTTCGTCCCCGCGCAGCGACCGTTCCAGCGCCTGTTGCAAATCAAGCACGGTGGTTTCCGGACTCGCGGCATCTTTATTGATCATCCAGAGCAGCAGTTTGGTATCCACCGGAACGGCGTGAACATCAAATGAATCCAGCGCGACAATCGCCTCAACATAGGCATTAATGCCATAAAGCGTCTGCAGATATTTGCGGATTTCCGCCTTTTTCATGTGACGAAGGCATTCAAGGCTCAGCTGATGTTCACGGTCGTATATGGATTGGAGCGTACGGCGAAGCGCCGCGCAACGTGAATCAGCAAACGGGTACCGACTGCCGATGAGCGCGACCATTTCCATGACCGAGGTCACACGCAGGTCGTTGTAATCCACCATGGCACCGATGAGTTTAGCCGCCGCAGCCTGACCGCGCGCCGGCTCGGTATCGTATTCCATAAACGCTTCAACCAGCCGCTGAAGCGGGTCCGGCGGGATTTTGCCGACGGTCGACGCCGGGGCATGCCGAACCAGCCTGGCGGTGATTTTTTTCAGGGCATCCGGTTTAATTCCGACTTTATTCATGGGAACCTTTCGGTGGAGTTTTTTTATCACGGGCGCGGCCTGACGCCGGCACCGTGATTTGAGTATGTGCAGTCACAGAATTTACTTGCTCTTGCGGTGCGACGGGAATTGTGACCGAAGATTCCGCATCGCGCCCGCCGGCGGCAGGAGAATCCGCAGCGGCCAGGGAGGTTTCAGCCGACGCCCGCATAAGGGCTAATATTTCAGCCTGCTTTTTCAACGAGTTATCGAGATGGAAGGTCAGGCGCGGGGCAAACTTCATGGACAATCCGCGGGTCACATGCGACTGTATTCGCTTCTGGGCGGAATTCAGCCCCTGCTGGACGGTTTGATCCGGGCGGGTTGAAAGCGCGCTGATAAAGACCTTGGCATCGCGATGGTCCGGCGTAATCTGGACGCGCGTGACGGAAAGCAGGCCGCCAAGCCGCGGGTCGGACACTTCGCGGACGAGGGCCTCCGCGACGAGTCGCTGAATGCGGGCTTCAATTTTCTGATTTCGCACGGTCATGGTTACGGTTCAAACCCCGCAGCGGGGAAAAAAACTTGTTTCCTGTCAGATAATTTCAATTTGAAAATCAAGCAGTTCCGCCCGGCGTTCCTGTTTCAGATTTTCCACAAGTCTGGCCAGCGCACTTTCCAGAAAGCGGGCGTCGTTGCCGACCATCGCCAGCCCCAGCATGGCATGCTGCGGATGGTCCTGGAAGTCAACCTCCGCCACCGATACATTGTGATGGTGGCGCCAGCGGTCCTTAAGCGAACGAAGAATGCCGCGCTTTTCGCGCAAGTTCAGGGCATCTCCAATTTTCAAATCCACCTGAAGAATTCCAATCTTCATACACATACCCGGTGCAAGCCGGGGTCAAAAAACGGGGCAGTCCGCGCTGCCGCCTTATAGCGATCGCGCCACGTCCACGGTCTTGTACGCTTCCACGCGATCACCGACCTTGATATCGTCATGGTCGGCGAATTTAATGCCGCATTCCAAGCCGCCGCGGACATCCTTGACATCTTCCTTAAATCGTTTGAGGGATTCGAGCGTCAATCCTTCGGCCAGGAGCGATTCTTCGCGGAATATCCGGTATTTGTTGACGCGCTGCAGAACACCATCGGTCACCATG
Source organism: Phycisphaerales bacterium (assembly GCA_027451365.1). GTDB lineage: Bacteria > Planctomycetota > Phycisphaerae > WQYP01 > WQYP01 > JAJYPG01. The sequence continues at coordinate 47,323 of DAIDJN010000030.1, read as the reverse complement.
CAGCCACCGATATTGCCGACCTTGCTGACCCGGATAACCTGACGGACTTCGGCATGACCGAGAATCTGTTCCTGTTTCTCCGGCGACAACATGCCGGACAGGGCCTTGCGGATGTCATCGGTGATTTCATAAATGATGGTGTAGAGGCGGATATCCACACCACGGTCTTCGGCGAGTTTCCGGGCGGATTCATCCGGTTCGACCGAAAATCCGACGATAATGGCATTGGAAGCTTCGGCCAGCAGAACATCGCTTTCGCTGATGCCGCCAACCGCCGAATGCAGCAGTTTGACCTGAACTTCCTTGGAAAGTTCCTCGGTCATGGTTTTGCGGAGCACGTCCACAGACCCCTGCACATCGGCTTTCAGGATCATGTTGAGTTCTTTAATCTGTCCGCGCTTGATGGTGTCGTACAGATTTTCCAAAGTCACTTTTCCGCGCTGCGCGATTTCCGCGTCGCGGTCGGCGCGGGCGCGTTCCTCGGCGATGGATTTGGAATGGCTCAGGTCTTCGACCACATATAGCGGGTCGCCACCAACGGGGACATTATCCAGGCCAATGACTTCCACCGGCGTTGCGGGTCTGGCTTCGCTGATCGAAACGCCTTTGTCGTCGATAAGCTGGCGCACACGGCCGGAGGCTGGCCCGCAGACCATCGGATCCCCGACATGGAGGGTGCCGTTCTGCACCATAATGCGCGCCACCACGCCACGGAGCGGATCCATGAACGATTCAATAACTGAACCCCGCGCTGGCAAACCGGGTGATGCCTTCAATTCCCGAAGTTGGGCGATATAGTCCAGGTATTCAATCAGTTCCTTCACACCCAGACCGGTTGTGGCGCTGGTGCGGACAACTTCCGTATCGCCGCCCCATTCCGTCGGATTCAGCCCATTTTCAGCAAGCTGACCCAAAACCTTGTTGGCATTGGCTTCCGGCTTATCAATTTTATTCAAGGCGACCACAATGGGTACGCCCGCGGCCTTCGCATGGTTGATTGATTCAACCGTCTGAGGCATCACGCCGTCATCCGCGGCCACCACCAGTACCACCACATCAGTCAGATTGGCCCCGCGAGCGCGCATGGCAGTAAAAGCCTGGTGGCCCGGAGTGTCCAGAAATGTGACACGTTTGGCATTTCCATCCGACCCGGTAATGGAAATGGTGTATGCGCCAATATGCTGCGTAATGCCACCGGCTTCGCCCGCGGCCACCTGTGTGGAGCGGATTTTATCCAGCAGGCTGGTTTTGCCGTGATCCACATGGCCAAGCACGGTCACAATCGCGGAGCGCGGTTCCTTGGGGGCACTGTCGGCCTTTTCACGGTACTGGCGTTCCAGTGTCGCGTACAACGATTCTTTCGCTTTCACCACGAGTTCGATGCCAAAATCAATGGCCAGCATTTGCGCGGTTTCCGCATCCACGGTCTGGTTGACGGTAACCATTGCGCCCTGGGCCATAAGCTTTTTAAGCAATTCACCGGATTTTACACCCATTGCCTCGGACAGTTGCCGAACGGTAAGGGGCGGCGTAATTTCCACCACCGACGGACGGGCCGAAGGCGCATGCGCCTGCGAAGCGCGGGCTTGCGATTTATTCAACTGCCGCCGTCGGCTGCGCAACATGCCGCCAGTGGCCGAGGCCAGTCGTTCAGCGCGATCCAGCAGATCTGCCTCGCGCCATTCGCGAATCAGGTCAATGCCGGAATCGCCGGTGCGGCCGGAACCGCGCCGAGCGCCCTTGCCTTTGGCCTTTGCTTCTTCATCATCTGTATATGTTCCTTCGGTGCGCCCTTTGGCGCGGTGGCCTGTACCGGAGGCGGGAATGGGCAATCCACCTCGACCAATCGCCGGCCCCCCGCCCATAGTCGGCGAAGCCGGTGGTCGCGGCCGCGATCGCGGTGCGGCAACCTGGTCAGGCGCTTCCACGCGGACAAGTTTCGGTCCCTGCAGTTGGGCCGGTGCCGGAACATTGCGGTGGCCCGCCGGTGCCACCACCGGCCGTTGGACAACATTCGGAATGCCGCGCGCCGTCACCGGTGCGACCGGGCGAACTGGCTTCACGGGTACCTCGGCGGCCGGTTTGGCCGCCACTGCGCCGGCGTGTTTAGCGACACTGGCTGGTGCGTGGGGCGGGTGCGCCGCGTCCGGTGCGGCGGCATGGCCATGGCCACCATGGGAATCATGTTTTTCAGGTTTATGCGCGGGACGGACCGGATGCGCGGCAACTTCAACCGGTGCGGGCGCCAAAACTGCCTGCGGGTCTGGTGCAACGGGCTGTTCAATTGGAGTTTCGGTGGGAGTGGCGGCGACGGATTCCGCCTCTGCCATGGGAACCGGCGCCGCCGATTCAATCGATTCATCCGCAGGTTGAGCAACTGCCGGGGCCGTTTCAACAGGGGCGGCGACCTTTTCCGCTTTTGTACCGCGCGCGCGACGGCGAGCCGATGACGCTGGCGTTTCGCCGGTAACATCGGCGGATATTTCAGGTTCCAGAGGCGCTTCTTCGGTCAAGGTTGCCGTGTCACCACCGCTGCCGCTGTCTGAATCGTGCGATTCGCTGCGAGCCTTGCGGGTCGATTTCTTTTTGACCTTTTCAACATCGACATGGGCGGCCTTTTCCACGGCGGTTTTGGGCGCTTCTGCGCTGAACCATTCGCGAATAGTCTGCGCCAGGCCCACGCTCACAGAGCTGCGGTAATCCTTGACTCCCGGAATTTCTTCAGCACGACATTTTTCTACAATGTCCTTGCTGTCCACTCCCAGCTCTTTGGCGAGTTGATGTACTTTGGTTGTGCTCAATGAACGCTCCATTGAAAAAGGGTTGTCGGCCGACCCGTGGTAATTGGTTCGGTCGGCGAACCCTGTATCAGTATTATTGCCCGTCATTCACTGCGCCATAATCAGCGGCGCGGCGCGGGCGGTTTTATAAGCCCCGGTTGCGGGCTAAAACCGGGTGGTATCCGGCTAACGGATACTGTCCCGGATTTTGCCCGTTCCGCGAATTCCGCGGGCGGGCTAATTCGTCTCTCTGATCCTTCCTTCTGATCTTCTGGTGGATCAGCCTCTTTTTGGCCGCAGGCTTAAACCGCCGGCGCATCGGTGGCCGGTGCTGCATCAGGTGCCGCGTCCGACGCTTGAGCTTCTTCCACGATTCCCTCGGCGGCAATTTCCGCCATATCATCGGCCGGGCCGGCCAGTGCCACAGCGGTTGCGGCGGCTTCGGCTCTTGCGGCATGCGCCTCGGCGGCTTTGCGTACGACGTCTTCCTCGGCGATCCTGACGGCGGCTTGGCGGCCGATTTCAAGAACTTTTGCCGCAAGTTCCGGCGTAATTTCCAATTCCTTCACCAGCGGGTCGGTACCGACTTCTTCAAGATCGTGCAGATTGATGATGCCCAAGGCCACCAGACGATCCACAAATTTGTCATCCACCCCTTCAATGGTTTTCATCACCTTTTCCAGGTCATCCAGCCCCTTGCTGTACTCCGACGGGGTAAGAATATCAATGTCCCAGCCGGTCAGGCGGGCGGCTAACCGCACGTTCTGGCCGCGTTTGCCGATTGCCAGCGAAAGCTTATCTTCATTCACGACCACAGTGGCGCGGTTGAGTTCGAAATTCAGCGCGATCTCAATGATTTCCGCCGGCTTGAGGGAATTGGTGATTAACACCTGACTGGATTCATTCCAGCGGACAATATCAATCTTTTCGCCACCGAGTTCATCGACAATATTTTTAATACGGCTGCCGCGCACACCGACGCATGCGCCCACGCAGTCCACTTTGGTATCAATGGAGGAGACCGCGATTTTGGTGCGATAGCCAGCTTCGCGAGCCAAAGCGCGAATTTCAATAATCTTTTCCTGAACTTCCGGAACTTCCAGTTCAAACAGACGTTTGATAAAGTCAGGGTGTGAACGGGACAGAATAATTTTCACCTGACTGCCCACATCGCGTACTTCCAGCACCAGGCAGCGGATGCGTTCGCCCGGTTTGTGTGATTCACCCGGAATCTGTTCGCTGCGCGGCATGAAGCCCTCACAACGCCCGAGGCTTACGGACAGTATATTGCCTTCCGCACGGGCCACGGTTCCGGTGATAATCTGGTTTTTCCGTTCGGAAAATTCCTCGTAAATGCTGCCGCGTTCGTCCTCGCGAATTTTTTGTATCAGCACCTGTTTGGCGGTTTGTGCCGCAATGCGTCCGAATTCCTTGTAGTCAATCAGCGTGCCGTTTTTGCGAACTTCAATTTCGCCGGTCATGCGGTCTATGGCGCAAACCACATCATCCGCTTCGCCATAAAATTTACGGGCGGCGGAAAGCAGTGATGTTTCAATATCGACAAAGATGGAATCCTTTTCGATGTTCTTATCGCGGGCGATGGAGTCCACTATGCGGAGCAAATCCTGGTTCATGTTCGTTTCGTGCCTCTAATTATTGTTCACCGGCGCATCGCCGGGAATCCAATGTTGCCGGGCCGTGCCCGATTTACTGGCCGCCCATTTTCTCTCGGCGGTCCGGGTTGTTGAAGCCGACCGCCATCCGGGCCGGTCAGCCTACTCAAGCGTCAACCGTATCCGAAAGCCATTGGCTCTCGGCCGGGTCCCCGTGGAACGCCCAACGGGGAAAAACAGTGCCACACCGGAAGCGGTGTGACTCATAACAAGGGGAATACAAGACCCTCGTGATGACACACCGCGCGGTGCGCCTGCGGGACAAAGAAGTGTCCCGCCCGTCTGGAGGACGGCATGGGAGGCGTGAGTCTGTAAGACTTATGCCTCCGCATTGCTCTGCTCATTTTTTCGCAAAAGCTGCACGCCAAGCTCCCTAAGGGACGCCATAAGGATGGGCCAACACCCATCTAAATCGAACCGGTATTATACCCGGCGGCGACTGAACCACAAATCCATTTCATTTGTTTTTGCGAAAATTATTCTGGTTCCCCTTTGCCACGGGCCGTCAGCCCCCCGCCGACACCTGTCCAGCTTCCCGACGCGAGACACCACACGGGGGCAGGCAATGAGCCTACTCCGGTTTGCGGGCTTTGGGTTTCCGGTAATATTTGCCCTTCCGGAGGTCGTCCGCTTTCATTGCAGCGATTTCCGCAACCAGCTCCGGGTCATCAGGCACGGGCGGCAACTTGCCGGGCTGTTCCGGTGATTCCGGCGGATGCGCGGTGAAGTGACGTTCGGTCGCAACGCCCTCCGCTTTGGGGACCGGGGGAAGAATCAACGGCGGCCGGTCTGTAAACGGTTCACTGCGCGGCGCCTTTTGTACGATTTGCCAGATTCCCTCCAGAAGCGGGCGAAGCCCTGTCCCTGTGGCCGCACTGATTGCCATAATGTGCCGGCCCGGCAATGCGGTGCGCAGATCCGCAAGCGCTTCGGGCGCGCCGGTTAAATCCATCTTATTGGCCACCAGAATTTCCGGCTTGGTCGCCAGCCGCGGACTGTATCGGAAAAGTTCCTCGCGAATCGCCCGATAGGCGTCAATCGGTTTCTGACCATCCATTGGCAGTATATCCACCAGATGAATCAGCACCCGTGTTCGTTCAATGTGCCTTAAAAATTCCAGGCCCAGCCCCGCGCCATCATGCGCGCCTTCTATCAGGCCGGGAATATCCGCAAGCACCAGACGGCGATCAGCATCCAACTCGGCTATGCCCAACTGCGGCTTAAGTGTGGTGAACGGATAATCGGCAATTTTTGGCCGGGCTGCCGAAAGCCGCGAAAGCAGCGTCGACTTCCCCGCATTGGGCAGGCCGATAAAGCCGACATCCGCAATCAGCCGCAGCTGCAATTTTACCCGGCGTGCCTGACCCGGCTGGCCCGGTTCGGCAAAATCGGGGGCCTGACGCACCGAATTCATAAAATGCACGTTGCCGCGACCACCTTTGCCGCCGGCGGCTATCAGCACCTTGCGCCCCGCGGGTGTGAGGTCCGCGACCAGCAGGCCGCTGTCGCAATCGTAAACAAGTGTTCCGGGCGGAACGCGGATAATCAGATCGTTTCCGCGACGGCCATCCTTTTTCTTGCCCAGGCCTGCTTCGCCGTGCCCAGCATGCCAGTGGTGCTTTCCCACCATATCCAGCAGGGTATCCACCCCCTCAACCGCTTCGAGAAAAACGCTTCCGCCGTTGCCGCCATCTCCGCCATCCGGGCCGCCGTGGGGCTCAAATTTTTCGCGCCTCATGCCGGCGCAACCGTTGCCACCGTTGCCGCCAAGAAGTCGAATTTCCGCTTCATCAATAAACATAACAGTTCCCGAGTGTTTCCGCGTATAAAAACGCGCCGCTTGTTATTCAGGGGTGCGTCAACGATTCCGGCATACCCGCTGGACAATTATAGCGTATGAGCGGATATATAGCGCGCCACGGCGCTATTCCACCCTTAACCGAGTTCCTGATAATATCGCCGCATTAATTCCGCTCGCGAAAGCATGCCCAGCAGCGCCGGCGGCTTACCTGAAGAGGTTAATTCATCCAGCACGGCAAGATGTGACACTTCAAATTTGGAAAACATCGCCAGGGCCGCCTCCAGCGTATCATGAAAATTTAGCGGCGTGACATCCGACCGCAGAACCTCACCCACCAGCAGAAGGGGTGCGGCCTCCGGTTCCAGCAAAACTGTTTTCAAATCGTTAATCGTCAGCAATCCCAAATACGCCCCGCGGGCATCAAGCACAACGAAATCATCTATTTTATCCGCATGGCTCCGATGCAGAACGGCCGAAAGCGTTTCTTCCGGACGGGCGATGGCCGCGGGCGCAAGCTGCAATTGATCCACACCGACACGCTGCAACGCGCTCATGCCAACCGCTGAACCAAGCGTCACCCCCAGCTTTTTTAATGGAAGCGTATAAAGGCTTTCCCCCACCAGCACCTGCTGAATAATGGTCGCGGCCACCGCCGCCAGCATGATTGGCAGCATCACAGCGTAATTGCGAGTCAATTCAAACAGGAGCATTATCGCGGTAAGCGGGGCTTGAATTGTCGCCGCCAGCATCGCTCCCATTCCGACCAGCGCGTAGGTACTCGGATTAGCCGATGGCAGATAGCCGTGAAGCACCACTCCCACCGCCCCGCCACCTGCGGCTCCTATAAACAGTGCTGGCGCAAACACGCCGCCCGAACCGCCCGGGCCAAGCGTGAAGGAAGTCGCCAGGATTTTCAGAACACAAATGGCCAGGAGAAAAGACAGTGTCAATTCGGCTGCGTGGCCGGAAAAAGTATGCGCCGGCGTGTACCATGTCGGGTCAATCATACGCAGAATGGTCGGATAGCCGCCGCCGAAAATCGGTATGTAGCCCTCCCCGAACCGGATTTTGAGAAACGCATTGTGACGAAACAAAACCAGCAGCGCGATGCCGCAAATGCCCGACAGACCCGCGCCAATAGCTGGTAACCAGAACCGATTGATGCGCTTGGACCATTTTTCGGCCACCGCTTCCACGAGCATATAAAAGCGCGTAAACGCGACCGCCAGCAATCCGCACAGCATTCCCAGCAGCAAATACCACGGCAATTCACGGAAAGTAAAAACAAATTGCGGTCCTGCGGAGGGCATTTGAAACAGTCCATGCAGGTTGCCGCCGCCGGACAGTGCGACATACATCGTAGTCGAAATAACAGAGCTTATCACAATCGGAATAAGCGTCCGCGCGGAAAAATCCCGCAACAGAACCTCCAGCGCGAAAATCAGGCCCGCGATGGGCGCTCCGAAAACCGCACTGATTCCTCCAGCGGCCCCGCAACCGATAAGAACCGGCAAATTGCGCCGACTCAATCCGACTGAATTACCCACAATGGAACCCACCGAGGCCCCAATGACGGCAATCGGTGCTTCAGGCCCCGCCGACCCGCCGCTGCCAATTGTGATACTGCTGCCGACAAGTGTGGTCAAACCCAGGCTGGTTCTGAGTTTACCTGAACCGCGGCTAAGCGCATGAAGAAGCCCGGCCAAACCATGAAGTTTTTCCTGCTGCCGGCCCCAAAGTCGCCGCCATAACATGAGCGCAATGCCACCAAATGCTGGAATCAGCGGCAGCAGCGCGTAACAGGCCACGCGCGTGGTTGCGTGTGTGGCCATCACAAGGGGCGTATAATACCAATGATGTATAAGCAGAACGGTCTGTTCAAAAAGCCATGTGGCACAACCTGTCGCCAAACCCACCGCACCAGCCAACACCACCAGAATGGATTGTTCCCGAATCCCCCAGCGGGCCAACCTTTGCAGCGCGCGCAAACGCCAAGTCACAATCAGGTGAGCTAAAGGTTTCAGGCTGACTTTTTTGCCAATCAAAGCTACCGCCTTACCTAGCCGTTTCCACAGGTTGCATCCTAAGGAAAATCCTTGAAAATTGCATCTCTGGAGGGGGATGTGGACTATTGCCTTAAAGGTGTCTGTTTGGCACCTGCCTTTCAATTGGCATTCAGCGCCGTTTGAAAATGCGACCCGCCAGGTCGGCGGCACGGCGCCATAACTCGCCGGATTCAGCCGGACAAACCAAGGGGGCCAAGCCGAAATAAATAATTGCGGCCACCGCACAGCCCGCCAGAACGTTGGCTGCATTGTGTTTGGCCAATTCGGGGCATAGGGAGTCAAGTGCATAAATCGGCAGCACAGCCAATGCGCCCAATGGCAACGCGGGAACGAATACCGATACAACTTCCCGCCAGCCCGCCGCACTGTCACGGATGGAAAGATAAAGCACAATCGGAATGCCGATCACGGATTGAAGGACAACTCCCACAGCCACCAGAATGACGCCTTGCAGCCACGCGCCGGCAATCGTAAGCGGAATCGCCATCGCCAGCATTCCCAGAGCCATATACAGTGCAAACGAATAACGGTGCCGTGCCTGAAGATAACTCACCAGCGGATTGCCAATCAATGCGAACGGGGTGCCTACCGAAAGTATTGCCAGCACCTGTGCGGATACCGCCCATTTGGGACCGAATATCATGACCACCGCGGGCTTGGCCAGAACCGCCACCACCGCGCAAGCCGGCGTCGTGAAAAAGACCACCAGGCGCAACACGCGCAAAAAGGCGGCCGCCTGCCGGGGCAGGTCATCCTTAAGCCCGGTCAGCACAGGCAACAGGACCTGCATCAGGTTGAAACTTAAAAGCTGCAGGGTCTGCGTGGATAAATTCCAGCCAAAATAAAATATGCCCGCGGCGGCCACTGTTCGGATCCGCCCCAGCGCGATGCTCGGAAGAGCGGCAATCAGGGAAAAAATGAACACACCCGCGGCCAGCGGAAAAGCGTCCTTGGCGATAGCGCCCCAGCGCATCAACCCCAGCCGCCACCGGATATGGGAAGGTGCCCATCGCCAGTACTGAATCAGCCGGATGGCGCTTAGCAGCGGAAGCGGTATAAGCAGACTGTATGCGCCAAACCCAAGAAAGGCCAAGGCGACCGTGGTGACCAGAACCCCCAGATTATATTGCAACCCGGCGAGGGCAATTTTCCGGAAATCCAATTGATAATACAGCCGCGCCATTGGAACCGATGTAAGCGCATTGATCAGAATGCCGGATGCGACCAGCCAGATCAGTCCTGTTAACTGCGGCTGATGGAAATATATCGCGCAGAATGGCGCGGCAACCGCCAGTGCCACAGTGGCCAGAATACCGGCGGTAAGGTCGAACCAGAAAACCGCCGAAACCCAGCGGTCAATTTTTTCCTGTTTGCCGATTAACACCTGCAGCAAGCCATTATCGCGCAGCAATTTGGGCAGCGCGGCAATGGAATAAGCCAGCGCCACCAGACCGAAATCGCGGGGCGCCAGCAGGCGGGCCAAAATCAATTGGCCGATAAATCCGGAGGCTTTGGCCACCAGATTTGGAATAAACAGCCAAAGAAAGCCGCTTGACGCCCGTTCCGTCAGCGATGTCGAAGAATTTTCGTTTGGCTTTTCAGCGGGCAAGTCAACCTTCCAGTTTCAATTTGAAAGCCGCGGCCAGGCGTCGCATATCGAGCCGCGCCATTGTTGACTTAAGATTACTTGCCGGTCGGAGTTACGTCCATCCAACCCGCGCAAAAACGCGCGACGTTCACAGCCGCCAAAGGCACGGAAATTCAATCGCGCAGCGGACATTGACCTGGCAATGCGGCCCGACCGCGCGTTGACCGCCCTTCCAGTATTGCAATATCAGATGCCAACGGCTAAATTGCGGTCGCACTCGGCGTGCCACCAGCCCGTATTGGACGAATCAGACGTGTGAGGTCATTCCATGCCATCCGAGTCGACTGCACAAATCAGTGGATACAGATATTCCGACACAAACTGTACCTGCGCGCACAGCTATATTATGCCAAAACTGCTTCAACTTTTGAATATTGAAGCCCAACACAATGGAGGACACAAGCAGGTTTTCGATCTTGGTTGCGGCAATGGTTCGGTTGCGGCCCGCCTGACGGATGAAGGTTTCCAAGTAACCGGTGTGGATCCTTCGGAACAGGGCATTCTTTGCGCCAATCGTGATTTTCCGAAGATCAATTTGAAAGTCGGATCTGCGTACGATGACCTTGCGGGAATATATGGACAATTTGATATTGTTACAAGTTTAGAAGTAGTGGAACATGTCTACGCGCCAAGAGACTACGCCCGCAGCGCTTTTAACCTTTTGAAGCCGGGTGGCCTGGCGATTATATCCACACCCTACAACGGTTACCTAAAAAACCTGGTGATTGCGGTTCTCGGCGGCTTTGACCGCCACGCGACCGCGCTCTGGGACCATGGACATATAAAATTCTGGTCTGTTCACACGCTTTCCCGGCTGCTGACCGAGGCCGGCTTTGGACCGATTGATTTTGAATTTGTCGGACGCATCCGTCCTCTGGCCAAATCCATGATCGCTCTTGCCCGCAGGCCCGTCTAACCGTTATTCCGCAATGCGCGCCCCGGATTCAATCGGCGTCCGCCGTCATGGTTGTACGCATCCCTGACGCTGCGCCATGCTGACCACCCGTGACGTTCAGCGAAGAGGAATGGACGCCATCAATGGACCTATCCTCCGCGGTACCGTCCGCGACAGTCGCCGCCCGCACGACGCCACCATCAGGTGGCGGTAAGGTCGTACGGCGTATCCGACAGCACCACTTTGGGATGTTCCCGTGAAAAATAGCGAGGGGCAAAAGAATCGGCAAACAGAAGAGCCCGATGCCCGCGGTCATTCAATGCCATAAAGGTTTGTGAATTCGCGATCGCGCTCTGCACCACTTCAGTGGGCACCTCGGGCGAGATCCAACGGAGGATCTGCCAGCGGGCTCGCTCGAAGCGGCTTTCGGCACCATATTCACTTTTAAGCCGGTATTGCGCCACTTCAAATTGCAGCGGCCCGACGGCCGAAAGCAGCGGCGTGCTGGTAGGAGCGTCGGGCACGGTAAGCGTACCCATGACGCCTTCCTGCAACAGTTGAGACAGACCCTCGCGAAATCGTTTGAACTGGCTGGAACTTTGCGAATGCAGAAAGCCGAAGCATTCCGGTGTAAACCGCGGCACTTCCTTGTAATGAATGGCCGGGTCCTGGGTCAGCGTGTCGCCAATACCAAATTCATCATGCCCCACCAGCCCGATGACATCGCCCGGCCAGGCTTCATCCACCGTTTCTCGGTCACGGCCGAAAAGTTTATGGGAACTGGCCAGCCGCACCTTTTTTCCGGATTGCACATGTGTGACCACCATATCGCGTGAAAATTTGCCCGCACATACTCTCAAAAAAGCGATGCGGTCGCGATGCCGGGGATCCATGTTGGCCTGAATTTTAAAAATAAAGCCGGAGAATGACTGGCTGTCCAATGGCACAATATCTCCGCCGGAATGGCGAGGCTGCGGTGGATTGGCCTGCTGCAAAAATGTATCCAGCAGCAATTGAACGCCAAAATTATTCATGGCGCTGCCGAAAAACACCGGTATAAGCTCACCGCGACGAACCTGTTCCAGATTAAATGTATGTCCCGCGCCATCCAGCATGTCCAGTTCTTCGGTCACCCGCTGATGGACGTTTGGCGGCAAGCTTTCGGCGACGGCGGCATCGGACAGTGTGGCCACCGCCACCGGTGCCCGATATGCCCCACCCGGCGTGCGTTCAAACAGATGCACCTGCCGAGTCTGGCGGTCAAACACGCCGCGAAAATCGCGTCCGTTGCCCAACGGCCAGTTGATGGCCGTGGCTGGAAGTCCCAGCACGCGCTCCAGTTCGTCCAGCAGCGCCAGCGGTTCAAGGGCGGGCCGATCCAGCTTGTTCATGAACGTAAAGATGGGGATATGTCGTCGCCGACATATTTCAAACAACTTTTGTGTTTGCGATTCAATACCCTTGCCCGCGTCAATGACCATGACCACCGCATCCACCGCGGTCAACACGCGGTAGGTGTCTTCGGAAAAGTCTTTATGCCCCGGCGTATCCAGCAGATTCACCTGGTAGCCGTTGTATTCAAATTGCAGCACCGTGGAACTGACGGAAATACCACGCTGACGTTCAAGTTCCATCCAGTCTGAAGCCGAGGCCCGCTGATTTTTTCGCGCTGTCACCGAGCCTGCCAGATGCAAAGCCCCGCCATACAGCAGAAATTTTTCGGTCAGCGTGGTTTTGCCCGCGTCCGGGTGGGAAATAATGGCGAACGTGCGGCGACGGTTTATTTGATCAAGGCTCATAAGGCGGATTCCAACAAGTAAAATCGGGAGTTAAATACGGAAGGGTTTTGCCCATTCAGGGTGGAAACCCGATGGATCCGGACAGTGGATTCACCGGTACGGGCTGGTCGGCGGCGCAAACAAGCGGATACATTTTTGGGGAAGGGGATATGAAGTGAAGAAACGCAGGCATCAGGCGGTGCCCTCCGCATCTTTGGCCGCCTGTTCAAGAGCCTTGATTTTGCGGCGCAGGCCCATTCGCGCCAGCGTGGACATGCGGTCCAGAATTAAAATGCCGTCCAGATGGTCATTTTCGTGCTGCACGATGCGGGCCGGAAAACCTTCGAGTGTCTCGGCGATGGGTCTGCCATGTTGATCCAGGCCGGTCAGTTTCAATTGCACGGCACGCGTTATTTGCGCGCGAATTTCCGGCAGCGATAAACATCCTTCCTCTTTTTCCTCTTCACCCCGCTGCTCGGTAATCACGGGATTGATGATGACGCGCGCATCTTCCGGCTTGCCCGTGGGGGACATGATAAACAGACGAAGCGGCAAACCCACCTGCGGTGCCGCAAGGCCCACACCCTCATGTTCGGTCATCAGTGCGATCATGCGATCTATGACCTGCTGAACCCAGGGATCAATTTCTTTTACTGGCCGGGCAACCTGTTTAAGCACGGGTGCCGGCCAGTGAAGCACCTGCAGAGTGTCTGGGGCCGGGCGCGCTGCCTGCTGCGGCACTGCGGCGGCCGATTTCTTTTTCCGGCGTGATTCCGGGGGACGTCTGACCATGCGAAAGCAACCTTTGCCAACGAATCTTCGTCCGCGACCGACGCGTCCGAAAACGGTCATTGTAGCCGACTCCGCGCCCGTTGTAGAGTTCCCGTCAGGCCGATTTCGGCCGCTGGACAGATGCGGCGGTGTCAGATATTCGCGTTATGGCGCATGCGGGGCCATTTTCAGGCGGTCGGCCAGCATCAACTGCCAGGCCGGCCCCAGGTTGTCATCGCTGATTATAAGGTCCAGGTCTTCCACGTCGCACACGCGGGCGAGACTTTTGCGGCCGAATTTGGTGGAGTCCGCGAGCAGCACGCGGCGGGCCGCCTGTTTGATGGCCAGTTTTTCAATTTCAGCCATTGCCAGATTGGAATTAAAAACTTCGGTCTCAAAAATGCCGGCCACCGAAAAGAGAAGCAGATCGGCGTGAATATCAGACAGCGCCTGCGTGGTAATTGGACCCACCAGCACGCCTGATCGCGGGTAAAGCGCCCCGCCCAGCAACAGCAGTTCCACTTGCTCATCGTTGGCAAAATGCGCCGCCACGGTCAGCGAATTGGTGACCACCTGCAGCGGACGCACCAGCACCTGTTCAAGGGTGTAACGGATGGTCGATCCGCCATCAAACAGGACCGTCATGCCCGGCTCTATCATGGCCGCGGCGGCACGGCCAATCGCGGTTTTTGCCTGTACCTGTTCCGCCATGCGCTGGTCCAGCGCCAGCGAACTGGTGCCGCGACCGCGATAAATCACGCCTCCGCGTGTGGTTTCCACCAGTCCCTGGCCTTGCAACGCGTCAATGTCGCGACGAACGGTGGAACTGGAAACCGCAAGTTCCTCGGCCAGCGCATCAAGCGAGGCACTTTGCTTTAGCTTGATAATATCGAGCAGTTTTTTCTGGCGGTCTACGATCAGCATGTTGATCCAGTGAATAATGGAACAAACAGTCGGTCCGTCCGGCCTTTTTTGTTCATTGCCTTGCGCTCGTTGTTCATTTGATTTTGCTCCAGGTTTCTTCCAGCGCCCGCGCGCTGGCCTGAATGCCTGAAATTTCCTTGGGCCAAAGCTCCGGCTCCATGACCGCCTCCACGCCGCCGCGGCCCACCACCGTCGGCAGACTCAGGCAGACTTTTTTCATGCCGAATTGACCCGTCATCTGGCTGCTTACCGGCAGAACGCGCTTGTGATCCAGGGCAATGGCATGAATGACCTCCGCGATGCTCAAGCCCACGGCGTAACCCGCGCCACCTTTTAACTTGATGACTTCCGCACCGGAGGTTTGCGTTTTCTTGAATACGTCCGCCTGCTGAGCGGGTGTCAGAAGTTTGGCCAGGGCCATGCCCGTAACAGTCGCCGAACTCCAGACAGGGGTCATCGTATCGCCATGTTCGCCTAATATGACGGCATCCACCTGCGTAGGGGGAAGATTCTTTTCCCGCGCAATCAGGGATCGAAAACGGGTCGTATCCAGCACCGTGCCCAGGCCCACCACCTGCCTGGCCGGCCAGCCCAGATATTCAATATTCAGCCGCGTCAGCACATCCACCGGATTGGAAACCACCAGAAACACGCAGCCTTTATTTACACCAGCGGTTTTAAGCTGATCCAGAATTCCCTTATATAAAGACACATTCCGGTTGATCAGGTCCAGACGGGACTCATCCGGCTTGCGTCGCAGGCCCGCGGTGATGCAGATGACATCGGAATCCGCAGTGCCCTTCATGTCGGTCGCGTAAATGCGCTGGTCTGCCGCCAGCGATGCGCCATGCAGCAGGTCCAGCGCCTCACCGGAGGCCAGGTCGTGGTTGGCATCCACCAGGGCAATGTCGCGCACAATGCCGGCGCATTGCAGCGCAAATGCCGCATTGGAACCTACCCGCCCGCCGCCACCAATAATGCTGACTTTCATCTTATTTTCCTTATTATGTTTCTGGTTGTTGCGTTGCTATATATTTATTTCAATCCGGCCATAATCTGATCGGTCATCTGCTGCACCATGGCCTCAAAAGAATCCTCCCCCATGGCCGGCACAGCCGCTGGCTCCACATGACCGTCGCTCTGGCAGGCACAGGCCGATTGCGGATTGGTGTCAAACGTGGCCAGGAACGGCTGATTGTCCGCCCCAATGCAGCCGCCCGGCGCGCAGGCCAGCCGCTGGTCCGGCATTCCAAATCGTTCCTTGACCTTCAGCAGATCAATCATTTCCTGCTGTGACAGGGTGTTGATTTTCCCAAGCTGCCGTGTGAGCAGCAGTATGCGGCAATATGCATCCAGAATTTCCAGTTTGTAATATGCACCAATCAGAGTCGGATCAAAACAGACCGATCCATGGTTGCCCATCATTACGGTGTTGGTGTCCGGCTTGATCAGCGCCACCACCGATTCCCCGAGTTCCTTGTAACTTGGCGTGGTGTATTTGGCCATGGGAACTTTCCCAAGAAATACTTCCGCTTCCGGATGAATGCCTTCGGGAATTGGAATATTGGCCATGGCAAATGCAGTCGCATGCGGTGGATGGGAATGCACCACCGCTTTGACATCAGGGCGGGCCTTGTAAATCTGCAGATGCAGCAGCACTTCGCTGGTGCGCTTCATTTTGTTCTGCGTGTCTATCTGTTTGCCGTCCATATCCACAATGGTAATCTGGTCCGGCGTCAGGAACCCTTTGGATACGCCCGTCGGCGTGCACAAAACCCGGTCATCGGCAATGCGCACGCTGTGGTTGCCTTCATTGCCTGCGCAATACCCGCGATGCCAGATACGATACCCGACATCGCACATTTCCTTGCGGATCTGAAATAAATTCTGCATCACAACACCTCTTTCGTTTATGTTCGCTGTCACATTTCCGCGGGTTCTACACGCCAATTTCGCAAAGTTGCCGCTCCAGACCTGCGGGCATCCGCGGGCTGCTGGACAGGAAGCGGGTTAACATTTCATTCATCGCCTGGTAATCATGGTTTGCATATTCCAGTACCAGCACATTGGCGCCGGTCTGGCTGATGCCACGGGTCACACCGTTGGGCGAAGCACCGGCAATCGCCCGCAACGCACGGACTTTATTCGCCAGGCAAAGGGCCGCGGTTCCGTCCGGCACAAACAGCACACCATGGCTGGCTTTGCCGCCGGTCAGCGCCTGGCTAATTTTGCCGATCGCGGCGGACAACTGGCCAGCCGACGTGCCATTCACGCCCTCTGGTGGCGGCGCGGCGAATCTATCCACCAGGCGCTGCGCCGAAGGACAGAACCCCTGCATCCACCAGACCCACCGGGCCACGGGCTTCTTTATTTCGGCTGTGCCGACACGCTGGATCGTCAGGTTGCGTTCGCGCGCCACATCCATCGCCAGCGGAGAAAGTTGTGCCCCGTCGCTGAGAAAAACGGTGCCTTGCGCCCCGGCCAGCCGGCCCGCGGTGACCACCCCCGTCAGCACCGGTCCGTTTATTTCCGCCACACCAGCCGCTGGTTCAATCGCTCCATCGGTGGCGGGACGATGGGTGCCGATTTTTCCGGCCAGTTCAGGAAATTTGGAATAATCACCGGTGCAAATGCCCACCGGAGGCTTCACCTCCGCCGCCGGTGCCGGCGCAATATGCCCCAAGGCCTCCAGCACAGCCTGCGTTATTTTTCGCACCAGTTCCTGATCCGTATCCAACCGGAAACTCCTGTTTTACCGCAGCGGCTCTCCGGCGGCGGCGTCACTTTGATTCCCTCTGATTCCCCGCGGTCAGCTGACATGCAGCGAACCGCTGATGGCCATGCGGCGAAAACGGGTGAACGTCAGTGGACTGGTCACACCTTCGCCTGTGGGGGTGGCAATCGTGTAACTTGGATACCCCTGCCCGCCGATGCCCAAGGTGGCCGTGCTTGGTCCGTTTACCGCGAACAGTGTCGTGTTCATCACGCGGCCCATGCGTGTGATATTGGCCAGATTGTTGGAATGAATAATGGCCGTATGGCCAAAGCCGTGCTCATTTTCCACAGCGCGGGCCAGCGCTTCGTCAAAATCCCGCACCTTTACAAAGGGCACAAAGGGCATCATCTGTTCCTCAGCCACGAACGGATTGGATTCCTCCGTTCGCCCGAAAAGAAGGCTGGTCCCCGCCGGGCACGTGGTTCCCGCAGCCGCCGCCAGAACCGTACAGTCTTTGCCCACAAGTTCCTTCTGCACAGCCCAATGGTTGTCCTTGAACACAAACGCCTTTTTCGTGAGCTGGTCAATTTGCGCGGCATTAAGTTCAACCGCCCCGGCGCGGCGCATCGCCTGCATCATGGCGTCGAACACTTTTTCCACCACAAATACTTCTTTTTCACCTATGCATAACAGATTGTTGTCAAACCCGCCGCCGGCAATGATGCCGCTGGCAGCACGGTCCAGATCTGCGGTTTCATCCACCACCACGGGCGGGTTGCCCGGTCCGCCGACAACGGCCCGCTTCTTCTGCGCCATGGCCGCACGCGCTACGGCCGGTCCGCCAGTAATAACCAGCATGGCAATATCCGGATGTTCAAAAAGCGCATTGGCGGACTCCAATGTCGGCGGGTCAATCACACAAATCAGATTATCAATGCCGAACGTGGCGGCAATCTGCTCGTTATAAGTTTTAACCGCCATGGCCGCACAGCGGTGACCGGAAGGATGGGCGTTACAGACCAGTGCATTTCCAGCGGCGATCATGTTAATGGCATTGGCACTTAGGGTCGGAATGCTGTGCGTCACCGGTGTCACCACACCCAGAACGCCCCAGGGGGCCATTTCATCCAGCGTAATGCCCGCGTCACCGCTGTGGGCCGCGGTGCGGATAAATTCCACTCCCGGCACTTTGGCCAGCAGGTGCAGTTTGGCTATTTTATGGTCCAGTCGGCCGACCCTGGTTTCTTCCAGTTCAATGCGCCCCCACGCGTCGGCGTTTTGCCGGGCAATATTGACGATCAGTTTGCAGATGCCGTCCCGCACATCCATGCCGGCCCGCGCCAGCTTTTTCTGCGCACCGGCTGCCGCGTTCACCGCGTCGGGAACGCTGTTAAATATGCCGTGCCGACCGGCCGAAACCGCAACCTTTGCCGCGCTGCCCAGGCGCTGCAGTACCTCGCGCACCACTGATTCAACCAAAGCGGTTTGATCCATGACATTCACCTGCGTCTTATTTCAAATCTGAAATTTCACTTTTCAGATATACCGTCAAGGAGCGGTTCATTTGATCCACACGCGATCAATCAGACAGCCCCTATTGCGTCGCCTTGTGTCCCATTTACAGCTTCGCGGTGTCTTCATGTGGACGCGCGATGACCGTGGTTGAAACAATCTGGCCGAGTTTGCCGCCGGCGGCGGAACCTGCTTCAATCGCGGCCTTCACCGCCGACACATCGCCAGTGAAGGTTAGCGCGACCATGCCATTGCCCACGCGCTGCTGACCGACATACTGAACGTTGGCGGATTTAAGCGCCGCATCGGCAGCTTCCACAGCCGCGATAAGTCCCTTGGCTTCAATGACTCCGATTGCCTGTTGTGCCATGACTGGCTCCTTTAAAAGAAAAACGAACTCCGGTTCACGCCCGGCCGGCAAGCACGCCCACGGTTTGCCGGGCGACAATTAATTCCTCGTTGGTTGGCAATACCCAAATTTCAGTGCGGCTTGCCGGGGCATGCAGGGTAAATTCACCCCGCTCATTTTTTGCACCGCTTTGTCCATATATGATTCCGGCGAATTCAAATCCCTCAATCATGCGGCGGCGAAGGTCCGTCGCGTGCTGCCCGATGCCACCCGTGAAAACCAATGCGTCCGCACCGCCCAGCACCGCCAGATAACCGCCGATATACTGCCGCACCGATTCAACCAGAACATCCAGTGCCAGCTTCGCCTGTTCATTGCCCGCTTTGGCCGCCGCTTCTATCTCGCGGCAATCACTGCTGACTCCGCTCATGCCCAGCAGTCCGCCTTCTTTGCCAAGCTTTTTCCAGATGGTCTCAAGCGTCAGGCCGCTTTCCAGCAGCTTAAGCAGGGCGAATGTGTCAAAATCTCCACTGCGCGATGCCTGTGGCAGCCCCGTCTGCACGGTCATGCCAAAACTGTTGGCCACACTTTGGCCATTCTGAATCGCGCAAATGCTGGAACTGCCACCCAGATGGCACGAAATAATTTTTCCCGCGGCCGGTCGCAATTCCTTCATCCGAACCGAAATATATCGATGTGATGCCCCGTGAAAGCCATAACGCCGAATGCCCAGCTTGTGCGTCCATTCATATGGAATCGCATAAGTCTGGCGATGGGCGGGAATGGTCTGATGAAACGCCGTTTCAAACGCCGCCACCTGAGGCGTTCGCGGCAGTCGCCGGGCAAAACTGCGCATGGCCGCGATATATGGCGGGTTATGCGCCGGCGCAACATCCGCAAATTCCTGCATGACCGCCAGAACTTTTTCGTCCACCGGAACAACTTCCAGCGGTCCGCCATGCACTGCCTTAAAGCCGATCGCCTGCACCGATTCAATGGAAGGAATCACACCCGCGGCCACCAGCTTTTCAAGCTGCAGTTCCACCGCCTCGCCATGGTCCGCCAGAACCGCTGTGCCGGTCGCTTTTTCCCCGCCAGCCGGGGAAAAGGTCCAGGTACTGGAGGCAAGCCCGATGCGGTCGGCTGAACCTTCCGCCAGCACGGCTTCACCATCAGCCATGTTAAAGAGCTTGTATTTAAAACTGGTGGAGCCTAAGTTGGCAACCAGAACAATCATGCCGCATTCCTGAATAGAGCAGCGCTTTAAGACTCCGGAACCCGTGGCCCCGGAAAGGCTCTTGCCGCGATATCATGGTGAGGGTTCAGAAGTTTTCAATCAGGCCTTCATTCGGCCGCGCAATCACATGCGATGCCACGAGTTCGCCGACACGCTGCGCGGCGGCCGCACCCGCTTCCACCGCAGCCTTTACAGAGCCAACATCTCCGCGGACGATCACGGTGACATAGGCTCCGCCGATCTGAATACTTTTGACCAGCGTCACGTTCGCGGCCTTGAGCATCGCGTCGGTGGCTTCGATAATGCCAGTCTGGCCTTTTGTTTCAATTAATCCAAGTGCCTGAGACATAATGTCATTCCTTCGTTATGCCGGAAAATACCGGCTGTTGTTTTATTCCGTAGGCCGGCCGATTCCGCGAATCCACCGGTCGCCAGGCCCTCTGGCCCGCGTTATCCATTTATTTTTTTACCGGTGCGGCTTTGGGCTTGGGCAGCACATTCACCAGATCTTCGTGCGGACGCGCAATGACATGCACCGCCAGCACTTCACCTATTTTGCCCGCGGCCTCCGCTGCGGCGTCAATTGCGGATTTCACCGCGCCCACATCTCCGGTCAGAAATGTGGTGACCATTCCCGAGCCGACTTTATCCCAGCCGACCATCTGTACGTTGGCGGCTTTCAGGGCTGCGTCGCTGGCTTCAATCAGCGTGACAAGTCCTCTGGTTTCAATCATTCCGAGTGCCTGAGCCATAAAAACTCCTGAAAAAAGAAAAGTGTGGTTAATGTCCATCCGCTGCCCGGTCC
This sequence comes from Phycisphaerales bacterium, assembly GCA_027451365.1. Taxonomy (GTDB): domain Bacteria; phylum Planctomycetota; class Phycisphaerae; order WQYP01; family WQYP01; genus JAJYPG01. The sequence continues at coordinate 26,368 of DAIDJN010000030.1, read as the reverse complement.
GCCGTCAGCGAAGCAGTTCAATGCGCGTGGCGGATTCCAGGTCGCACGCGTTGCCCTCATCGGTGTCAATGTGCACTTCCAACTTCACCTTTGGATGCTCGCGCACACGCACATTATCAAATACCATGCCGCACGGGCCGTGAATGGCGAGTTTCATATTGTCGCCATCTTTCACGCCATAGTGTGCCATATCATCCTTGTTCATATGTACATGTCGCATGGCCCGGATAACGCCTTGTTTCATGTTCAGCGCGCCATACGGCCCGACCACCACCATGCCGGGCGTGTCCTTATGATCACCGCTGATGCGCAGCGGCAAATCCAGGCCCATATAAATTCCGTCGGTGTAGCTGAGTTCAATTTGTGTGTAGGGGCGGACCGGCCCGAGAATGCGGACGTTGGGAATCATGCGGCTGCGCGGGCCGATCAGATTCACCGTCTGTTCACTGGCAAATTCGCCCTGTTGATACAGGTCTTTAAGCTTTGTAAGGCTGGAACCCGGGCCAAACAGCACTTCCAGGGCCTCGGGTGAAACGTGCATGTGCCGCGCCGATACATTGACCACAAGCGGATTCGGACCTCCGTTATGGCTGACTGGCTTAACGCGCACTTCACCCATCAGCCGCTGGCGTAACGATTCGCGCACCAGCTTTTCAATCGCGTTTCGATCCAATCCTTGCAAAGCAGTCATATTCGCATTCGCCTCGTCAATTGTGCTGTTTGTCAGGGCCGCCGATTTTTGCCGTTTGGCCCATTTCAGCCATTCAGGTCTTGAATTCGGCATTTCTTGTATGCATTGTAAAATATTTTGAAACATTTTGCAACAAATAGTCTAAATAATTTCAAATAATTTCAATATACGTTTTAATGAATTTATATGTGCTGATTGTAAACGGTGAATATGCCACAATCTATCCTTCCGATCAGCGACTTTTTTCGTTGGTTCTTGAAAGAAGCTGCCGATTGACCGCCACTTCAGCTTCTGGTCCGGCAATATGCTGAATAAAATCTCGCCTGATGCAGATCGGAATTCGCGGGCTAATCGCAGATAGCCGCCCGCCAGGCACCGGCGACCCGCGGCCGCCGCGTACGATTCGCCATCGGTACACACAGGTCAAACGCAGAGTTCACTGAAAAATTAGTCGCAATCCGTACTTTATGGGTCGGTCATGCCGGCGTACTAAAATGCATCGGTTATCTTTATTTCATCGTGCCGCCAACTCTGCTCGGCGGCTACCGACTTGTGCGTTATCCTTGACAGCGCGAATTGCGGCATTAAACTCTCTAGGTTAAGGGATGGGTAAGGGCGCGACCGTGCATCGGCCAGAAGTCCGGCGTGAACGTGAACGGCAGCTTGCGGTCATTTGCTCATCGCAGCAAGCTGGTTTATGATTCCGTTGTTCGCGCGGCGGCTTGGTGCGGATGCGGGTCGGAGCGGATGGGATTATTCGGCATCAGTCCGAATGATTCCGGGGTTTGAGAAACTGGCGGTGGTTACGGGAATGGAAGCGCTTTGTATCCATCCACCGTCATGACCGCGACTGGGAAATTTCCCGGTCACTCATATTTCTGACGTGTTTTGTATTGTGTCGCGTACGGCACATAATTATATCTGTTCTCCAACGGGAGGCACCCTTGAACGCACTCACCAAAATCTTCGTCGTTTTGCAGCTTGTGCTGGCATTGGTTCTTTCCGTGCTGGTCGTGCAATTCATTTACAAGCAGGATCGCTATAAGGCCGAGGTGCTGGCACAGCAGAAAACGGCCGTCGCCTCCGCGGCGGCCCTTAGCGCCGCCGAACGCAGCAACCTGGTGCTGCGGCACAACGCGCTGCGGGCCAACCGCGTCGCCGATCGTGAAAAGCGCCAGCTTCAAACCCAGATTCTTGCCCTTCAAGGCAAGCTGTCCGATGATGGTATCACGATCGCCCAGTTAAAGGCGGCGCAATCCGCGGCCAGCACGAATGTTACGCTGCTGACCAACACCGTGAATTCCCTTAACAAGCAGGTTGCGGACCAGACCGCACAGCTCAACCGCCTGCGCCCGTCAGAACTCAAATACATCAACGAAAACGCGCAGCTTAACCGCCGCAACGACGAACTGACCAATCAGCGCGATGCTGCTGAAAAAACCATTCAGACGCTTCAGGAAAGTGTGGCGGCACTCACTAAGAAAATTCGCCAGGCCATGTCCACCGCCATGGCATCCAAAGGCCCGGGAACGTCAGCTTCTCTGACGGCCATGATGGGCGTTCCAACCTCCGTGCTGGTAAACGGTACCGTGCGAAACGTTCGTGAATTTAATGGCCATACCTATGTCAGCACGACACTTGGTGTCAAAGATGGCGTGACCAAGGGTACGCGACTGACCATTTACAACGGGCAGAAATATATCGGAGATGTCATCGTTCAACAGTCTGATGCGACTGAATCAATCGGAATGGTCACGCTCACCGCCCCAGGCGCCAAAGTCGCGGTGGATGAAATGGTCATGAGCGGTCCGGGTTCGTAAACCCGGAGTCAACTGTTTGAATGCGTTGCCGCGGTCCAGCCGCGGCTGATGGCCGGGCGGCTGGTTTCCTCCGCCTGGAAAAATTTCCGGGAGTTACCATGTCGCGAGTCAATCCTCCAGGTCGTGTTTCAGTCAGACCGCAGCCGAATGTGTATACAGCGCTGGCGCTCATTGGCCTGCTTGCCACACTGGTAGCGCTAATTTACGTGCTGATCAATTACCGAACCATGATTGGTTTTTGACCTGTTTTCTGATCAGCTTAGCGGCAGTTTCTGATTTTGACTGCGACCCGGTTTCCAAAGGCAGTTTGCGGCCTTAAGCCGGTTTAGGTACGCCTCTCTGCCGCGGCATGTTTGTCTCTCCACCAATGCAGCGCCACAAAATTAACTTAGCCACCGACCCCTGCTCCACTTGATAAAATTCGCCATCCACCTAATATAGGGCCAGCAGGCACATGGGAACTGAACACTTTGCCGGTAAACAGGCGAAATGCGAACCCGGCTAAGCATACATTCCTGGTGCCCCCTGCGGATGATACCGGCCGCGTGACCTCAATACCGGATCAGTGCGGCCAGTGGTCAGCCGCAGTGTGGAATGGGCCTTTTTTGAACCGATGTGATTCAAAAACAGTCCGTATTCCGATAATAACTATGGCTGTTTATTCGTTTACGCGGCCAACTGAACCAGTTGTTTCCAGGAAATTCGCCATCCGGTGCCGCATCGGATGACAGGTTTCGCCCGGACGCCGGTAAAAAAAACGGAGCGTGATTGCGTGTTTTTTGACTCTGCTCTTGGATGGTTCTCCCTGGATATGGGAATTGACCTGGGAACATGCAACACGCTTGTGTGTGTGCGCGGCCAGGGGATTGTTCTTAATGAGCCATCCGTAGTTGCGGTGCGCAAGGGAACCAATATTGTGCTGGACAACGGCACTGCCGTGGGGCTTCGCGCCAAAGAAATGCTTGGGAAAACGCCCGGCAGTATTACCGCAATTCGTCCGCTTAAAGATGGCGTCATCAGTGATTTTGAAATTACTGAAGCCATGCTGACCTACTTTATTCAAAAAGTCCATGGCCGGCGGCGATGGCTTAAGCCGCGCGTCCTCATTGCGATTCCATCAGGCATAACCGCAGTTGAGAAGCAGGCCGTGTTTCATTCCGCCATGCAGGCGAATGCGCGCCGTGTGTATCTGGTCGAAGAACCAAAGGCCGCGGCCATTGGCGCGGGTCTGCCGTTTGGTGAACCCATCGGTTCGATGATTGTGGATATTGGCGGGGGCACCACCGAAGTCGCCATTATTTCCATGGCTGATATTGCGGCCAGTGAATCCATTCGCACCGCAGGCGACAATTTCGATGAAGCCATTGTGAACCACATGAAAAAAACCTACAACCTGATGATCGGCGATCTTTCCGCCGAACGCATCAAAATTGAAATTGGCTCGGCCGGCCCCACCGGGCCGGAAACCACCATGGAAGTCCGCGGACGGGATATGATCAGTGGTTTGCCCCGCAAATGCATCATCACCAGTGAAGAAATCCGTGAAGCACTGCAGGAGCCAATTGGAAAAATTATTGATGCCATTACCGTGACTCTTGGCCGAGCTGAACCGGAACTTGCCGCAGATCTGGTGGAAACCGGTATCTGCCTGGCAGGTGGCGGCAGCCTTTTGCGCGGTGTAGATCAGGTCATTCATCAGGCCACGGGCCTGCCTGTTCGCCGTGCCGAAGACCCGCTTACCTGCGTGGCCCGCGGCACCGGCGTGCTGGTGGAGAACTTGGAAAGCTGCAAAGAGGCGCTGGAATCAGACCTGGATGATTCCTGACATCCGCCCTTTACGGGTCGCCGCAAGTGGAGACGGCGAATGCTGTTCTCCGGCGCTTACCGGCCTGCCCGGGCCACTACGGGCTCCTGATTGTGAGCCGCCCGCGAGCACGAAAAATTCAACATTGCCGTTTTCGGGCCTTTCATGATTCGAATGTCGCCACGTCGCTGGTTCTGGATATTAAACCTGGCTGCCGTTGTCTGCATTGTACTTTCCGCGCGACAGCCAACGGTAGTTCACCGGCCGCGTGTTTTTATTTCACAACTGGTCAAAAGCGCCTTGGTTCCCGTGGCCTGGACTTTTTCATGGGCACAGGTTTCATTGAACCGCGTGCTTCACCCCCAGCCGGACATTACCAGCCGAATCACCTTCGTCAAGCAGCGCGATCAAAATGAAATTGCCATGCTGGTGCAGCGCATCGCTTTGCTGCAAAATATCGTGCGCGAATCTAAACTCGTCACGCGAGATTTTCCAGGTTTAGCGTCTGCGGTTCGCCGCATTGCCAATATCGATGGCTTCTCCACCGGTTCGGTCGACTCGTGCACCCTTGACCAGGGCTACCGCGACGACCCGCGAATCGCCGTGGGAGATGCCGTCCTCGCCCATCAGGCGCTGGTCGGCCGACTTATTTCCGTCGGACCGGAAACCTGCACCGTCCGACTTTTGACTGACCCGCGAATGAAGGAAATTGCTGCCATTGTGCGCCCCGCGCCCGATGGACAGATATCCATAGACCCGCAGTGTTTTGTGCGCGGCCGCGGCAACGGACTGATGCGATGCCACCCAAATGAAACCTTGGGCTATTCGCCACCGCGACCGGGTGACCTGCTCCTCCTCAATGACACCGACTGGCCCGCCGCCGTTAACGGTGCGGTCATTGGCGTGGTCAACAGTGTGCGGCCATCCAGCCGCACTTCGTTGCGATGGAAGTTGAAAATTGCCCCACGCGTGGATGTTCAGCAGATTCATCATGTCTGGATTGTACTGACTGCCCGGCGGTAATTTGTAAATTCAATTCCGCGTTTACACGCCAACCACAGCCGATTGACGGCCCGCCGACAACTCTTCAGCTATCCGGTAACCACCGCGGCCTGTTCATCCGCATGATAACTGGATCGAACCAGCGGACCGGATTCTACAACCGAAAATCCCATTTCCAGACCAATTTGTTTGAATCGGGCAAACTGCTCAGGGGAAATCCACCGATCAATCGGAAGGTGTTCCCGTGTCGGCTGCAAATACTGACCGAGGGTCAGAATATCCACGTTCTGGGCACGAATATCGCCCAAAGTTTGAATCAGTTCCTCATCTGTTTCACCGATGCCCAGCATCAGTCCGGTTTTGGTTAAAAAGCCCTGCTCCTTGGCGCGCCTAAGCAGTTCCAGCGAACGTGGATATTTTGCCTGCGGCCGCACGCGAAAATACTGGCTGGGCACGGTTTCAATATTGTGGTTTAGAATGTCTGGTCGCGCCGCAAGCACCGTTTGCAGATCGTTCCAGTGGCCACAGAAATCGGGAATCAGAACTTCAATGGTGGTTCCAGGAGATGCGGCTCGCACTTCCCTAATCGTCGCCGCCCATACCCCCGCGCCGCCATCCTTTAATTCATCCCGATTCACCGATGTCATGACGATATGCCGCAGTTTCATAACCGCGGCGGCGGCGGCCACGCGCTTCGGTTCTTCAAGGTCCAGTGCCGGCGGCCGCCCTGTTTTAATATGACAGAAGCCACAACTTCGCGTGCAGACATCACCCAGTATCATGATTGTGGCCGTCCCGCGCGACCAGCACTCCCCCATGTTCGGGCATTTGGCCGATTCACAGACCGTGTGTAGACGGTTTGTATCAATGACGCCGCGCAGGCGGCTGTAGCCCGGACCCGCCGGCAGCTTTACCCGCAACCACGCCGGCTTGCGTCCAGGTGCCATGAAGTCTGGCTTGCCACTGTCCATGATCGGCAGAGAAACCGACGATTTTTCTGAATGAATCATATTTTTCGGCCCATCAAATGTATGCAGCCTATCAAAAACAACGCGGCCCAAGCGCCAACCAGGCCCGCAACCCGCCCAGCCGGACCCGTACAGGATTATAGCGGATTGGCCCGCGGTTTAAACCCATGAATTAATACCGTTGATTCAGTCCAGCAAGTTAGACGGGTTCTTAACCGCCAACAATTGCGGATACACCACCTGCCGAATGATTGGCATGCAACGAATTTGTCAGAGCAAAATTTCAGGAAGACTGCCTCGCGATGGACACACCTGGAAACGTCAAGATTCCCAACCCTAACGGCTGGTTATGACAGCGCACAAATTGCATTTACCCGCAAACGGGATAGGTGGTTCACGGCCCATGCCCGCGGCGGCGAATCGGCCATCAGGTGCCTTTATTGTCCAAAATAGCCTGCACGCTTCGCAGAGAATCCGCAATTCCCTCCATGCCCGGATGAATCCGCAAAGCCGCCTGATAGCGGTCTCGCGCGTTTTCCAATTGATTCAATTGGGTATAACAATGCCCCATCCCGGCCAGCGCACCAAAATGAACCGGTATTTTCGCCAGCACGCGGCGACAATCCGCAATTGATTTTTCATACTGGCCCGACAAATAATATGCGATCGCACGCTGGTTAAACGCTTCCGCGAAATCCGGGTCTTCCGCTATTGCCAGAGTAAATTTTTCAATCGCCGTTTCATGATTGCCATGCTTCAGATGTTCGCAACCGCATTTCAAATACCGCAACGCTTTCGGCTGGCCCGCGCGCAGCCAGATACTCCACAGGGCGTGTTCCGCGGCTCGGACTATTTCAGGATTGGGGTCCAGTAATTTATGGCTTAGCGGATCAATGGCAGCGCAATCGCCCACACAGCCCAGAGCCATGGTCGCCAGATGAGTGATGCGCTCGTCACTTTCCGCCAGAAATTCAATCAATTGGTTCTGCGGCCAGCAGTTGCGGACAGTTTTTTCGGCGGTACAGATATCGCCGCTTTTCACAAGCGGGGCGACCGTCCGCCAGAAATGGATGGCCGGAGAAGCCGATGAATCCTGATTCCTTTGCATGATACGGTTTCCGATAATTTGATTTGCACCGCCGGTTTTATGGGTTTTATAAACAATTCCATGTCGAAAGCGGCCAAACGACCCGCGATGCCATGCCTTCCCTCTTATGGCCTGTTCCTATTTTAGGCCGGCAAAAACCAAAAGGCCGGGAAATCGCCTTTTCCAGGCCCGCAGGCTTTAAAACCCGTTTGCGCCGGATCCAAATGGCATGGCACCCATGCCAGCACTGCCGTCATTCTGATGTGTCGTTTCAATGGGATGGGGATCAGGAAAATAACTCGCCCGGCTCTGGATATCTTCATTGTGCTTTTGAAAAAGTTCGCCTTCGCCACAGCCGCCGACACATAACACCAGCAGAATGGCTGAAAGCCCGGTCAACGCCAGCACCACTTTTCTCTGATATAGCCGACCTATTGGACTCTGCATGATGTGTAACCTCTGTTCTTTTCATGTCATCGCGATAACCGTGTGCGTGCATGGCACACATTCGGCAATCAGACGCCGGTAATTTTAAGCGTTTTAACGCCCATCGCAAAGCCAACGCCAAAATCCCGCACCCCGCCCGGCCGTGGCACACCGCCGCCGCGATTTGCGGCTTATGTTCCCTCGCCTTCAGACATTTTTGCGCCAAGGCCGCTACTGTGGCGGAATTATACCGATTGGCCTGAACAGGCCAATTGTCATAAAACAGAATCGCAAATATGTTTAAGCACGTCAGGGTAGCTGTATTTTAGCCGTGCGTAAGATAGCCGGAATGTTTCCAGCCTTTCGTATGGAATTTTTCAACAAGGAGTACTTCTATGTTTTCGGGCAAGAATCGTTTGTATCTGCTGGCGGCGGCGGCCGCCTTCATCGGTGCGGCTGCTGGTGCAAATCATACCCGTGCCGAAACGCTCTTCTGGGAACCCAACGGAATATCCTTGGGCGGTGACGGCTCGTGGGATATAACCAGCCCACTCTGGAGCAACGGGGCAACGCAGCAGACCTACGCCAATTCGCTGACCACTGAAGCTATATTTTCCCGAACCGATAGCTCCGCGGGCAACATTGCTGCAATCTTGAATAACACGCTGAATATAACCAGCCTGAAAGTTACGAATGATGTCGCGCTGCCAACGAAACGTCGCTTACAACAGGGACGCTGACCATTGGTGACTTCACCAACCTGGATTTCCTGGTCAGTTCGCCAACAAGCACCAGAAATACTCAAATCTCTACAACCGACCTCACCCTTGGCAAGGACATCACCGTGAATCTGATAATCGGAGCCTCCTTGCAGCCGGGCGATCAGGCTCCGCGGACCTATTCCAGTTCCATTGCCGATCTTGGCTACCTTGCCAACTACTAAGCGTTGCTGCGGCAACGCCAAGGGCCGCTTAGGTTCGGGCAGTTTGGTCGATTCCCATGCTATTTTTCCCGCCGCGTTTTTATAGACCAAAATTCCCCCTCCGGGTTGACCCCGTTGGATGTCCGTCCGCTTATTGTAATTCGAACTGTGTATGCACCACGGCCATAATCGTTTTGCGGTAAGACGTGGTATCGTCGTTGCCTTCACTGGAAACACTGGTCGAATAAAGTGGATTAATCTGCAAAACACCCATGCGGGCGTAATCGATTTTGCCCAGCTTTGCTCCGCTGTTCGCCGCTATTTGGCCAGCCCTGATGGTGGCGTCTTTTGTGGCGGCCGCCAGCATCGTAATTTTCATGTCCGCCAGCTTGGTATAAATATATTCCGGCGAATTGGCCGCCACCTGGACACCCTTCTTAATCAGCTCTGTCACCTGCCGGCCCACGGCGGCCACATGCCGCACGTCATGACTGGTTACCGTTATGTTCTGACCCAATACATAGCTGGATACCACATCAGTCGTATGCCCATGGGCGTCGCGCGTGTAGTTTTTGCTTATGCTTATCGCGCCCGTGCGTATGGCCTGGGGCGGTATGCCGTGGCTGGTCAAAAAATGCAGGGTGGCCGCGGTGCCGGCCGCTAATTTCGTATAAGCTTCGGCCAGTGTAACGGACCGTGCATTCACGGTTGCCGACCAGATAATCAGATTTGAAGTGATATTCCGGTCTGCCGAACCGGTGACGCTAATGGTTTTCACTGTGCGGTGTACGTGCGTATAGGCCATGACCGCAATTAGCACGCAAAGAATGTTGGCAACGGCAAATGCCAGCCCCGCCTTGAGCGTTACCACAACACGTGTCGGCGGAACAGATTGTGTCAGCCCGGCATCCCGCACAGCTGCGGTTTTTGTCTGGTCGTCCATGACCTTCTCCTAAAAAAATTGACTATTCGCTCCGTATCCTCCCGAACACCATTGCAAGATAACGGGTGGACTGTGGGCTTATTTCATTACCTCTGAAATTGATCGGATTGCCGGCCGCAAGCGAGCGCGGGCACCACGCATTTGTTCTTTTATTATTCAACACGCTGATGTTTTGCCTTGCCGCGGCGATGTTTGTGACGCAGGCGCGCTTACCTGCCCATGATCAACGATGCGTTGTCTGAGGATCATGCCCAGCTTAAACACCTGCCGATGCGACAGCGCCGGGAGCGTTTCCATCAGACAATGGCCATGCGGACACGCATGCAATTCATGCAGGTCCAAATAGAATCCATGAATCTCGTCTTTTTCTTCCGCCGCCGTCCGCCGTTGAATCAGGCGCGGTCGGGCGTTGCGCGGTGCCTTCGTCGAAGCAATATCAAGCCGCCGGCGATAAGCAGCGTCACGCTGGCGGGTTCCGGCGTAAGAATTTCGGTGACCTGGGTGGACCATGTGCCGTTGGCAGCGGGCAATTCCTGAAACGTCCAGAAGGCGTTGGAATTCGTGGGATCGGCCACCGTTGTACTGTAATCACCCCAGCGGTAGCTACCGGTCAGCAGCGTGTAATCGGCCGCTCCCGCCTTAAGCAGAAATGGCGTTCCCAACGACAGACTTCCGGTATTGGAAATATGCCCAACAACCGCATAAGAACCGACATATTGACTACCCGAACTTTCGTTAAATGCCAGCACCACTGTGCCGTTGGTGCCCACCGCCATGGATCCATAATAAAGGGAACTGCCGGGGTTATTTGGATCGGTCAGGACCAGTTCATTGCGGATGGTCGGACTGGCACCATCCGTAACGGCCGGGGTAACGCCAAATACCCGCAAGGCTGACACGTTGCTGTTACCGGGGTTTGCGATCGTTTGCACACCCCAGATCTGCCCTTGGGAAAGCACCAGGCTGGAACTTAAACGATCATCGCCAGTGTCTATGGCATTGGAAGTGCCCGGCTGGGATGCGCCGGTGGCTGGCGGGCCACCCGTCTGGGTCGTGAATGTCGCAAGATTAAAATTAATATCCAGTGTAGGCGGGCTGCCCGGAACCACCACGGTCTGATTCAGATTTTCCGTGTAACCGACCGAATTGCCGCTGCTTTGCTGGTAATTTGAATACAAATAGGTGGCCTGACCGGCATTTCCACTGAAATCGCTTACCGGCTGGTTGGTAAAACCGAGGTTGCTGTAGGGCTGGTTAAACAGCGCCGCTCCGGAGGAATTGCCCGCGGTCAAACTGGCTTTGGGAATAACCAATACATCGGTATTGGTTGGTGAGCTGGTAAAATTATTCAATGCACTGGGCACTGAATACATATTGCCCGCGAGCGTCACATTATTTGCGGTAATTCCGAGAGTCGGAAAATCGGCAAATTCCGGCGTAGACATGCCCGCGGGCTGCGAACCATAAGTGATGCCATGCCAGCCAAGAAGTGGATTGCTGGATTCCGCCACTAGAAAATCATTGGAGGCGCTGACGCCCGTACTGTTCTGCGGAACGGTGATGGAACTGGCGAACCAGTTTCCCGAGCTCGGATCGTAAATAATCCGCGGATCGCTTAACCCGATACTCGTGGTTGAGCCACTGGCTGTGAAGGCGGCCGTATAGGCGCTGGAACTTAGCGCGTTTTTCCAGAAGGTTTTCAGCGTTTCAGACAGGATGGGCGTATTGGTTGCGCCACTGGCGATTTTGTTGTAAACAGAAAACTGGCCGTTAATCAGTTCGGCGATATTCGCCGTGCCCACGGCACCATCAGTGTCCGGCGGCGCATAGCCCGGAATGTATCCGCTGTTACTGTAGGTTCCAGCTGAAAAATTGACCGGAATCGAATAACTGCCGGTTCCAGCCAAAGCCACAGAAGCCAATGCCAAAACCGGAATGGAAACAATCCCCGCGGAAAGAAGTGATGCTCGAATCATACGTACCCTCAATTCAGTTCACTGTGACACCGCATTGGAGTCGTGCTTGCCGGTTCAATAATCGGGCAAATTGGCGGCTCTTGCGTGTCAGTCATCTGCAGTTTAAGAATTCCATAGGGTTGAGACTTCAGGCGACACTACCCTGGTGCAAAGATTTTACCCGACGATTGGTCACCCGACAAGAAAATTTTCGCCATTTAGTTTCAGGTTTCAGGAGGAGTCGAGTTTTAAAAATTGAGTGCGCCTTGGTGCCGCACGTACATAAGCCTATTTTTTTAAGCTGGCAGATATTTGCAAGCTAAAAATTGTGCGCACACCATTGTGACGATTTTATAGAAAATCATTGCAATATTTGCTGGACTTGTTACGTTTATGAACGCCGATGACATTAAATGTAGGTTTTTTGTAGAAAAGGAAACGACATGAAGCGACGGGATTTTTGCAAATTTATGGCGGTTTCCGCGGCGGCAGTCGTTGGAATCAGCAAATCTGGCACAGCGGAGGCTGCAGGTGGCAGCGGCTTTGACCAGCTTAACCAGACCTATCCGGAATTTTGTGCCACTCCCGCAAACCAACGCACTTTTTACGCGCTGGAACGGAACAAAATCATTTCAGAAAAACTTAACAATCAGCATTGGCGGCCCACGGGCTGGGGCAACCCGCCGGGCCTGCCCGTGAAGGGTGGTTCTTGGGATGGCGTTCCCATGAAGGCCCCGGTCTCGGGTCTGGCTGGCGAAGGCCCGTACAAGGCAACGTGGGACTCTTTTATGCAATATGATTGCCCTGAATGGTACAGGGACGCCAAATTCGCCATCTGGAACCACTGGAGTCCACAGTGCGTGCCTGAAGATGGCGACTGGTACGCCCGCAACATGTATATTCAAGGGTCCGGCCAGAACCGTTACCAGTGCCAGCACTATGGACCGCCATCGCGCTTTGGCTACAAAGACCTGTGCGCCCAGTGGACTCTTTTGAACTGGGAACCTGGTCACCTGATGGATCTGTATAAAAAGGCGGGCGCAAAATTATTCCTGGCGGTGGCCAACCATCATGATGGCTTTGACACCTGGAATTCCAAGCATCATCAATGGAATGCCGCCAACATTGGTCCGCATCGGGACGTTATAGGAACCTGGACACATGAAGCCCGCCAGCGCGGGTTGCGCATGGGCGTGACAGTCCATCAGGCCCGCAACTGGTGGTGGTTCCAGACTGCCCACGGGGCGGATACACGTGGTCCGCTGGCTGGCGTTCCGTATGATGGCGCGCTAACCAAAGCCGATGGCAAAGGGCAATGGTGGGACGGTTACGATCCCCAGCAGCTTTATGGCGCCAAGCATCCGCATAACGCCCTGCCCGATGCCTCTTATGTGAAAAACTTTTATGACCGCACCCGCGACCTGATTGACCAGCACAATCCGGACCTGTTGTACTTTGACAATTCCCTCTTCCCGCTCGGCTGGGGCGGCATGAATATCGGAGCCTATTTTTATAACCATAACCTGAAGACCCACGGAAAAATGGAAGGCATTATTAATGTTAAGGGCGTGCCCCCCCACCTGGCAAAATCCGTTGTCGCCGATATTGAACGCGGTATCACCAGCGGTATTGTGCCTTACCCTTGGCAGTCCGAAACCTGCATCGGCAACTGGCATTATCAGCGAGATCTTTTCGACCGCCCCGGCGAATATGGTGGCTACCTGAACCCGCAGCAGGTGATTCACTGGCTGTGCGATGCGGTCAGCAAAAACGGCACATTTGTGCTTAATATTCCTGGCAAGCCGGATGGCACCATCGACCGCAAGGAAAAATTGATTCTTGAGCGACTTGCAGAATGGTTTGCTGTAAATGGCGAGGCGATTTATTCCACTCGGCCATGGAAAATTTTCGGCCAAGGCGCGACACAGGCGGCCAAAGGCTGGGGCAATGGCTACAACACCATTAAAAACCTTGGTGCCAACGACATTCGCTTTACCCGTAACAAGGCAAATACGGTTATATACGCCATTTTCCTGGGCTGGCCGCACAGCGCATTCAATGTTCCGGCGATGGGAACCGCGTCCTCGACCAATCCGGGCAAAATCGCCCATGTTCAAATGCTGGGTGTGGATGAACCGCTGGTGTGGAAACAGACAGCCACGGGGTTAAGCGTGCAAAAGCCCAAAACCAGACCGAAAGCCGCCGATTACGCTGTGGCTTTAAAGCTGGTACTGGCCTGAACAATTATCCCGGGACGGTTTGAAAATGACCTTTAATGTTGGTGCCGGGCGGTTTGCTGGAAAAGAACCGCCCGCTTTTTTCCACTGGTCGGGAGCCAGCGGATTCAAAATTCAAAGGGCATCATTCCAGTTGTGCCAAGGACGAACATCCACCACAGCCATTCCCGCGGCCCGCCCGGCCTGAAAGCCAAGCTCGGCATCTTCATAAACCACGCATTGTGAAGGTTTCAGGCGCATTCGCCGCGCGGCCTCCAGAAAGCAATCCGGCGCGGGCTTGCCATGAGTTACGTCGTCGGCACAAATGACAATTGGAAACAGATCGGTCAGGCCAGATGCGGCCAATTGCCGGTCCACCACATGATGAAACCCACCGCTGGCAACCGCAAGGCTCCTTTTACCCTGTTCCCGCCGTGCGATCGCCACCACTGCGGAAAGTTCCCGGATAAGGGGAATGTCGGCGATGTAGAATTCTTCCTTCTGGCGGGCGATGGTGGCCGGCGAGGCGGAAGAATTGAATTCCCGCACCAGCATGTCGGCAATTTTGGTAGTCGGCGCGCCAGCGAGGGAATAAAATTTTTCTTCCGGCAGGTCAATGCCGGTTCCGTTCAGAGCCTGCAGCCAAGCGCGGTAATGCACGCCCATGGTGTCCACAAGGGTACCGTCGCAATCAAAAATCAGCCCACGAATTTCAGGGGGAAGGTCCGCTCGCGGGTCGGTCATCCATCGGTTTTCAACGGTTTGGGAAGTTGTCATTACAGTTCTCGGCCACCAGAGTGGTCCGCCTTTTTATTTGCCATCCGGGCTGGTCCTGGGTGGGTATCTCCACCCGGACTTCTGCGCACATTACGCCACACTATGGGCTTTCCCATAATGCCGCGGAAAGATAATAGCAGAATTTATGCCAACTGGTGAGGAGTCCGGAGCATTTTTCCCCTGACCGGTCACCAACTTATTCATTATGGGCCGACAACAGGGTAGAATGGGAGCATGGCGTTTAAACCGGATGACACCATTTGCTTCTGTTTTCATGTTCCATTACGGAAAATAGAGGCCTACTGCCGCATTGAAAAGCCGACGGCCGCCTCGCAGATTTCCGATTGCCTGTCCGCAGGCACCGGCTGCGGCTGGTGCCGACCGATGCTTAAACAGATTCATCTGCGCATTTGCGGCGAAAAATTGCCTTGGTGGTGGCAAACAGGCGATTCCGCCAAGGCAACCCATGCCGCGGCACCAGGGCAGGCGGAAGCGGACGGCCAGATGCAAACAAGCCGATCAGGCCAAGACCCGGCGAATTATGCCCTCGGTCGCAAAGCTTATATTGCGGCCGGGCAGGGAAAGCCACCAGCGCAAAGAGAGGCGAATGCGGAACGAAAAAATGGCGATCCATCGCAAAGCTGAACTCCGGGGCGTAATTGAGGCGGCATGGCTTTATCAGGCGGCCCATGCCGGCGGCAACCGGCCAAGGCCCATTCGTCCGGTAAAGTCTGGCGATCCGGAAAAGGCCCAATCGACGACCGGGAGGACGGAAAGGGTTGACGATGGCGGCCCGTGGTGGTACATACAACGATGATTCTCGGCGGATTGTCGGGACAACTTTGGCAGGAGCGCCCGCGATGCATAAACGTTCAGCGACAGCAACCCTTGTTTCGTCGGTTGATAAGGGATTTCCGATGGTGGCCGCAACACCGTCGCTCTGGCGCCGGCCTCTGCGGCTGCTGGCCTGCGCGGCGCTGGCCGCGGCTACCGCCGGACTGGCGGGCTGTGGCGATTCAAGCTCCGGCAAAGCGGATTCCAGAGCCATTTACACCAGTCAAAACGCGGCGGGACTGATGGTGAGCGCTGGTGATTACCGGCCCGCGACGCCTTTTCCGGTAGCCATTCATTCGACGCTTTCCAGCACCGAACTTCGATCGGCCCAGCTACGGGCCAAACAGAATCCAAAATCTTATCTGGCCCCCCGATCTGTGATGCGCGATCTGCGTCACGCCTCGGCAATGCTTGCCACGGCCATCGGGCAAAGTGGCCTGCGTCACAATTTTAAGAGTTTGCTGGAAGGCCAGAAAGGCCAAGTTGAATTGCTGGAAGCGCAACATCGCATCAATCGGTTAAGCGCGGCCCTGGCGGAACTGACATCCCGGCTCAACCTGATTAGTCAGGATTCAGCATTGCTGAATTCGGATCGGCTTAAAATTGCCGATTTGCGGACGCAATACAAAGCCTACGCCATTATGCACAAGGCCGCGCTGCGGACCGCCTTGCAAGCCCGGCGCGCCGCGGAGAGGCATCTTGCGGCCGCCGAAAAGCGCGTGGCCGCAGCCAAAAAGCTGGTGGCCGCCAATGTCGCCCTTCGCGACCGTTTCAGCGCTGCCGGCATGGCACTGGTAGCCGAATCGCACAATACAACCGGCACTCAATCGCTGGATCAATACAAACAGGCGATGGCCAAGCTGAATCAGATGGCCAAATATGCCGCGAAGGTTGAAATTCTGAAATCCCGGTTAAGTCAGGATATGGATCGCGCCAATCTGGCGTCCATGCAGGCTGATGCCGCAATCCGCCACGCCAGGGAACTGGCCGCGGCACGTCATGTTGCCGCCCACGTGGCCGCCAGCGCACTCCAACGCATGGCCGCCATTCAAGCGGGTGCCAAGGCAATTATTTCCGGTTCGGCAGCGCATTCTGGCGTGCCCACGGTAATGGACCAGTATGCCGCGGTAACTTCCCAGCTTAAAGTCGCCCTGCATCAGGCGGACGCGGCCCTGACGTTATGTAATGAATCGCGGCAGGACCTGAAACAGGCGGCCTTTGAGCAAAGCAAAAATTCCACCTATGCCAGCCAGCTTGCCGCACATGGACTTCGCCCCAACGACCCGCTGATTCTGGCCAATGAAAACCGCAGCTTGCAGTCGCTTTATAATATACAGGCGGCGGCAGCTTCCATTACAGCCGCGACCGTCAGCCAATTGAAACTTCAGGTACTGCAACTGCAGGCGTTATGTGCGAGCACTGGCGATTCCATTTTTCCGCTGATTAACCAGCAATCGCCTGTTGCCGCCCCGACGGCGGCACAAATGCAGGCCTGCACCACCGCAGCCACCGGCGCGCTGAACCACGCCACCATGGATGTTGGTCAGGCGCTGGCTTCTGGACCTTCCGGCCGATCGCCGGTGAAATGGCTGGCGCCTGCGATAAATTTCCAGGCGAATATCGCCCTTGCGGAAGTGACTGCGGACCCGGCGCTGAAAACCAAATATCTGCAGGTGGCGGCGCAGGAAGCTCAGAAAGCCAATCAGCTTAATCCGCTTTTAAATCTTACCGTATCGACAAAATAAGCCCGCTAGAGGGCCGCATGGATTTTATTTGCGTTACACGCCAGCGGCTGAAATCATATCTCTTGGAACGTGCCGCCACGGCTTGTCTGCCCGTCGGCAATGTGACATTGTACCATCGGGCGCTGTCCGCCCCGGACAAGGGATGGCGTGCACAATTCCGACATTGCTTCTGGTTTTAACGCTCTTCCCGTCAGACGGCGGGCGGCGATTTTTTTTGGCGTATTGATATTTCAACTTATTCAGCGGTTTAATTTAGCCTCTTGGCAATTTGCGATATTGCGTGGGGGTCATCGCGTACATACGGCGAAACAGGCGAGAAAAATACAGTGGATCGGAAAAGGCCAAGTAAGCAGCCACTTCCTTCACCGGCAAATCAGACGCTTGCAGCAGTTGGCAGGCTTTGCGCATTTTTAGACGAATGAAATATTCCAAGGGTGGCACACCTATGACCCGCCGAAACAGTGCGCAAAAATGGGAATTGGACAAATTCACGCGGTGAGCCAATTCCGAAATTGTCACAGTGCGATCCGTACAGGCGCTTAAAGAAAGGGCCAACTGTTCAATGCGCTGCGAAGATTTTGGCGAAGTCCGGTCCATGTGCAACGCGCCGGCGCACAAAAGACTGATTAAGTGTGCCGCCACACCGGAAGGCAGAATGAGCTGATCAGACCTGTACAGTTGCCGCAAATCCATAATCAATTTGTCAAACAATTGAGCCATTTCCGGAACATCCGGCACATTGAAAAGTGGGGCAACTTTGGTAAATGGGCCAGATCTGCAGATGCCGGCGACCGCCGGGCCGGTCAAATGACACCAGTAAATCGTCCATGGGTTCCGCGGTGCAGAGCCATAGGAATGAGGCGTATGCGGCAAAATACAGACGGCGTGGCCCGGCGAGACGGATATGGCCGACCCGGGCGGATTGTGAAGCTTCACCCAGCCAAATCCCTGTACGCAAAAGATCACGATCAGTTGCCTGGAGCCATGACTGCGATTCACCAGATGCCCGGCGGCCTGGGGGAAATAGCCCACATCCGTCGGCACAATACCCAGTGGCAGATGGCGCGACAACGCCCGCTCGATCAGGGGGCCCGGCAGGACAATCATGCGCTGCTGGGCAAAACCGTGGCGGCGCGAAGCGACCCGGAGTTCGGATGGGCTTGATGGCTCGGCGGCGGTCGGATCTGTCGTATGCATACGATTTATTATACCATCACATCGTCCATATCAATCGCATTATCGTCAATTGCGACAAAATTGCAGCCGGGGCATATTGCAAACTGCGACGATGCTAAAATCACGCCCTGGAGTGACCCGCGGTGATTTTCATCCGCTAAAACCATAGATTCAATTGGAGCCATCCGCATGTATCAATTGAAGTTGCCAGCACCTCCTGTCCACCAGACGGGCAGCGTGAAGGCCTGGAATGAGGCCGTCAATATAGCCACATATGAACCGGTCAATCCAGACAGAAATCCAATGTTTCTGGAAGCAAGGGTCTATCAGGGAAGCAGCGGGCGGGTATATCCATTGCCGGTTATTGACGCGGTTTCGACAACTCCTCATGAACGCTCCTGGCAGGCTGTACATCTGGAAAATGAATTTATCCGCGTGATGATACTTCCCGAACTCGGCGGACGGATTCATGTGGGATTGGATAAAACCAATGGCTACGATTTTTTCTATCGGCAAAATGTCATCAAACCCGCGCTGGTCGGCCTCGCGGGGCCTTGGGTTTCCGGAGGCGTGGAATTTAACTGGCCACAGCACCATCGGCCCGCGACTTTTATGCCCGTGCACTGGAACATAGAAGAGCACGCCGATGGCTCGCGCACCGTTTGGCTGTCTGACCACGACCCGCTGCAAAGACTGAAAGGAATGCATGGCGTGCATTTGCGGCCGCGGTCCAGTGTGCTGGAACTGAAAGTCAGGCTGTATAACCGTTCTGAACAAACCCAAACTTTTCTCTGGTGGGCCAACGTCGCGGTTCACGCGCATGAACTGTATCAGTCCTTTTTCCCGCGTGATGTGCACTTGGTGGCAGATCATGCGCGGCGGGCCACAAGTGAATATCCCCTGTGCAGGGCTTATTACTATGGTGTGAATTATGGACAACGCCGCGAACATCCTGTTCCAGGAAATGAAGTCCCCACGCAATTCGTGCCGCCCGGAACCTATCCACCTAATGATTTACGCTGGTACGGCAATATTCCGGTACCCACCAGTTATATGGCCATTGGATCACGGCAGGATTTTTTCGGCGGATATGACCACCGCAAACAGGCCGGGCTTGTTTGCATAGCGAACCATCATATTGCGCCGGGAAAAAAGCAATGGACCTGGGGTAATCATGCGTTTGGCTATGCATGGGATCGAAGCCTGACCGACACGGATGGCCCCTATCTGGAACTGATGTCCGGCGTATATACGGATAATCAGCCTGATTTTTCCTTCCTAGTGCCAGGTGAAACAAGAACCTTCAGTCAATATTGGTATCCGATCCAGAAAATTGGTCCTGCTGTCGCGGCAACCACCAGCGCCGCTATCGGCATTTCGCCGCTCGCCGGCGCACTGCGCGTCGGCATTGCCGTCACAAAGCATGATCAATTGATGGATGTTCACATAGCCTTAAAGAACCGCACAATCGTTCGACAAAATGCCGTGGCCACACCAGCGTCGCCATGGATAAAAGAAATAATGATACCCAGGCAAATAGACAGCGACGATTTGACAATCAGAGTGCGTGACGCCAATGGCGCGATGCTTGTGGAACGGGTTCCCGAACAGAATCGCAAGGACAGACCGCCGCGACCCGCTGCCGCACCGCCATCGCCAAAGGCCACCGCAACGCTTCAGGACTTGTATTTAACCGGAATGCATCTGGAACAAATTCGCCATGCGACACGCAGCGGGGCGGATTATTGGCGTGAGGCACTAAAACGCGAACCCGCCGATTACCGCTGCCATCAGGCGATGGGTGTCTGGCACACTGCACGGGGAGAATTTGCCGCCGCCACGAAACATTTTAGCGCCGCCATTTCCGCGCTTGCCAGATTCAATGCCAACCCGTCTGAAGGGGATGTGTTTTATAACGCGGCCGTGGCGCTAAGATGGCAGGGAAAGGATGAAGAAGCCGCGGATCATTTCTATAAGGCAACCTGGAACCATGCCTGGCAATCTCCGGCGTTTTACGCGTTGGCACAGCATGAAGCCACTCGTGGCAACTGGGAAATAGCACTGGATCATCTGGAAAGATGCTTGCGGGTAAACGTGGAACATCTGGCCGCAAGAACGCTTAAGGCTGTCATGCTTGCAAAACTTGGTCGAATCCCCCAGATGCAGGAACTGCTTGAAGCAACACATCACCTGGATCCGCTGGATACAGGATGCAATTACCTGCTTGGCCGCAGACAATTTCTTGACACGCAGCAACAAATGGATTTGTCGCTGGAATTCGCGCAGTCGGGTTTATGGGATGACGCCATTGACTGCCTTCGCCAAACCTCCGGTCAGATCAGTCGCGGAACGGCCCCCCTGCTGCACTATTACCGTGGCTATTTCCATCTGATGGCAGGACGCCATCCGCAGGCCCGGAAAGAATTTCTAAGCGCATCTGGCACATCACCGGATTACTGTTTTCCGGCACGCCTTGCGGATCAGCGGATATTACAATCCGCCATCGACTTGAATTCCAAGGATGGTCTGGCGCATTATCTATTGGGCAATTGGCTTTACGACCGACGCCGCCACGCCGAAGCGATTCGTCACTGGGAAATGGCCCGCCGCAAAGGTGTTGCCTATTCTGTGCTTTACCGCAATTTGGCGATTGGTTACCACAATGTGAGCCGCAGGCCGGATAAAGCTCTGGCGGCATATCATATCGCGCAGCGGGCGGCGCCATCGGATGCGCGCCTGGTGTACGAAGCCGACCAACTGAAGCGCCGATTGTGCGTGCCCGTGAATCAGCGCCTTGCATATCTGGAAGCGCATCAGGAACAGGTCGAACAGCGCCATGATTTAACCATTGAATTCTGCGCGTTGTTGAATCTGGCCGGGCGATATTCACAGGCTCTGGGCATTCTGGAAACACGCATATTCCAGCCATGGGAAGGTGGTGAGGGAAAAGTGCTGGAGCAATATATCCTCGCACACATGTCATTGGGGAAACAATACCTGCACGATGGCGCGTGTCCGGAAGCACGGCGGCATTTTACAGCGGCGCTTTATCCGCCGAACAACCTGGGTGAAGCGGCGCATCCGCTGGCCAATAAAAGCCAGATATATTACTATCTTGGATTATCCTATGCACATAGCAATTATTCTGAATATCGGCGATGGATGCAATTGGCGGCCCGCCGCGCCGTTGATTTTCAGGATATGGCCGTCAGAGAATTTTCCGGACTTACTCTCTACCGCGCGCTGGCTTTGCAGGCCCTTCATCGCGGCGCGCAAGCACGTCGGCTGCTGCTTCAGTTGCAGGCGTACGCGAGGCAATTGGAACTTTCAACCGCGGAGATCGATTATTTTGCCACGTCACTTTCCAGTATGTCTTTGTTTCCGGTCAATCTGAAAAAGGAACAGAAGACTGCGGCTTTGTTTCTTCGTGCGCAAGCGGCTTTTGGCCTTGGCCGGATGGCCACCGCAACGACCCTGCTGATGAACATATTACGGCGGGACCCAGCCCATTGCCCGGCGGATCAATTGCTTGGGATGATCCAATCTGGTGCCGGACACCCAACCGTCAAGGCCGCCCCAGCGACGCGGCGTCGCAAGACACGTGCCGACCGGAACGCAAGGAAAACAAGGAGTATCACACGATGAACACCGCCACACCATCCGCGGAAGATACAGTTGCCATGCGATTGGGTTACCTGATTTTGACAGCCTTTATTGCCGCATTGGGTGGCCTGCTTTTCGGCTACGACTGGGTGGTCATCAGCGGCGCAAAGCCGTTTTTTGTCCCATACTTTCGGCTGACCAACGGCAATACGATAGGCTGGGCAATGTCATGCGCGCTTTTAGGCGCGATGCTGGGCGCCTTTTTCACCGGGTGGGCCAGTGACACATTTGGTCGCAAGAAAATGCTTATACTTGCTGCTCTCCTGTTTGCCCTGTCGTCTGTCATGACCGGCTGGGCTTCCCATTTTATCTGGTTTAGTGTGTGGAGGCTCGCCGGCGGAGTGGCCATTGGAATCGCTTCCAATATTTCGCCGCTATACATTGCGGAAATCGCGCCCGCACGCTTGCGCGGCAGGCTGGTGGCCGTTAATCAACTCACAATTGTCCTTGGAATTCTTTTGGCCGATATTGTCAACTGGCGCATTGCCCGACCATTGCCGGCGCACGCCACAGCCGCGGTAATAGCGGCCTCCTGGGATGGCCGCTTCGCCTGGCGCTGGATGTTTACCGCGGTGGCCATTCCGTCCGTTGCGTTTTTTATCGGTTCCCTGCTGGTCCCGGAAAGTCCGCGATGGTTGGCCAAAAAGGGATATTTTGAGCGCGCCGCGGCGGTACTCACACGCATCGGTGGAAGCCAACATGCATCCAGCGAACTGGCCGATATTCGACGTTCTTTCCAAGGCACAAGCCGGGATAAAGTGAATCTGGGCGTGCTCTGGTCCGAGGCCCTCCGACGACCTGTGCTTATCGGCATTTTCCTGGCCGTGTTTCAGCAATGGTGCGGGATTAATATTATTTTTTCTTACGCTCAGGATATATTTCAGGCCGCCGGCTATCACATCACCGGTGTATTGTTTGAAATAATGGTCACGGGACTGGTCAATCTTGTTTTCACGCTTGTGGCAATTGGTCTGGTGGACAAAATTGGCCGACGCCTTCTGATGCTGCTGGGGGCCGGTGGACTGCTTGTAACGCATTCACTGCTGGGGTGGGCTTTTCTGGCACACCTGAAAGGCTGGCCGGTTGTGATTCTAGTAATGGCCGCGATTGGCTGTTATGCTATGACCTTGGCTCCGGTCACCTGGGTTTTAATTTCCGAGATATTTCCCAACCGGATTCGAGGCACGGCGGTTTCACTTGCCGTGTCAGCACTCTGGATTGCCGATTTTATATTGACGCAGACATTTCCCCTCCTTAAAGGTGCTGTGGGCAATGTGGGCGCTTTCTGGTTATATGCCGCAATATGTGCGGCCGGGTTTCTGTTTATTCTTAAGTTTATCCCGGAAACCAGAAATCGGTCTCTGGAACAACTGGAAATGGATTTCGCAAAGCACGGATTATAAACAAGACCCCTTCCCCCTGATGGTAAATGTACTGGCGAAAGGAATCAGATGAAAAAGAAAGCCGCCGAGTCACGTGACAAACGGGTCATTTTCATTGCCAATTTAGCGCTGGATTACAACCGTCAGATTGTTCAGGGCGCCTCAGACTGGGCACAATCCCATCCGGCGCTTTGTCTCTATTTTTCCGACAACGATACGCCATCTGATTTTCGACAGATAATAAATGCCAACCTGGCCGGCGGCTTTGACGGCGTCCTGATCGGGGCCTGCAGCCAATCACTGGCATTGCCTTTGCGAATAAAACAATTGAATATTCCCGCCGTGGATACCTCTGGCGAATTGTATCCGCCCCCATTGCCGCGAATCATTACTGATGACCGGGCAGCGGGAAGGATAGCCGCTGAATACTTCTTAACGCGGGGCTTTCGACGATTCGCCTACTTTGGCTTTGAGCACTTTTATTGGTCCAAGCAGCGGTATGAGGGTTTTGCCGCCGCGCTGGCCGCGCACAGGCTTCACGCTTCTGTCCATTATTTGTCCGAGGACGACAATATAGCGCGCGCAGCCGACGCCGAAAGAGAAATCAAAGCCCTTATTCGTAAGACCGACCCGATCACCGCATTGTTTTGTGCCAATGATGGTCTGGCATCATGTATGATTGAAGCCTGTATGCATGCCGGTCTGCGCATTCCCGAACAAGTAGCCGTTCTGGGTGCGGATGATGACCACCTTTATACCCGCATGCGTGAACCCCATATTTCGAGCATCACAATTCAAGGCCGGCAGATCGGGTGGCGAGCCATGGAGATACTCGGTGACATGATATTGAACAACGGCAGGCCACCAGAGCAGCAGGTTTTGATACCGCCTGGCTCAATTATAACGCGACGATCCACCGATATTATTGCCGTCGAGGACGAACTGATCCACCAGGCCATCACTTATATACAAAGCCACCTGAAGGACGGAATTAACGTCAAGCAACTGGCCAGGACATTGTCTGTATCGCGCACCACGCTTGAGAATCGTTTTGTTCATATCTTATCGCGTAGCCCGGCGGCGGAAATTCGCCGCCAAAGAATAGACTTGGTTAAGCATCTGCTTTCTTCCACAACTCTTAGCATTAAGGAAATTGCCGGGCGAAGCGGCTTTTCTTCTTCCCAGTTGTTCAGCGAATCATTCCGGAGATCCACACATCTGACACCTAAAGCCTTTCGTGAAAGCGTTAGGCGCTCGCCGTGAGGCGACACAACCGATTGCGGGTTGGTTTTAACCCGGCCGGTGACAACACGCGCTGATACCAGAATTGCTTAGCGGATCAGGCGCTGATTCACAATTGTCTTGTCCAACTCAATCATAAATGGCTTGTGATAATGTCCCGCTTTTTCGGGAAGCCAAAGGATCGCGGGCTTGGTTGAAATTGCCCCCGCCGAGGCACTGACCGTTTTTGGATTTTGGCTCGCGTCGGGTCGGCACAAAAGCCTGCCGGTGAATACGAATGAGCAGCCACCGGCGTTCTGAGAGTGTTCTTTCAAAGCCCAATCAGGACAGCCACACACCTTCAGAAACTGACAGGATTCAGGCGGTATAACATGGTTATTGTCGGCATCCTTCGAATTTATTTTGGCGGGACATAATACAATCCAAATTCGCGGATTGAAGGCGGTTGATGCCGTGCTGTCGATCCGATAACCACACGCATATACTTTGTCTTTAACGGCGTAAATGACAGTTCAAATGCTGACTTCCCGTTCGGACGCGCCTTTGCAATTGTGCGCCAATTGATTCCATTTGCCGAAACCTTTAACTCACAATCTATAATCCGGCCGGCAAATTGCCTGATTAAGACCACATTGCAAAGCGTGGGCCTGGCAAAGCGCAGTTGCAGCCATTGGCCGGCCGCGGTTCCTGGCGCGGAATTCCACCGCGTTCCGGCTTGCCCGTCCACAGCTTTTTTTGCGTCATATTTTTTGCTCCAGATACTCGACGCACTGGCCTGCGCATGCAGGGCTTTATTAATACTACAGCGCTACTCTCTTTTACGTTCGTGTCGTTTTCGCGATGTGATGGCGGCGCGGTTTCGCCATTGGTGGTAACAGATAATATCGGCGGTGCGTTCAGATGCGGAGCGTTGTGATCTGCGAAGCAGCCAGCATTGGCAGAGAGTATTGAGTGCTCGTGATACTTGTTCCAAGGTAATGTCCGGATTTTTTTTCCTGATTCGGTCCGTGTGAACCGCCAGAAAAAGAAAGACCACCTGACATAGTGTCATATGTCGCATAAGCCCCACATAACTGCGCCCCTCAAAGTGATCGAATCCCGTTTCGGTTTTGACCACTCGAAAAACGTGCTCCACACCGGCCCGGGTAAATGCCACACGCAGCAGCATCTCCACCGGGGTGCCTGGCGGTGCATTGGAGACAAAATACTTGTCTTCCCCGGTATCCTGATTTCTGGCCCAGATCAGCCAATACTCTTTCTCCACCGGCTTTCCGTCGCTGGACAGGTGAACACGCCCCGCCTTGTATTGCCAGAACTGGTCGGCAAGAGTCTTTCTGGCAAGTCGGACTTTCCTCCAACCTTTGCCCTGGAAGGGCTTGCCGCGGCGAGCGGCATGATCCGCACGCTTGGCGGCATGAGGGGCTTGGGTGGAATGATAGCGCGGCAGAGTTGGAAAGCAGGCCCAAGGACGGGGCACTTCTCCAACAAACAGTTGACCACGCTGATCCAACCCCAACAGAAAGCCGGGTTTGCTGCCATAGCCTTCGTCAAAGCTCAGCCAGTCGAGGCGGATGCCGTTGTTCCGGCTGCGGTCCACCTGCTCCAGAGCCATCCGCCATTTGGAACGATACACCACACTGTCGGGAATATGGGCTCGTCGGCAACGCTGGCGATCCGGATTCCAGGATTCTTCCGGAAGAAACAGGTCCGAATCC
>DAIDJN010000029.1:0-90209 GCA_027451365.1 Phycisphaerales bacterium | reverse complement strand
GGCTACCGGTGATTCGTTCGCGATCGTCGACTTTGGTGGTTTCATTGGAACCCCCACCTTGACCGGCTCGCTGGCCAGTGGGTTTACCGTAAGTCAGACCTATGCGTACCTGTCAGGCGGCTTGCAGGATACCAACTCATTGGCCTACGGTTATAATGATCCGACGGTTGCGGATGTTGTTCTCACCTACAGCGGACCCACAATTTCTAACACGAGTGCCACTAACGATCTGGTGCTTGGGGCGCTCACACTGGTCACCGATTCAAACACCGTCGTATCAAAATGGATTTCATCGGTCTCCAAATACTATCCATCAGGGAATCCAGATGAATTTTCGGCTGCGGCCGATGTTCCCGGTTCACCCCTTCCCGCTGGCCCGTTGCCACTTCCGGCGACGTTCTGGCCGGGCCTTGGCACCTTGGCCGCGATGGCCTTGGTTGGTGGCGTGAAGCTTCGTAAGAAGTTCGTCTGATTCCACACGCAGGGCGACCGCTTCGCGGACCGCGCCTGGTTGTTGGCCTGCGAAATATTCGCTGAATATAAACTTTAGCCGCCCGTTCCGATTCGTCGGGACGGGCGGCTTTTTTTTCACTGGGCCGAGATTTGGGCGTTACCCGACTTCGGCGCCCCAAGGCGGGCGAGACGCCCGTCCCCCATTCCGTCATCTTTCTTTTGTTGGACGATTCAGCCCGCAACCGCGTAGAATGACAGGCGTTATACACCGCATTGGACGGCGGTATTACACCGACAGCGTGGTTTGGCGAAAATGGAGCAGCCCCGATTTGCTGCCCCTGTTTTCCCCAAGCTGGGGGTCTCGGGCATCTTGCCCGACATTGTCGCCCACGGCGGGCGGGACGCCCGCCCCCCACCGTGGCTGAATGGAGAATATTCTTTTGCCATATCGTTGTGCATTCTTCCAATCCTCCCGCCGCGGCAAAGCTGCCTGCCGGTTGTTTTTAGCTGGCCTTCTGACTATTTTTCTGCCCATTCTGCCAACCGGCTGTCAGAAAAAATCGACACCCCATACCGCAGCTCCACCGGTACCCGTACGGGTTACCCTGGTTTCCACACGCCCGATTCCGGTGGAATTAACCAATATTGGCGTGGTACAGCCGGTGGCCAGTGTCACATTGCAATCCCAGGTGAGTGGTCGGCTGGCCGCGGTTCTGGTGAAACCAGGACAAAACGTGAAAAAGAGGGAAATACTTTTTAAGCTGGATGCCGCACCTTTTCAGGCAGCTCTATTACAGGCGCGGGCGACCTTGTTAAAGGACCAGGCCATCGCCAGCAATAACAGCGTTATAGCCAATCAGGAAAGGCAGATGCTTAAATTAAAGGCAGCTTCCCCCACAGAATATCTGCAGGCAAAATATACGGCACAAGCCGCCGCCGCGCAGGTTCAAGCGGACGAGGCGCAGATTCAAACGGCAAAAATCAACTTGGCCTATTGCACCATCCGCTCCCCAATGGATGGCCGGGCCGGAAACCTGCTTGCATTCACCGGACAAACCGTCCAGGCGACCACCACAAATCTGCTGGTCATTAACCAGATGCAGCCGATTTATGTCGCCTTTTCTCTTCCGCAAGATAATCTGACCGAAATTCTTCAGGCGCGTAAACGCAATCCCCGGCTTCCGATCGTTGTGCAAGCCCATGGTCAAATTGGGCCACCCCTGACCGGCTATTTAAGTTTTGTGGACAATGCGGTGGATGCCGCCACCGGCTCCGTTCAATTCATGGGAACATTTGCCAACAACAGCAAGATGCTTTGGCCGGGCGAATATGTCAATGCGACGCTGCAGGTCGGCCTGAGAAAAAAGGCAATTGTGGTGCCTTCCAGCGCGGTGGAGGTAGGGCAAAATGGATCCTATGTTTTTATTGTCGGCAAGAATAATATCGCCCAAATGCAGGCTGTTATCGAGGCATTCTCTTACAACAATATGGCGGTCATTTCCCGTGGGCTATCGGTTGGCCAGATGGTCATCACCGATGGCCAGATCAGCGTTGTTCCCGGCAAACCGGTGGAAATTGTAAAAAAAGGTCTGATAGCCCCCGCGGCGGGCCAGGTTCAATCGCCGGGTGCCGGCGGGCCGCCTGAATCCACCACCCCGTCGCCAACCACGAAGGCCAGAGGCCAGCCATGAATATATCTGAGCTATTCATACGCCGCCCGGTAGCCACCACATTGCTGATGGTCACTCTGGTGATTTTTGGACTCATGGCCTACGTTCAGCTACCGGTCAGCGACTTGCCGGATGTGGCGCGGCCGACAATTCAGGTAAGCGCTTCATTGCCAGGCGCAAATCCGGAAACCATGGAATCCTCCGTGGCAACACCGCTGGAAAAGCAATTTACGCAAATTGCCGGCCTGGAATCCATGACGAGCCAAAGTTCGCAGGGCAGCACCTCTATTACTCTGAATTTTTCGCTGAGCCGGAATATTAACAACTGCGCGCTGGATGTGCAGGCGGCCATTTCGCGGGCGGGTGGCCAGTTACCGCATAATATGCCCAATCCGCCCACATTTCAGAAGGTCAATCCCGCGGCTCAGGCCATTTTGCTGTTGGCGCTTACATCCAAAACCATGCCCATGTACAAACTGGACGATTATGCGGAAAACCTGCTCGGAGATTCCATTTCTGAAGTCAACGGCGTGGCGCAGGTGAATGTATTCGGTGCTCAGACTTACGCCGTCAGAATTCAGGTCAATCCGCAGGCCCTGGCGGAACGCGGGATTGGGATCAACCAGCTCGTGAGTACCATTCAGGCGGCCAATGTCAACCAGCCAACGGGCACGCTTTGGGGCACCCACAAAACATATCAGGTTTATTCAAACAGTCAGTTGACCGACGCGGCGGCATATCGGCCGCTGATCGTTCAAACCAATCACGCCACCGGTGCCGTGGTTCGGCTGGACCAGGTGGCACATGTCATAAACAGCGTTGCCAACGATAAAACACGGGCCTGGTATTACACCAACGGCAAATTCAGCCGCGCGATTATTCTGGCCATTTCCAAGCAACCCGGCGCCAATACCATTCAAGTGGTCAATGACATTAAAAAGATTATTCCGCAATTGCAGTCCAGCATTCCGCCCACGGTTGTACTCACAACCATGTATGATAAATCGCTGGATATCCGCCAGGGAGTTTATGATGTGAAACTGACGCTGGGGCTGGCCCTGGTGCTGGTGACACTGGTCATCTTCTGCTTTTTAAGAACGCTGCGGGCCACGCTTATACCGTTTCTGGCCATGCCGCTGGCGATCATAGGCACATTTGGGGTGATGTATGAGCTTCATTTCACAATTGACTATTTTTCGCTGCTGGCCCTTACGCTGGCGGTGGGATTTATTGTGGATGACGCAGTGGTCATGCTGGAAAATTCATATAGGCACATAGAAATGGGCGAAGACCCCATGACCGCTACGCTAAACGCCTCACGCGAAATAGGCTTTACCATTATTTCCATGACTCTTTCGCTGGTGGCGGTTTTTATACCGATCATCTTTTTAGGTGGGATTATCGGCCGGCTGCTCAACGAATTCGCCCTGACTCTGGCCACCGCCATTCTGATGTCCGGAGGCATATCCCTTACTCTTACGCCAATGCTCTGCAGCCGGATGCTTAAGGACCCGCGTGGCCGCCGCCACAATATTTTCTATCGCGTCATGGAAACATTTTTTGATTCCTCACGCCTGCTCTATCTCTGGATGCTGCGCGGTGTGCTGCGGGCCGGCCCGATCGTCCTGATTGGCTCGGCACTTACCCTCTGGCTGACGCTGCATCTGCTGGTGGTTATTCCGGAGGGTTTTATTCCCGCCGGTGACAGTGGACATGTGATGGTGGCCACACAGGGCGCCCAGAGCATTTCTTTTGATTCCCTGGTGCGCCACCAGAAAGCCATGGCCTCTCTGGTGGGAAATGATCCCAATGTGGATAACTTCATGTCATTGGCCGGCGGCGGCCGTTTTGGCGGCAGCAACGGCGGCATGATGTTTTTTCACCTGAAGCCCTCCGGCGATCGCCCGCTTACCACAGATCAGTTTATCAGCAGCCTGCGACCGAAATTTAGCCGCGTCGTCGGCTTGCGGGCTTATATGCAAAATCTCCCGCCGATTACAATCGACAGTCAAAATACCAAGGCGCAATATCAGTTCACACTGCTTTCACCGGACACGGCCGCCTTATTCAAATACGCCCCCATATTTACGGAAAAACTGGCCACGCTGCCCGGTCTGCGTGAAGTTAACAACGACCTGCTGATCAAGACGCCACAGGTCAATATTGTTCCAGATGAAAACCGCGCCCAGATTCTGGGAGTTTCCAATCAGGCAATAGAAGATGCGCTGGGCCTAAGTTACGGCGCTGAACAAATCAGCACAATTTACGATCCGCAGGCGCAATACGAAGTTATACTGGAGGCCGAGCCGAAATATCAGCGAAATCCGGCGGATCTCGGGCTGTTGTATGTGACTTCAAACACCGGCAAACTCGTGCCACTGAACGCAATTACCAGGGTCACGAAAAGCCTGGGACCAATGATCATCAACCAGACCGGAATTCTGCCTTCCGTAACAATTTCCTTTAACGTGGCGACCGATTACTCACTAAGCAGAGCGGTCAGTGAAATTAAGGCCACAGCCAAAGCGACGTTGCCGCCCCAGATTATCACAAGTTTCCAGGGTGAGGCACAGATTTTTCAACAGGCCGTCATTAACATGGGTTTGCTGCTGCTGGTCGCCGTGGTGGTGATTTATCTGGTTCTGGGTATTTTGTATGAAAGCTTCATTCATCCGATCACCATTCTGACCGCGCTTCCATTCGCGGGCCTTGGGGCACTGCTGACGCTGATAATCTTCGGAAAAATCCTTGATTTATATGCGTTTGTCGGCGTGATTATGCTGATAGGGCTGGTAAAAAAGAACGGCATTATGATGGTCGATTTCGCCATTGATGCCCAGCGGCGGCAGGGCCTTTCTCCCGCCGAGGCGATTTATCAGGCCTGTTCCATCCGGTTTCGCCCCATCATGATGACAACCATGGCCGCTCTGCTCGGCACGCTGCCGATTGCGCTGGGAACCGGAGCGGACGCCGACACCCGCCGACCATTGGGGCTGGCGGTGATTGGCGGACTGGTGTTTTCTCAATTTCTGACACTGTTTGTCACACCCGTATTTTACATTTATATGGATAAAATCCGAACCGCCTTTGGCGGAATGAACTATGCCCGGCGAGGTGCCGATATACCGATGCAGACGCATGCCGGTACCGCCCGCCAGGACGCCTGATCAATGTTATCCACCGGTCTGCATGGAATTACCACATGATGACACCAATTGAACTCGCCGGATTAATTGACCACACGTTGCTCAAACCCGAAGCGACCGAAGTCCAAATCCGACGGCTGGTGCACCAGGCGATAGAACACCATTTTGCGGCGGTATGCGTAAACCCGCGGTGGATTCCACTGGTTAGAACACTTCTCGATAACGACGGCGGCATGGGACAGGCCGGAAATCGGCCTGCCGCCTGCGGCTGCGTCGGATTTCCACTCGGCGCCGGCTTTTCACATATAAAGGCGGCCGAGGCCGCGGCGTGCGCACAGGCCGGGGCCGATGAAGTGGACATGGTGGCGTTTCTGCCGGCTATTCTGGCGGAAAATATGGCCGAAGCACAGGATGATATGGCCCGAGTGGTCGGCGAGGCCCGGAGGGTGAACCCGAAAATAGTTGTGAAGGTTATTCTTGAGACTGCTGTTCTGACGGAACAACAGATTCAATTCGGATGCCGGGCGGCGCGGCAAGCAGGCGCGGATTTCGTAAAGACCAGCACGGGATTTCATCCCACGGGCGGTGCCTCCGTGCAGGCCGTGCACTGGCTGAAACAATATGCCGGGGGTCTACGCGTGAAAGCGTCCGGTGGCATTCGAGACCTGCCCACTGCAATGGCGATGCTTAATGCCGGTGCGGATCGTCTGGGGTGCTCGGCAAGTGTGGAGATCATTGCTACTCTCAAGTCGACAGCGGAGGCATGAGCCATTGCCCCGCCGATTTTTTCTGGCGTCATGCGGGCATGGTCCGCCAGCCGCGGTCCCGCGGGGCACGTCCGACCGAACCGCCTGATACCGGAAAGTTGATTTACACCGCGGCCTGTGACTTGCGGGACAGAGCCAGACGATGGGCGTGCGCGTAATGGGAGACCAGATTGTTCCAGTCAAAATACTCCGAGAGTCGTTCCACCCGGTTACGCAATTCAATTCTTCCACGGCGTTCTTTCAGGGCATAATTAAAGAGAATTTCAGTTAATTGATGCGCCGCCTGGTCAAAATTGGCATAACGGCGGCCGACCACAAACAGCCCGTTATTGGCGGGGTCCTGAATATGTTTGCTGACATAGCTGCCGAATCCGGCCAGATCGCTGGTCACCGCGGGCACGCCGCTGGCCACGCATTCCATAGGCGTATATCCCCAAGGTTCGTAATAGCTCGGGAAAACGCCCATGTGACAGCCGCGGACAAACTGATCGTAATCCAGACCGATGAGAGGCGAAGTCGCGGAAAGGAAGTCGGGATGGAAAACGACTTTTACCCGGTCATCTTTGGCATTAAAAAGCCTGCACGCACGGAGTTTCTGCAGAACCGAATCGTTGGCGTCATCCCACAGATCGTGGGTGACAATCGGCGGCTGGCGCCAGGTCCGCCAGGCATGCAGCCCGCGTTTCAACCGCACCTGCGCCTGCTGCGAAAGCATTTCCTGACCCTCGGGCAGACGCCCGGTGCAGACCACGGAAAGCAGTTTTTGTGACATTTCCTCGGACACGCGTTCGCAGGTCAGCTTCAGGTCATCGAACATCGCCTGACTTCTCAATACATCTACATTTATAGATTTATATGGCGCCCGCGAAATGATAAACGCCACAACCGTCATATCAATCCCGCCGGACTTCAGCCAGTGGTTCAGCCGCGCCAGTGATTCAATAAACAGATCAATTCCCTTGTTGGTGTATTCATATCGCCCCGCGGTGAACAGATACAGCGTGCGGTCAAGATCGAACGTGTAGGATGGGAAAAAGTGGGCAGCCACAAAGCTGTGAATCGCCTCTTTGTACTGGCGGTGCATGGTCTGAAATTCATGCAGGGCTTCAAACCGGCGGATATTCAGGCCGTTCGGGGTCACCACATCCGGCTTGCGGTGCAGCAGTTTTTCCGCCTCCAGTGCGGTCACATCGGAAACCGTGGTAAATACGTCCGCGCAGTTGCTGGCGCCATGTTCAATGCAATAGCGGGGATAAATGCGGTAATGCCCGGCGGCATGATCCGGATTGATCGTATCGAGTTTGGCATAAAAATCCGGATTATCCGTGCACAGATACCGCCCCAGCAGCGTCGCATGGGTGGTAAACACCGTGGCCACAGCAAGTTTAAGAAATGCCAGACGCATCAGGCCCAGACCGGCCATCCATTCGTGAAAATGAGCGACCAGTTGCAACCTGCCATTGTTCGCCCGGGCGATTTCCTGAAACAGAAGACCCGTCAGAAACCCGAACGCGACAACATTATTGGTATCGCCGTCGTCATCGTAGGTTTGAATGCCGTGGTCTTTCCAAAGCATATATTTAAATTCACCCAGGCGATTGAACGCCTCGGCGTAATCCAGCAGAATCACACGAGGTCGACCTTCGATAAGCCAATAGCCACAATGAACGGTGACGCCAAGTTCCCGCATCTTTTTAACGGCCTCGGCCACTATTCCGACAGGCTCGCAGGATTCGAGTTCCACAGCGGCGGTTTCCGCATTGTACGGCCCCACCAGGCAATAGCGCTCTCCCCAGGCGGCCACCATGGAAGGTGCCTTGCTGCGCATAACCGTATAAATGCCACCCAACTGCCAGCAGACCTCCCACGCCACTTCAAACAAAAGTGGCTTGGAATCGTCCGAGGCATCTCCGGCGTCGGTTTCCGGAACTTTCTCCACCGGCTTGCGCGCAGGAATTGGCGGCGGACCGGGCCAAATGGGTGAAACCGGTTCCGGTGCCTTGGGTCCCCCGCCACGAGCGTTTTGTACCGAACCGACCACCACAGATCTGCGGATCGGTGTTCCAGCGTTACCCACACCCATCCCGCCGGCGACAACTGTAGAGGGTGGAGCAAACCCGACCACCTTGTAATTGACGCGCGGTTGGTCCTGCGCAGCTTCATGCGGCTCAAGTCCATCCGGATTTGCCGGCGGCGCGCCGCCAACCGATTCTGATTTAGCCTTTTCTGATGATTTCAGCCCGGATTTCCTGCCGGAACGCTTCATATCCGCCATAACAAACCCTGCCTTTCCGTTTCAAACCACCCTTCCTGTCGCCGGTTATTCTACACCAATGGACCGGGATTTGTCGTGGTTGCCGAAAACGGCTGCTTTCAGCCTGGAAACGCGCGGTTATCCGATTGAAATTCCGATGAACACGGCTGCCGAGATTACCGGATCACAAACGCTACCAGAAGGCCAAAGTCAATTATTTTCGAGGTTTAAGCCACCCCACCCATCGCGAAGCGGTTTGTGATGGCCGCAGATAGACCTGGTCCGGCAGCCCTCCCATTTCATCCAGAATTGTCAGCGAATTGGTTCCGGATTTAAGCCAGCACGACGGGATATACAATCCTCGCCGACACTGCGGGTCCGGGTAACGCCCAAGGTTATGGCCGTTAATCCAAGCGTCACCGCCAAACAGATGTCCCCACGAAACACGGTAAACGACATGGGCGCGCAGACCAGTTGTTCCGGCCTTTATTTTCGGCATGCGGAAATGAGCCTGATACATGCAGGGAACACCGGGGGCATGCCCCCCCAGCGGACGCCAGTGTGTTGCCCAATTGCCCAGACCGCCGCGCATTCGCCAGGGGGTCAATGGCCGCGATCCGACTCCGGCCAGCGGCTGGTCAGTATGCAGAACCACCTTTGCCATAAGACCGCCGGCTCCGGATGTGTTTTGCACCAGCACATCAAAGCTGTTGGTGCCGTTATGACGGGCCGTGGCCAGCGACACCGTAAACGGTCGCCCCCAGCCGCGATGTGAGCCGATTAATTTACCATTTAGATATATCCATCCATTGTCGTCCACATCATCGAACTTGGCCGAAGCCAGATATCCGGCTGGAATCGCCGGCAGGCGGGTATGAAACCACGCAAAGCCCGGCTGGCCGTCAAATGCGTCTTGACCGACGACCGCCGGCTTCCAATGGCCCCCGCGGTGGTTGCGGGCAATCATGGCCTTGCCGGCTTTCAACGAAGCAACCGGCTTCATGCGCCAATGCGCCAGAACGGTCGATTCGGCGGTTTTATAAAGGTTGACCGTTCCCCATAACCCCATGCGGTCTTTATCGCGTATGGGGCCGATATAGGCAAACAATTTATTGCGGCCATTGTTCACAGTAAAAATGGCCAGCGTATTTTTTCCGGGTATCAGGTGAACCCGCGGATTAATTGGCGCGGTACCCTGCCCGACAAGTTGCCCATTCAAAAATACCGCGGCCCAATCCGCGAAATGGGAGAGCGGAAGCACCGCTTTCTGCGGCGGGCCAGACCAGTTAAATGCGCAGCGATACCACGTGTACGCCCCCGGATAGCCATGGTCAAACCCCATTTGCCGCGGGAGGCGAGTCTTGACCCAGGCAGCGTCGCTGTAGGTTGCCGCCGCGGGTGCAACAAGCGTGTGCATTTGCCAATGCGTGAAATGTATCGCCGGAATTTGCCCCGCACTGCCGGGCGGATTCCCTTCCAATACAGCCGGTTCGGCTGATGCACCGTAAACCACCGCGATATTGGGTGCCTTGCGATCAAACTGCTGTATCCGCAAAGCCATGGCACCGGACCGCGTGGCGATTCGGTCCACATAAGTCGGGCCAATCACAATCTGCTTTATACCATGGTATCCCGCCAGCCAGGTGACATGCTCCTGCCGGTAAGATTCACA
The DNA here is from genome assembly GCA_027451365.1 of Phycisphaerales bacterium. Lineage (GTDB taxonomy): Bacteria > Planctomycetota > Phycisphaerae > WQYP01 > WQYP01 > JAJYPG01. The sequence continues at coordinate 80,247 of DAIDJN010000029.1, read as the reverse complement.
AAAAATCCGCAGCGTGTGCGCGCCTATTTTGATTGTGCGTTGAAATGGCTCATCCGCCATAATGGAGGTGTAACGCTGGTGAGACATGAGTTGCGCGAATGACACATTAAAATCCAGCAGACCCGCCGCTTTGTTCTTCCAGCTAAAGCCACGCGGCAGCGCGCCAACCGTGTCTGGCGAACCAACCTTAAATTCAATATTTCCTTCGCCCGCGCCATAAAGAATGACCGTCAGAAATTTACCCTGTTTAACCACACTTAAAATCCGCGATCGTGACTGCTGAATGCTCACCCATTTGCTGATGGCAAAATGGCGCACCAATGGCACGAATTCTGCCGGGTGAAGGTGTAATACGCCCCCGCCTTTTAAATGCGCGGCAGCCGCGACATTCCCAGTATTGGCCAGAAACACCAGCGTGCCTTGGGGGCTTTTGCGGGCGTATACCTGAATGGACCTGCCGGTGGCAAAGTCCGCATATTGCGCGGTGGCATTGTCACTGTCGGCAAGAACCGCCTGAAATGAACGGGCAAAATAATTGATGCGCTTATAACGGTAATACAACGGTCGCAAATCACCCAATTGACCGATGCCGGCGGCGTAGTCATAGGAAGCCCGCATTTCATCGTTGTTCCAATGCCCAAAATTCGTACTGCCCACGAGCATATAAAGATTCAGGCCATTGCCGCCAAAGGCTTCGTTATGCCAGAGGGCGTCTTCGGTGAATCTGAATTTCCCGGGATTCATTTTGCCGTATAAGTTGTACCAGCCGGTCCAGGTTTCAGTGGAATACCAAGGGGACGTTCGGCCGCGGCTGCTCCAGGGTTTATTGCCGGCGGGATCTGAACCATGATGCAGCCCGCTGAAGAAAATGGGAACCTGAATCCCCAGCCGCCGGGTCATGTTGTACATGTGCCTGAAATAGGCATTAGGCATATCGGTGCCCCAGCCCTGTGGATCCTCATTTTCCATTTGCACCAGAATGACATTTCCGCCATGGTTGATCTGATTTTCAGCCACAATGGGTATCAGCCGCTTCCAGAATTTATCCAGAGCGTGAATAAACGCCGGATCATCGGCGCGCACCTGGAGGCCGGGAATAAATCTCAAAAACACGGGATAGCCGCCCGAGTCCCATTCGGCACAGTCATATGGCCCCATACGCACAGTGGCGTAAAGCCCAACGCTTCTGGCGAGTTTAAGAAATGCGTCCAGATCCGCTCGGCCGGTAAAGCGGAATTGCCCCGGCCGCGGTTCCTGGTAATTCCAGAATACGTAGGTCTGCACAGTGTTGAAACCGGCCCGTTTCATTTTTTCCAGCCGGTCGCGCCACAAGGCGCGTGGCACACGGGCATAATGGAAGCTGCCGGAACGCACATACGTGCGTTTGCCGTTAATAATGAATCCACGGCCATCAAAATGAATAAAAGACGCCGCTGCGGTCCGAGGCGGGAAAATATCGTCATTGGCTCGCGCCGCGACACATGTCACTGAAAAAAGTGCCGCCAGCGAGAGAGCGGCCATCCAAAAAGCTACTCCGCGGCAAACCGTACGAACCATCATTGTGAACTCCAATTTAAATCACCATCCTGGGGGTAAACAGTACGCGGAGGAAAATGACAGATCGGAAACTGTTCGCTCCGCCGTCATCGCCGAAATCATATTTTGAATATTTTCTCGAGATGCCGGTGAAGAATATTTTCCTTCACCCCGTTGGCGATAACCGGCGCAAATTCATCCAAGGCGGACAGATATTCCGCCTCCATCTGTGCGGCGACCTTGAATCCAACATGCACAAGCTGACGCATATTCGGATTGTAGTGCGGACACGCCGGGTCATGACGAAGCGCCTGGGCAAATTCCGGACCGCTCCAGTTTCGGACCTGTTCAACGGTCGGCAAAAGGGTTCGATCTATGCTAATGACCGTGGCATATGGCGCGCAGAGTTCATCCATTCGCCCCAGAGCCGATATATAAATACCGCGGGCTATTTCCAGTCCGCGGCCGCCGGCCATTGCCAGTCCAATCACTTCCTCCAGCCATGTGGTACCGGCGGTCTTTACGTGCAGTCCCGCTCCGGTGTCCCGAATGGCGCGGCGTATAGGCTCATAAATATCGAATTTATCACTGCCGGAATGCACGCTTAACTTAAGGTTACGCGGCAGGCCAAACTTGCCAACGGCAAAGGCAATCACCGCAAGATCATCCCGAAATTCCTTTTCAAACTGCCGCACGTCTCCCTGATAATTCACCCCCTTGTTAAAGCGGCCGGTGAATTTTGGCGCTATGGTCTGAATTGGAATTTTTTCCCAGGCAATCGCGGCCAGAATCAGCAGAAGTTCCGGAGGTGTCTGCGGAGCATCGGTTTCATCCATTGAAATTTCCGGGATGAAATTTTCGCCGCGCTGAATCCGAATATGCCGGTAAACGCGCCCCGCCTCTTTAACGGCTCCCAGAAACGTCGCGCCAACGCGACGAATGTCCGCATCGGTAATTGTCATTGCATGGGACAGCCCGGGCAGTTCCAGCCTGCCGGCCAGCGACTGAGCCTGTTTCACAAATTCAGCCAGTTCGCCATCGGACGCCGGTTTGCCAATCAGATCGGCGACATCAATAGTAAAAAAATCACTGCAGGCAATGAACCGATCGACAGTTTTGATGTTGATATGGTCGGCATCCACATGGTACGGACCGCTCCATCCCAGAGCCTTGACCGCGGCATCCGCTTCAGCCCGCACTGAAGATGGCTCTGTGTGAACAATGGTGTGCTCACGGTTCGATTTATTCCAGACCGGGGTCAGGGTAATGCCGGTTGATTTTTTAAAATCAATGAAGGCTTGCAGTTGAGCCTGTCCCTGGCGGCCAAAGCGGTCTCCGATACCGCAACTGAACTTTGCGAGTTCCATGACATTTTCCTTTCCGAACTTTTTACTTCACATTTAACGCGCAAGCGGCAAATGCACGAAGGAGCGGCCCGTTAAGTCGCCATCCGTCTTACACGCTTACCACAGCCTTGATCACTCCTGCCGCGGGCTCCAGCCATTGCGGCATTTTTTCAGGAATATCCCAAAGCGACGCCCGATGCGTAATCCATGGACGGGTATCGACCACGCCGCGTTCCACCAGATCAATAATTCTGGTGAAATCCGCGCCGATGGCATTTCGGCTGCCAAGAAGCGTCAATTCCCGCCGGTGAAATTCCGGATCGGCAAATGTCACATCTCCGCGAAACAGGCCTACAAACACCAATTTGCCGCCACTGGCCGCCAGATTAAACGCCCCCATCATGGAACCGGCATTTCCGGTGGCATCAAACACAACCGTCGGCATGTCACCATTGGTGATGCTGGAAACTTCGGCAGCCGCCTGTTCACCAGCCAGAACGGCCGCATCGACGCCCAATTGCGTTCTGCAGAAATCCAGACGCGCCGGGTTGATGTCCAGTGCGATTACCCTGGCGCCGGCGGCGCGCGCAAACTGCATGACGCCAAGACCAATCGGACCAGCGCCGATAACCAGCGCCCATTCGTCGGAGGTCACCTGAGCGCGGTTCACTGCGTGGGCCCCTATGCCGAGTGTTTCCACCAGAGACAATTGTTCAAAAGACAATTTCGCCGAGACATGCAGTTTTTCCTGCGGCAGAATCAGGTATTCACAAAAACCGCCATCCACATGCACACCCAGCACCGCAAGTTTTACACAGCAGTTCGATTTTCCGCGGCGACAGGCAATGCATTGCCCGCAATTCAGGTAGGGTTCCACGGCACAGCGGTCGCCGATCTTAACGCGGTTGACACCGTCTCCGAGGGCCATCACTTCCACACCAAGTTCATGACCCAACACGCGTGGGTAGGAAAAGAAAGGCTGTTTGCCGCGATAGGCGTGCATATCGGTTCCGCAGATTCCGATGGTGGCCACGCGAACCAGCACCTGACCGGCCGCGGGGGCGGCCGGCTTTTCAGATTGACTAATCCTGAATTGACCCGGTTGGGAAAGGACCACTATTTTCATATTGAGGCTCATCGAATTTTTCCAGAAGTTCTGACAATTTAAAATATCGGCTGATTCAGTTGTATTCAGGCTTGCCGCTGGTCCATATTTTATTGTGCACCGGCTTAAGTATTTCCAGTACTTCAGAAAGAAGTGCCGCGTCGGGCTTTTCGCCGCACCATTTGATATTTTCCCGCATGTTGGCACTGCTGGCGGACCCGACCACCGTGCAGGCAATATCCGGATTCATAATGGCCATTTGCACCGCCAGCCGGGCAATATCCGCCCCTCTGGAACGGCAATGGGCGGCCGCCCTGGCACATGCATCCCGAACGTCCGCCGAGGCCGGGTGCCATGCCGGCGCTCCGCGATTGGATAGCAGCCCCATGGACAGCGGCGACGCGCTGATCACGCCCACGCCGCAGGCCTTAAAGGCGGGAATCGCATTTTGCAAAAGTGTGTTGTTCAGGCTGTAATGGCAATAGGAAAGAATCGAATCAATTGGCGTACGATCCGAGACATATTGGAGTGCCTTAAGGGGGAATCCGGTTACGCCCACAAACCGCGCTTTGCCTGCCTGACACACTTTGCGCAAGGCGGGAATCGTTTCGTTTATAACCTGATCCAGATCACCAAATTCAATGTCGTGGCATTGAATCAGGTCCACGTGGTCCAGGCCCATACGGCTGAGGCTTTCATCCACACTGGCGATAACGCGTTTGGCTGAAAAATCAAATTCGGTCTGACCATACCGCCCGACTTTAGTGGCCATCAGATAGCGGTCACGGGGGATTCCCTTCAGCGCTTTGCCCAGCATGGATTCAGCGCGGGTAAGTCCGTAAAACGGGGATACATCGATAAAATTCACGCCCATATCCAGTGAAACGCGGACACTTTGAAGGGCGTCTTCTTCGTTAATATCACGAAACACCGCCCCCAGCGATGAAGCTCCATACCCTAGCACTGAAATTTTCAGGCCGGTTTTGCCCAGAATCCGATATTCCATGGAATTAACTCCAATTTCATTTGAATCAAATAATTGCGGCTCATCACCCGTTCAGACATTCGCGAGTTGGCGCACGAGTTCCTCAATCGGCGTCTGCACACAGGTGAAAATGGGGGTATCCCGGAGTGTAAAGCGACTGCCCTCGGTTTCCCGCAGTTCCTGGACCAGGTCCAGAAAATCATCGGGCTTGTCGGTTTCAAAAGCCACAACAAATTCCTGGTCATCAAAGCCAAAACTGTAGGTTGTGTTGAGTTTAACGGATGGATACCGGTTGCCGACTTCAATATGCTCATCCATAATCCCCTGCCTGGCCTGTTTGCTGAGCAGATACCATTCGCGTGTTTTTACAAATGGGTACACAAACATATATTTCTTTTTACCGGGTACGATCAGTGAGCGAGCGTTGTCGTGCGATGGCTCAATTTTGTCCACATAGGTGCTGCGTTTGCTTTGCGCAAGATAGCTGAAAGGCGTGGATAAATACCCAGACAGTTCCAGCCGGTTCATCTGGGCGGCGAAACGCTGCAATTCTTCAAGTTCAAAGCTGATTTTCCAGAACATGATATCCACATCACCGCGGGTGCCGACGCAACTGTAAACCAGCAGGAACATTTTCTGCGGGTCATTGCCGCGAACCAGGTCCACCAGGCCCTGCATCATGCCGGCAAGTTTTTCGGGTGGCAGCCGCCGGGCATCGGCGGTCAGTTTGTAAAAAGCAAATGAAATAAATTGCCGCCGCCGGCCAGTCGCCGGACCGGCCGATACCGCCGCGGCGGCAGCGAGGACATGCTGGCCGCCACTCGCCGGGGGAGGTGTTGCCGGCCTGAGAATAGCCGCGGCCGCGTCCTGGGTTGGGGACGACTTTTCGGAAGATGGATGTGACATAAATATCCTCACCTGTCAATCGCCGATTTTCCGGCATATTGCGATTCCCGCTCCGCCGCATTGCCAACGGTTCGGAACGGTCCGCCGTTTAAGGCATACGGAAGGAAGATTGTCGCAAGTTAACGCGCAAAAGTAAACCGGTCTTTTTGCGCACAAAATCTGTACATTTCGTCGACCCGCGTTACACTTGTGGCCATGCGCCCAGTGAATTGCAATTTTCCGGCATTGCGGTCATCCACCATCTCGGCCGTTTCGCCACCGAAGGCCGGTTATATGGCGCGCCTGATCGGTTTTGGTCTGCTCCTGGCCGTCGCCCTGCTGGCAATCTGGCTGACCGATTTGCACCTGCGTTCGGTTCGTGCCGCGCCGGAAAAGGCCGTTCGCTTGGCCACACCGGCTGGGCATTAATAATACAAATGCACGCCAAAGCCGACATATTGGATTTCGTTTACAAAAAACTGGCCGTAATAGGAATGCCCCCGATAAAATTCCAGCAGAAACTGAAACCGCGGACTGTCGGCGTGGCCATTGGTCACTTGCAGGCCAGCCCTGGCGGAAATGTCAGTGTCGTAGTTATTCTGGCTCCAGTTTTTTAAATCAACCCCCGCCACCGGCGACCAGACGGTGTTTGTGGTGTGCCAGAGTGTCGGACCATGATATTGCGCACCATATTGAAAAATCCAACGGCCAAGCGTGGAAGGTTCAATATCGGTCAGATAACCGGCTCCCGCATAAAGGCGAAAGGTCCGCTTCAGCAAATCAATTGATACAATGCCATTTAATTGCTCGTAACTGATTTTCTGCCGCAGTCCATTGTAGTAGGCCGGATTATCGAGAAGAAATTCATCTCCCAAATGTGAGCTTTGATGAAAATACCGGACGATAAACGAAAGATTATTGTGGCGGAAGGCTCCGTAGCCGCCCACAAAGAAATCAGTGTTCTGCAGCGCTTTGGCCTGTGTGTCGACATTAAAATAGGCATAGGCATCCGCCTGCATGCCCGTTTCCCATTGCCAGCCATCTCCCATATTGTTGCGATAAAATGGCAGCGTATCGCCCAGGCTGACAGGAATCACATCCTTTAACCCGTTGGGATGATAGGGGGAATAATGGCTGTAGGATGCGGCAAAGCCGGGCCATTTGGGATCGGCCATCAGTGGAGAAAACAGATTGCCCCGCGGGAAAAAACCGTTGGGCAGCCGGTACATGCTGCCGTGAAACGTGGCCGGATTGGCGGCATAAGGTTGAAGCCATCGCGGAATGGGCATGGGCGGCCCAAAACCCAAAGCTCCGGCCGCTCCGGTAAGCCCGCCTGCCGCCGGTACGGCGGTTCGTCCCGCGGCGCCATCCGGTGCAGGAGCGGTCGAATCTGATAATGCCGACCGAGATGACCCAGGCGAACTTGCCACGACCACACTGGCATCCAACGCACCAGGAATTGCAATCATGGCTTTTTCCACGGCCCGACGACGGGATTGACTGGTTCCAGCCGGCAGCGTGACATGAATTTTACCGTGATGCGTTCGCACCTTTGCGTGCGATATGTGAAACTGCAGCTTTAATTCCGCCGCGGCATAGCCTTGCAGAAAGTCATCTGAACGTGACGCGGCCAAGACCGGTACGCTCCATCCAAGCACGGTGGCAGAGGCCATAAGCACGAGGCACGAAACAGATTTTCTAAACATAAGCGTTATCTCCAAAATTAGCTGCCGCAATTTTCCGGTCAAAGTTTAATTCTAAACAAGCAAGGATGCCCCAATTTTGTCATGGTTTTATGTCCATGTTCGCCAGTACCGGTAAAGGGGATGAATGCCGTTCCGCTGGCGGTGGCTCTGGTTGCGGTGGCGGCGTTAATGGCGTTCCCGCGGTTATGTCCAGCATGCGCTGCAAACTCACGCGTGACCAATAGGCATCCACTTCATTGACCTGAATCTGATTTACAATCTTTCCTTCCGCCAGGTTGTCCAGCACCCACAACAGGTGTGGCGGGTCGATCCGGTACATGGTGGTACACAGGCATTGGCAGTCCGAAAGAATGGTAATCGTCTGTTCTGGATGCTCTTTGGCCAGCCGATTCACCATATGCACCTCGGTGCCCACCGCCCATTTGCTGCCCGGCGCCGCAGCGCGAATTTGTTTACTTATAAAATCGGTTGAGCCAACCATGTCGGCCTTCTGAACCACTTCCCAGTTGCATTCCGGGTGTACCAGCACTTTTACACCGGGCAATCGGGATTTTACCTGGTCGACATGTTCCGGCCGAAACAACTGATGCACGCTGCAATGCCCTTTCCACAGGATAAAAGTTGCAGCACGAAGCTGTTCGTCCGTCAGGCCACCGCTGTTGCGGTAGTCCCATACCACCATCGAGTCCAGTGGAAAACCCATTCCGTAAGCGGTGTTCCGGCCCAGGTGTTGATCTGGAAAAAAGATAATCTTGGTCGCAGGTGCGTCACCCGGCTTTTGCCCGTTTAATGCCCATGAAATAATCTGTTGGCAATTGCTGCTGGTACAGACCGCGCCGCCATTATGTCCTACAAAGCTTTTCACCGCAGCGCTTGAGTTCATATACGTAATCGGAACCAGACGGAAGCCGGGCATATCACCGCAGCTGCGCACAATCGTATCCCAAGCATCCTGCACATCGTCGGCGCGGGCCATATCCGCCATGGAACAACCAGCGCCCATATCGGGCAGAATCACCTTCTGATGGTCCGCGGTCAGCACGTCCGCGGATTCAGCCATAAAATGCACGCCGCAGAAAACCACAAAGCGGGCCGCATTAAGTTTCGCCGCCTCCCGCGACAACTGAAATGAATCGCCGGTGAAATCCGCAAATTGAATCACTTCGTCCTGCTGATAATGATGCCCCAGAATAACCAGATCCGGGCCGAAAGTAGCCTTGTGGGCCAGCACGGCCGCGCGAATCTTATCCTCCGGCATCTGCAGATATCTTTTGGGAATCGGTTGCTGCCAATTCATACTTTTAGGAAACTCCAATCAGCCGCCAACATAGCCGTTTATTATATCCGCAAAACCAGCCGCAAGCAGGCCCGGTAAACAAATAACCGAAAGGAGCAGGGTCGCAACCTTGGCCCGGTCCACCCGGCAGCCCCGGTCTACCGATTATCCGCGGCACGAGATCGTCCCGCACGCCTCCTGATGATGCCAGCCACGGGGGTTATCCCCGTCGTCGTCCCGCCGGGATAAAATCGGCAGGTCGTAAATATTTCCCCGAAATACCACATTGAAGCCGCATAGTTCGGCGTTTCCCTTTTGCTACCTATCAAAACCGCGGGCGCTGCTGATTCACGCCTGCGATCCGCGCTACGAAAAGGCGTAGGGGTGAAAGTCCGTCAGGAGGTGCCAAGGATAGGCTGCGGTACATCGGCCGGGAAGATAAATTCCAAAACGCGTTTCAATTTTCGAATTATTCTTTGAGCTGACCTCCTTAGGCATGGAAATAACCTTATGGTATTTGACCGCGCTGACTATTCAACAGATAATTTTTGACCGTGCTGTTTGGCGGTAATGGGCCATACGTTCATCCCACCCGCAGCCGAGGGTTTACACAATTATGGCACCCGTGGCACCCGAGCCGAATAATTCGGATTTCTGGAATAATGTTGTTATTCTGCAACCGTGCAGCCAATACCGCGTAAAATAGAACAGGGTTTGAATAAAGCGACTCGGTCACCTTGAACCTTGGCGCGGGGAAACTTGAAGACTGGAAAGTAGCGATTGTGACAACAGGCGTACAACATAAGTCCAATACATTCGCAGGGCGGCAATACCAAGGCAAGCTCGCAGTTACAGCCGGCGAGAGGCTGACGAAATTCCGCCGGGCCGCCGGGCGATTCTGCGTGGCTCTGATGGCAATAAGTTTCCTGGCGGCCCTCCCGGCCTGTTCAGGAAATTCGCAGCGCGTCGCTCAGGCGGTAAGCTTTTACTACGCGGGCGAGTATGCCCAAAGCCAACAGGAACTTGCGCCACTTATAAAAAAGCCGAACCGCAATTATGTGTTGAATAACTGTCGATATGGCTCGGCGGCACTAGCTGCGGGCAATATCATGCAGGCCGAACACGCTTTTCTAAAAGCGTACAACGTGATGAACAGCGTGAACACCAACACCGGAAGCCGGGTGATTGGCGCGGTGGTGCTGTATGACGGGGTAAAAGTCTGGAAAGGCCAGCCTTTTGAACGCGCGATGGCACACTATTACCTTGGGCTGACGTTTCTCATGCAACAGGACTATGAAAATGCGCGGGCGGCGTTTCAGAACAGTCTGTTTCGGCTGCGGGCCTATTCTAAAAATTCCGCCAGCAATTCCGGCAACCTTAACCGCGTAGATTCCAATTTTGTATTGGGCTATTTCGGCCTGGGGCTTTGCTATTTGAAAACCGACCGACCGCAACTGGCCGCTGCGGCATTCCAGCATGCGCAGCAGCTTGATCCAGCCATTTCCAGTGTTGTGCAAAAGCTTTATCGGCCCGCCACCAACACACTCATATTTGTTGACTACGGCTACGGGCCGCAAAGGCGCAATCGCGGCTGGTACGGCGAACAGACAGTTTTTACACCCACACCGTATCAGGCTGGCCCGCTGCCAATGGCCGAGGCTTGGAAAAATGGTCATCCGATTCCTGGAATAGCGCAATCCAATATGGTTGACACGCTGGCACTGGCCCAGGACAAACGTTGGCTTACCATGGATACCATTCGGGAAGCCAAGGCTGTGGTGGGCACGGGCTTAATCGCAGGCGGCCTGCTGGTGGCCAACAATGGCGTGGATCAGGACAGTGCCGGCACAGCTCTGGCCGGTCTGGGCGTGGCAGCGCTGGGCGCGGCGCTGGCGGGTTCATCTCATGCGGATGTGCGCTATTGGGAAATGCTGCCGCGCGCGGTTTATGTGATTCCCACCGCGTTGCCGTCAGGCCGCAATACCCTTCAGGTAAGCATTGGGGGGGCCACCACCGCGCGATTTACCGTGACAATTGCCCCGCATTCGTCGTGCAACGTCTTTTATGTACGGTTGCGATAGGGCGAATGAACACGGTCGGTCTACCGGCTGGAAATCCGGGCAGCCTAGGACAGGAACCGATTCATGGAAACATGTACCCATTGCACCCGCGTTATTCCGGATACCCAGGCTCCCTATCTGTGGCAAGGCTCGGTGGTTTGTGCGCAGTGTCATGGCTCTCTGGTAAAGCAGAACCAACTGGAAATTTCGCCGCGCGGCTCATTGGCGTTTGGACCACTTGTGGTGGCAGTCGCGGGGCTGCTTGGCGTACTGGCGGGATGCCTGCTGATGCTGGCCTTTCATTTGACTGCCGCGGACATTATTGGCGGGCCGGGCCATAGGTCGGCACCGGCGGGCGTGGCGGACCAGCGCACGCAATGGTCGCGCCCTGGAGCGGTTGAGCCAGCCCGAACCGCCGCGTTTAAGCGATTTATCCTGCGGCTTGCAGCGACGATGCGAATGCACGATATGAGAACCGCCGCCAACGGCACCACCAGCCGGGTCACGGTTCAGATTTTGCGATGGGATGTACGCACCACGCACAGTTTGCGCTTTCCAGTGGAATGGATGCTGGTTCTGCGGGAAACTCAGACGTTTCCAAATATGCGGGTTCCGTTCCTGTATCGAATTTATCTGGTGGAAAAGCAAGGACGATGGAAAGTTGTGAAAGCCGATGGGCGACCACTGCAGAGCATGGTGAACCATCAGGCGATTGCGGGTCAGAGTTATTTTTCTGACTGCACGGGAGGCATTATCGCCAGGGACGTGGCCATTGCGGCGGGCAGCCCGGTTAGAAGCGTGCATAAGCCGGCGGCCACAATGCCCGTGGTACCCCGGCCGTAAACCAGTTGTATGCGACACCCAAGTGGCATCAAAAACAAGACGGACACAAAACGCCGGGCCGTTGCTTTTATATCATGTCCATAAGACCACGGATATGCAGTTCCGCGCAGCGGGCCAGCGCGGCCAAATTGTACCCCCCTTCCAGAATGGAAACGATGCGTCCGCCGCAGTGGCGATTGGCGATGGCCACAATCTGACCGGCAAGCCATGCATAGTCGTCATCAGTCCATCGCATGTTGCCAAGGGCATCCTGAAAATGGGCATCAAACCCCGCGGAGACAAGCAGCAGTTCCGGACGGAATTTTTCAATCGCGGGCAGCCAGCGCGTTTCCACGACGCGGCGCAAAGCGCTTCCATCGGCTCCGGGTGGCAGGCCAACATTGATCATATTGGAACCAAGCGGTGTAAGCCCCGTATGGGGAAACAGGTCCAATGCAAAAGTCGATAGCATAAGCACGCGGGGGTCGTTGGCAAAAATCTGTTCGCTGCCGTCGCCGTGGTGAACATCAAAATCAATCAGGGCAATTCGCGTCACGCCGCGCGCCAGCGCAGCGTATATGCCTATGGCGACGTTGTTAAGAAAACAAAAGCCACCAGCACGGTCGCGATGCGCGTGATGCCCTGGCGGGCGCACATTGCAGAAGGCGCGGATATACGTGCCGGCTAATACCAGATCAGCGGCCAATGCCGCCGCACCGGCGGCCCGTCGCGCGGCCGCAAGAGTATGCGGCCCCAGCATTGTATCGGGATCCAGATATATCGGCCCGGAGGATTGTGCCGCAATCAATTGATTGTGGGCAGTCTGCAGAGAATTTAGGTAGCCCGGGGTATGAGCCGCAACAAGCTGACTCTCGAGGGCCAAAGGCGCGTCAAGGCAATCCAGGTGGTCCAGCAGGCCGCAGAGGGCGATCCGTTCGGCTATCACTCTTACCCGCGCGGGTTGTTCCGGGTGGTCGGCGCGGGATTCGTGGGCCAGGCAATCGGAATGCGAAATAAAAGCGACTTGGTTCATGGCGAAATTTTAACCGAGAGCAGTCGCTGTGTACTGGCCATGAATCTGAAGGACAGTTTCGCTGCTGCCGCAGCCGGGAAAATGGGCTGCCCGCGTGGCCGTTGCCATTTGTCGAACAAATGCCCCCAGGCCCGCCTGGCGTGCATTTTTCCAGCGGGCCTGTTGTCCGGTTTCCATTTGAATGGCGAAAAAAAAATGAATCCCACAATTACAGGCCGAGTTCTCGCATGGGAAGCGGGCGATGAAGGCGCGTGAACCAGCAGGCGGTAAGGACGGCCGTGGCCAACAGAATCGCGCCGGTAACCTGATGTGCGGTGGTGACAATGGCCTGCCCCATGGACGGATGCGTAACAGGACCTTGGCCGCCGATGGCGGCAACGGCTGCAACGCCCAGCAAAACCTGAAGTGTGACCACCCCAAGCAGGGCCAGACCAGCGCGTTGCAGGATTTGAGAGTTTGGATTCATACCCCAGGCCCGCACGCCCACAAACAGGCAAAGCAGCAGTACAATCACCGCCACGACAATATGCACCGCCAGCACCATGCCAATGTGGCGTAAGACGCTGCCGAGTGTCAGTTGAACGGTCAGCAGAGCAACCAGCGACCAGGCCAGAATGCGATCCAGCCGGGCGCTGGCTTTGGCGACGGATTGCGGTCCACATCGCCAGTGCCAGGAGCAAATGGCCGCCAAGGCAACAAGCACCCCGAAAAACAACTGGCCGAAGGCACCATGGACAATGGCCAATGTGGTGCTTGGATCCATGTGGCTGCGAACCTGGGCCAGCGTCAGGTGGCCCGTGACGCGCAAACCACCCAGCAGGCCCTGGGCGACGACCATCAGCAACGCCGTCGCGGCCAAGCCCTTTACCCATCTGCGGCTTTCATTGACAAATAGGTAAATGGTTTGAACCAACGTTCCCAGACCAACAAGTGTGGCCAGCAGGCGATGGGTGTGTTCGTAATAAACACCTCCCGTCATATGGGATAACGGAAATACAAACATTCCATAGTGAAAAGTGTCAGGCCAGTCCGGCACGGACAGGCCCGCGTTTAATCCGGTTACCATTCCCCCCGCCATCACAAGAACCAGAGTGGCCAGCGCGGTGGTAACAGAAAGTGCGGCGATGCCATCTATTTTCTGCCGGCGCCCCGGATTCAGCCAGCGCCCCACCCCCGCACCCAGCAACCCCAACACTGCGGATATTGCCAGTGCGGCCGGCACCCAGACCACCGCGTAAGCGATCATGCGGCGATCGGTGGTAAGGTCGTGGCCCAGAGATCCAAGAATCAGAAGGTTAAAACCGCCAGCGATCAGACCGGTAAGAGAACCGGTCCAGAAGTTGCGATCTGTGCGCGCCGTAGTGGCCACACCACCAAAGAAAAGAAGTGCTAACATGATTACCAGAAGAGCCTGGGCGGGCACACCAGTGCCGGGCATTCTGCACAAGTAACCGACCGTCCACATGGCACTGCTCGTGGCCAGGCCGATTGCCAGCAGATCGGCGCCGGTCCGCGAGCGCATCAAGGTGACGGGCTGGCTGGATTCATGGACCGCTCTTTTACCGCCCGATACAACTGAGTTGGCAAATTTTTGATTAAGTGGTGAGTGGATGGACATGATTAAATTTTCCGCCAAAACTTCGTACAAGTTTTCACAAAGTGTATGGTAGGCCAACATGCGGTGCAATTTCAAGTGAAAATTAATAAAACTATTGGCAAAAAGCCGGGTTATCGGACTACGGTGACGGGCGGGAACGTGTGCAAAAGAACTCTGCGAAGTTAACAGACTGACAAGGCGGACCGCCAGCGGTAACTTTCCGGTGACAGGCGAAACGCCGGGGCGTAACCGGCGATTTGACCTTTGTGGCTGAACCGGTCCGCCAAATTGGCGGGGTGTCCAGCGAAAAAAAATATTTTCAAATTATTTTGAAAGCATATAACCCTATACAAATAATGCATTTAGTGACATTTATCTCAATATTTTTTAAAACAATATGACCCGGCATCCAATTTGTTCTGTATTAAACCATGTAAGGCGATTAGATGTTCGCCGACAGACCATCAGGAGGTGTTTTATGAACACTGATGTCACCAACCTTAAAGACCAGAAACTGTCCCGCTATTTTGCTCCGGCTAGCCAGAAGCATCGCGCAGCTTTGGCCGCTCTTTCAACCTCAGAGCGTGAACTGGCTACTGAAGCATTAAGTGTATCGCTGGACTACATGCCCAATCCGCTGTTTAACAAGGCTGATGCCGAGCGCGAATTATTTGATGAAGGTCTGGACATTGCGCGGGCTGGTACCGGATGGTATCACCCGATGATGGAAGATGTGTTGACTTCACCCACGCCATCGTCTTCTTTGCTTAAGGCCAACGAAGAAAAGCATCTGTTCCTGCGTTACAACTATGCCCGGATGCGAGCCGGTATTCTGGCGACCGCGTTTAAGGAAAAGCCGGGGAAAAAAACAGCGGCCGAGCTTGCCCGCTGGTTTGGCCGCGTTCGTGATACGCGTGAGTTAATCACCAACGCCAACCTGGCACTCGTTCTGGCCATGGCCAAACGGACACGCATGGCGGATGTTGATTTTGGCGATTTGATTTCTGAAGGCAACATGGCGCTGTTGCGGGCCGTGGAAAAATTCGATGCCGCCCGCGGATTTAAATTCAGCACTTATGCGTGCCGGGCTATTTTGAAGGCTTTCAGCCGCATTGCGGTAAAGTCCAATCGGTACCACACAATGTTCCCGATGGAATTTGATCCTTCGATGGAACGCTCGAAGGATATGGAAACCCGCCGCGACAATGTGACCCGCGACGCAGTTGAGGAATTACAGCGGATTATCCGGGCCAACAGTGCGAACCTTACCGAGGTGGAACGTCGTGTGATTGAAGCACGGTTTGCCATTAACCGGACGCAGGAAGAATCGTCCATGACACTCGAAGAGGTTGGCCAAGTGATTGGCGTAACCAAAGAGCGCGTGCGCCAGATTCAAAACCGGGCGCTGGAAAAACTGCGGGCCACATTAAACAGCGAGGTCCTGGTGTAGCGCGGCGGCCTGCGGCACTGGATTCACTAGCAGTTTTAAGAGCGTACCGCCGGTCTTGTGATCGGAAATGGTACCGGCCCAGGCGTAATCGGTGCAGCGCCTGGGCCATTTTTTTCTGCGATCGTCGGCAACTGAATTGTGGCAACCGCGCACAATTTGCGAAATACGAGCAGCGGATCAGTCACGATGCCGCTTTGAACTGGCTCGGCGGCTTGCCCGCAGGCGCGCGGCGGTCATGCGGCGGGCCATTCCGTTGCGAGCCGCAAAGGGCCATCGCCGCGGCTTTTCCACGCGATGATCTTGCGGCAGGTTCAGCAGAGTTTGAACAATATCCAGCGCTGCGGAAGGCCGGGCTACGGCATGAGTCGCCGCGCGCATTGCCGAAAGCCTCTCCGGATTGGCCAGAAGGTTTTCGATTTTATAGGCAAGCGTAGGCAAATTGTTACAGCGGATGGCGACGCCTTGCTCCAGCAGATGATCGGAATTGCGTTCCTCCTGTCCGGGAATCGGATTGACAATACAGACCGGCAAATTGCGGGCCATCGCTTCGCTGGTGGTCAGACCACCCGGCTTGCCAATAAGAAGATCCGCAGCGGCCATGAATTCGTGCATGTGTGTGGTGTATCCGACGGGAACCAGTTTTACCGGCTGGCTTGGATTTTGTTGCGCGGCCAGTTCATCGAGCGTGGCTTTAAGTTCCAGACTTCGACCAGCGATGACGACGACCTGAACGGGAATTTTAAGTCGCAGAATTTCAGCAATCAGCAGTTCAATAGGGCCAACGCCATAACCGCCGGCGGAAACCAGAATAGTAAAAAGGGCGGGATCAAGTGAGCAGCGCCGACGGGCTTCGGATTTTTCCATTGGTTCCATAAAAGCCGGATCGACGGGAATTCCGGTGACTTTCATACGGGCTGCATCTATGCCGAGCCGCTGCATGTGGACGCGTGTTTCTTCCAAAGCCAGGAAATAATACTGATAAATATGAGTGAGCCACATGGCATGGCAGTCAAAGTCGGTAACGCAGATTGCCGGGCGCACGGCAATGCGCCCAACTTCATATAGCCAGCCCACCAAAGTGGAAGGCGTAAAATGGGTGCAAATGATTAAATCAGGGTTAAAAGCGGTGACCGCCTTGAGAAAGGGTCCGGCATTGAATTTTTCAAAGGCGAGCCGCTTTTTCTCGTTTCGCCAGGGGGTGTCGGTGGTATCGTATATCCAGCCAAGCATTTTTGGCGCACGATTGATTAAATCCAGATAGACCTGGGAATAGATATGCCGAAAAAGCCGGTTGGTGTACTTTAGCATGTCCCAGTGCTCTACCTGGGCAACGCGGGAATCACCGGCACAGATTTTCAAAATGGCATCCGCGGCGCGGATATGCCCCGCGCCGGCGGACGCCGAAAGAATCAGCACTCTTCGGCCGCTGTAAGGTTCGTTGACCATGGCATCCTTTATTAAAGTGCGAGCATTGCGTCGATTTTGGCGGCGCATATAAAGTCGTTCGGTGACAGACCGTTGATGGCATGGGTACTGAAGCCAACGCGGACGCGGCTATAGCCGACCTGCATATCCGGATGATGGTTTTCCAGATTGGCCAGCCACGCGACCGCGTTTACAAATGACATGGTCTGGTGAAAATTCAGGAATTCAAAATCGCGGGTTAGAACATCGGCATCCACCCGCCATTCCGGGACCGATTTAAGAAGTTTGGCGATCTCTTTGGGAGTAAGCGGAGAGGTGCCGCCTTCGCAGGGGGCACATTTTTTCCCGGCCAGCATAGCAGCGGCTTTTTTTTTGGACATCATGATGATACCTTTCACATTTGGGCGCGACTCGGCGTGAATTCCCAAGCCGGACCCACCTTCGCCATTGTAACGCAAAAGAGCCGACAAGATTGCAAAATTGACTCCAACCGCCTGGCGAGGGAGTATCGGATCCGGCGATGGAACCGGATGGCGTTCCCCGGATATGGGTCTGCCGATTTTGATCAGGAACCGACAATTGCGGCTGCAAGCCGTTGGGCAAATGCCGCCAAGAACGGGGTGCTTCCGGAATAAGCCGATCCACGCGCCGGATGAATCTGCGGGCATTCCGGGCTAACATAGGTGAATGTAAAAGGAGTTTCAATGGACCGCCGGTATCTGTATCCGTTCAAAAGCCATCGTTTGCCGCATGTGGTGACCGACATTCTGGTAATAGGCAGCGGAGTCGCGGGCCTGCGGGCGGCAATTGCGGCCAGCCAAAGCGCGGAGGTACTGCTGGTATCCAAGCAGCAGTTGTCTGAATCGAACACGTTTTATGCACAGGGTGGCATTGCGACGGTCATGAAGGCGGATGACAGTTTTGAAAGCCATATCGCCGACACCCTTGCGACCGGCTGCGGGTTAAGCGAACGGGCCGCAGTAGAGACTGTCGTGCGGGAGGCACCGGCGCGCATTGATGAACTGATAAGCTGGGGAGCGAACTTTGACCGGGAAACCGACGGACGACTGTCCTTCGGGCGGGAAGGCGGCCACTCGGCAGCGCGAATCATTCATGCGCTGGGCGATGCGACAGGGCGTGAACTGGCCAACAGTCTGCTGGCGGTGGCCAGGCAGCGCGAAGCGATATCCATTCTGGAACATACGTTTGTGCTGGACCTGATCACACTTGAGGGTCGGTGTGTCGGCGCCTTGGCCTGGACACAGCAGCGCGGCATGTTCGCGATTTTTGCGAACCAGACCCTGTTGGCCAGCGGCGGGGCCGGGGCACTGTTCCGTGAAACCACCAATCCGGCCATCGCGACGGCGGACGGGCACGCTATGGCCTGGCGAGCGCAGGCGGAATTGCGCGACATGGAAATGGTGCAATTCCATCCGACCACCATTTATATTGCGGGTTCTGCGCGGTTTCTGATAAGCGAAGCGGTTCGTGGCGAAGGAGCAAAACTTATTGACCGGGCTGGCGAAGAATTCATGAAGGCCTACCATCCAATGGCGGAACTCGCACCGCGGGACGTGGTTTCGCGGAGCATTCTGGCCCAGATGGCAAAAACCGGCACCACCCATGTATTTCTGGATTGCCGACACATGGGCACGGATGGCTTTAAGGCCCGCTTTCCAAGCATTTATAAGGTATGCCAGCAATTTGCAATTAATCCCGGCAAACAGCCTATTCCCGTTCACCCCAGCGCCCATTATATGGTCGGTGGGGTGCGATGTGATTTAACGGGCCGCACAAGCGTGGAAAATCTTTATGCCATAGGCGAAACATCTTATACCGGCCTGCACGGAGCCAATCGCCTGGCCAGTAATTCACTGATTGAGGCGCTGGTATTCGGCAAACGGGCGGGGGAAGATGCGGCGGCGCGCATTGTCGGACAGTTGCGACCGATTGAAATTCCGCGGATCACCGTGGAAATACCCCACTCGGAACGGACAGAACTGGATATGGCCGATGTATTAAGCAGTCTTAAATCTCTGCTCTGGAGAAATGCGGGCATCGAGCGATACGGCCCGCGACTGGATGAGGCGATTGAAATAATTGAGTTCTGGTCGCACTATGTGCTGGATAAAGTGTTTGAGGCTCCGGCCGGATGGGAATTACAGAACATGCTGGAAGTGGCGCGGCTGATTACGGTTGCCGCACGCGCCCGCAGAGAAACCCGCGGCGTACATTTCCGGACCGATTTTCCGGAGTTGGACAATATCAACTGGCGCTGCCATCTGGACTGGCCCGCGGCTGCGCGGGAACCTGTGAAGGCCGTGGTAAGTTAATTATTGCGCCCCGGCACATGTGCCGGGGAACTGCTTCGGCGATCGTCGGCCTGATGCGGTTGGCCGGTACGGGCGTTTGCGTATAAAATCCGGAACATGAAAACGACCGCGTTCCAGAAGTGCATTAATCCTTCGTGTGGTTCAACCTTTGATGTGAGCCGGACATTGACATCATGTCAAAAATGCGGCGAACTGCTGGATATCGAATATGACTGGTCGAAAGCGAATCCGCCGGCCACGCTGCGTCATTTCCAGCAGCGCTGGCAGAACCGGCGCTTTCCGCTGGATTATTCGGGAGTGTGGCGTTTCCGGGACCTGCTGCCGTTTTGTGCCGATGCGATGGTCTGCACGATTGGCGAAGGACAGACATTTTTACAGAATGCGGTCTGCCTTGGACGACAACTGGGAATGTGGCCCGGGCAGTTATGGCTGCAATATGAGGGAATGAACCCGTCGGGCAGTTTTAAGGATAACGGAATGACCGCCGCGTTCACCCATGCGCGCATGGTCGGCGCGCGGCGTGTCGCGTGTGCGAGCACCGGAAATACGTCGGCATCTTTAGCGCTGTATGCGGCGCAAAACGGCTTTCAGGGAATTGTGTTTATAGGAACTGGCAAAATAGCGTTTGGAAAGCTCTCACAGGCGCTGGACTATGGTGCCCGCACGCTGCAAATTGAAGGCGATTTTGACACCTGTCTGGCCAGAGTGCGTCAAGTGAGCGGGCAGCTTGGACTGTATCTGATGAATTCGGTCAATCCGTTCAGGCTGGAAGGCCAGAAAACGATTATGTACCGGATTCTGGAATCTCTTAACTGGGAAGTGCCGGACTGGATTGTTGTGCCGGGCGGAAACCTTGGGAACTGTTCGGCATTCGGAAAAGCTTTCGCGGAATTGCTGGCGCTGGGACTCATCCGGCGGGTACCGCGACTGGCGATTATTAACGCGCGAGGCGCAAATACCTTATACACGCTGGTCCGCGGCGGTCTGACCTGGAACGGCGGCCGCACGGACGACGACATGATTCAAGCCCATTATGCAAAAATGGATGCGGAGCATATTCATCCGCACACGATTGCGTCCGCAATTGAAATCGGCCGACCCGTGAATTTGAAAAAGGCGTTGCGCGCTCTGGATGGCATGAACGGCGTGGTGGCCGAGGTAACCGATGAGGAAATACTGGAAGCCAAAGCCCTGATCGGTCGATTTGGCTTTGGTTGCGAGCCCGCCAGCGCAGCGACAATAGCCGGCCTGCGGCAGCTTCTGGCGTCACAGGTTATTTCACGACATGAACGGGTGGCCTGTGTGCTGACCGGCCATGGCTTAAAAGACCCCGACGCCACAGTGCAATACCATACCGGCATACGAACGAAAGAGGCAAAAATGCCGGCGGCGGAGCCGACATGGGGCAGCCATGCCAATCAGCCGATCAAAGTTGCTGATGATGTGGAGGCGATCGTTCGTGCGCTGGGAATTTCAGTGGATGATCTGGATAAATCACAAAGAACCGGTTACGTGGAAACAACGGCATATCTGCCGTTTGTAGAATATTAAACAGCGGACCGACCGTGCAGAAATGGAATCGCGAATCGCGAGTTTCCATGCCACGCCGCAACAGGCCCCGCCAAAATTGAGAAAATCCGATGCCGCAATTAATGATTAAAAAAACAGCGTCCAGTATTTCCGCAAATATACCCGCGACAACACATCCGGCGGCGGTTCATGCGAAGCACAGTCTGGGCAGCCTGTGGCAATCGGTTGTGCGGCAGATTAATTTTCAGCAACTGCTGCACGACAACCGCCTGGCCAACTGGCTGACACTGCTGCTGGCGATTCTGGGCGGTGTCGTGGTGGGACGACTGGCTGCGGCCGGTTGCCGCGGACTGGCGTTGCGGCTGGAACGGCGCAATTGGCATTTTCAAGCGGTCATGGTGGATAGTCTGGCCTCACCGCTGAGCCTGGCCATACTGGCCGCCGGCCTTCTGGTCGGCCTTGGCCAACTGCATTTAAGCACGGTGCTGGAAACTTTTTCTGGAAAAATTCTACTTCTGCTTCTGGCGATATCAATATTCTGGTATGGCTTTAACATTGTAGCCACGGTGGAACTTGCGCTAAAACGATTTATCGCCCGTCACGACACCCCCCTTACCGAACAGATTGTGCCGATTGTGCGCAAGACGCTGCGGATTTTTGTTACCATAATCGGCGCGCTGTTTATTCTGCAGAACGTATTTGACCGCGACATTGGTTCGTGGCTGGCAGGACTGGGAATCGCGGGATTGGCGGTATCGCTGGCGGCCCAGGATTCGCTGAAAAATCTTTTCGGATCCGTCACAATTTTCATGGACCGTCCGTTCCTGGTAGGACATTCCGTCTCCTATCAGGGCATCACTGGAAAGGTGGAGGAAATCGGGTTCCGGTCCACCCGGGTCCGGCAGACGGATGGCTCGCTTGTGACCATTCCCAATTCAGACATTGTCAGCAATTCGGTAACAAATATATCCATGCGACCGTTTATCCGGCGGGCGATAAATGTCACGGTCGCCTGTGACACGCCGGTGACGAAGATGAATCAGGCGGTAAAGATGATTCGCGATCTGCTGGCCTCCCCGGAATTCGGTCCGTCCGTGACCAATCCAACCGACCCGACCGACAATCCGCCGCGGGTTTATTTCACCGATTTTAACGCGGATTCGCTGAATATTGCGGTGTATTACTGCTTTCGTCCATCGACCGATTATTGGCGTTACATGGAATTCAGTGAGCGTTTCAACCTTGCGCTGCTGCGCGAACTGGAAAGACTTGGCGTGGAAATTGCATTCCCGACACGTACACTGTACCTGGCGGGCGATCCAAAGCGAAAATTGTCAATAAACATCAGCACGCCAACGAATGAACAGTCGGCTGATCCGGTGCAGCAACCCTGATTCTGAATGGCAACGCGGAAAAAAAGCCGCCGCCGTCAAACCAGCCTTTTTCGGATGTGCCATGGAGCAGATTCCCATTCATTCAATCGCCGAATCCGGCGCGGATAAGCCGCCGGGAACAAACTTCCCGGTGTTTAACCCTGGCTCACCATTTCACGCATCGGTCGCCGAGGCGCACGGAGTCGGGCCGCGCCGTGCGGAACATTTTTCGCGACTGGGGGTGCGAACCATTGGAGATTTGCTGGATTTTCTTCCGCGCGATTACGTGCAGTTTCAAGGCCAGGTCGAAGTTCAGGAACTGGTGTCCGGGCAAAAAGCAACCGTGGAGGGCACCGTCATTCAGACCCGCATGATTCGCCGCAAGCGGTCTCGTTTTGAGGCGCTGATTGAAGAGGCTTCCGGAAGGTGTATTCTGGTATGGTTCAATCGGTGGGATCTGCCGGATAAAATCGCGCCCGGCTGCCGACTACGGGCAACCGGACAGGTAAACTTTTTTAACGGCCGGGCGCAGTTAATGCAGCCCCTATTTGATGTTGTAACCGAGGAATCGTCCACGCGCGCAGCCGCGAGAATCGAGCCGGCGTATCCGGCGACGGCGGACCTTCCAAGTGCGGTGATCCGGCAAGTTATCATTGGGAATCTGGCGCAGCTGCTGCCAAATGTGCGGGAATGGTTTGCCCCGGATTATCTGGCGTCGCGAAAACTGCCATGCCGGCGGGCGGCGTACCAGGCGGTGCACCAACCGGTTGATTTAAAGCAGACGCAAGCAGCGCGACACAGTTTGGCCTATCACGAGTTTTTTCTTTACCAGTTGGCGGTGGCACTGCGCCGCGCCCGGCAGCAGAACGCCGCGGGTGCCAGACCGCTGCGTGCGGATGACACCGTGGACAAGCGCATCCGGGCGCGGCTGGAATTCAAACTGACGGACGCACAGAATCGCGTGATTGCATGTTTGCGGAAGGACCTTGCGTCCACAGTTCCGATGAATCGTCTGGTGCAGGGGGATGTGGGTTGCGGCAAAACCGTAGTGGCGCTGTATGCGATGCTTCTGGCGGTGGCCAGTGGCAGCCAGGCGGCGATGCTCGCTCCGACCGAACTTCTGGCGGAACAGCATTTTCTGACGCTCCAGCGGTATCTGGTGAACAGCCGGGTAAAGCTGGGACTGTTGACCGCGGGCCTTTCCGCGGTGGAAAAGCGTCGCACGATTACAGGCGCGGCGGACGGTACAATGGGAATTCTGGTGGGCACACACGCACTGCTGCGAGAGCAACTTCAACTTAAAAATCTGACGCTTCTAGTGGTCGATGAGCAGCATAAATTCGGAGTTCAACAGCGGGCGGTTATTCGCGACCGTTACGCGGGTGTGCATACATTAATCATGACGGCCACGCCTATTCCGCGTACGCTGGCAATGACACTGTTTGGCGACTTGGATGTCTCCACAATTGATGAATCCCCGCCGGGACGGGGCAAGATCGTCACGCGGGCGGTAGCGCGGCCGCAGCGCGAAGAGGTCTACGCCTTTGCTAGAAAACTAATTGCCCAGGGGCGGCAGGTATATGTGGTAGCACCAGCGATTGATGATAATCCGACAGGCATGCAGAGCGCCGTACAACTGGCGGCGGAATTAAGCGCTGGACCACTGGCCGATTGCCAGGTGGGACTGCTGCATGGCCGAATGGACCGTCAGGAGCGGATGAAAACCATGGAGAATTTTCGGCAGGGACAGATCAGCGTACTGGTCTCCACAACCGTCATTGAAGTCGGCGTGGATGTACCCAATGCCTCGCTGATGGTAGTGGAACATGCGGACCATTTCGGGCTGGCGCAACTTCACCAGCTTCGCGGCCGCATTGGCCGAGGCGGGCATCAGTCTTATTGCATTCTGATGTGCGACCAGCAGACGCAGGAAGCCACCCGGCGGATGCAGGCGATGGTGCGACACACCAGTGGCTTTAAGATTGCCGAGGAAGACTTGAAACTTCGCGGCATGGGAGAACTGATAGGAACCCAGCAGAGCGGTCATGGAGATTTGGCCTTTACGGATCTTTTATTTGATCCGTTTCTGCTGCCTACAGCGCGAACCGACGCAATTGCGATGGCACAAAATGATCCGCACCTGATAGAGCCGGCGCATGCGGAAATACGCCGGGAACTGATGGCACGGTTTGCGTCCACGCTCTCGCTTGCAGATGTCGGATGAACGGATGACCGCATGGCCTGGAACATGCACCTCCTAAAATTGAAAAGCATACCTTTGCGACCTGGCAATCGCGGCAACTCAAACCGTTGCGCGGGTTTTTCGGCCAGACGACTCCCGAGCCTTCTATGTCCCAATTGTGGGGCCAGATGGGCGAGCGCCGGAGTCAAAGCCGTATTGGCTGCAAGAAAGTTCACATCCGGCACATACTTTTTACGGGAGTAGTCGATATACTAATGTTAAAGGATACCTGAATGAACCCGATGAAAGGCGAAGTGAACGCAGCCGGGGAAACCGCGGAACCAAAGTGGCCCGGTAAGGAAGTATTTGCACTGGCAAAGCAGTTCCAACTGGCGGGCGGGGGAATGGCGATGCGTTGGCCGGCAGGAGGGCGGCTGGCTGGTCTGCAAAGCTCAGGCTTGGAGATAGCGGATTTTCGCGCTTATTCGCAAGGCGATGACTTTCGATTTATAGATCAATATGCGCTTGCCCGGCTGGACCAGCTTGTGGTACGGCTGTTTCATGATCGCAAATCGCTGCCATTGACGATTTTTCTTGATACCTCGGCGAGCATGAACTTCGGTCAACCGAACAAATTCAGAATGGCGCGCGACCTGGCGCTGGTATTCAGCCTGGCGGCTTTGCGGCACGGAGGTCGACTGGCGGTAGCGCAAAACGCCGGTAGTGCATCCGACGATATCGCAATGCGCAAATTTGACCGCCCGCAGGCGGCGGCTGGCCTTATTCAATGGTTGCGCCACACAAGTGCGAACGCCAGACAATCATCAGAATCATCAATTCGGCGGATCATGGCAACGATTCCATCTCACGGACTGCTTTTGTTCATAAGCGATTTTCTCCCCCCCGCCGACATGGCGAACATAGTGCCGTTGTCGGCGACAATGCATCGACGGATGGCGGTGCTGCAAGTGCTATCTCCGCAGGAACTGTATCCCATCGACGCGCCAGCGTCGGAATTAATCGATTCAGAGACCGGCCGGAGGCGTCCTGTCGCCGCAGGCCCTGAAGCGGCAGCGCAATACCGTAAAAATATCGCCAAATGGATTGCGCAGTCGCAAGGTGCGGCGCGATTGCATGGCGTTCCATGGATAGTGTGTGCCACCTCTGAACCGCTAAGAAAAATACTTTTGAATCGCGCACTGATGACAGCGAGATCACGCGAGTAGGCGGGTGTCGGACGTTTGTCGAAAAAACTTTTGAAAAAATTCAAATTTTTATGTTGAGGCTGCCAACCTGTTGCCGATAAAAGAATTACGGTCTTACTTCCATGAAAGGAGGTGATAACATGGCCACGAAGAAGAAAGCTTCCGGATCCAAGAGTGCCAAGAGCACGAAGAAATCCGCGAAGAAAAGCACCAAGAAATCAGCAAAGAAGCGTTGAACGCAATGATTTTTTGGGATCCGGCGCGCCGGTCCAGGTTTGAATTTGCCTGGACATGCCGCGTCGTGGCGCCGAATACCAAGCTTTACGGCAACCGTACGGAATTGTGTTTGTTGCAATTTCATGCCGCAGCCGGTCATCGGCGGAAACAAGAATGGAAAAGCCTGTCGCATACGTCGATGGGCTTTTCTTTTTTTTTCGCCGGGCTTCTGGCACTCTGTCGCATTCAAATTTTAGGGTACGCAACGACGTTATGCGGAAGAGCCTGCGTGGTTTGAGGGCTGCCGTCCCTGAAAGCTGAGTGTCACAACGCACTGGACGGGTAGCAGCACCATATTTTGATTTTATGCCGCGATCGTTCGCGAGCGTTTTCTAAGGACCGAAATGCCCAGTCCAATGAGGCCAATGCCACACAAGCCGACCGTGGAGGGTGCCGGCATTGCAGCCGGCTCTGCCGTGGTCTGAAATGACAGGTTCACACTGGACCCGGCCGCAAGATTCAACGCCACGACAGAGTTTAAGGCGAAGGCGGAACTGTTTCCCAGATCAACCAATTCTGATGCCGGACCTATTTGATAGGTGATGTTGGCCGCTCCGCCAGCGGGAAAATAAACCGTGGAAGCGGACAGCGCGTTCGCCGTTCCAAATTGCTGGTTGTTGGTATTTAAATAAGAAGTCAATCCAACTGAATCGCCGGAGTGGCCTGTTAAAAAGGTAACGCTTCCGGATTCCGCAAAACCAAGCTCGCCAAATCCGGAAAAGCCGAGATCGCTAAGTGCAATGGTAAGCGTCCCTGTCTGGCTGCCCGTGTTCACGATGCTGTAGGTGCTTTCCGTCAACTGTGAAACCAAGGCACCTTTACCGGCGTTGGAACTTCCCGAAATGCTGCTGATGGTGAAATCCGGCACTAGCAGGGTCGGCGTCGCCTGACTGTATGTAACCAAGTGCGGCAGATAAGTAATCGGCGTCGAACTGCCGTTGAATTCCAGGGCCACACTAGCTCGCGCCTGATGCGCGCCAACTGCGGCGGCGAGAAACAATCCGGCGAGCACAGCCGATTTTGTACAGATAACTGATTTCATATTCGCTTTCATTTTTGCCTTCTCTCTTGAAAATCGCTGACATGTTCATTCATGTTCGCGCATTATTTAATTTCAGACGAACTTCCGTTATCGGCAACCTTGCGACGCCGGACCAGCAAAGTAAGCCCCCCGATCGCGATAAACACAAGCGATGCAGGTTCGGGTGTGGTGACGATGGTGCTGCCAACGGTGGATGCAATGTTCATACCGAACTGGCCATTTGTGGTGGCGAATGCACCGCCACCGCTAAGCTGAATCGTAAAAAGCTGGCCGATTGCAAATGGCGATCCCGATTGCAGCGGCAGTGAAGCAGTTGGGTTTCCCGACAGAGTAAAGGACTCAGGGGAATTTGATGCGTTGCTAAAGGAGGCGGAAGCCGGCCCGGCATAGGAAGCGGAACCGGGCAACCCGACCGAGTTGGACGGGTCAATATAGGTTTCCAGGCTCATAGAACCGGCACTTTGCACAACGGTTCCGCCGCCGCTCTGGGAAATGCTGACCGACGCACCGGTCTGGCCGGATGCCGAAAGATTATTGTCACTCCAGAAGATTTTTAAGGTGTCCGAAGTGCCGGTGGCCGCCGCGTTGCTGATATTTAAACCGCCGCTTTCCAAGGCACTCTGCGAAGAATTAAAATCGCCGGTGAAATAACCAGAAAAACTGCCAACCGAAAATGGGACAACCACGCCGCCGGAACTGTTGGGTGTAAGCGTGCCGGCATGTTGGCTAAGGGTAACGGTTTGTGATGCACCGGTATCGATGAGTACCAGGGAAAAATCGGCTTGCGCTATTCCGCAAAGAGCCAATGGGCCGACCAGTGCGGCCAATCCGGCGATTGCCGCGTAGCCGTGGGTAATTCCGTTCTTATACATCTTCTACTCCTCTGTCCTCCGTTGTCGGACTGTTCGGGCAAACCGAAAAAAGGCAGTCGGACAACCGGCAATTGGAAATATGAAACGTCGCGAAGGAGAAGCGTTGGAATTTTGGCCTTCTCTCCCGCCGGGTTTCAAAAAGCTGTCAGCCTGTTTGCGGTTCAGCTCAGGCAGGCGACAGATGGAGTTTAGTCCGCTCCTGCAGCGTGAGCAAGACAATTCTGCGTGGTTTTTGCTTATCAGACGTGAAATGGTTTATCAGACGCAAATCTGGCGAGCACGACTCATAATGACGGCATTATTGTCGTCTGGCTACTGCGCGGATGCACGACCACGGCCATATGAATCGCGCCGCTTTCCAACCAGCGGCGGGCACTGGCTAAGGCCTGTGCGCCATCCGCATCACCACAAAACACCACCATGGGGCCTCCAAGCCCCAACGCAATGGACAATTGCGCCGCGGGCGAACTTGGAAGGGTTTCGCGAAAGGCGGCCGGGCTGACATATTTGCCGCCGTCCAACCGCCGGCTTGTGTTAAAGGCTATATCCGCCTCTATTGAATCATGAATCACACTCATAAAAAGTCCAGTCGCAAGCAGGGCGTTTTTGCTGAACAACTGCAGCTCGGAATTCAACTTCGCAATAATATCTGCGATACCGCCGAGAGATGGCGAACCGGGCCACGATATGTCAGACCGCCGGAAGACAAGGTCCGCGGGGTACTGACAAAGAATTATCTGATTTTCGCACATGAGTCACGCGCCTGTTATATCGTTTGATTTCAGCTTTTCCAGAATAACGGCGGCATTTATTCCACCGAATCCGCTTGATGTTTTAAGGATTCGCCGGATCGATGGAACCGAACGTGCGGTTTGGACAAAATCAAGTTCCGGCCACTGGGAATCGGATAGGCCAGTGGTCGGCGGCAACACGCCGCGGTGGAGAATTTCACTGGCAAGGGCAGTTTCGATTAATCCGCTGGCACCTAGCGTGTGGCCGATATGCCCCTTAACGGCGGTCAAGGGCGGACTGTGTGAAAATATCTTTTGAACAGCAGTCGCCTCCATGGCATCGTTGTAAGGAGTGCCGGTGCCGTGCAGGAGAACCGCATCAATCTGGCTTGTGGAAAGACCGCCCGTGCGTAGCGCCATTTCCACCGCACGGATCAGGCCACCGGCCTGGCGATCGGGCGCGGTCAGATGCACAGCGTCCATAGCCGCCCCCCGGCCGCAAAGCGTGCACGCAAAAGTATCGGCCTTTTTCCCGGCAAATATATCTGACCGTTGAACCAGACATGCGGCCGCGGCCGACCCGAGTGCAAGGCCATCGCGGTGGCGATCAAAAGGGCGACACGCCTGAGCCGCAAGGGCTTTAAGCGCGGTGAATCCGTCGCATACAAACAGGCTGGCAATATCCACCGCCAATACGACAATTTCAGTCTGTTGGCCTGCATCGACCATCATGGCCGCTTCAATCAGGCCGGAGAGGCCGGATGTACAGGCCGTTGAAACGACGGCACATGAACCGCCCAGGCCAAATTCAGCGGCAAGGTTCTGCGCACAATCCATCAAGCCGGGCGGGTTACCAGGTGACGCGGCATCTCGGGCGAAACCGCCACTAAGATCGAGCCAGTGTTGCAGAACACCGATATTTCCTTTTGCGCTGGCCAAAATAAAGCCGCAAGTTCCGCGATCGGCAACTTCAGATATCACTGGCTCAATGGCCGCGAATGTCAAATGGCGGAACATTTGCGGATCGTCGACATGATTGTCATATTCGCTGGAAGGTCCGAATTTAGATGGCAACGAGGAAGGTGATGGGGTCATCCATGCATCGAAAATCGCAGTTAGCGTCGGGAAGCAGGGCGTCGCCGCGGAGAAGCTTGAAATTATGGCCAGCGTCATACTGTTCCATCGCATAGTACACAATTCACCGCCATGCGGTAGAATAACAGCATATCCGATTGAGCGGCGCGATTGAAGGAAGCAAACGTGCCGATTCAGACAGGAAAGACCGAATGGCTGGCCAATCGTCTGACTTGCCGGTCTTATTCAATTCAGACCGGGCGGCTTTGGCTGGCCGCTGGTTGGGATAACTGCATGAGAATCACCTGATGCCAGCGCAACCGGATTCCAAAATGAACTTGCGGATATTCTGGCGAAGCGCCTATGGCTTAAGCCTGTGGATCGCCAACACGGCGATTTTCGCATTGCTGCTGACGCCATTTATATGGCTGGGAATTCTGACGGTGGACAAAACCGGTCGCTGGCCGCGGAGGATTCTGCGGGCCATGTGCCGGGTCAGTGTGCGCCGATTCTGCGGAAGCAATCTGCGGATCGGGGATTTCGACTGGTCCGCGATCCAAGGCCCCTGTATTCTGGTAGCCAATCATCAATCCCTGATCGATATTCTGCTGCTTATGCTGCTTCCGACGGATGCCCGCTGCTGGGCTAAGCGATGGCCCTTCCGCGTGCCATTTTTGGGTTTAATGATGCGGCTTTGCGGGCATCTGTGTGTGGAGGATCCTCGCGTGCTTTACAAAGCGGCGGAAAGCCTGCGCGACGGGGTGAGCCTGCTGGTGTTTCCCGAAGGCACACGGTCACGTGATGGGAAACTGACCCGATTTCATGATGGCGCATTTCTGCTGTCAGCCAGAACCGGTGTGCCGGTGGTTCCGGTTCTGATTCGAGGCAGCGGCACCACAATGCCGCCCGGCACTTTTCGCCTGGTTGATTCCCCCTTGGTCATTCGACCGCTGGGGGTTTTGTATCCCGACGCTTCGCTTGATAAGCCTCATCTGGACCTGAAGCGGCGGGCCGTCAATATGATCGCTCTCGCATTGGAATCAAGTGACGAAGAGAATACGCAATCAGGCCCGCGGACACAGCCAAGTGCGATATCGGAATTCAAAGAGGCGGCGTGTTGATGGGACAGAATCTGACGGACAATATTCCACATCGCCCGCCGATGCACTGGCTGGACAATGCCACGCGGGAAACGGATGGAACGGTCGTGGCCATTCGCAAACTTTCAGACGATCAGCCGTTCATGATGGATGGACTGCTGCCGCGAACGGCGCTTCTGGAAATAGCCGCGCAGGCCGCGGCCTGCGCGGCGGCACGCGGCCAAACTGGCGCCCCGCCACAGCTGGGTGTTCTGGCGGCACTGCGTAACGTGCATTTTTTTTCTACGCCGCGCAGTGGCCAGACAATCGCAATTCGCGTGCGCGTCGTTCGGTCCCTCGGAACATTGTTTTTATGTACAATCGAAGCCACCACGGACGGGCGGCCGGTTCTGACCGGAGACTTTTACTTTGCGCTGCACCGCGATTCGACGCACACCGCGCTGGAGTCGCACAGCCGAACCGGCAATGCCGACAACAATTGATTCAGTCTTTCAGGAGGCTTCTTTCATGCCTGCGCCACGTCGCACTCTATTCAGACTCATCCTATCTGTTACCATCGGGATTAGTCTGGCGCATTTTGCGGCCACGACGCCGGCACAAGCGGCACCGCCAGACCGGGCCGCCGTGCAGAGTGCAATATTACATCAGATGGGGTACCGTCACATCCGGGTTCATGACCCGTCGGCGATTATCCGATGCGGAAAAACCTTCTGGATTTTTTCCACAGGTTTGGGAATTCAATCGGCATTTTCCAGTGATCTGATTCACTGGCACCGCGGGCCGACGGTTTTCGGTCGCCCGCCGGCCTGGACCCACCAGGCGGTTCCCGGCTTTCACGGCTTTTTCTGGGCACCGGATATTATTCGACTGCATGGGCTATATCTCTTGTATTACGCGGTTTCCACTTGGAGCTCGCGCGTTTCCGCCATTGGACTGGCGGTCAACCAAACCCTGAATCCGCGGAGTCCCGGGTACAAATGGGTGGATCGCGGACTGGTATTCCAAAGCAGTCGCCGGACAAATTTCAATGCGATTGACCCGGCTGTAAGTCTGGATTATTCCGGACATTTGTGGATGGCATTTGGATCATTTAGTTCGGGTATAAAAATGATTGAGCTGAATCGGCGCACCGGAAAGCCGCCGCAGCCGCACCCGCACATCTACTCCCTGGCATGGCACCGCACTATCGAGGCCTCATACATTTTCCGACACAACGGATTCTATTATTTGTTTGTGAACTGGGGCTATTGCTGCCGTGGAATTCACAGCACATACAATATTCGCGTCGGTCGCAGCCGGCATATTCAAGGTCCCTATCTGGACAAATCCGGCCACAACATGCTGCATGACGGGGGCACTCTGCTGCTGGACAGCGTCGGACCGTTTATCGGGCCGGGCCAGACGGGCATTTTTCGGCAGGGTGGCACGCTTTTTTTTACATGCCACTTTTATGATGCGCTGCGCCGCGGGCACCCGCGGCTGGCTTTGCTGCGGTTGTGTTTTACTTCGGATGGCTGGCCAAAAATTCAGCGGTGGCCGACGGTCAGAGCGCTCCGTTAAATGCAGTATCTTCTATTTCCGGCCTGCCAGCGGGCAGTGTGTCTTGCAAAAGCAGTTAAATCCGATGGTCGGCCCGGTTCCCCGCACAACAGACGGCTGCGCAACTTTATATGATTTTTGCGCTGAATTATATAGGCCCGCCGAACTTGGAAGGTTATCATTTGTGCTAGTGGCCCGGCGATAAAAGCAAATTGGCCAGGATATACCATACGCCCGAAATTCGGCGGCTCCCATTTTCCTGCCGATATGTTATTCCAATGGTGCAATCGTTCCGCGGGCGGAGCGTTGTAGCTGACCGGCCGCTTTTGGAGACCCACATCATGGCTAGTCATTCAGTTACACGACGCGATGTTCTGGCCGCCGGCACACTGGCGGCGGCAGCGGCGGCCACACATCAGGCGGAGGCAATTGTTTCGCAGGGGCCGCAGCAGGGACTTGTCGAATCGGGAACTTCGCCGCTTAAGGCTTACGAATTTGATCTGGCGGATGTAACCATCGGCCCCGGTCCTTTTAAGGATAACCAGCAGCGCGATTTGGATTATCTTCTGTCTTTTGATTGCAACCGGCTGCTGGCACCGTTTGAGAAGGTGGCCGGCATTAAGCCGCGAGCCAACAACTATGGTGGATGGGAAAATACCGGTTTAGCAAGCCATATTACGGGACATTATCTTTCTTCCGCCGCTATGATGTTTGCCCACACGCGGGATTCCCGCCTGCTCGCAAAAATTGACTCACTTTTGCCGCGCATGACAGCCTGTCAGAAAGCGAATGGGAAATCAGACCCGCAATTCCGCGGCTATTGTGCAGGTATGCCCGGCAGCAAGGCCGCGTTTAAGCGGGTACTCGCCGGCCAAATCGATCCGGGAAATCCCAAGGCTCTGTTTTCATTTGGTCTGGATGGCATGTGGTCGCCGTGGTACTGCATTCACAAAATTATGGCGGGTCTGCGCGATGTTTACCTGCAAACCGGACGCACGGAAGCCAAAACCATTTTGCTGGGTATGACAGATTGGACGCGGCAATTTGGCGACCGATTCACCGCGGACCAGATGCAGCTAATGCTGATCAGTGAGCAGGGCGGCATGAATGAAGTGCTGGCGGATGTATACAGCATCACCGGCAACAAGGCGGACCTGGAACTGGCGGAAAAATTCAATCAGAAGGCGCAGCTGGACCCGCTTATGCGCGGTCATGATATTCTTACCGGCTGCCACTCCAACCAGTATATCCCGCGCGTCATTGGCATTGCCAGGCAATACGAACTGACGGGCAAACAGAAATACCGCGCCGGTTCTGAATTTTTCTGGCGGAACGTGGCGCGACACCGCACCTTCGCATTTGGTGGAAATTCCAATCGTGAATTCTTTTTTCCTCTGGGCGATGCGTACCAGCAACTTACCGCCGGTACGGCTGAAAGCTGCTGCACGTATAACATATTGAAATTGACCAATCACTATTTCTGCTGGAATGCGGATATGGAATCAGCCGACTTTTTTGAACGCGGCCTGTTTAATCATATCCTTGGATCGCAGGACCCGGCCACCGGCATGATGACCTATTACATGTCCATGCAGGCGGGGCATTTTAAGACCTTTTCCACGCCATGGGATTCCTTCTGGTGCTGCGTGGGAACCGGCATGGAAAACCACAGCAAATACGCCCGCGGCATTTATTACCACAATGCCGATACGCTTTGGATTAATTTGTTTATCGGATCAATCCTGAACTGGAAAGCCAAAGGCCTGACGCTTACACAGACAACCCGGTTTCCGCAGGAAAATTCGGTTCGCATAACCGTGGCCTGTAGCGCTCCGATAAAGGCAACGATCAAATTGCGCCACCCTTACTGGTCCACTCCGTCCATGTCGGTAAAACTTAATCACAAAGTGCTGGCGACGGGAAAACCGGGCAGTTATGTAGACATCAGCCGGACATGGGCCAATGGTGACACGCTGGAACTTCAATTGCAAACACCGCTTCGCATAGAGCCGATGAAACACCATCCCGAAAAAGTCGCGATTCTGGCCGGCCCTATTGTGCTGGCCGGCGTACTTGGCGACGCGCTGATGAAAAAGCCGATTCCGTATGCCAATGGCGATCAATATGAATGGGCCAATGTGCCCGACCCGGTCAACGTGCCCATTTTGCTGACGCAAAATCGGCAAAACCTCGCGGTGGATGACTGGATAAAGCCCGACGCGACCGAACCGCTGGTCTGGCACACCAGCGGTGTCGGACGACCGAAGGACGTAAAGCTGGTTCCCTTTTATCAGGTTGCCCATGAGCGGTATGTGGTCTACTTTGACACAATTACGCCGGCGGAATGGAAAAAAATAAGGCAGCAGCGTCAGACTCATGCGGCAGAAGAAAAAAAGCTTGACGCCATTACCGTGGATCACCTGGATACGGGAAGCGATGCATCGCTGGCGGCACACAAGCTGCGCGATGAATTACATTTTGCCCGGGGAACACTGGCTATATCCACCGTGCAACGTGGCTGGATCGCCGGCAACAGCGGAGGCGGATTTACATTTACCATGAAGGTTCTGCCTGATACGCCGATGGCATTGATGTGCGCGTGGTGGGGTAGTGATTCAGGTGCCCGCACGTTTGATATTCTGGTGGACGGAAAGAAGATTGCAACGCAATCGCTGGAATCACTTAATCCGGGTCATATCAAACGAATAACCTATCCCATACCCGACAGGCTCACGAAGGGCAAAAGCAAAATAATTGTCCGGCTGACGGCACATGCCGGGAACATTGCTGGCGGACTGTTCGGATGCCGGGTGGTTAAAAGATAGGATAATTGTGGAGTTTAATGAGATTGCATTGCGTCACGCGAAACCGTGAACGCCGGATTTGGACGCGGTCTTATTTTCCGGCGTTTCTGTCCGCTCGCGTTGTTTCAGTGGGGGATTATTTGGACAACCAACCGGCCGGTCGCAATACGGGCATACCGTGATTTGTTGAAGGCCACGCAGCCCATTTAAAAACAAAATGCCCATACCGCGGAAGCTCGCAAAATAAAAAAGGGGCGGGGACGAAACTGTTTCGTCCAACCGCCCCATTTTTTTTGGGAGGTTTGATTTACTTGCTGCGGATCGGCTTTCAGACCGCGGCGCGGCGCCGGCGAATCAACAGCAGGCTGGCTCCGGCGACGCCAAACAACGCCAGTGAGGCAGGTTCAGGCGTCAGGACCGTATTGGGGCCTGCGGCGGCATCCGCAGACACTTGCGAACTGCTGAGCGCATTGTTGTAAATGCGGAACTCATTAATTGATCCATTGAACATTGGGTCACCCGAAAATGCCGAGCGCCCGAGCCACATGTTCGTGAATGTGGATTCCAGAGTCGACCAGTTATCAGCTGATGTCTGGGCCGACGTTCCCTGAAGAACGCCGTCGACATAATAGGTGATCGTTCCATATGGATCCGCGACGGTTGAGGTGTTGTCGATGACCGTCGTAACCATATGCTGCACGGCGCTGCCGTTGACCAGCTTACTTAAATAGTCGGCGTTTGCGGCGCTTCCCGTCCCCAGTGAATTAACACCAACTTTTTCATTGGTATATCCACCCGGAGACATGCCTGTGCGAGACCCATAGTTGCCGTTATCCTGGGTGATAAAGAAATAGCTTTCTGCGGTTGCGCCGGCACCAGCTGTAATTGCATCGGTAACGGTACCGACCGTGTCACTGTTCAAGGACAAGTTTTGAGTATGGGCGCCATTGGTTCCGGTCGTGAACCATTCCTCGAATGTGAGGCTTGAAGAAGATGGTGGCAGGGCGGAAAGCGGTACGCTAACGTACTCATTACCGGCCTGGCCGGAACTGGACGCATTGGTCAGGTCTACCTGACCGGAGCTAATGGCGGCTGACCCCATGATCGTCGCCGCATAGCTGGCACCGCCAATGGAATCCGGCGTGGTATAGGTGCCACTGCTGGTAGAACCGGCGTTAAAGCTGTATTCATGGATCAATGTGGCCTGAGCCGCTTGCGACAACCCCATGACACCCATAAAGCAACCTGCCGTCAGGCCCAACCCCATCAAGCTGGTTATTCCGCTTTTTCTGCTGTTATTTCCACTCATAAGTAAACTCCTTCAAATAAAAAGTTGAACTGTTAAATGAGAACACAAATAAAGAACATACCTTATTTGTTGTACGCGGCATGCTCGCCAGCCGGATGGTGGCGCACCATGCATTTTTGATCTCCCTTTTTACCGCCTCCTTTCAGAGCAATTCTCAGGTTTAAGTGATGTCTATCGACGTTTAAGTATCAATCCTTCCAAGACATCTCTTACCATATGAAATAGGGTGACGACAGATAGGAACCACCCATCTGCACTCGAAGTTTCATATCTCCGGATGCCCGTAAATTTGCAATAAGCGTCGGGCTCCCCATCGGCACCCAAGCGACATGGCCATCCATGTAGCATTCGTTGCCACCTTCCGGTTGACCGGCCTGATTCAGATGGTTGGAACTAAGGCCCTGGTAGTAACCGGAAACGTTGGTGAACGTGTTGTTGGCCTGATCATAAACGATGCCATCGGCAATTATGGGAATCGCTGCTGGCGAATAGCCACTGTCAAATCCGACAGGCTGGTCCATACGCGATTGGTAGCCTGGGGGTGGGCCCTGCCCAATCCAGCGCCCCGTACCGTTCCATTGATAAAACTGGGTTTGCAGGGGCAGCGAATTTGTTGGTCCATGAACAAACAGCCACGAATAGGTGGTCTCGCAGCATTGCAGGCCGGATCCAATTTCCTGCGGATCAGTATTAGCAGTTGCCGGCTGGGCTACCACTGTACCCGCCGGGAACCCGCCCCACATTGTAGCGGGTGTAATGGTGTAAATTTCCGGACTTGACGGACAGTACATGGTTCCCATGGCCGCGCCACTTTGAACCATTGCATTTCGTGTTCCAAAATTCAAGTCCCAAAGCCACGCCCCGCCGTTTTCATTATAGTTCAACGTTCCATTGGAACCGTTGCGGGTGTAGACATAAGGAAAGGAACTGCGATAGCTGGCGGCATAAACAGCCAGCGCCTGGCCATCGTCATGCAAGTTGGCAGCGCAAACCGTCCGGTTCGCCGCCGCTTTCGCCGCCGCCAAGGCCGGCAGCAGCAATGCGATAAGAACCGCGATAATCGCGATCACGACAAGCAACTCCACTAATGTGAATCCACCGAGCCTCTTTACTTGGATTTTCATATCAGTCTCCTGACCATTCGGAACGGAAAATTCAGCACTGTCTGTGGCGGCTAATGACATTGCCAAACCTCTCAAATAACCAAAGCGGCTCAAATCCAGCCCTCCCTAATGGACAAACCATTGGGATATTGACCGCCAAAACCGGCTGTGCGATCCGTTAGAAAAGTGCATTTTGAACTGCAGCGAACCGCGACACGAATTAACTATAGCTCTAAAAGATAAGGAATACCAGTATAATAATGCGCAAAATATATATACAAAAGCGCAATGAGAAAATGCCGCCTTGGCCGCTTATTAAGGGACCCTTGCGCATAAAACACTTCACGCAGCATTCAGGCGACTGAAATTATCAGTTGGTGTTCGATAAAAATCGATAGTGCATCAAGGCCAGCCCGATTTTTGCCGAGTTTTCGCCTTGTGCGGCGCTCTGAAGAAACACCGCTGGACAGTAAGCATGCGAACCATTGATGATTTACCCGGCTGGAATCCAGCCCACCCCACCCGCGCCCCCGCGGGTCGGGCAATTATATTTGGGCAGCCATCCAAAACCCCCAACCGCCTAAAGCCCGCTGATAACGGGAAGCACTAATTGTGCCGGGACCAAGCCATCTGATTTGGCCGTCAGTAGAATATTTCCCTTTGATCGCCCCGCCTGAACCAATACCATGCATAACCCCGCAAAAGAACTGCGAAAGGTTGCCTGATTCGGCTCATGACAGCTTGGATCCCCGTTGCCCACGCCGGCGTTTCGGCCCGGACCGCTGACTGAAAAATGCACTTTGTTCCCCGCGGTCGGAACCACTCGGCCCAGACCATCGACCACTTCAACGGCAACCGCCGCGGTATCCTGACCGTCAGCGATCAACTGCTTTCGGCCGGTACTGACGCGCAGCGCCGCCGGGGCACCAGTGGTTTCCACAACAGTTCGGGATTCCAACCGACCGTTACGGTACCCGTGGGCTTCAAGTTTTCCTGGCTGATATGCGATCTTATTCCATTGCAGGTGACCGAATTCCGGCATGGTCTGACGGCCAAGACTTTTGCCATTCAAAAACAATTCCACCAGGTCACAATTACTGAAACACCAGACGGGGATATTCTTTCCTTCTTTACCGGGCCAGTTCCAATGCGGAAAAATGTGCACCATAGGGGTCTGGCGATCCCACCAGGCCTTATAGTAAAAGGCGTCATCTTTGGGGAAGCCGCACATATCCAGAAGACCGAAATTTGAATTAATTTCCGGCCAACCGAACGGGTTGGTTTCGCCGCGGTAATCAAACCCGGTCCAGACGAATCCGCCCGCCACAAATTTTCGGCGACCCAAGGGTCGCCAGGCACCCTCTGGCGACATATAGCTGGTCAAATGGGCGGTGACGTTGTCAGTATGGTAAATTCCCCGGCATTCGCAATTGCTACCGGTTTCACTGCCAAAAATCGGCTTATCCGGAAATTGTTTATGCAGCCAGTCATAATCCTGATAATTGTAATTCACACCCAGCAAATCTTCAGCAGAACCCACACCGATCATCCAACCGTTTCCCGTACCGGAATTATTGGCGCAGGAAATTGGCCGCGTGGTATCGTGCTTATGAATCGCCTGCATCAGGGCCTTGGCCATTTTGTGGCCATAGACATCGTTTTGTATACCCCATTCTTCATTCCACATGGACCACATTATCACAGATGGATGATTGCGGTCACGCAGAACCATATTCTCCAAATGCCAGGTGTTGCTGTACGGCTGCCCCACCCAGGATTTTGTCGCCACAGTGCTGCCTGGATGCCGGTTTTCGTCCATCACCAGCAATCCAAGATCGTCGCAGGCTTCATACATGGCCGGCGACATGGGGTTATGCGAACAGCGGATCGCATTGCAGCCGAGCTTTTCCTTGAGTTGTTTCATGCGGTAATAAAAAAGGCTGTCGGGAATTCCGATACCCACACCGGCAAAATCCTGATGATTACAGACGCCCTGCAGTTTTACGGGCATGTCATTCAGAAAAAAACCGTCCTGTGCGTTGAAGCGAATCGTTCGGATGCCAAATTTTTGAACATGCCGGTCCACCACTTCACCATCAACCAGCACTTCAGACAGCAACTGGTACCGATAGCGGTTTTCCAGAGACCAGAGGTTCACCGAGTTTAGCATCATTTGCTGCACTATTTTTGTACCCGCATGCAGATAACTCGGCCGGTCTATGGAATCGGAATTTAGAATAGTATCCGTGGGATTATCCGGGATTGATGCCAGAGTGGATTCCACAACCATCTTGCTGCTTTGACTGCCCACGATTTTACCATCCGCATCCATCACCGCGGACCTCAGGGTACACGTGCGGGCCTGCACATGGCGATTGGCAATGGTGGTTTCAATGGTAAGATCGGCGGAGGGATTGCTCGTAACATTTTTTACGTGACTGGTCACATACGCGCCCCAGGGCGCAACATGCACCTTGTCCACGACATTCAGCCAGACATGGCGATAAATGCCGCCGCCCTCATACCACCAGCCCTCAAAATCGCGAGGATCCACATAAACGGCCAGCGTGTTATCCGCGCCATAATGAACGGCATAACTGATATCCACATGAAATGATGTGTACCCGCCCGGATGGCGCGATATCAATTGACCGTTCATATAAACTTGCGCGTTACGATAGACGCCTTCAAAATAAAGGAACAGACTTTTTCCTTTATCCTCCGCGGAAATGTGAAGTTGCCGACGATACCACGCGGGAAATACCGGCAGTGATCCATGGCCTGTGTCCGCCTTCGCGGAATAAGTTCCTTCCACGATGTAATCATGCGGCAGTTGCACGCGCTGCCAGGTGGCGTCATCTACCTTCGGTCCGGCATAAGTATCCGACCCCGTTGACCAGCCGAAGCTCACCGGCCCGTAAATGCCGCCCGGACCGGATGTGTTGTTCACCAGTACGGCCAGAACATTCGGTCCGGTGTCGGACCAGGCGGAATCCAGGGGCACATCGAAAGAATCTTCCCACCCCTGGTGCCTCATCAGCCGGACACCATTAAGATAAATAACCCCGTTATCATCCACATGCGTAAAGCGGACCGTCCGGTGCGAATGATCCAAGGGGGGCAGAACTGTGCGAAACCAGGCATCGCCGACGAAATTCATCTGGGCATTTTCTGTGGTGGCCTCATGCCATCCGTCACCGGACATGTTGATATCCGGTGCGGTCATCTGCTGGGCATCTGCGGGCGTGCCGCGTTTCCAGTGCCATTTTTGTATCTTTACCAAATCGTGAAGTGAAGAAGCTACGGGCAACGGCAGAAAACGCCAGTCAAAATCCAGTGATTCGCAGCGGCGCGGCAGAATTGCCACTGGCATCGCCGATGAAGGTCCGCCTAATTCAAAAGCGGCATCCTGGTCGGCTATGGAGGATTGTGCCTTAAGTGAACACCCGGTAAGCGAAGCCGCCGCGACGGTGCCAAGTCCCAGTTTGATAAAATCGCGTCTTTTCATAAGTCGTTTCCTTAAATTTTCAAAACACCTTGTCCGCTTTTTGGGAATTACATAACGCTGGCCAGGTTGGTGCTATTGCATTCGGAGAGATTATTCCGCTGACTGGTATAAAATAAAACCACCGCGCGGCGGACGCGATGGGCTGCACAAGTCCCTGCCAGCCGGCCGGGACGGCCACGTTTTATTGGAGAAATCAGCGTTGCGGACACCAAACGTGGTATTATGCCCGTACGATGAAGTACCAGAACTTTTCATCATCCGCCGACCACCCCATAAGCCAGGGCTGCGGGCCGCTCCGGCCTGGCACGCGACAATTTCGCGGGCAACTTTATCCGTGTACCATGCTGGCAATTCTGGCCTTCTGCCGGGCGGTGATGACGGGGCCAATGCCGGCACTGGCGGCATCGACGGCGACCGGCAATTCCACCGTATTTCACGGCATCGTCATCGCTGGCCATCGGCTTGGAATTACCAGTGGCCGCATATCATTTACAGGTCGGCTTCAATACGCGAATTCCCGCGCCGGCAAAGTCATTCGAAAGTGTGACGGAACTGTCATTGCCGGCGCCAAAACCATTTGGTGGCCGGCACACGGCAAATCAAAAATAAAATGTGATAGCTGGCAACTCACCGGAACAGTTCACCGCTTCACCGGTCCGGCGCACGTATCCGTAACGCTCTGGCCGTCAGTGACGACATCTTTTGCGGCACTGACTCTCTGGAACCAGAAGCTGGCAAAAGGAACAGCGCTGCTGAGTGTTTCCAGACGGGCTATCAAAGTGCGATCTTTCACGGCCAAATGGCATCGTGCCGAGGTTGCGGCCCAGGGACAATATTTTTCCGCGGCGCGCAGCGCCAACGTGCGGCTGACAATCGGGAACCTCCAGCAGCGGTATTTATTTGCGCTTCTTTCCCCAAAACATTTCACCATTACCGGGCAGGCGTCGTTGCATGCCGCGGTGAATGTGGACCTGACAGGAAATATCATCGGCACGGCGGACTTGCGGTCGACCGGTCCCGGGACGCTTTATGTGCGGGACATTCCAGTGTTGGAAAACGCGCTGGCCCGCGTCTACGGCAAAGGGCTGGCCACCGTCACGGTACTGGAACTTAAAGCGTTTCCCTACACCAGTGAACATCTGAGGATTGCCACGGGCCGACATGAATCGGTCATTTCCGTGAGCCTTAAACGTAGCCTGGGCAATCCGGCCAATATTAAACCGCGCATGATTACCATTAACGGCCACCGCTTTTTATTTAAGGCCGACAACATGCCCACGATTCATTTCACGCTGCCGTTGCCGAATATATCCCTTAAGCGACTGATTCAGATTGCCAATGGTCAGTATGCGGTGGTCGGGGCGGCACAGTAATACGCAGAGTCGCGTACCCTTCCATACGCTTGCGCATTCCATAGGAGACGGGTGCGCTTTAACGGAATTCGGAACATTGAACCCAGAACCGCATTTTGATTTTCAGCCCAAATACTGTTGTCGGCCAAGGGGATGCGGGCGTTGCCTAGAGGCTCGCCAACAGCCAAACCCTCCATATTTTGGAATCTGGACAAAAGTGGCCACTCGAGCCGCTGAACCATAGTTCCACAGTTGCGATGCCACAACCGGACACGCTATTATCCGAGGGTCACGCGCCGACTCTTGCAGAAATGGAGAACGCTGAAAATGGATGAATCCACTGTCCCACATCACACTTCCGCGTCAACGCGTTCCACAGAACTTTCGCGGCGCCAACTTTTTAGTGCCGCCGCGGTCGGCATTTTGGGATCGCAGCTTCCTATGGAGCTTCGCGCCAATCCCGCGGCAATTCAGAATTCCACACCTGACCACGCGGCTGCGACACAGGGCCAGCCTGAACTTTTGCCCGCCGGAGTTGGAGGAATTGCCTCGGCGGCGGATTATCGGCGGGCGGATCATTTATGGGAAATAACCGGAAATAAAGTATTTCATGACCATGTCGAACCGCACTGGCTGGCTGATGGCCGCTTCTGGTTTACCAGTCGCGCTGCCGGCGGCAATCTGGAATATATTCTGGTCAATCCCGCTGGCGGAAGTCGCGAGCCGGCGTTTGATCATGCCCGACTGGCCGCCGCGCTTTCCAAGGCAACGGGCAAAATGCAGAATCCCCGGCAATTGCACCTTTTTATAATTGATCTGCCCGCCCCGGATGAAATTGAAT
This sequence comes from Phycisphaerales bacterium, assembly GCA_027451365.1. Taxonomy (GTDB): domain Bacteria; phylum Planctomycetota; class Phycisphaerae; order WQYP01; family WQYP01; genus JAJYPG01. The sequence continues at coordinate 36,847 of DAIDJN010000029.1, read as the reverse complement.
TTAACGCATTGGGGCATGGCTGGAGATGCAATCTTGCCACCGGGCATCTGGAACGCCGCAAGTCTTTTGCGATCCCACCGATTCATCCGGCGTTTACGGCGGGCAATCCGAACCGTTGGGGACCGCAAAACTTGTTTTCGCCCGATGGCGAATGGGAAGTGCGAATCGAGAACCACAATGTCACGCTGTTGAACCGCCGGCTGGAAACACACCGGAAGATCACCTCTGACGGCAAACCGGACCATTTTTATTCTCCGCAGGTGTTCTGGTCGCCGGACAGTGCATATTTTGCGGTCATTCGTGTGCAGCCCGGATCCGACCGGCATGTGTATGAAGTTCAGTGGGCACCACCCGGCACGATTGACTGCAATCTGGTGGATTTCAAATATTTGAAAGCCGGTGATCCGGTCACGATTCGTAAACCGGCCATTTTCAGCGCCTCCACCGGCCGGCAGATACCCATAAAGGATGATCTTTATGCCAATCCATGGGCCAATACTGAATGGTGCTGGGAACCGGATTCGCGCCGCTTTCGTTTTGTATTCAACCAACGTGGCCACCAGGTCATGCGCGTGATCGCGATCGATATTCCCAGCGGCCGCGTAAGTGCAATCGTGGATGAGGACTGCACCCGCGACGGCCGGAAGTTTTTCGATTATTCAGGAAAATTTTTCACGTGGTACCTGGATAAATCAAATGAAATGATCTGGATGTCTGAACGCGACGGATGGAATCATCTGTACCTTATGGACACCCTGCATGGGCGCGTTAAAAACCGCATAACCACCGGCAACTGGGTAGTCCGCGGCGTGGAACATGTGGACACCGTCAAACGGCAGATATGGTTCCGTGCCGGGGCAATTGTCCCCGGACAGGATCCATACTATGTCCATTTCTGCCGGGTGGATTTTGATGGTCGCAATCTGACGGTCCTGACCCGCGGCAATGGCACTCACAGTGTACAATATTCACCAGATTGCAAATATCTGATAGACCGGTTTTCGCGCGTGGATCTGCCCCCGCAAATGAACCTCCGCCGGACGCAAGACGGATCACTGGTCTGTCCGCTGGAACGGGCTGACGCTTCCGCACTGTTAAATGCCGGCATTCCGCGGCCGGAAAGGTTTGTCGCCAAGGGCCGCGACGGCGTGACGGATATTTACGGCATTATTATCCGCCCCAGTCATTTTGATCCATCCCGCAGATACCCCATTGTCGAAGATATATATGCCGGACCCCAAGGCGCGTTTGTGCCCAAAGCGTGGGAACCATTTTACTGGCCGCAGACTGTGGCGGAACTCGGCTTTATTGTGGTGAAAATGGATGGGATGGGCACATCCAACCGGTCAAAGGAATTTCACAATGTCTGCTGGAAAAATCTGGGAGATTCCGGCTTTCCGGACCGTATCGCATGGATAAAGGCAGCCGCCGCGAAATACCCATACATGGATACGTCCCGTGTCGGAATTTACGGTACTTCCGCCGGCGGGCAGAGCGCCCTGCGTGCATTGCTGGCTTTCGGTGATTTTTACAAAGTTGCGGTCGCCAACAGCGGCTGCCATGACAATCGCGTGGATAAAATCTGGTGGAATGAACAATGGATGAGTTGGCCGGTCGGCCCCTGGTATGCCCAGCAATCCAACGCAACCAACGCGCAAAAGCTCAAGGGAAAGCTTTTGCTGATAGTCGGCGGGATGGACCACAATGTAGACCCCGCCTGCACATTTCAGGTGGTCGAACAAATGATGCTGCATAACCGTGATTTCCAGATTCAGGTCTTTCCCAATGGCCACCACGGTTGTGGCGGACCTTACTGGAATTACATGTGGCGACTGACTCGGAATTTTCTGGTGCGCCATTTGTGGAATATTGAACCACCCGCGGCATAGCAGGGTGGAAGGCCGGCCGCGCCTTGCCTGCGGCGACGCCCCGCGTTAGGCTAAGTCCCATGCAAGCAATGCTTACCGCGGCCGACGTTGCACAACTCATCCATAATCTCGCTTCGGCTATTGAAAATGATCCGGATATCGCGGCAACACAGGATGGCGAACTGGCCCTCATTGGCATTCGCCGCCGTGGGGAGATTGTCGCATCCCGCGTGGCGGCGATTCTTCACCAATCAACCGGACGAAAAGTTCTGCTGGGAAAACTGGATATCACCATGTACCGTGACGATGTTATGGGTTCGCGCCCCATCACAATTCCCATCGGTACGGAGATGAATTTCCGCATAGATAATCGTGCGGTGATTCTTTTTGATGATGTGCTGCACACGGGCCGTTCAGTGCGCGCCGCATTGGACGCTCTGGTTGATTTTGGCCGCCCGCGGTTTATCCGACTCGCGGTCCTGATTGACCGCCAAGGGCGCGAGTATCCGATCCATGCCGATTTCGCAAGCCGTAAAATGCAGGTCCCGCATGATTCACTGGTGCGTGTGCACCTGGCACCAACCGATCCGGACGATGGCGTGTGGGTGGATCATCCCGCCGCAGAGGCCTTCCCGCAGCCTGGACCAGCGCAAGGAGTTCCGCCATGACCGCGACCGCTTCCGCATCCACTCATGTCGCCACGCCGCAAAAAGCTGGCAGCACCCCGCGTGGCTGGCAAAGGCCGCATCTTCTGGGCCTGGAAGAGCTTTCGCAGGAAGAAATTCTGGCACTGCTGGACACGGCCACAGCGCTTCAGGAAGTTTCCACGCGCAGCATCAAAAAAGTCCCTGCCTTGCGCGGCAAAGTTGTCGCGAATCTGTTTTTTGAGGATTCCACGCGCACCCGCACCAGCTTCCGTCTTGCGGCTCAACGGATGAGCGCGGATGTCATGGATTTTTTTGTGGCCACCAGTTCCGTCAGCAAGGGTGAAACCCTGGCCGATACCGCGCGCAATATTGAAGCAATGGGAGTGGACGCCATTGTCATACGGCACCGCAGCAGCGGCGCGCCGCACGCAGTTGCCAGGCAGGTGCATTGCAGCGTGATAAATGCCGGTGACGGCAGCCACGAACATCCCACCCAGGGATTGCTGGACCTTTTCACCATGCGGGAACATTTTGCGGCCCATGGCCGAAGCATTGCGGACCTGCATGTAGCAATTGTCGGGGATGTGGCGAATTCACGCGTCGCCCGCAGCAATATATGGGGACTCACGAGACTGGGAGCAAAAGTAACACTCGTCGGCCCGACCACGCTTTGTCCGGATTCATTTGCGGAATTTGGCGTGAAGGTGGCCCATTCGCTCGATGACGTGCTGCCCACAGTAGATGTTGTGAATATGCTGCGCGTGCAATTTGAACGCATTACATCCGCTGCATTTCCCAGTGTGCGTGAATACAGCCGCTTTTTCGGGATGAATGAACAGCGCCTCACACGATGCAAAAAGGATATTCTGGTGTTGCATCCCGGCCCCATGAACCGCGGGCTGGAAATAACCTCCGGCGTGGCGGACGGCCCAAATTCCGCCATCCTCCGACAAGTCAGCAACGGACTGGCGGTGCGAATGGCAGTCCTGTACTTGTGCATTGGCGCGGCCAGTTATGCCGCACGATAAATCATACACGCGTAATAAAACGGCGTTGGACGGCCATCTTCGCCCAACCCCATGCGTTTGCCAGTAACGGCTAAGACCACATTGCAACACGCAAATCGTGGCGCATCGGTACCAAACCGACTCAGGCAAAGCGCCGGAACCGTTTAAGGTGGTTACTCCGCGACACGCGGATTTTTAAATATGGCGGACCATCATGAGTCACACCTTGGACCAGCTGCGGATTGCGGCTTATTGCATTCTTGCGAGTTTCATGATCGCTGCGCCGCGAGTGGCTGTGGCTGCGTCGCACGCGCAAAATTCGGCGACCACCGCTGAAATTGACCGCTGGACCGGTCCGACTTTCATTCCTCTCCAAATCCAGAGCGTTGGCGAATGCAGCGCGCCGGTTCGCTGGCCACACGACGGCGCCACAGTGGTTCGCGATTTTCGAGGCTATTTGCCGGTGACCTTATTTACCGACCGTCAAGTGATTGCTTTTCACCATTTAATAAAAAGGCCGCGCCAAAGTATCTTCCGCGGTGGAATTAAGTTTACATTCGTCGGCCTAAAACCACTTCCCGGTGAAACCTGGCGCGCTGATCTAACCGCCAGGCTGCCCGGTCCGCCGCAATCGGCATGGAATCAGAGTCTGCAAATTCAGATACAAAGCAACATTCAGATGCACGGACCAAATGGCCACATTTCAAAACGGGGATTGAACCTGAGCGGCGAGCAGTTCTGGCGGAACGGCCGCGTATTTCACATAGCCGGAACGTATCATGGCAAAAAGCCAACCGAGCTGGACATTCCACTTTTAACGAAGGAAATCAACACCAGAGCCTGTTTTAGAATTCACGATATTCCAATCCCCTGACCGAGCGGCATGCAAAACAGGATGTTGGCAATTGAGGCAGCCGCACAGTGTGATCAATAAATATTACCGGGCGCGGGCTCCCTTGCGAATAAACATCAAATACATCTGAAGCAACCCCATTGCAATCAGCGTAACCGTCTCGTGTTTCGCCCGGAAACCTTCCGCTTGCAACTGGCACTATTATTGAAAAAATGCGGGTGCCGAACCGTCACCAGCACTGCGGCAGGCGGTCAGATAATCCGCCACGCGCTTAACAAATGGCGCGTCAAGTGAATATGGAATATCGCTGGCCAGCGGAATGCGATTCAGCCCGGCACGCAGGCAAAAAAGTGCGGTCTGCCCCGGGTTACCGATAATCAGGTCCACAAAGCCGAGGGTGGAACCCGTTGCGCCGTCTGGCGGCCGATATTCCGCCACCATCACGGAACCCGCCGGCCCGAGCATGGAACGAATCAGGGCGCACCATATTCGCGCCGCAAACCAGGGCTGCTGACTCTCCAACGGAACCCGCACTGTTTCCGTGCGGGCATTAGCCGGATCGTGCCCCACGGCCTCCACCGCCCGCTGCACGGCATACAGCACACGCGGCGCGGCCGCGGACGCATCCGCGGAAAACAAACGGGCCGCCTGATGGCCAGTTACCATCCGGTCCAGGCGCGGGGCTCCCGGAGCAAGTCCCGCTCCAATAGCGCCAAGCCGCTCCTGCATGTTCCGCACAAGACTCTGCGCCCCTGCGGCCGACGCCGTCTTCTGAATCTCCGACCGCAATTCCAACAGCAGCGGACCGATATGCCGCCCCAGGTCCGCCAGAGAAACGCCGCGTGCCTGAACCGCGGCCACCAGCGGATACAAATTTCGCCCCTTGCCATCGGCCGACGCGCTTAGTGTTGCCAGGATGTAATAATCGTCACGGCTGAAAATCAACAAATGGTTAAATTCGGCAAGCCGCTCCCCCGTCGGCAAATGAGCCCAGTTTCCAGCATCAATATTGCCGCCCACGCCTTCCACATAAAGCATGCGCTTAAAATCCAGCATTTCCCGGCTTTGCGGACCAATGTCTTCCATGTGGTCGTCCCAGCCCGGATGCTTGCCAAACAGACACAGCGCCGCGCCCGTCGGAGCGGTCCCGGCAGGGCGAATCCGCGCCGCCAGTTTCTGAAAAAAATCACCCAAATGCGCACCCGATTTTCCCGCGCCGGCTGGCTGCGGCATCCATTATTTCCTGGCACGCGGCCACGCCGTCAGCGACGGCAACGGCCGCGAAAACAATAATTCCATTCGCATCGTTCGCAATTTATGAAACTGATCGATTGTGGTAATAGTCACCATCCAGGATTTTCCATCCGTGGTGCGGCCGTGGTAACGCGCCAGCAGTTTCAGTACCGCCCAAGGACCATGGAATGTCAGGGAATGGTCGGCTTTGGCACCAGCCATCGCGGGGTCCGTTTCATAGAAATTTAACGTCAGCGCCGCCCCGGCCTTTTCAGGAATGGATATTTTGCCAAGGTCTTCGGCCGCGGCGGACCGGAAACTTGCTGTCCCGGTGCGCACGCCGTTGTCATTGATAGTCAAATATGGCCAGATAATCTCAACGGTGTTGGCACTCTGATCGCTTTTCATGGCACGGGTGATACGCAGTCGACAGACCAGCGGTCGACCGGAGCCATTGCCGATCAGTGCGGCAAGAATTTTGCGTATCGCCGCGACCGTTGCGCGCGAATAGCCAAAGTGCAAGTATGATACATTACCCTGCAAAATACGCAGTTGCCGGTTAACGCCGGAATCGGGTGTTAAGTTCTGGCCGGACAAAAGTCCGGCGCGAGGCAGGCTGGAAAAGCCCTTCGCCAGGGAACGAAGTTGCGTCGCCGACCATTCATGGCCAAATGGTGCCGCCGGGTTGACCGGAATAAACAGCGGAAAAAAGGGTGCCGCTCGTACCGCTGAAAGAACGGCATTCGCCTGCCGTTGGCTGTGCTCAGCGAGTGTCCGCAAACCGGCCAGAGTCAACGATGCAATATATGTGGATGCAAAATCCGGGCTTGCCGAATCCGCCAGAATATACCGGTGATACAGATTCACCGGCTTTTGGGCCAGCAATTGATCACGGGCGGCGTTCGGATCGGAACTCAGTTGTGTCCAGCGGCCCAGCCGGTGGCGTACCGATCTGGCAAAAAGACGCAAATTAAGCATCTGGTCCGCGGCTTGAATATTCCGCTGGGCCGCCGCGGTTTTACGTACCAGCGACGCTGGCGGCGGAGCTGCCTTTAATGCCGCCGCTACCTGTACGCCAAGCTTCTGCAGTGCCAGGAACAGTTGGTCAATCTGCACCGCCTGAAGTTGCGTTAGATAGGTTTTCCATTGATTGTCCGGCACGGTTACCGCCAATCCTTCGCGCAACATCGCCAGCCAATAGTGGAAATAGGCTTGCCGGTAGCCGCCACACGCCGCAGAAGACTGTCTGAATTTTCGAAGCAGCCGTGCCGCGTCGGCTATTGGCGGGCTGTCTGCCGACCCCTTTGCCGAGGCCAACAGCATGGACCCCATGGTGTACCACCCTCCGAGCACTTGTGCCGCGCCCGCCGGGCTGAATCGCGGATCGTAGTCTTTTCCCGCACCCGGAGTGAAAACAATCACGGGTTTTACCGGCACGGTGAAGTGCCCGGCGTCCGCTTCCTTGTGAATCAGGGTTTCGACGGCGGAAACACCGGACGGCGCATCGGCAATAGCGCCAGCCATCACCTGCCCCAGGCGGCTGGCTTCGAAAAGACTTAGAGCTTTAGCGGCAGCATCCATCGACTGGGCGTTGTAAGCGGTTGCTGATGCCGGACCGGTGACCTTTAAAGTTGAGGCCGTCTGGCTGATATTTGCTCCGGCCTGCCGTGCGGCGGCGTTAAATTGTTCCAGCCATGTGCGGAGCGTTAAAAGCGACTCCGGAGATTTGGGCGCGTTGGCCAATGCCGCCACGGCCTCATAGACCGCTTCGCGTAACGATATCTGACGCCGCGGCCCCGCCCTTGTGAGAAATTTTTGATCCAGGCTGCTGATTTGCGACTGACCCGCCGCGCCAAACGGAGATTTTTCGTCCGCAATATCGGCCAACAGTTCCGTGCGGCTGGCGATAAGGAGTGCCACAGCCTGCTTGCGAGCACGACCCGCCTTTCCGGACAATTGCGAAACCGCACCGGCCAGAATCCCCGCCGTGCCGCCGCCACCGGCCGCCGGAGCCTTGGCCAGGGTGGCAATCCAGGCGGTTTGCCGCTTCAATTGACGGAAAACTGCGCTTCGCTGCTGCAACAATGCATGAGCATCGGCCAGATAAGCACCGTAAAATGTTCCATGTGAACCAAGTGACGGAAGGTCAAGGCGAATTTCCGCCGCGGATGCCGCCAATGCGGAAAAAATTCCGGCTACATGGCTGACGGCCACGCCGTTGAGGCTGTCCCCAGACTGGTAACCGGCAGCCCAATTCATAAGCGCCTGTTCGGAAGTCTGATATTTTTGCAGCGCCGCCTTTAGCGCCACCAGCCGCTGAAGGGACTGATTTCCGGTTCCAACCGCGCTGTTCCAGCCCGCCACGACACTGCGTATACCATGGGAAATGGTCGCTGCAAGCGCGGCATCGCCGACCGCCGCCACCCCCGCGGGCGGCCAGGTTCGCCGCGACTGATAAAGAGATTTCAAAATAGCATGGATGGAATCGGCCTGATACGTTTTATAAGACCTGTAATCCGCCGGGGAAAGGACATAGCCGACAAGCACGTCAAAATTTTTACGGCCATGCGGGAATTCCGCCGCCGCACCGCCCGACGAATAAACACTTTGCGCGATGGCGATTATTTCCAGCAACGCGCCGGTGCGGCGCTCCAGCCTCCGCAGATCGGGCGTTTCCTGATGCAGCGGCGCGACGGTCAGCTTTGACCGGGCGGCCATAATTACCGGCGAAAGCACCTCGGCATTAAAAATTTTCTCAAACGCCGCGCGTTGCCGGGTGTTGACATGTCCCCCCAAAAACGCCACCGGTTTGAAAATCCAGGGAACTGCGATCGGCCTGCGGACCAAGTCAAATCCCTGGGCATAAAATTCAGCCAGCGACCGCCCCATCAGTTTGTTGGTATGGCCCTGATAGATAAATGTCGGCGTCCCGATGGCGTTGCTTTTTGGCGCAATCATTGCCATGAACCGCGGGCTTGACGATGTGTAAACACGCGCCGCGGCCTGCCAGTACTGTCCGGGAGTTCCCACACTGTTCTTAAGTTGAAAAAAGGCATAAAACGTGGCCGCCAGAAGAAACGCCACCGCCGCAAAACCCGTTAACAGGACCGCAATTTTTCTGCGTCGCTGCTGCTTCATCGCATTGCCGGCGCGGGTCACCAGCCCGCGTTCCTTGAATATTTTCTGGAGGAACAGGTCGCGCAGAAAATAGGCCCGGTCCCGGCGCCATACGCCGCTGGCCGGCAGGGCGTCCACCGGCACGCCCAATGCCGCGGCAAGGTCGGCATCCAGCGATTTTCCCTCGGACATGGACGATGTAAAGTAAATGCCGCGTAAGAACAGTGGTTTGGCCGACCATTCGCCCGGAACGAAAATCGTTTCCAGGTACTGTTTGAGCCGGGGTGAAATTTTCAGAATCGCTTCGGGAAACGCGAACAGCGAATCCACCTGATCCAGCCGATGGCCACCTGGATCTTCAGTATTCACGGGGTCCGCCAGCAGCCGTTGACGCCTTTCCGCAAGCCGGTTGCGAACCTCCCGCAGGTGGGTTTCCACAGCATCAACATTAAACGGATCATCCAGCGGTGCCGGATTAGACCATCCCATAATCTGGTGTTGCAGTTGCGGATCGGTAAGGTCGTCGAAAAACTGACTGAAACCGGGCAGATAGTCAGATTTGGTTATGAAAATAAACACCGGGAACCGCACTCCCAGCGAACGCTGAATGTTGTCCAGTTGCTGGGCAATTTTGCCGGCATTCCGGGCGATGACCTCGGTGGAGTCTTTCAGCAGACTGTCCGCGGGTATTACCAGCAGCATGCCGTTGATCGGACAATTGGGCCGATGTTGCCGCAGCAGTTTAAGAAATTCCTGCCATTCGCTGGTGGAACCGGGGGCGACTTCTTCAAACATCAGTCGGCCGGCGGTGTCCAGTATGATCGCATGATTTGTAAACCACCAGTTCATGTTAATGGTGCCGCCCGCCCCCTGAAGCTGATCCTGAAGACCGGGCGGAAAGCCGATGGCCGAGTGCCGAATCGCTTCGGTCTTGCCCGAACCGGGCTGGCCAACCAGAACGTACCACGGAAGACTGTAAAGGTCTTTACCTGCTGATCGGAACTTTTCAACCCCAGTGGAAAACACGCGCCTCAGGGAATCCAGATCGGCCAGTTTTTTGGCCCCGCTTACCTGCTGGGGCGCGGAACTTGTGTTGCCCGCCAGACTCTTTTCCATCGGCCGGGATTTTCGCTTCTTCCACCAGCCCAGCGCCAGGCGAAAAATAATAAAGGCCACCGTCGCCATCACCACCAGCAGCACCAGCAGGATCAACAATTGCCAGTGCCCGCTGATGGCCAGCGCCAGGGCGGTCATCACTCCGGCGGTTCCGCCCGCGGTTGCCCCCAGTTTGGCGTTTGGCGATAGATTTCCGAAAATTGAAAGGAAGTTCATAGCAATGTTACCCGCAGCATCAAAAAGTTCAGGTTCTGTGTTCCATGGCGGAATTTACGACCGCCGCAAAAAGGTGTCCTATTTACGCAGAATCAGGTCCAACGCCTGATTCAACTGCCCCACACTTCGATGAAACAAATAAAAATTTGCGATCAGAAGTGTCAGGATGCAAACCGCCAGCACCACGGCGATTCCAAATAGTTTAACACCCGGCGGCTCAATCAGGTCGGCGGTGTTGACATGTTCATAGCTCTCCGGGCAAATCTTCCGCAAGTCCGCATCGCGCGCGCCGCCATCCAGCCGGGCGCGAATTTCCCGCATTTTTTTCCGCAGATATTCGGGCTGCCCGGCATACCAGCCGGTAAAACCCAGTCCCAAACAGGTGTAAAAAACGCCCAGCCGATCGGTTGCCGCCGGGCTGGGGTCTTTTAACGTTTCCTCCAGCAGGTCGAAGAATTTTTCATCTCCGCCGAGTTCATTGCGGTCAAAGGCGATTTCTTTCCATTTTTTGGAAATATTGTAACCTCCTTCTTTGGCGGTGAAATCCGCAAAGAATATGAGGGCCAATTCAACTTTGTCATATTGGGAGGCCAATTCCGGTGTTCCGGCGGCTTTTCCCTTCATTTCCGCGAGCAATGCCTTCATTTCCGCGCGCACCGGCTCGGCGTCCAACTGACCTCCGCCGCGCGCCGAGCGGTTTAGCCGGCAAATGTACTGAAAAAACGGTTCGGTTAATTCCGCAAGAGTCATCACGTTCAGCCTGCCTGTTCAATCGCTGATTCCATGGGGATCACAAACCTAGCTTGGAACGGTCATATATAGCGTAATCGCAAAGTCGCTGTTTTCCATACCCAGCCAACGAACGCCGATGGCCTTTTCATCCTTAATCCGGTCCCACATGCGCTGGCTTTCAGCCCGCAGAACCCGGAAATACCGCAACCCGGCCTGGGCAGGCAATTCCACAGGTGGATACCGTTCTTCCTGTAATTTGAGCCCGAAGATGCGCTTCCCCACCATGGTGGGCGCGGCGACCTGGAATTGGTCCTGGTTTTCGACCAGCTTGGCCAGCGCCAACGGGTCTTCGCGCGTGCGCAAGCCAATGAAATATTCGTTGGGCTGTGTGAAATGTTCTTCAGAAAGCGCTGCCAGAAACATGGTGGCGTCGCTTTTGAAATCCACTTTCAAGAATCGCGCCGTCACCGCGCCGCGCAGCAGGCCGCGGATTTTATCGGTCAGGTCCGCGAAGGCGACGGATGGACGGTCATGGTCATATTCGGCGGGGGCAAGCTGGCCATCTTTGTCCGGATACATGGAGCCAAGTTCCGCCAGCAATTCACGCAGTTCCACGTACACATCAAACGGGGCCAGATTCGCCTGCCGCAGGATTATTGACAGCCGCGCGCTGGCCCGGCTTAGGGTCCGCAGCCGCAGACATTGTTCAAATTGCGCCCCGCGCATGGTGTCCACACTGAAGCCGCCGCGCGTTACCTGCAAAGCCAGTTCCGTGCGGCTGGCCTCCAATTGATTGGCGAATTCCCGCAGCAGGTCCCGCAGCACCGGCGACCCGCGCACAACCAGGCAGGGCGGAATGAAGCCCGTATCCTGCCGCACGCTGCCGACTTCCTCACCAACGCCGCGCACCACGCGCAGCACCGGCAACACTTCCATATCCGTCGTGTCCTCGCCTTCCAGCAGAAAGCGGGCATTGATGCGCCGCACTCCTATCGGCCGCGAATTCTGACCGGTGTTTTCATCTGGACGCTGAATTTCGGCTGTGCGGTAAAGGCTTTTCACCATCCAGTCATCCGGACCGGTACCGGAAACTGCATTGGCTCGGTCCGGATTCCAGAGCGGAACGGCCAGAAAAACGGTCAAGGTACCCGCCCGCGATTCCATCGCCTGCTTAATGCTGATGGCCGGAATATCCGCAATTTCCGGACACCGAACTTCCAGCCCGCTGGGCATGATCGCCGCAAGGCGGTCGAACCGCACAATCTGATTTTTCAAGGATTCCGCGGAAAGTTGCGCCTCAATTAATCCATAGCCGAAGGAAAACGTCAGAGATCGCAATCCTTCCAGCCGAGAAAATATATTGCGCTGCAGAATCTGTAAATGATGCTGCTGAAGAAACAGCCCTTCATTGAAATGAATGGAATCCATGAAATCCCTTTTTTTTACAACCTGCGGCGGTCAGATCACACTTTCCACGAATTCCCGGACAATTTCCCGGATGTCGTGGTCAATGGAAGCCTCATCCAGATTCTCCACCGCCAGTTCGCAATACCGTTTCCAGCACGACACTTCGATAGCCGCAAACATCTTTTTCGGACCGCTTCGCACCGCCGCCTCTATTTCCGCCGGCGCGAGTTTGGCCGCATATTGGTGTGCGAATTGCCGGCCAGTCTGTCCGACCGCCGAAAGCAGCGCAGCGTTGATTTTACGCAACCGCTCCAGCTCGCCGGCAACCTGGCCACGCGGCACATCCGGGTCATCGGCCAAAAAGCGGCTCATCAGACGCTGCAATGCCGCACCGCGCTTGAGTTGCGATGCCGGAACAATGGTTTTCCACATGTTCCAGGCAATCTGTTCCAGACTCATCGCCAACTCGGCAAGCATCTGTATAAGTTCCAGCGAATGCCCGGGATGGGGTTCAAGTCCCTCATCAAGCTGCAGCCGGCCCGAAAGTTTCGCCAGCGGTTCGGCTGGCCATGCCGGGCCGGACACGCCAGCGAGTCCGGCTTCCGCCAGACGGGCGATCAGGGCCTCTTTCTGGGCCTGCGGCAGTTTGGGGGCCAGTTCGCAGAGGCGCTTTACCAGAAATGCCGGATCCTGCAATTCCATCTGGTCGGTTTTTGATCCGACCACGGCCTGACTGCGACCCGAGGCATCCACGCGCTGCCGGGCCACAACGTTGTCATCCCAGGAGGGGAAATGCTCAGCAAGGGCTGCTAAAAACTCTGGCCTTTGCGTTGGCTGAATCCCAGTCAGCACGCGCTTAATTTCATCGGATAGGAATTCCTGCCGGGATTCGGCGGACTGGTCGGCAAGGTCCACCTGAATGGCGCGCAATCGATTGGCCAACTGCGCCGCCTGCCGCGATATGTCCACTTCCGTTGCGGTCATGCGATCTCCTTGGCATTACCCATGACCGGTTCGTTGCTCCGGCCAGCTCATCGATCCTCGATTCCAACAGCCAGTTCTATGCCCCAGAATATAGGCGCTGAATTAAGGGAACACAAGCTATCCGGTTTTGCCTCTATATCAGGGCTGGCGGCAACCGCAGGTGGACTCAGGTAAGCGGTGTTTTAAGCAGGTACCTGGCGCTACTACCGGAAATCGAGCGCGTAGCTGACGGCTTATTGCTGGCAAACTTTCCTGCCTGTCGTGCTGGTTCCGGGCAATCCCGGTTCAGGCGACCGCCTTTTAAGCCCCAGCCGCGAGTGCGCTTTCGCGTCAGCCTTCATTCCGAGATTCCAGGTCCAGCATCCGGCGCGGGCTCTTTTCCGCTCGCCCGTGCAATTGCCCCTGGCCCGATGCGGGCTTCTGATGATTATCAACGACGCATCCGATCAGAATTCCGGATTACCGCCTCATCTTGCGAATTTCCAATGGAAATTGCCATCTCCCGCCCCTATTCCACTGGCTTAAGGATATGCTACAATATAATGGTTGTGAGTATGCGGGCCGTTGGTTTTAACCGCAAACCGGTGGAAAGCACGGCTTTTCCCTGGGCGGCCAGCGACACAACTGCGGACAGTCATGGCCATATTGGTCAAGTGCCAATTGGGAATGATTCATAAAAATGGTAAGGGTTAACGGGAAATCAGTGAACAACAAGCCAATTAGATTGTCGATATCCCACAAAGACGGTCTTGCCTGCCAGCATGCGGTCCTGACCGCGTTTTCCTGCCTTTTCGCCCTGCTGACCATGCAGACTATCGGCCTGCCCGCTGCCGACGGCAGTTGCCTGAACGCCAGCGCTAAATTCGGTCGTATAGCCGGTGTAATGCCCCCGGCCGGTTCGCACCTGACCCGTCATTTTTCCCAGGTCGCCTGGGTGTATCGGCAGTTTTTGATCCAGTCGGGCAACGGCCGTCTGGCGGCCCAGTCGCCGTTGGTCCGGTGCACATCATATTATTACGGCCGCACCGCGGCTGATTTGCCAACAATATTGAATCACCGGCAGGCTTCAGTTTTGTTCGCAATGGGTCTGGTGGCCGCTCCATGGCCATGGCATGGCACCGGCTTTTCCAAATTCGCCCAGTACTGCGTAAAATTTCCATCCAATCGGGATGCATTCGCCTGCCGCCAGGCGACGTCACAGTTAATCTCCGCCCAGCCTATAATTTTTCGCACCACAACGTTTATCCGCAGCCGCAGTCAACTTGCTCCGCCAAAATCGACCTGAAAATCAGATCGTATGGGTCAAGCCCGCAATCGCGGGATTCTTAATCAGGGATATATAAACACAACAGGTCGCCGGGCTTCCGCATTGAAAATCGGCCGGCCGAAAAAAAATCGGAGTTGTCATGGTTGCGCATCTTTTTAACAAAACGCTGGCGGCGGTATTCGGGTCCCGAAATGAAAGACTCATGAAGGTCTATCGCAGGCGTGTGCTGGAAGTTAACGCTCTGGAGCCGGCAATTCGTAAACTTACCGACGCCCAGATGCGCGCCCGCGTAGATGAACTGCGGCAACAACTGGCGGGCGGTGCAAGCGATCAGACCGTTCTACCCGAGGCCTTCGCCCTGATGCGAGAAGCCATGGATCGGCACATCGGTTTACGCAACGCCCTGGACCCGGCCCGAAAATTTGACCCTGCAATTCTTTCCCCTCAGGGCCAGGCAATGTATGAGGCCGCGCGGGCCGTCTGTCAGAAAGAGCACGACTGGCGGTTTGTGGAAGTGCAGCCGGAATTGTATCAGGCCATTCGCGATAGTGTTCCGCAGGACCGTCCGCCTTACCGCGCCCGGCCGTTCGATGTTCAGTTGATCGGCGGCATGGTCCTTTACGAGGGAAAAATTGCGGAAATGGCCACGGGCGAAGGCAAGACCTTTGTCGCGCCGCTGGCCTGCTTTTTAATGGGGCTTACCGGTGCCCATTGCCATGTCGTGACTGTCAATGATTATCTTGTGCGGCGCGATGCGGCGTGGGTGGCACCGGCGTTCTACGCCCTGGGAATGTCTGTCGGATTCATTCAATCGCACATGGACAACGAACCGCGGAAGCTGGCCTATCAATGCACCGTGACCTACGGCACTAGCAGTGAATTTGGTTTTGATTACCTGCGCGACAACATGAAGCAGACGCTGGATGAGCAGGTGCAGGGACCACTGGATTTTGCCATTATCGACGAAGTGGACAGCATTTTAATTGATGAAGCCCGCACCCCGCTGATCATCAGCGGTCCGGCCCACGATGACAGTCCGCGCTACCGCATGGCGGACGAAGTTTCCCGCAAGCTCATTCTGGCCCAGAAACCATGGGAACAGGCTCATCAGCGGGTGGAACAACTGAAGATAAAGATCAAGGGAACCGAAGCGGACCTGCGAAACGCGCGCGCCGATGCCGCCAAAGCCGCCGAGCTTTCCGCCGTGGTGGATCAGGCCCGCCTGGACCTGACCGAGGCCGAAAGGCAGCTTGCCGGGCAGGTGCAGCTTTATGAAGTGGAACTGGATCGCAAATCGGTGCATTTAACCCACGAAGGCATTCAAAAGGCCCAGGAACATGCCGGCGTCGGATCATTTTATATCGGCAGCAATATGGACTGGCCCCATTTGCTTGAACAAAGCCTGCGCGCCCACGTCGTCTACGAAAAAGACAAAGACTACGTCGTGCAGAACGGCGAGATTATTATCGTCGATGAATTCACCGGCCGCCTGATGGTCGGCCGACAATGGTCAGACGGGCTTCATCAATCCGTGGAGGCCAAGGAACGCGTACGGGTGAAACCCGAAACCCAGACCATGGCCACCATTACGCTTCAGAATTTTTACAAGCTTTATAAACGGATGGGCGGCATGACCGGAACGGCCATGACCGAAGCCGAGGAATTTGCCAAAATTTACAAACTGGAAGTGGTCTGCATTCCCACCAACCGGCCCATCGTGCGGGTAGACTCCGACGACCTTATTTTCCTGACGGAAAATGCCAAATGGAATGCGATTGTCGAAGAAATCAAGGCCCGTTCCGAATCCGGCCAGCCCGTGCTGGTGGGCACCACCAGTGTGGAAAAATCTGAACGCCTTTCGCGCATGCTTCGCCAGCGCTGTGGGATTGAACACGAAGTTCTGAACGCCAAGAACCACGAACGCGAGGCCGACATTGTCGCCAAGGCCGGGCGAAAGACCGTGGACAAAACCGGTGCTCCGGCGGGTGCCGTCACCATTGCCACCAATATGGCCGGCCGCGGCACGGATATTTCACTGGGCGAAGGCGTGACTGATGCCGGCGGACTGTTTGTTCTGGGGACCGAACGCCACGAGGCGCGGCGTATTGACAACCAGCTTCGCGGCCGTTCCGGCCGGCAGGGCGACCCCGGGGCGTCGCGGTTTTTCCTGAGTCTGGAAGATGACCTTATGAAAATGTTCGCTGGCGATTTCATGCTTAAGGCCATTCAGCGCCTGGGCATGAAAGAGGATGAAGCCATTGAACACCGATTTGTGTCCCGTGCGGTTGAACGCGCCCAGAAAAAGGTGGAAGAACGCAACTTCGGCATTCGTAAAAATCTGCTGGAATATGATGAAGTGCGCGAGCACCAGCGCAGCTACTTTTACAAAACCCGCCAGAACATTCTGGAAGGCCGCAACCTTCGCGAAATCATTTTTGATACCATTGAAGACGCCGTGCGCGATTCAGTGGATCATTACCTGGCACGCGACTATACGCCAACCTGCGTCAGCGAATGGGTGCGCAGCGAATTCAGTACAGCGATCGACCCCGGCGACCTGCGGGATACGGAACTTGCCGTGCTGGAAATGACCATCCGTGACAAGGCCCGTGAAGAAGCGCGTACCAATATTCATACCTCGCTTTCTGAATTCATGGACCCGGACGCCGACCCGCTGGACTGGGATTATGCCGGCCTTTCGGCCTGGGCGGCAAATCAGTTTCATGTGCAGGTCAGCCCCGGTCAGTTAAAAACTCTGGACCGTGAACATATTGCCGAAACTCTCGTGCAGAAGGCTCTGGACCAGATTGACCACAAGGATTGCAGCCCGATCGCCCGCTATCTGGTTCCCAATTATGCCCAGCAGCAGTTGGCGCAGTGGGCGTCGGATAAATTTGATCTGTCAATTGCGGCCGATGATCTGGTTGGAAAAACCACTGACCAGGCTGTCGATATTATTTTGCGGCAGGCCCAGGCCGCCTACCACAGGCGCGAAATTGAATACCCGATTGACTATGCCCTGGAAGCCACCAACGGCGCCGGCGGCACGGCGAATATTTACGCCTCCGAACAGTTGGCCGTATGGCTGAAGGCCAAGTATGGCGCGACGCTTACCGGCGATGAGATTCGCGCCATGGCTCCGGAAAAACTGCGAACCGCGCTGCTGGAAATATCGGCGGCGGCAAATGCCGGCATAGACTCGCAGGTGAAGGAAGCGGTGGAAAAATTCCCGGAATCCGCCGCGCTGGCCGCCTGGGTTTCCACCCGCTTTGTGACGCAGGCTCCCCCCGATGAATTTGAAGGCGAATCCACCGCGGACCGCATTGAACGGATTACCGAACTCGCCCACGCCTTCATGCGGCGGGAGCTTACCGAACTGGAACGGACGGTGCTGCTGCAGATTTACGATGTCGCCTGGAAAGACCATCTTTATGCGATGGACCAGTTGCGCGATTCCATCGGCCTTCGCGGCATTGCCCAGCGTGACCCGGTCATTGAATACAAACGCGAGGGTTCCCGACTTTTTGAAGAATTCCTGCGGGTACTGCGCGACAAAGTGACCGAGATTATTTTCCGCGTGAAAGTCGCCTCATCCGACGAGATGCGCGATGTCTATGCCGACCAGCAGGAATCGTTTGAAGTCCCGGAATCTTACGGGGTTGACGCCGCCGCGATTCAACAGGCCGGGCAATCGTCGGCCGCTCTTCCTGATCCCGACGAAGACCCGGACGCGATTCAGCCAACCGTGCCGATTGTAAACCCCGGACCCAAAGTGGGCCGGAATGATCCGTGCCCGTGCGGCAGCGGAAAAAAATTCAAGCAGTGCTGTGGTAAAAACGGCTGACCCCACGCGGTGCGATGGCTGAAGCTTTCACACCCCTGTTTTCCCTTAAAGCCCCGGCGGCAGGCCGCGACAGGGCAGAAAAAGGCGATGGTTTATGAAACTTCCAAGTGTGGCCATTATCGGCAGGCCCAATGTGGGCAAGTCCAGCCTGTTGAATTTCCTGGCGCGCCGGCTTATTTCCATTGTGGATCCCACCGCGGGAGTCACTCGAGATCGCATCGGCGCGATTGTGGAACATGAAGGCCGCTTTTTTGAACTTATTGATACCGGCGGCTACGGCATAGATGACCCCGACAACCTGACCGAGCAGGTGCGTGAACAGATTCGTCAGGCCATTGAAGAGGCAAGTCTGATTCTGTTTGTGGTGGACGCCCGCAACGGGCTGGTTTCTCTGGACAAAACCGTTGCCACACTTTTGCGCGGCTTTTCCAAACCGGTCATGCTGGTCGCAAATAAGGTGGATTCCGCCGCAATGGCCGTCAACAGTGCGGATTTCTTTTCGCTGGGTTTTGGCGAGCCGGTGGTGATTTCGTGCCGGGAAAACCGTGGACGCGATGACCTGCTGTCCCGCATTACGGCCAATCTGGCGGATGAAATGGCGGATTCCGTGGAAGAACCGGAATTAAAAATTGCCGTCGTGGGCAAGCGGAACGCCGGAAAAAGCACGCTGATCAACGCCTGGGCGGGCCAGCCGCGGGTAATTGTTTCGGAAGTGGCCGGGACCACGCGCGACAGTGTGGACGTGCATATTGACTTCGACGGCCGCCGCCTGGTCGTCATTGATACCGCGGGTGTTCGCAAGCGGTCGAAAATGACCAGCAATGATCTTGAATTTTACAGTTACCACCGTGCGCAGCGGTCCATCCGGCGGGCGGACCTGGTGATATTGATGCTGGACGCCGCCCTGGAAACCGGCGATGTGGACCAGAAACTGGCGGCCTACATTCAGGAACAGTTCAAACCCACTATTCTGGCCATCAATAAATGGGACCTCGTGGGCGAGCGGGCCACTTCGGCCCAGTTTGCTGATTATGTCGGAAAGATGTTTCCGCAGTTGGAATTCGCTCCGGTCGCATGCATCAGTGCCAAAGACAACCAGCACGTCCGCGAAACGCTGCGGCTGGCATTTTCCCTCCATCGGCAGGCCGCCACCCGCCTTAGCACCGGCCAGTTGAATCAGGCGGTGCAGGACATTGTTCAGCAGCGCGGCCCCAGCAGCCGCACATCTCGGCCGGTGAAAGTTTATTACGCCACACAAATTGCGGTCAACCCGCCCACCATTGTGTTAAGCGTCAATCAGCCCGATCTGGTAACAGAAGAATATCGCCGGTATTTTGTCCGCCAATTGCGGCAGCGGACCAGTCTTTCGGAAGTTCCGATCCGCCTGCTGGTGCGCAGCCATCACCGCACCGCCCGCAAGCCGACCCCGGACCGTTCGGCACCCGCCGGCAGAAAGAAAACCAGACGGTCGCCCGGCCGATAGGATAAAATTTTCCGCCGGATTGCATGGTCCAGACGTATAACCATCACCGTGACCCGCGTAGCCGCCGGGCGGGATTTTTGAAATGGAGTTTTGACTATGGCTTTTTTTCCGATGCTGGCAAAAACGATTCTTCGCAGGTCGGCGGGCCGTGCCCTGGCCGGTCTTGCGATCATCTCCTTATGCATTGTTTCCGGCTCGCGCCGCGCGGCTGCGGCCGGACCTTGGCAACCGCGCGTGGATACGCATAATCTGCGCGATACGGTCACGGTGCAGGTGGTGCGCCATTGCAGCCCGGCCATTGTGTCCATCACCGCCAAACGCCTGATCACAAGACAGATTAACCCCTTCGGCGGCGTGTTCTGGGGCCCCGTGGCCGGCGGCCCGTTTGTGCAGATGCCCGCTGACTTTCTGGGAAGCGGATTCATCATTCAAAAAGAAGGATATGTTGTTACCAACAACCATGTGGTGGATCAGGCGCGGGCCATTTCTGTAACACTTTCGAATGGCAAATCATACAAGGCGCATGTTGTCGGCAGCGACCCGCAGGCGGACCTGGCCATTCTGAAAATTGACCGCAAGAAAACGTTTCCGACCATTCCTCTTGGAAGTTCCGCGGACTTGATGATCGGCGAGCCGTGCATCGCGGTTGGAAATCCGTTCGGCTTCAGCCAAAGCGTCAGTTCGGGCATTGTCTCAGCCCTGCACCGGGAAATTCATGAACCGAAAAATCCGGTGCCGCTGAAAAATCTTATTCAGACCGATGCCGCCATTAATCCGGGCAATTCCGGCGGCCCCCTGCTGAATGTATACGGACAGGTGGTAGGCATTAATACGGCCATTCGCGGCAACGCGCAGAATATCGGCTTTGCCATCGGCGTAGACCGTTTGGCTTCGCTCCTGCCGGAACTGCTCAACCCCGCGATGGCGCGCGGACTGAATATCCCCATTAATTTTGTTGACCAGCGCACCCTGCGCCAGCCCGCGGACATTCAGGAAAAAGTTCAGATTTCCGGCATACCGGATTCCACCATACGTTCCATTGATGGCCGCCGGATTCATACGCTTATCGGTGCATGTGCCGCGCTGCTGGCCACCGCACCGGGCCAGAAATCCGTGAAGGTTCTCCTGGTAAACGGCAAAATGCTTTCCTATCCGATCCTGGCCGTTCCGCCTTCACCGGTGGTGATTGATGCTCGGAAAAAATTGGGCATTACCATTGAACAAATGACTCCGCTGATGGCGGGAAAATATCATTTTAAAGTGCAATCGGGCATTTTTATCAAGGCGGTAAAAGCTGGTTCAATTGGCGCCCTGGCCGGCCTTAAGCCGCAAGATGTGCTGGTAAAACTTGGACCGTATCCCATTCGCACGCTTCACGACCTGGGCATTCTGCTCCCGCATCTGCCCAAGACCGGCCGTGTGCAGGTGCTTGTGGTCCGCAACGGCGGACTGGGCGTCGGCTATCTGGTTTTTCCATAACGGATATCAGACCAGCTTCAATGAATGGCTGTTCCATGGGTTTACCAGTTTGATTTCGCAATAAAATCGCCGATATTCGTCGCAGATGCCGTCGCGCCGAATTCGCGGAGGTTTTACTCCACCCGTACCGGCGCGTTGTTTAAGCCGTGCCCGGATGGCTTAACCCGGTCCGCGAATCGTCATAGCGGACACAAAATGCAACTTTGTTCCCCCGCCGTGAATGCATGGGCGATAACCACGTCAGTTCGCCTGACCACACGTCGTATCGGATGGTTGAAACCGTCTGATCGGCGCGCACTTTGTGGACGGGCCGCGCCGTCGGCCCGCAAGCCTGAAAAGTTCCAAACCGCGCTGTGGGGCGCACAAAATACAACTCGACCAATCCCGGCTAAAATAATACACCCGGCAAAAGCCATTGGCCGCCGGTGATACTGTGTGCCTAAAATAGCGTGGCTTTAATTTGGAGGTTTTATTACCCATGGCTGACAGCTCCCCTACCGCAACACCGCCGGCGACGGAAATTCCTCCTTACAATTTAACTGGTGTGGATTACAGCCACATACCAC
The DNA here is from genome assembly GCA_027451365.1 of Phycisphaerales bacterium. Taxonomy (GTDB): domain Bacteria; phylum Planctomycetota; class Phycisphaerae; order WQYP01; family WQYP01; genus JAJYPG01. Next base: position 15,028 of record DAIDJN010000029.1, on the reverse strand, counting down.
CGCGAAAAATCGCCGGGCCGATTGTGGATGTTCATACCCATACACGGGACGTGGCGCTGACGCGGGAATATCTGCGTGTGGCGGATGAATACAGCATAGGGGAAATCTGGACGATGGCCCCGCTGGAAGATGTGGATGCATTGCAGCAGGCATTTCCCGGCCGATTCCAGTTTATCGCGATTCCCAAATGGCAGAATCTTGGTCCTGGCGACGATTTTATCGCCGAATGGATTCGCCGCCTGGACGAATTTTATCAGCGTGGATCCCGCCTGATTAAATTTCATATGGCGCCGGGAACGCAGAAACGCATGGGTATGGACCTGGACAGTCCGGCGATTCAACGCGTCATCCATCATGCGTATGACCTGGGCTATCATTTTATGAGCCACGTGGGCGACCCGCGCGCCTGGTTCGGCGAAGACCGCAAATACAAACCGTCGGAAGGGCACCGCGGCTTTCCTGAACAGTTTGCCATGCTGGAACGTCTGCTGGAAAAATACCCGGACCGCATTCATATGGGCGCCCACATGGGTGGCAGTCTGGAAGATCTCGATGCACTGCAAGTGCGACTGGATCGCTTTCCGCACTACATAGTCGACTCCAGCGCCACCAAATGGATTGTCCGTGCCGTTGCCGAACAATCGCCAGGACGGGTGCGGGACTTTTTTATCAGGAATCAGGACCGCATCTTGTTCGGAAGCGACCTGGTCGTCGGCGAAAAATACAATCACGACCACTATGCCAGTCGCTATTGGGCGCATCAGAAACTCTGGGAATCTGATTTCAATGGTCTGTCGCCCATTGAAGACCCGGATGCCGCCAACGGAAAGCCGCGTCTGGTCGGCCTGGACTTGCCTGTGGAAGTTCTGGAAAAAATGTATCGCGCCAACGCGCGACGCTGGCTGTATGGCCGGGTCTTGGGCCGAAATGCGTGAAGCTGCCGGTTTGCGACGCGGAGGTTACTTTGCCGTCGCCGCGGCGGGCTTCGCAATTCCGGCACTGAATGTCATGGGTGGCAGCCCCAGTTTTTTGCGGGCCTGGTTGCTGGCGTAAAGTGTTTGCGGCATCTGGCCAAGCTGAACATACGCAATATGGCCATCGGCGAACGCCAGTTCCCCGGCCGTGCTGGCCTGCTGTTCGTTGGAATACAGAATAATAATGCGGCCAAAAGCGGCTGGCGGCGGCGTGCCGGATTTCAAATTTTTCGGCAGTTGAAGGTCGTTGCCGACGTACCGAAAATCGCTGTTGGCGTTAATCGCGTGAATCAGTATTTTTGGCTTGATTGTGCGCCAGTCCGATGGCAGCGTCAGCGGTTCGCGAACATTCGTCGGATCGCTCAGGTAAGCCGGCTTGATCAGATTGGTCTCCAGCAGCGCCGCCAGGTTCGGCGGATAATGGCCATGGTGCGACCGGGCATAGGTGACACACGCGGCCGCCACAACTTTCAATTGTTTTTCCAGCAGAACTTCCCGGTCTTTATGCAGCCCCAAAGACTGCACCGAAAAGATGATCATGCCAAACAGCATGGAAACCACGCCCAGCGCGCGACCGGTGAACCAGTATTGGCGCTTGTCCAGACGGTACAGCAGTGACCCGGCACCTAAAAACAGGGTCGACAGCGAAAGCAGCAGCACGGAAATCGGTGGCGGCTCGGTAAGACTTGGCTTGTACCGGGACATAATCAGAATTTCGCCAAGCAGGCAAATGCCCGCCCCCACGGCCACCCAGTTGACCACGCGAGGATGCTGATTGTCTGTCGATTTCGGCGTATCTGTGTTCATGGTGTTCATTGTACCGTTGCACCTGTTTCTAAAACCGCTTTTATTATAGTGGCCGGAAGGGGATTCGTCCGGATTTTGTTTTTGGCGTTTGTATTTGGCGTTTGTTTTCAGCGTTCCCGGATGGCCGCACCGGCTTTGCAATCCGGTTGACTCGTTTTGTCAGGTTCTGGTTGAAAGTCGTCGGTTTGCCATGCGTGCCCCTGTCACCCTTTTCCCGTAATGCGGCGCGGCCGTAGCCTTCACGGTTCTTCCCGGGGTTATGATAATGACCCCGTGTCATGGCACCCGCCAGATTGGAACGCCAAAATGCGAACTTCCTGTTATTGTATCGGCAAATAATCCGTGCGCCGTACGGACCGCCCTTCACGCGCAAATGCCCGAGATTAAGGAAATCCCTGATGGAACTGTTTTCGCGGCACGACCAATCCCTCCGAAGATACAATCGGTTTCTTCTTTTTATCGCTGGTCTGGGCGGATTGTTGTATGGCATTGACGTCGGCATCATTGCCGGCGCTCTTCCTTATTTGCAGGAAACTTCCGGATTAAGCGCGGCCCAGCTTTCCATGGTGGTTGCGGCGGTCCTGCTGGGCAGTGTTATTTCAACAATGTTCGCCGGCATGCTGGCTGATTGGATGGGGCGTAAAAGGCTTATGATCATAAGCGGCTCGCTTTTTGCGATAAGCATTCCGATTATTGCCCTTTCCCAGGGCTACGCCCCGCTTATTTTCGGCCGACTGCTGCAGGGAATGAGTGCCGGCTATATAGGCGTGGTGATACCGCTGTATCTGGCCGAATGCCTCGGACCGCGGCAGCGCGGGCGCGGAACCGCCCTATTCCAACTGATGCTGACATTTGGCCTGGTGGCGGCGGCTTTAATCGGCATGTTTTTCAGCATCCGCGTGGCGGCGGTTAGCGGACATGACCCGGCAGCGACTCTTTTCGCATTTAAAAATGCCGCCTGGCGCGGCATATTCTGGGCCACGCTGCCGCCAAGCCTGCTGTTTGTATTCGGCAGCCTGTTTCTTACCGAATCACCGCGCTGGCTTTTTCGCCGTGGCCGCCTGGTTGAAGCCCGCAGCGCGCTCCTGCGGTCGCGAACGGCGCAATCGGCGGATATTGAACTTGCCGAAATGCGGCAGGCGGCCGAAACCGTCGCATCCGCCGGGTCACGCGCTCGCCGCGGCCGGTCTGAATCGCTTCTGCATCGCAGGTACATTATTCCATTTCTTCTGGCATGTATTATTCTGGCGTGCAATCAGGCCACCGGCATCAATTCGATTATCGGATACAACACAAACATTCTGGCGCAGGCCGGCCTGAACGATGTGCAGGCCCATTGGGGATATGTGCTGTTTACGGGGGTGAACTTTCTGGCAACCATCATCGGTGTGCTGGGCGTGGACCGAATCGGACGCAAGAAACTCCTGTGCTTCGGCAGCGCCGGCATTATTGTGTCGCTTCTTCTGACAGGACTGCTTTTTATCCATTCTGAAAGCGGAAAGCTTGATGTGCGAACCGCTTTGCAGGCTAGCATTTCCCGCAATCAGGCGATGAGCCTGCGGTTCACCCCGGCCCTGGCCCGTCGGCTTATCGCCAATGCCGCACCTGCGGACGACCGGGCATTGGCCGCGGGGCGGGCTTTCACACTGATCATCAATTATTCGTATGGCGGGTTCCATGCGACAACTCCGGTGAATCGCTCGGACAGCGCCACAGATACCCCCATCCGTCTGTCACGTGCCGGTTGCGTGCCCGCCAATGGGGTCATAGCCTTTTTTACAAATCCTTTTGTCTCCTTATCCGCCGCCCGCCGTGCGCCGCTCAAGATTGACCATGCCTGGATATCGCCTGTCCCAGCGGCGGGCAACGGCTGGCTTATCGCAGTCTGTCTGTTTGTGTTCGTCGCCTTTTATGCCGTCGGACCGGGCGTGTGCGTGTGGCTGGCGCTGTCCGAATTGATGCCGACACGGATTCGTTCCAACGGAATGAGCATTGCGCTGCTTATTAATCAGATTGTATCAACCGCCATTGCAGCCTTTTTCCTGCCCTTGGTCGGCGCGTATGGCTATGGCCCCATGTTTCTGCTGTTTGCCGGATGTACGGTTATTTATTTTGTGACAGCGGCCTTTTTTCTGCCGGAAACCAGAAACAAAACTCTGGAGGAAATTGAAGCTCATTTCAGGGCTAGCGGAACATGATGCCAGCCTGGGCGGCATTCCATTCAAACCCTTGCAGATGTGGCGGGCGGGTTGCCGTATGCAGGACAACGGGGTTCCCCAAAGAGACTAAGGTTGGCCCTGGCGGGTCGATCACTGACATACGTATGTCGCTGAGAAAGAATTTTTGAAAAACAGATTTGCCTTGAAGCCTGTTGCGGCGCATACTTTGCGGCACGCGGAAGCGGCGTCATCGAGCCGCTTTCATTTCGCACGTGGCTGTATAAGTTGGTTGATCGGGTTTTGTGATGACCGAATTTAAGGACATCTTCGAGAAGCTCACGGGGCATAAGCCGCCCGGTGGGTAATAGTATAGTCTTAAAATTAGGAGATTTATAATGACTGCAAAACTAACGCTCGAAATACTTGGCGAGGCAACGAAAGGAGCTTCCGCAATCAGATGTGTTTCGCGTCTTCAGCCCGCGGGAGGCCGGGGCGACAAGGTGTTTCCGCCGACCTATCTCGGTGGCGTCTACGCTGTGGAGACGAGGCTCATCGCCGACGGAAGCGCTGGCTCGCCGGGTTCGGCCTCCCGTCGCGTGAAATGCGTTTTGTTGGATTCAGTGCAATCGCAGGCGAACAGGATGGAAGCCGCTCTTCTGCAGGCGTGGCGCGACGGACGCATTAAGATCCCGGTCATCACGGTGGATTTCTCGGGCAGGGGCCTCCAAGAGGTGGGCCGGAATTTTCGGATAACCAGCCTCGACGCTCCGCACCGCATTGCTGACGCTATTCTCAGAGATAGCGTGGTCAAGGTGAATGGGCGAGATGTACCATTTGCCGAATCGGACTACGCCAGGCGATGGGGATCGGCGCGGGCACACAACGCAACCGAATTATTCAGACTTTGCCCCACGGCCCTTCTATTTGGCACCTGGGGGTCACCGGAGAAACCTGGCGGACTTGGGCCAAGGTTCCCGAGGGCCGTTGTGTCTGAAATTGTGGCAGTTGACGTCGAATTCGGTGTAAGGACCAGCAGCAGGATTGACCCGCTCGGGATTCAGTCCAACGCGGCGAAGATTTACTCGACCGGCGATGGCGGCTGGACTTTGAACGCCGAGGAAGCAGTAAAGGATAAGCAAAAGCCGGCCCTTTTTGGTTCGGGCAAATCCGCGGGGAAACCCTCGGCCATTAACCACGGAAATATTCCCCCCGATATCTCAAAATGGCAAACTATAGGCGGTGCCGAAATACCTCTCGGGGGAGGCGTTACGATGGACCACGCGCTCCAGACCACAGTGGTTTCCCTCTCCGCGTTGCGGCGGCTCGAGTTTCCCATTTCGGACGATGGTGCCACGGCGGAATGTGATATCGCGGCGCGAACGGCTCTGGCGGCGCTTGGTATATGTGCCGCGACGCTTGCGCGAACGGACGGCGATATTAGGTCGCGATGCCAGCTGGTCCCGGTTGAAACGCCGCGTTGGGAAATCGTCGGTGGTGCTAGCGAAACCGCGCCCGCGTATGAATTGACGCCAACCGACGCAGTTGGGCTGCTTAGTTCGGCTGTTGAGGCCGTCAACGCCGCTGGGATACCTTGGCAAGAGGATGAGATTAGACTCGAGCCTTCCCCCAAGTTGGTCGAGCTTGTAAGACGATCCCAAGAATCAGTAGGTGAAGGAAATGCGGACGAAGGACCGGAGGACTGATGATGCTTTGTCTGGGGATCGAATTCCTGACCGGCTATTATGTCGCCACCCACCCATCCGCGCGCGACCGGCCGGAATGGCCGCCGCACCCTGCTCGCCTGTTTATGGCGCTTGCCGCCGCCTATTTTGAATCAGGCGAAGACCCAGCGGACAAAGTCGCCCTAACCTTTATCGAAACCATCGCCGCGCCGCCCGATATTTTCGCGTCGTACGCGGAGCCGCGCTCTTCGGTCACCCACTACGTGCCCGTAAACGATGGACTTGACTCAAATAAGACGTTGCCGGTCATTTTGCGATCCCGGCAGCCCCGCGGGTTTCCTCGCGTTCGCCCCGACGATCCGGTCGTTTACTATCGCTGGCGGCACGCGGATGCGGATGCGGCCACCTTACAGTCTCTGCGCAATATCGCGGGGAAGGTCACTCGAATCGGCCACTCTTCGTCGCTGGTGCGTGTCTGGATGGCCGAAAGCCCGCCGGTCGGCGGGATCCGGGACCGATGGACGCCTGACGATGAGGACGCAGAGACGCAGCTCCGTATTATTACGCCTGGCAGCCTGGCCGAACTGCGGCGACTTTACAGGTCAGACGATATGGCGGAGTTTATGCGGCTTGATAGGCTGCGTCAGAACGGGACGGCGAAAGAGAAAAAATCGGCGAAGGACAAACTCGCCAATGACTTCGGCAATGTTCGGCCGCAGCCCGTGCGCCCCGATTTCCAGATAACTTCAGGTTATCGCGTAATCGGTCCGGCCCAAGGCGAATTGGCCGGCAGCATCTGGAGCGACCGGCTCCTTGTTTTCGGCATCCAACCTCTGGAAAGCACCCGCTCGCGGATGGACATCGCCAGTTCACCCGCCCTTGTCGCTGGCTTGCGGCGGGCGATGTTAAAAGCTTCGGGGCCACTCGGCCCGATCCCGGAATTCATAAGCGGCCATAAATCCGATCCACAAAACTCGCCCAGCGACCAGGCGCATTGCGCCGTCATTCCGCTTCCGTTTGTCGGCAGCGAGCACGCGGACGGGCATGTTCTCGGCGTAGCGATTGCGATCCCCGGAAATGTTCCAGCAGCCGGGCGGAATCTGGTCCGGCGAGCAATGTCCACCATCACCGAACGCGGGCTTACCCTGGGGCGAATTGGAAAATGGAGATTGGTGCCGGAGGCTGAGCTCCCTTCGCTTCGCAATCTGCGCACTGCCGTATGGACCGGCGGTCGCAGGGGGGCAAGGATATGGTCGTCGGTAACGCCGGTATCTTTCGACGAGCACCCAAGGGAGAAAGATATTGACGGCTATCAGAATAAACTCAGGGAAATGCTGGCGAACGCATGTGCACGTGTTGGATTGCCCGGACCAAAACACATTGATATATCTCACATAAGTTTCGTTGGCGATGGCGCGCCAGCCGCGTTCGAGTTCCCGCGCCTTGCTAGAAAGGACGGCAGCCTGCGGCGGCATTTGCATGCCAGGCTGATATTTTCCGATCCCGTCGTCGGACCGGTGTTGCTGGGAGCGGGGCGCTACCGTGGTTACGGCATGTTCAAGCCGTTGCTGGCGGGAGAACACAATGGCTGAACTAACGCCCGATAGGTTTGCCGAATTCTTTGAAGCGGTTCATGATTACAGGCCGTTCCCTTGGCAGCGCATGCTGCTGGAAAAGATTGCGGCCGGTGCCGATTGGCCGCAGGTTATTGATTTGCCCACTGCCAGCGGAAAGACCGCTTGCATAGATATCGCGGTTTTTGCATTGGCCCTTCAGGCCGTTACATCTCCCCAATCGCGCACCGCTCCGCGCCGGATATTTTTTGCGGTAGACCGGCGAATCGTTGTAGACGAGGCCTTCGACAGGGCTGCAAAGCTTGCCGGGAAACTTGCTGAGGCCACAAACGGAATTTTGAAGGATACCGCCGACCGCTTACGTCAAGTTTCCGGTGGGGAATCCCCGCTCGCCGTCTCAAGGTTGCGAGGAGGCATCGCGCGCACGCAACAGCACTGGTCGGAAAATCCCCTCCAGGCCGCCGTGATCACCTCCACTGTGGATCAACTTGGCTCGCGGCTGTTATTTCGCTCCTATGGCGGATCACCACTGATGGCTCCGATCCATGCTGCGTTGACCGCCTATGACAGCCTTATAATTTTGGATGAAGCTCATTGCGCCCGGCCATTTATGCAAACAGTCGCCAGTGTTCGCGACTATCTGGATAGTGAAAAATGGTCATCCGGGAAAGTCCGTATCGCGATGCCGCTCAAACTCGTGGTCATGAGCGCCACGGCACCACTGGAAGACGCCGCGGGTAATGAACTCGCGAAATTTCCGAATGAGCAAGAGCGGAATGCGGCGCTCAGCGATTCGGAACTTACCAAGAGGTCCGCCGCGGTCAAACTGGCACGGATGGAATTGATAGGGAAGAACGGCACCAACGCGTTTGCTGAAAGGGCGCTTTCCGCGGTCGCTGGCGCGATCAAGACCGGCTGCAAACGGGCTGCTGTCATGGTAAACCGGGTCGGCTTGGCCCATGAAATAGCGGGCCTGGCAAAAGTGGAAAAAGAATTTTCAAGCTGCGATGTCGTCCTGCTCACTGGCCGCATGCGCCCAATTGACCGCGACGAACTCCTAAGCCGCTGGTCGCGTTTTCTGCGCGCCTCCGCACCCGATGTACCGGGCAAGCCGATTGTCTTGGTGACCACCCAATGCCTCGAAGTGGGCGCGGATTTTGGTTTTGATTTCCTCGTGACGCAGTGCGCGAGCATTGACGCATTGCTGCAGCGGTTTGGCCGGCTAGACCGCTTTGGGAACCTGGGGGGGACGAATGCCCTTATCCTGGCCGCAAAATCCGACGTTGCCGCAGATAACGATGACCCAATTTACGGCAAAGGAATTACCAAAACGTGGAATTGGCTTCAGGAGGCGGCCAAAAATGGGCCCGACCCCGCAACGGTGAATTTTGCGATCAATTCATTGGGCGAGAACTTTCGCAATCTTGAACCGGGTGTGCGCGACGGGATGCTGGCACCCCATCCCGATGCACCCGTGCTAATGCCGGCGCACGTCGACATTCTCTGCCAGACCGCCCCGCACCCAACGCCGGATATTGATGTTCCCGCCTACTTGCATGGCGTCGGACGCGGCCAAGCTGAAGTGCGCGTGGCATTTCGGGTGGACCTTGCCGCCGAAGGGGGCGGGCCCGCGACCGGCTATTCCGAACTCCTGGCCTTGTGCCCGCCGAAAAAGCAAGAGTGCCTGAGCGTTCCGATCTTCCGGCTGAAAAAATATCTCCTGGGTCAGACGCCCCCCCCCGCAGCGGCCGACGACGAGGACGTCGAGGGAGCCGCCGTGGCAGGAGAATCCCAACCGGAGACCGGGAGCATTCAGGTAAAACAATATTTACGATTCAGGGACGGCGAATGGGAGTCGCTCGCCGCCTCCAAAGCGCTCAATCTCATCCGCCCGAATGATCTTATTGTGTTACCGATGCGGCCAGTCCACAAAATTCCCGCCGAGCTGGGAACCAGCCTGGACGATGCCCCGGTGGATCGTGCCGAAGAGGCGGCGTGGCTTGCGCTGCCGCAACGGAACAGGCGCGGGTTCAGCGGGATTTTTCTTAGAATAAGCCCGTCGGTACTTCAGCAGGAACCGCTGCGGAAGGCCGCCCAACCACTCTTGGATTGGCTGGGTGAAAATGGCACCGACGCCGATGCGGATGTTCCGGATATTGATTCACTCCGGGCGCAACTTCGAGCCGCCGCCAAAAACGGCGCAGCCGCTGGCGAGAAATCGAGACTTGCCGATTTCGGGAAAATCTGCGATGCGATGGCGGGCGCGATCAGGCCAAAATATTTAAAGCCCCACCCAATTGAAAAGGGGTCATGGATCATCTCCGTTCCGGGACAGGTCGTTGACATTGACGAATCTGCGGCTGATGAAGATGCGGCATCAGCATCCGACCGCCCGGTCTATCTATCCGAACATCTTGCGGACGTGCAGTCAGCTGCGGAAAAATTCGCCCAAGGGCTTCCGGAAGACTTGCGGGAGGTGCTGGATATTGCCGGTCGCTGGCATGACTTAGGGAAACTCGACCCCAGATTTCAGGATTTATTGGGCAACCTGGGCAGCGATCCTTTGGCTAAATCGGATAACACGTTCACGGGAAGACCGGATTTCAGGCATGAAATGGTCTCGCTGCAAATCGTCCAGAAATGTCTGGCCGGCCTGCTACCCACCAGCGAAATACGGCGCGAATTACTGCTCCACTTGATCGCGGCGCACCACGGTCACGCCCGGCCATTTGCGCCGGTTCGGATCGATTTGGAACCGGGGAATATTGTAGCCCCAAATGGCTTCGATCCGCCGGTGCACCTAACCGCCGAGTCGCGCGCGGCTTTGCCAAAAGCCCAACATCTTGGATCGGGCATCGCAGATCGCTTCTGGTTTCTAACGCGATCGTTTGGCTGGTGGGGCTTGGCGTACATGGAATCCGTGCTCCGGCTCGCCGATTGGGAGGCGAGCGCCAATCCGCATACCCAGATTGCGGCGAACGCGGAAGCTTCGCAGGAGGTTTGTTCATGACCGACGTTCAACATCATCCGGAATCGGAGGTTATGCTGACCGGTCTGACCGGTGGAAACCTGTTGGCATACTTGGCCGCGCTGGGAACATTCCGCGTTTTGTCGCTTGTATTGCCCTCCAGGCAAATACGCATGGGCTGGCGTTTGGAAGGCGGCGCGTGGAGACCCGTCATCCATGCGAAAAATGCCTTGTCTAATTCCGATGTGGCGGAATCGATAATGCGGTACATAACGCCATTCCGCACGGATCCCGCTTCACATCCGATTTTCCTCTGGGAAAATTGGCTTTTAGATTACACCGATAACTCCGGCGACCGCCAGCGATTGTTTATGCAATACCGCCAAGGTGGCATTGCGGAACGCCAAATAGCGGACTGGCTTACGGGAATCGGAACAGAAATAAATCTGGCCAAAAACGAGGAAGCGGATTCAGCACTTCGCGCGCCGCGTGCCGATTATTTTGGCGGCAATCTGAAAAACATTATCACCAAGGCCGAAGGTCGCCATATTGAAGAGGCCCTGTTCCGCGCCTGGACCTATTCCGATCCAATGGACAACCTCTCATTAAAGTTTGACCCGTCAGAGGACAGGCGCCACGCTTTCCAATGGGCCAAGCCATCCGGCGATCCTGAACGCAAAAATCGCGGGAACGTGCTCGGAGCTAACAGGCTTGCGCTGGAGGCAATACCTTTATTCCCTACGGCGGTGGACGGACCGCGATTAACCACCCCCGGCTTTACCGGAAAGAAAAATAGCCTGCGTCAATTCACCTGGGGCGTTTGGGGCGTGCCTGTATCCCTTGAGACGGCGAGGTCGCTTATAACTCTTGCGGGACTTGTCCCGGACACTCCGGTTACCGCGGACCTGAAAAAAATTGGCCTGCCCGCCGTTTACCGATGTCGCCGCGAAACCGTCGGTAAGACTAGAATATTCACGCCAGCGTTCTCATTATAATGGCCCCGTTCCACGGCCCCCTCATCATTGGCGCTGGCCGGCATTGCGGGTTCGGACTATGCGCAGTGCCGGATAGGAATTAACGCGGTTTGCCCGCCGACAAAAATAACCTCGACGAATCGCTAGTGCTCTGTCGCGGTAAAATTTTAGGGAGACTGACCCGCCAAGGACACACCGGGAAACTTCAGTATCCCTTGCCGACCCTGGCATCCTGATGTGACAGAGCACTAGCCGTTTTTATTAATGGCCGCAGCGAATTTCCGCATCGCGGGCCGGCGTTGCAATCGGGAAATGCACTCGCGGGAAAAATTTTAATTGTTGCCTGTCAGTTCATTTTCTGCGCTTACCGGGTTATGTCGCCCAACGATCCACACGGATCATGTCGGGCTTTGCGAATGCGACACGCGAAATACGGGCAGGCCCAAGCCGCTTTTTCGTTTTTAATGTCCGACCGGTGCTGGCAATGGATAAAGTGCGCGCCCCGCGATGGCGACGCGACGCCCGGGGCAACGGACGATGGCATGAACCTGAACGCCGGAGACGGGTTGATGCAGCCGTGGCGGCCCGCAATTTATGTTATTATCGGTCCTTGTATTTTGTTATTTTATGATCTAAATATCATATTGGGCTGTGTGGGCATTTGAGCCTGCACGGCCCTTTCCATCTTTTACCACGGATTGGCCTTCCTGTGGACGGAACCACCCGACTGCAAATGCTGGAGGGTCCGCCATGCTATATTCCAATTCGCCCGTTGCGCCCGCCGCCACCAAACCTGCAGCCGTCCCACCGGACCTTGTGCTTGCACGCATGATCAATGAATTTTCCTATTGCCCGCGACTGTGTTATCTGGAATGGGTGCAGGCGGAATTCACCCCTTCCGGCGATACGCTGGATGGCGAATATAAGCATCGGCGGGTGAACCGCGGCCAAGGCACCATGCCAGAGGCCGGCGCATCGGCGGATGAAGCTTCCACGGAATTATCCCGCATTCATGCCGCGTCGGTTCAGGTGTCCGCCCCGGTGCTGGGCCTTACCGCGATAATTGACCTGGTGGAATCCGCCGATGCCGACACGCCGCCACGGAAAATAGCACCAGAAGCAGCACCCGATGGCCCGCCCGATAGCTCACCGGAAAAATGCGCCCGCGACATCCCCGGCACAGGCGAATGCACCCTGCCGCCCGCGGTGGTTCCGGTGGAATATAAACGCGGCTGCGTGCCCGACAACGACCAGCGGTCCTGGGAACCGGAACGTGTGCAGTTGTGCGTGGCCGGGTTGATATTGCGGGAAAACGGCTACCGGTGTGACAAAGGCGTTATATATTACATTGCCGCCAAAACACGGGTGGAAATACCCTTTGATGATGCCCTGGTGGCCCGCACATTGGAACTGGTTTCGCAAATGAAGGCGATGGCGAAAGGCGGCCAGATTCCGCCGCCCTTGCAGGACAGCCCCAAATGTCCGCGATGTTCACTGGTGGGAATTTGCCTGCCGGACGAAACCCGACTGCTTCAGGCCACAGTTGATGGCCGCTCGGTGACCGGTGAGCCACGCATGCGCACCATTATTCCCACGGCCTCGGACCATTTGCCGCTGTATGTGCAGGAACCACGGGCATATGTGGGAAAAAAAGGGGACGTGCTGGAAGTGCGTTCACCGCCGCCGGAAAAAAGGGTCTTGGCGGAAAGGCCGCTACGGGATATTTCGCAGGTGGTGTTGATGGGAGATGTGCAAATTTCCACCCAAACGGTCCAGGCACTTTGCCAGCAGGGCACGCCGCTGGTGTATTTATCCTGGGGCGGCTGGTTTTACGGTATGACGCAGGGAATGCCAAGCAAAAACGTGGAATTGCGCATGGCGCAATTCAAGTGGGCCGCGGAGCCGACATTTGCCTTGCGCGTGGCCCGCGCGATCGTGCGGGGAAAAATTGAAAATCAGCGCACTTTCCTGCGCCGCAATGGCGAACATATCTCGGAATTGACGCTAAACTCCATGGCGTCCGGCGGGCACCAGGCCATGCGGGCAACTGACCTGGAGACACTGTTGGGGATAGAGGGGAATGCCGCCCACATTTATTTTTCCAGCTTCAGTTCGCTGTTAAAGCCCCGCGGCACGCCGGAAGGCGGGCACGATTTTGTATTGGATTTTAATAACCGCAACCGTCGGCCGCCGGTGGACCCGGTTAACGCATTGCTTTCATATGCCTATGCGCTGCTGGCCAAGGAGCTTGCGGTAGCCTGTTGGGCGGTGGGGCTGGATCCCTACATGGGGTTTTATCATCAGCCCAAGTTCGGCAAACCGGCGCTGGCCCTGGACCTGATGGAAGAATTTCGGCCGCTGATAGCAGATTCCGTGGTGGTAACAGCCATTAACACAGGCGTGGTGGGACCGGGAGATTTTGTGCGCCGTGGCGGGGCTGTAGCCCTGGAACCGGCCGGGAAAAAGCGATTCTTGCAGGCTTATGAACGGCGCATGGAAAGCGAGGTTACGCATCCGCAGTTCGGATATCGCATTACCTATCGGCGCGTCCTGGAAGTGCAGGTGCGGCTGGTTTCACGGTTGCTGCTGGGGGAAATTGCGGAATACCCACCGTTTACAACCCGCTGACGCCGCCGGGCGGACCGGCAGACAGGAGCATGAGATGCTGCGTGATTATCTGGTGATGTATGATATTTGTGATTCCAAACGACTGGCGAAAGTATTCAAGCTCATGAAGGGTTTTGGCCGCCATTTGCAGTATTCGGTATTCCAGTGTGACTTGACGGAGGCAGACATGGTGCGGATGAAAATTTCCCTGGCGGAAGTGGTGGATCACCGTGAAGACCAGGTTTTGATATTCGACCTTGGGCAAACCTCCGGCTCGCGGGCGGAACTTGTGGAAGCGGTGGGTCGTGCGTATGAACGGGTGACACGGGCGGCGGTGGTGGTATAATGAAGGGCGTTGTTTGGCAAATGAATAGCGAGCGGTGCGGTGATGGCGGAAGTGCCGGGGATCGCTCGCGGGTTGTAAGCCATTTATTTAGGTGGCGTTATATGCTTGGGCTTTTTTTCCCGTCCCTTTTTCTGAATGTGGTTTGGGCATCGCTCGCAAACCGTGTTGCAAGTGGTTGCAGAACCGCAGATTACAAGAGGACACTTTCCGCAGCAGAAATGCTGCGGCCCCATTGAAGCTCCCTGGACGCGATCTCAAAGATGCGTTTTGCCAGCTTTCCGCAGCAGAAATGCTGCGGCCCCATTGAAGCCATGAAAACCATTCCGACAAGCCATTTAATGTTCACTTTCCGCAGCAGAAATGCTGCGGCCCCATTGAAGCTTAACCCTTTCAAAAAAGTCCTGTTGCCCGGCAGACTTTCCGCAGCAGAAATGCTGCGGCCCCATTGAAGCTGATTAAGTCACGTAAAAATTCTCTGTATTTCAATCTTTCCGCAGCAGAAATGCTGCGGCCCCATTGAAGCTCTGCATTCATCGACAAGCTATGGCAAATCCGGGAACTTTCCGCAGCAGAAATGCTGCGGCCCCATTGAAGCCACAAATTTCCCCGTCAATCTGTAATCATCCAGATCGCTTTCCGCAGCAGAAATGCTGCGGCCCCATTGAAGCCGGGATGGAGCATTTGCGCTTCAGCAATCATCCAGGCTTTCCGCAGCAGAAATGCTGCGGCCCCATTGAAGCCGGCGAAGCTGATCTGCGATTCATCATCGCCGATTCTTTCCGCAGCAGAAATGCTGCGGCCCCATTGAAGCTGGTTCCGGCGTTGTAAGCCGAAAAACGCGGTCATCTTTCCTTTTCTTTCCCCTGTCCTTATGCCGATTGCGACGGCCGGTTCGAGCTCACCGCGGCCGTGCACGCGGCAGTGGAGGATCCGTCAC
>DAIDJN010000028.1:0-13672 GCA_027451365.1 Phycisphaerales bacterium | reverse complement strand
TGCCCGTCAGGGTTAAATTATTGGTTGAACTGCCGACAATGGTGTACTGTCCCGGCGAAGTTGCACTGACCGGGTTAAACGTGATGCCGCTGACTGTAATGCCCGTTGATGCGATTGTAATCACCCCTGCGGTGCCGCCATTGCCTATAACCGCAGTTGAAGCATTGATCCATGCGCTGGACGCGCCAGCCAGACTCCAATTGGTGGCGGCCGTGGTCCAGTTGCCCGATCCATCCGAACCAATACCGGTCTGGCCGGCATCCCATATCAGGGACTGTGTAATCTGATAGCCATAGGCCAAATGCAGAACATTCAGGTCAATCTGGCTTATGTCGCGGCGCGTGCCGTTGGGCAGCGCTGGATTCATCAGATCGCCGGCGGTAATACCGCTGGCGGAGGTATGGTCTATATCACTGGAACTGTCCAGCGGAACATTCAAACCGCCCAGATCGAAGGTTGCCGCCGAACCGCTAACCGTAACATGGGACGCATATTTATCCACTTGTGTGGTCAGGCCAAAATTATCGTAATAAATCCCGTCCACAAACCCCAGCATGTGCCCCATTTCATGACGCAAAATACTTAATGCGTCAAATTGATTGTTCGCGACAGTCCCGCTCTGATCGATAAAAGCCAATGTATCGCCGGATATACCCGAGGTCATCGCATCGGCATTAATATGAATCACCTGGGTCACGCCGGGCGTCCAGGGATAAATATCCGTTCCATCAAATTCCGAATAAGATGTCACAGCTTCACCCAGATAGGTATTGGAACTGGTGCCTGCATTGGTGAAGTCCAGGGACACATTCACTGTCTGATTATCCAGAATCCGGCCGGTCCAACTCGCAATTGCTTCATCCACCACCGTTTCTTCGGTGGTGTTCCAAGTCTGACCGGCGCCGTTTACAAATGTCGGGATAATAGCCAGACCAAAAGCTTTTCCGGAAGCTAATATCAAGAACAGACTCGATCCACCGGCCAAAAGACCGCCATACCAGCGATGTTGCCGTCGGCCGGCATTGTGCAAATCAACACATTTCAATGCGAGCATTTATTCACTCCGGAAGATAGACGTTTATCGGACTCAAATTCCCGTCCCCGGCTTCGTTGCAGATAGCCTACGTGAAATGGCCCCCTAAAAAAAGCGGCCTCAAATATTCCAAAAAAATGTTGACGACGCGGTGCAACTATTGGATTCTCTGGCCGTTAGTTTCGCGGACGACCCGACCGCCGTCTATTCACCAACAGGAGGTTCCCATGAAGTCATTCGCCATACTTGCTGCCGGTGCCGTACTGACCGGATCACTTTTTTCCGCAGGATGTCGCACTGTGGTGGTCGCACGTCCGGGGCCGCCCGGTCCGCCACCCCCGCCACCGGGGGCGTATTATGTTCCCGCAGCGCCCTGGCCCGGCGCTGTCTGGATACGCGCCCATTATGTCTGGCGTCCACGCTGGGGGCGGTATCAATGGGTGCCTGGTCACTGGGTAAGATGAACGTGCATTCCGAGCACTGAAAATAATGGCACATTGCGAAATCTGACACTATTGATAACGCGACTGGACGACCGATGGTTTCAGTTGCCGGCCGCGCAGGAGATTATCGCCGCCGCCACCACCGCTGCGGTTTCCATACGAAGCACTGTTGAAGTAAGACGCACCGCGTGCACACGGTGGTCGGCGGAAAGCAGCCTGGTTTCCGTGTCGCTCCATCCGCCCTCGGGCCCGATCAATACCGTGGGAGCATAACTTGCAGGTTTCCCGCCGTCCGTGCTGATATGACCATCGACGGCAGCTTTTAAGTCAGCCGTTTTGATCAGCCATTCAAAAATCGATTTTTCCGCAGTCGGTTGGCCCCACAAAAAGTCATTCGTGTCCGCTCCGGCCTGGCTAAGAAGGTCGACCAAGGCGACAGGCCCGTCAATTTCCATCACAAAATTGCGCCCGCACTGCTTGGCTGATTCCGCGGCAGCGCGACGGAATTTCGCCATTTTTCCGCCCTCCTTATCTGGATGCACGACGGCGAATTCCGTGTTAAGCCAAACCAGCCGCTGCACGCCGATCTGGCTTAATTGCTCGACCATTTGCATTGCTCGATCCGCCTTGGGCGTGGCCGATGCCACAGTCACGCGCACGCGCGGAGGCAAATCCTGTCGCAGCGGCCCAGCGGTTATGAAACAGCTTTCGCGCCGCCCGATGACCAGTCGCCCCGTCGCCCAAAAGCCGCGGCCATTAAAGGCAATCACCGTCTCACCATCCCGCATCCGCAGCACATGCCGCGCATGATGGTCCTGATCGTCCGGCAGGGCTGTTTCGCCCAAGCCAAGGTTTGGAATATAAAAGCGGGTTGTGGCCATACCACATTCTCCGGCAGCGGCCCTGTTTACTGAATCGTCAGCCGATAAAGCATGCCATCTTTCTGTACCCCCGGATCTCCATGCCATTTCAACGGCCCCTCACTGACGGTGAAATTTTCCAGCACCGCGAGTATCGGAAAATCTTCCGCACTGTTGCGGCCAGGATCACTGATCCATACGGTGCCCCCGGGTGCCAGCAGTCGTTTAATGGCGTTTAGCAAAATGGCGTGAAGCCGCCGCTCATACAACACGTCTGATGCAATAATCCAGTCAAACTTTTTTTCAACCGGACTTCGCCAGTCCATCTGAAACGCGTCCACCGCATCGGTTTTTATTTGGTTAATCGCCGCATTATGCCGGGCAAAATCGATCGCCTCAGGATCATAATCGGTAAATGTTACATGCCAGCCGCGCCATCCAGCGGCCACGCCCGCAATGCCCAGTCCACATCCGAGTTCCAGTGCCCGCGGCCGACAAGCGCCCCCGGCATTGCTCGCTGGAGGAGATTCGTCGGACTGGGCAATCCGATGAGCAAGCATCAGACTGCTGGGCCAAATTACCGGCCAGTAGGGTAAATAATTATCCGCTTTGTAACGCCGTTCGGTTACCGGATCATCCAGCAGTGAATCCGGGTCTTTAGGCGCGATAATATCCAGTGTGCGGCCGGCAATATCAAAGCGATGCGTCTGCACCGTAAAACGACTTACCAGCGGAGGAGAACCATTGCCTGTCTGCTGCATCTGTCCGGCCATTTACGGGTGTACCATTCTGTCCGCGGGGACTGCACCCGTCGTTCCACGAGGCATTGACGCTGCAGAGGGGTTGGCCGCGGGCTTACTTTCCGCATGTGTCGTTAAAATAATGGAAGCCACAATTCCGATAAACAGCACAATCGCGGCAGCCACCACAAATCGCGTCCATGGGGAAAGGTTGAATCCCTCAACCAGATCATCATCAGAGGATTTCTTCTTTTTCGGTGCCAGCAGCGGGTCATATGCCAGCATCGACTGTTCCGCCGCGCCGCCCAGCCGTGCCGCTTCTATCTGCACCGCCGCCGTTAATCTTGCCCACGCACCAGCAGGCATGACGCCTGCGTTTACGGTTTGCAATCGGGTACTTTCCGGCGAGACGGTCCGATTCCGCTGCAACACCGCTATTACCTGCTGCGGGAAATCACGCTCGGAAACTTTTTGTTCCACAAACTCCTTAAATACCTGACGAACCGCCTGTTGAAGGAGGCTCTCAGCATAGTCAGGCGCCGCGCAACTTTGGGCAGTCGAATACAGCACATCGCGATCAGCCTCTAGCAGCTCAATACATCGATGACTGGCGGATTCGATCATAATTCAGACCTGCAAGGAGCGCGTCTGGATACCGCTGCACCCAGCCGCACCAGAATGTTTTCGATTATCTGCGAAGAACCCATTACCCAACTGCGACCGCAAAGTTTTTTGACCTGCGGCCACATTCAATAGGCCTGTTCATTCCGCCAAGGATCAGGGACGCGTCGTGGCAGGCCCATAAACGTCGGATATGGTTAAACCATCATGAAGCATCGCCGGGACAAGGCCGGGCAGCGCCGGATTTATTTTGTAAGCCCTGGAGTAATATTTCCCGGCTAAGGATTTTTGCCCGATCCGGTCAAAAAACTGCGCGGTCTGCAATTGAATGTTCGCATCGGACGGCGCCATTTGGGCCGCCTTCATATAGTTCGCCCGGGCATCATCCAGATCACCAAGCTTTTCATAGAACCGTGCCACGCGAAGCCGCCCCGCCGGCCGCTGGGTCAGCGCCGCATCGCGTTCCAGAAAATTCATTGCCTCATTGGGCTTGCCACTCTTAATCAGTGCTTCAGCCAAGGCGCTCTTCACGTGACCATAATTGGGATCCACGCGCCACGCCATTTTGTAGTGATACTGCGACTGTTCATACCGGCCCAGCATGTAGTCCGATGCGCCCGCGTAATAATTACCCCTCGGCTGGGATTCGTTGTATTTCAGAGATTGGTTGAATTTTACCAATGCCGCGGCATATTTATGCTGGTGATAGAGTCGCAGCCCTTCGTTGCGCAACTTCATCGCGGGTGATTGGCACCCGGCCAGCGCGCCAGCGCTAATAACAATTGCAAGGGTGAATAGTTTCTTCGTTATTGAAGAACAAGCCTTAATCCGCATCATTTTTCCGGTCATGTTGAACTCCGCTAGGTTTTCCATTTACTGATGGTATCATTGAACCGTGGTTTGGCAAGACTCCAGCAAATTCTCCCCCCCCGCTTCCCCGGTCACTGCGCCGGGCGATGGCCCCTCTGACGGCCAAAATTTGGCCTTTGCAATTCTCCGGCATGTGACACCACAGGATACGCATTGGGACCTTTTGCTGGAATTACCCGGTAAAACAGGTTTGGCCACATGGCGAATTCACAGCCCGCCCTCCGCCTGGCCCAGCCCGCCCGACCAGGCCCCTCGGTGGCTGCCCGCATATCCCCTGCCCGACCACCGCCGAATTTACCTGGATTACCAAGGCCCAATTTCCAATAATCGTGGCCATGTCACACAAATTGACCGCGGCCGACTGATCGTCCACTCATCCGACAATTCCTCGCTGAACGTAACCCTTGTCGGATTATCTGCGACTCTCAACCTCCTTTTTCGCCCCCCCACCGACAGTCCGGGACAGTGGATGATTTCGGCCCGTCTGGCCTGACCCGTCAGACCTTATGCGAAAGCCATTTGTCGCGATGAAATATGACATAGCTGAACAGCGCCCGATAGTTTAAGTCCACAAAAATAGCGATCCAGACTGCGGTTAAATTGGCACCAGAAATCTGGTGCGCCGCCATGTACCACAAACAGATTCCCAACACGCCCAACCGCACAATAAAAATTCCCGTTACTGTGTTAATCATAGGCAGCACGGTTTCGCCAGCGCCCCGAATCGCGCCGGACAGCACAATCGCCACCGCAAAGCCTGGCTGCGCCAGCCCGGCGATTATCATTGGCCACAGGCCCACTGCCACCACTGGCGGCGAATTGACCAGCAGCGAAAGCATAAAATGCGGTGCCAGAACCATTGGCAATGCCAGAAGAGTCATTGTCAGGCAGCCCAACGTGTTGGCCAGAATGGCCGCCCGCTTTGCCTCCCGCGGTTTGCCCGCTCCCAGATACTGGCCCACCAGCGCCGAAGCGGCAATCTGAAACCCAAACCCCGGCAAAAAGGAAAGTGATTCAATTCGCAGCACCACGCTGTGGGCGGCAAGCGTAAACCCATTGGGATCCGTCCGGACATTCATGACAAAAATCACAATCAGGAATTGGCCACCCCACAGCAGAATGCCTTCCAGCCAGCTTGGCACACCGATCCGCAGAATCCGCATCAGAACATGCGGAACTATTTTCAAATGCCGCAGCCGTATGCGCAACGGGGTAGAATTTCCCAGCAACACCACAGCTGTGCATATTCCCCCCGCGAGGTATGCCAGCATTGTGCCGAACGCATCACCCTGAATGCCCCATGCCGGCGCGCCAAGCCATCCAAACGTAAACACACTGGAAGTAACCAGATTTACCAGCATCACCAGCAGCGTAATTCGCATCGGTCGCACAGTGTCGCCGGCTCCGCGCACCGCCGCCATGCCGATCTGGCCTGATGTCTGAAGGCTTATGGTTATCACCATGATCCGCAGATATTGCGCGGCGAATACCGCCGCAAGCCCGGTCAAACCACATCCGGTCGCAATCTGCTGCGCAAAAATGAACATCAAAATTGAGGTGCTTACGGATACGATAAATGCCGCGGAAATCGCGGTGCCCGCGACCCGGTTGGCCACCCTTATTTTCCGCGATCCGATCGCCCGCGACACAATCGCCGTCGCCCCGGTGGCCATCGCCGCGGTCATTAAGCCTGCAAACCACTGCAAATATGTCATCAGGCCAACGGCGGCACTCGCGGCGGAAACTACGTCCGCGTTTCCCGGCAAATGCCCGGCAATCACAACATCCGTCAGGCCAATTAAAGCGCCCAGCACCTGTTCGCCAATCGCGGGCGCGGCAATGCGTAAAATCAGGCCATAGGTAGGCTCCCCCGTCACCAGGCTTTTACGGCCTGATTTGGCATTCCCCATTTCCGACGGCCGACCGACCGGCCGCGTCGCCTGTGGGGTCACCAGCCCCGCCGCATCCGCTTCGCGCAGTTCGGGATAATCCGATGGATCTGTTGCCGCCGCCAATTGACATCCTCTGCCGGGAAGTTCCGCCCGGACCAGCCATCTGTTTCCGGTAGGGCATTGTATGCGACACGCAAATGCAGGTACACCCGCCGACGTCCGGAAATATTCCCCTTATTCCTTAACTGCGGCTCGCATGCGGATTATCGGCGAAAACCCTGATTGAAAGTTCCTCCGTTTGCCCTCAATTCTGTCATGGCGGCAGTCTGCCATGCCGATAAATATGCGTCAGGGAATGTCAGAAGTTGTGACAGGTGTATCTATCATGGCAAGATTGCGAACCGGCCGGCGCAGGCCTATTCATCGTGCGTTTACACTGATCGAAATGCTGGTCGTCATCAGCATTATCGCGGTGCTGATAGCCCTGTTGCTGCCGGCGCTGGGCATGGCTCATCAATTGGGGATGAGTACACAATGCCTTGCCAATCTGCGATCTATGGGGCAAATCCTGAACGAATATGCAAGCAGCTACCAGGACGCGGTGCCATTTGGTTACGATCCGGGTGGCAACACTGGCAACAACTGGTACGCCATGCTGTTTAATTACAATGAAAGCCAGCGGAGCGGTAACTGGCCTCCGCCTAACGGCCTGCAACATGCGTTTGCCGGCCTGTATGTCTGTCCGGCAAGCGTCAATCCCATCAACAACATGTGGGATTTTACATATGCGGCAAATCCAAACGTATTCAAATATGATCCTTTTACTACAAGCAATTCAAATGCCGGCGATCCGGACTGGTGGCCGCTCCAAAAACTTTCCGCGATTCCGCGCCCCGCACAGACTATCGCCATTGGCGACGCGAATCAATATTCGCCTTCTGGAAGCGCATGGCCGATTTTTGACTGGCAGGAGGATGGCTTTGCCGCCCCCTATCTGGGCAATCCGGACTATCACATACCGGCCAAGGGTCTGACCGGCAACTCAACCGGAAATACCGATTTTGGATCGAATTTTATTTTTGGAACGGGCTTGCGGTTCCGGCATATGTCGTCTTCGGCAACCAATGGCCAGGGCAATGTGCTGTATTGCGATGGGCACGCGGCATCCATTCCTTATGGTGGCGTGCAGATAAAAAATATCGTAACGGAATATTAAGCCAAAATTCCCCGCACAAACTTTGCAAAGCACCTGTAAATACAGGGTTTTCCATTGTTTTACCATTCGCTGCGCTGGAGACAGTCCCGGCAGTTTCGAGGCTCGCTCATGCGGCTGCGTTGCATCGCTTATGACGGTGAATCTTGTATCCACGGTTTTCCCTTTCTTCATTCGCAATCATCAACACCACACGTCCGTTGGCCTATCCTCACAATATTGTCGCAAAATTCTGCTCATTTATTATTAACGCAGCGTCGTTCACCGCCCAGGACGCAGGGTATCACAGAGGTTACAACACATCTGGTTTGCGATTGGTACCCGGACCGCGCCGGGTCATTGGGAATAATAATCAGCGACATCAAACCAAGCAGACAAATTTCAAATCCTCTGCGTTCCTCCGCGTCCCCAGCGGTGATTTTTTTGCCGACGCACCACGGCTAAATCCAACAGCACCAGAGTAATGGCCAAAGAATAATACGCATGGAACAAAAGCCGATTTTCACCACAATGACACGAAGAAAAAACGGAGTGAAAAAGGGCTTTCGATTGTTGGAATTCACACAGCTGGTTTTGGAAGAAAAGGGCGCAGGTCGCTCATCCATGAGCCGCCGTTCTTCTTCCACCAATGCCCCCGGCATATCGTGTCACCCACACAGCCAATGGTTCGATTGAACATCTTGTTGGATCGCTATAATGGGCGAATGCCGGGAAAGTGGCAATGGGCAATATCCTGTTTCGCGGCTCACTTGAAGGCAAGGATGGAATAATGGACCGCAGAGCTTTTCTAAAAACGGGCATGGGCACAATAGCCGCCGGTGCCATACTTGCCAATGACGGCTGTGCCACTTGGGTACCCGGTACCGGCGACCGGACGGGGGCGCCACACATAGACCGACGTAAACTGGTGCAACGTCACAACCCCACATTTAAGAATATGGATACATTAAATGTTCTTACTGTGGGGAATGGAAATTTTGCCTTTGGCGCGGACATTACCGGGTTGCAGACATTTCAGAACGACTACAACCGTGGAATCCCGCTTTCAACTCTCTCGCACTGGGGCTGGCATAACCAGCTGGATCCTCACGACTGGACAGATTCGACCTATCCGACCACGCTGCTGAAGGATTGCTGCGGCCGGCCGGTGCCGTATCTGTTAAGCGGACGCACGCCTGACCTGATAAACGAGGCCAATTTTCTTTACGCCCGGACCACCCGCATGAATCTGGGCAGGATCGGCCTGATTCTGACGGACGGTAACGGACGACCGGCAACGCTGACCGATATCCATACACCGGTGCAGACGCTGGACCTGTGGACCGGACAACTGGAAAGTCATTTTATATTTGGCGGACAACCGGTGCGCGTGCGAACCTGCTGCCACGGAAAGCTGGATCATATTGGTGTGCGAATTGATTCGCCACTGCTGCGCACGGGGCGATTAAAAATATTGCTGGCATTTCCATATGCATCCAACGCATGGGGCGGCAACGGTGCCGACTGGTCGCATCCCCAGGCGCATAAAACGGTCATGACACGGACCGGCCCACGACGTGCGAATTTCACCTGCACCTTGGACGCCACACAATATTGTGCCGCCGCGGAATGGCAGCACGGAGATTTAAAGCAAACCGAACCCCATCATTTTGTTCTTGCGCCGCGAACGGCCAAGGACATACTGGAATTTGCCGTGGCCTGGTCGCCAAAGCCTATCACCGCTGAATTGCCGTCCATGGCCGAATCGGTGGCCGCCGCCGGTGCAATGTGGCGAAATTTCTGGTGTTCCGGCGGTGCGGTGGATCTTTCCCAAAGCCGGGATACGCGATGGATGGAACTGGAACGCAGAATTGTACTTTCGAAGTACCTGACGCGCATTAACTGCAGCGGTCACTTGCCGCCGCAGGAAACCGGTTTGACCTGCAATTCCTGGTTTGGCAAATTCCATCTGGAAATGCACTGGTGGCATGGTGCACATTTTGCGCTCTGGAACCAGGCGTCGCTGCTGGAACGCAGCCTGTCCTTTTATGAAAAGATCTTGCCGGCCGCCGAAGCGCGTGCTTCCGCACAGGGATATCGCGGTGCCCGGTGGCCCAAAAGCTGCGGGCCTTCGGGAGAACAGGCTCCGCAGAATATTGAAGCAACGCTGATATGGCAGCAGCCGCATCAGATGGCGTATGCGGAACTTTGCTATCAGGCGCGGCCCGATTTGCGAACATTGAATCTGTATAAGGACCGCGTTTTTGCCACAGCGGAATTTCTGGCCAGCTTTGCCTGCAAGTCCCAAAAGACCGGGCGCTATCAGTTGGGGCCTCCGGTATATGATGCGGCCGAAACTTATCGTGATTTTGAACGCCACCGGGATCCAAATTTTGAAGTGGCCTACTGGCATTGGGCCTTGGGAATTGCCCAGACTTGGCGACAACGGCTGGGGTTAAAGTCCGACCCGCACTGGCGCCGCGTACGGGACGGACTTCCACCACTGGCGGTTCAAAACGGTCTTTATGTTAATGGAGCCACTTCCCTGGAAACATTTACTCTGCCCGGCCACGCCGTTTCCCACCCTTGCCTGCTGGCGCCATTGGGAATGCTGGATGGCGGCGTGGCAGATCGTGCCACTATGCGGCGAACCCTGAAAAAGGTTCTGAAGATGTGGAACTGGCCGAGCACCTGGGGCTGGGATTATCCGCTGATGACCATGACCGCCGCCAGACTCGGCATGACCGAGCACGCCGTTGATATTCTACTTATGGACGAAGGCAAAAACCGTTATCTTCCCAACGGACACAATTATCAGGGGCCGGGACTGCCATGTTACCTGCCCGGCAATGGGGGCCTATTGTACGCAATAGCCCTGATGGCGGCGGGCTGGCGCGGCGCCGCTGATCGGCCGGCTCCGGGCTTTCCCGCCAACGGCAACTGGACTGTGCGGCACGAAGGATTGCTCCCCGCGCTGTGAACAGGGTTCGCCTGTAAAAAAAAATTACGAGGCGAAATGTGAAATATTTGAACAGGTCGCCCTTGGCTATTCACGGGTCATTGGCGGCCGAGTATCGGAACGGATCGCCTGACCTGCGGAATGTTCCGCCGCCCGATTGACGGTTTGAACAATCAGAACTGAACAGGCGCTGCGCTGAGCGACGGAACTTTGCGACCGGCCCAGAAGCCCCTGCTTTAAATTCCAATGCGGCGCCATGCCAATGACCAGAAGATCGTGATTGGCCGATTCAGCGACCACAGGTTCAACCGGTGTGAGACTTTCCGCGACAATGAACCGGACGCTTGGATTATGTGCGGAAGCGGGAATGTAACGGTCCACCAGTGCCCGTACGCCCAATGCGTGCCTTTGGTCCGAATGCTCGGGCGCGACGACATGCAGAATTGTGACCTGAACGCCGAGGCGACGGCCGATGATTTCGGCCGCCAGCAGTGCGCCGGCGTCCTGCGCTTCGCCGAGGTATGGCACCAGGACCCGCTGGACATCACCTAAACCTTTGTCAATAAGAATCGCGACGTTTGCGTTTGCCTTTTCCAGAACCTGCTGAGCCACGCCGCCGACCGGCCCCGAAGAAGTCAGCAATCCGCGATGGCCCCCCAGCACAATCCAGTCCGCATTATATACGTTCGCATTGCGACAGATATCGTCGGCGACATTGCGGCTGACATGGTGAATCATTTCAGCGGGAATTCCCAGACTCACGGCCCGCCTCTGCATGATGATGAGCGGATCACCCGCATCGCGAAGCATTTTACGGCGAGCCTCATGCTCCTCTGGAGTTTCCAGGTGCAGGGCATAAAGCTGGCGGTTTTCGCCGCCAAGAAGCAGCGCACCGGCCTGCAAAAGCCCCCGCGCGCTAAGCGGCGAGGACACACTGACCACGATACGCTGTTCGGCAGTGCCGGAGGGCGCGGTATCATTTCCTTCGTCTCGGCGGAGAGCCTTCGGCGGATAAATCGCATACATCAGCGGCGTAGTGACAAACGTCGTGACCAGCGCCATGACAACCAAAATTGTAAAAAGCTCGGGTGAAAGCACATGGAGTGACAGCCCGATATTCAGAACAATCAGTTCCACCAGACCGCGAGCGTTCATCAAGGCGCCAATTACACCGGCTTGCCTCCAGCGCATTCCGGTGCAGCGAGCGGCAAGCGAGCTGGCAAAAAATTTGGATGCCGTGGCCACGCCGATTACCAGGCCGCAAATGATCCACAGATGGGATGAATCCAGCAGACCGATTCGCGTGCGCAAGCCGGTATAGGCAAAAAAGACAGGTAACAGAAACAGAAGGGAAAAATCTTCCACCTTTTCGGATATGTGCCGCACGAATCTGCCTTCGGCCGGCATCGCCGCGCCGAGCAAAAAGGCGCCGAAAATCGCCTGAATACCGATCCATTGAGTGACAAAACTGCACGCGACGATCAGCAGAAAAATGCTGGCCATTACACCCTTGGACAAATAACCACGCGTGGAATAAAGCTCCTGGAGCTTTTTCAGGAATCGCCTCATGACGGTGAACATAAATGCCGCAAACACAATCGACCAGACCAATGTCATGCAGGCATGGAGAATCGGATGGGACGCTTGTGTGCCAAGTCCGACCGCGGATGAAATGGCCAGCACCAGGGCCAGCAAACACCAGCCCGCGGCATCATTAAACGCGGCGCACGCCAGTGCGACAGCCCCGGTCGATGTTTTTTGCAGATTATGTTCTGTAATAATGCGGGCCAGCACCGGAAATGCGGTGATGCACATGGCAGCACCGCCAAAAAGTATGAACACCAGCATTCCGCCAGATGTTCCGTGGAATTCTGAATATAAAAATGCGGACAGCAAAAAACCGCTTAGCATTGGGACCAGCAGGCTTGCCAGGCCGGTCATAAGAATGGGCCGGCCCTGTTCGCGCAGGGAATTAAGATCGAATTCCAATCCCACCAGAAACATAAAGAACATGACGCCAATCTGAGCGAGCATGTTCAGATAAGGAAAAGGATCCGGTCCGCCGACGGCGGGAAATAGCATTTTTAACCATACGCCATGGTACAGCAACCCCAGGACGGACGGCCCAAGAACAATACCCGCCATCATCTCGCCAACGACCTGGGGCTGGCCAATAAAGCGTACGAGCCACGCAAGGATGCGTGCAACCAGAATGATCACACCAATTTGCAGCAAAAGCCTGAGCATCGGATCATTCATGGCAGTACCCCGGACGAAGCCAGCCAATATGGCCACTGAAAGGATGAAGTTCGGCCTGCAGTCGAATTCCAAACCGGGTGCTTAAGGCCGAAGACGCATTATTGTATCGCAAAATGGAAAGAGTTACAAAAATAATCTGGAGATAATTCCAGAAAAAGACAGGATATAAAAAAAACCGGCCGGTCCCGCGTAAGCAAGACCGGCCGGTCCAAAATGTCAAGAAACATGGTTAATGTTATTCAAACCAATTCGGTTTTCACCAAACAGGGATGTAAGACGCCACCAAGTTGTGTTACCACAACCGGCTCGCGAGGCATTTCAACCAGGCGAACGAGGGATGCTCTGACGTTCACGGGCGGATTGCTCCGCTGTCCGACTTTAATCACCACCTTCGGGCGAACCCGAATCTTCCAGCCAACTCAAAACCAACTAACCGCTGTGAGGGGGTAAGCTGATATTCAATCGGTCATAAAAGGTCAGGAAAACCTTCTCGCGAAAGAAGAGAGGATGGATGTTTTAGATAAACTAAAGTGAAGGTAAAGATCGGACCGTGTTCTAGAAAAATCCTCTAGAAAGGAGGTGATCCAGCCGCAGGTTCCCCTACGGCTACCTTGTTACGACTTAGTCCCAGTCACCGGTCCTGCCGTAGCGCCGAAGGCGTTTCAGGCATTACCAGCTCCCATGACTTGACGGGCGGTGTGTACAAGGCTCAGGAACACATTCACCGCGGCATAGCTGATCCGCGATTACTAGCGATTCCAACTTCATGAGGGCGAGTTGCAGCCCTCAATCTGAACTGGGCC
>DAIDJN010000027.1:0-12696 GCA_027451365.1 Phycisphaerales bacterium | reverse complement strand
AGAAACGGCTTCCTCCCACCGGCCACGTTCATACAGGTCATGTGCGCGTTCAACACGCTGCTCCGCTTCCTGCCAGTCGCTCATGGATGGTTGCTCCAGTACACCTGCTCCATGCTAACAAACCGGCTGCCACAATCCAAGCGGCACGAAAATAACCCACAACAATATTTTGCCAGCCGCAATGGTCGGCTATAAAATCATCTGCGTCCTGATTCTGTATCAGGCCGTTGGCCGCCGGCGGATGGCCGCACAATCGAACGGTAATTTGGCATGAAGAGCTTTACGGAATATCTGACCTTTCACGTTCCCCAACGGGTGGATTTCGTGCATATTACCCCGCGGCTGGAAGATTGCGTCCGCCGCAGCGGCATTCAGGAAGGATTGCTGCTGTGCAACGCGATGCACATTTCCGCATCGGTATTTATTAATGACAACGAAGCCGGCCTGCATGAGGATTACCGCCAGTGGCTGGAAAAACTTGCGCCGCACAAACCGGTTGACGCGTACCGGCATAATGACACCGGTGAAGACAATGCCGACGCACACCTGAAACGTCAAATAATGGGCCGCGAGGTGGTGGTCGCCATTACCGGCGGAAAAATGGACTTCGGCCCGTGGGAGCAGGTTTTTTATGGCGAATTTGATGGCAAACGCAACAAGCGCGTTCTGGTAAAAATTATTGGTGAGTAATCCACCATCCGCCTGCGGCAGCGGAGACCGCTATTTTTCGGCTTTTACATCTTTTTTTGCGGATCGCCAGCGCAAATATTGATAAAGCATGGATGCCGCAGTTACCGCCGCCACCAGCGTAAATAAACGAACCGGGTGATCCAGCAATTGGGCATGAAGGCGGCGATTCTGTGCAGGCCGCGCGCAAGCCACCATGACTCCCAGCAAACCGCCCACCCCCAGCAGAGCTCCTTCCAGCGTGCACAGCAACACCACCCCCAGTCGAAATAAATACAGCCCCGCCACACACAACAGAACCAGTCCCACGGCCGCGGGCACCCAGCGGAAATCCGGCGGCTGATGAAACCAGTGCCACAACGCAATGCCGCCTAAACAGCCAATCAGTCCGCCCGCCACCATCGCCGTCGCCTGCATGACCGGCACTAAAAGCAGGCCCAGAATGGTGCCCGCCAGAGCCGCCGCCACCGCCGCCACAAAGGACCAATGCACCAGATACATGCCGAAATACCAGCCCAGTGCGGCGCAATTGGCCATTACCACCGCTCGATAATGCCGCCAGGAAACCAGTAGAAAAATCAGCCCGACCAGCGCCAGCAGCGCGTCCCAGCGGGCGTCTGGAACAGGAAAGTTGCGGGCCAACAACCGCCAGTGCGCGTACAAATGCAGAATTCGCTGATGCCATTCCGGCATGGAAAGGCTCGTCCAGACGGATGTACTGGTTGGCTGGCGCGACATTGTGAGCATCATCCCTGATGAAAAATAAGTGTTCTGATTTTTCCCAGCCTTCGGCATTGCCGGAAATCAGCGTCCGGAAATATGTATTGGAACTATTTTTTTTCCTCGGTGGCGTCCTTCTTTTTGTTTTTCTTCTGCCGGTGAATATGGCGATATTGCGCGGCCATACCCAACAGACCACAGGCGGTGAATATCCACAGCGGATGCAGCCGCTGGTTGGCCCAGGCCAGATTTTTCGGGCTATACCACTGCCCCGCTACGGCAACCGCGGCAAAGATCATCAGCGTTCCGAGCCACGCCCCTCCCACCAGACTTGTTGCCCGCGAAAAAATAATTCCCAGCAGAAGCGCAATGAGTCCCGCCCCGGCCGCCATGGCATACATGGCACTGCGTTGCCCGGCGGACAACTTGGCCAGCCGATCATGAATATTCACATACACGCGCGTGACCACCTGCCACAGCCAAGCGGGTTTGATTTTGCGGGATTGCGTTCCGGCACCGGCAGAACCGGCATTGCCGCCCCTACTGACGGTGGTAGATACCGCCGACTTATTGCCCGGCAATTGCGCGGCGTGATCCGTTGGCTGCGACGCGGCGATTGTTTTTCCGCTGCCCTTCTGCACGGCTTCAGTCAGACTATGCAATGCGCTATGGGTCCAGACGCCATCACAAAAACTCGCCACTCCCACCACTATTGCCGCGGCGATCAGGGCAGCCAAAACAGCCTGAGTTATGCGGAACAGCAGGCCACCGAGAATAAGTCCGGCAATAATACCTGTAATGACAGTGGTCAGGCGGGCCAGACTTGCGTGCCACAATACCGGTACAAGAAAGCCGCCACACGCACCCACCACAACCATAAGCAGCGTCACCAGCGGCCGCGCCACCCGAACAGCTTCCAGCCACAGGACCAGTCCCACAACCAGGGTGATGGCGGTTGCCAGCAGAAAAGGCCATGTTGGGGGCGGAATATCGTTCGTGTTCACACCAGGTTTCCTGCAAAATCCAAAATCAGCCTCGCCGTCCAGAGTTCGGTACAAATAATGTTAGCCGATTGGAGGTCTAATTTAAATCCATGCCGAATCCGAGCTAAATCTGATTCCGGGTCTCTTTCAAAGGACCGATCCCTTCGGCAGACCAATGCCGGCATATCCTCCGGGCCACAGGGAGATATATTACACGTTTACACGTTTGAACCCGAATTCAGACGATTTGTCGCCTTTCAAAAGGCTTGGTATAATGCTTGGCTCTGGTTCGCCCTCATCGTCTAGAGGCCTAGGACACGGGCTTTTCACGCCTGTAACTGGGGTTCGAATCCCCATGAGGGCAATTGGCGAATAGCGCCGCCGTGCGGCGCTTATTTTTTATGTACCTGAAACGGGGTTTGCATGTCCATCAAGGCTATCGACCTGCGGCGAGGCGTAGCGGTCGAATACAACAACAAGCTATATGTCGTCCATGATTTTGCCAAAGTTTCCAAGGGAAACTGGCGTTCCTTCATGCAGGTAAAGCTTAAGGACACCCAGACCGGCAGCATTATAGAGCAGCGATTCCGCGTGGATGACACGCTTGAAGAAGCGTTTCTCGAACAAAAGCCGATGCAATACCTGTACTCCGATAACGGGCGGCATTGCTTCATGGACCTGGTCGACTACGAACAATTGGAACTCTCCGGCGATGTGGTGGGCGAAGCCGTGCAGTATTTGAAGCCGGACACCGCCGTGCAGATCACCATGTATCAGGGCAAGCCCTTTTCAGTTGAATTACCCAACACGGTTGAACTGGAAATTAAGGACTGTCCGCCAAGCATCAAAGGTGCGACCGTCAGCAATGTCGGCAAAGACGCAATCCTGGAAACAGGCCTGATCCTGAACGTGCCTGATTTCATCAATAAGGGCACGGTAGTGCGTGTGGATACACGCACTGGCGAATATCTGGGGCGAGTTAACGATTGAGGGCCGATCCTGAATGATTGCCCGCGGCCGTGGCGTACATGCGCGCCGCGGCCTGTGTGGATTCCTCCTCCTGCCGGGGTCAGAACATGACACAAAACCCATCGTCCAGCCCGCCGCCGGCACCCTCCACCCCTCCCGTAAAGCCCCAGCCGATTATTTTTCAGCGGCCACCGCGTTTGCTTGCGCTTATTCTCATGCTGTTGATAGAACCCCGCCAGTGGGCGATTGCAGCTCGTTACCGCGTGACTGTAATTCTCTGGCCATTCCTGCTGGTTCTTTTTGCCAGCTCACTGCTGACGGGATATCCCATGGCCAGCCGCATCATGCATCTGGCCCGGCAGTTCGCCGTCAGTTACGACAAATCTTTTGATCCCATGCTGCTGACCAACGGACGATTGTCAGTCATACCCACGCCCGGCAAAAAGCCGCTCAAAATTGTCGGATCGGGCGGGAAGCTTATCGTGCGGCCGAACGTGACGGGCCTGTACCGTGACACTTCCATGCCAATGGTCATGGTTCTGACGCAAAACCATCTGATCTACACCGGGTCCTGGGCGATGTTCGCCACACCCCGGCAAAGCGTTTCTGTCCGGCAATTGCAGACTGTATTGGCTCAGTCCAATGGAATGCCGATTGGTCAGGGCAAAAACGGCCAACTGTTGCCGCCCCCGGTAAAGGTCAGCAGCGCCACACTGCTGGCGCTTATTAATTCCAACCATGCCACGATTACAGCGTTGATCACCGTCATGTTCGGTCTGGTGATTTTTCTCTCAAACGGACTCTGGAGCGTTCTAATGATTGTGATGATCAGTCCGCTCATTGCCATGATCAACCGGCCCAACCAAATGCCGCTGGGGCGGGCGTACCGCATCAGTATGGCTCTGATGGTTCCCCTGCTGGCAATCCGCAGCCTGCTGGTACTGTTTCATATTGTGCCGCTGGAAGATCAATCGATGGCGGTTTCTTTTCTGATGTTCATATCTCCTTTGCCACTGGCAATCTGGGCGGCCGTGCTGTCCGCCCGCATGTATGCGCCGCAAAAGAAACGCGGGCCTTCGACCTAAGCCAGCGCGATCGGACTTCAACAGTATTTTGCTGTAAGCTGCGGCGGGCAACCCGCGGTCCGGAGGCTTCTTATTTATTCTGGACGGGCGGCGTTTCGTGCCAGAATTGCCATCCGCGTTGGATGAAGTTGCAATTCCAGCGCCTGGCGGGAAATGCCACTGACAATTTCTTCCGCCAGAAGGTCCAGTTGATCTTTGCCCGGTTCCACCTGTTGCAAAGGTCCCGCATCCCCTCCGGCTGTGTACCAACGGGTACGTTGCCCACCATCTGTTATTTCCGCCATGCCTTGGGTGCCAAAAATGCGCAGGTGTTCATTCCCCCACAGGCCGAACCCACGCGGATTAAGGTAATTTGCAACCGCCGTGCCCAGCGCGCCACGCCCAAGGCGCATTATCAGGGATGCGGCGATCCGCAGGCCGGTGCCATTTTCCGCGCGCGTGGTTTCAATAGCATAAATGGATTCAACAGGCAGACCCGCAACCTGTTCAATCATTCGCAGCGTGTGGGAGGCACATTGCAATAATAAGCCGCCATCCACATCTTCATCATCCGGACGGCCCGCATGCATCGGATAAGATTTCTGAGCCAGAACCTGAATCACACGGCCCAATCGGCCGGACTCCACCATGCGCCGCAAGGCCAGATATGGCTGCTGCCAGCCAATATCGTTGGCCATTTCCCGGAATACCAAGCCCAACTCGACCGCGGCGTTAATAAGACGATCAAGGTCCGGCAGTGTCATGGCACACGGCTTTTCCGCCAATACATGCCGTCCGGCCTGCAGACATTTTATGGCTTGTGCCGCCTGGTCGGCGCGGCGCGGACTGCACAAACTGACCAGCCGCACCGCCGGATTCGCCAAAAGATCCTCCAGACTTTCCACCTTTGCGACGGATGCGTCTTCCAAAGCCGCAGGCGGAAGGCCGCGTACGGACATTTGCGCATGGGCAACCAGCCGAAAATTGGAATCATGCATCAAGCGCGCGGCGATCTGGTGTCCATTTTCACCAAACAGGCCGACGCCGATTTTTTGTCCCTGCCGTAAATTTGGATTTATCATTGGAAATTCCATCTCCTGACACCTGAAGGCGGGTTGATCATACGACTTGTTTCCATGCGCTGGCAAGCCGCCGGCCCGCGATAGGTTTACGCGAATGCCATTCCCGAACACCGGATTCCGTCCCGCCGCCACTGGCGATTTTTAATGACGTGATGCACGCAGTTGAACCCGCTATAATCAGTTTCGTTAAAGAATGGATCGGTTGTTACACAGGATTTTCTGGCATGTCTGACACATTTATGACCCGGGTCGAAAAACATCGCGGACTGCAGTATGATCTGCATCAGCAGTTTGTGAATCCCGCCTTTGTTAAAATGCTTAAAACCATTGGTTTCGACAAAAATTATGTCCGCGGCGAAGGGTGCTACCTCTGGGACCCGGATGGCAACAAATATCTGGACCTTCTGACCGGCTGGGGAGTGTTCATGCTGGGAAGGAATCATCCCAAAATCCGCGCGGTTCTCCATGAACTGCTGGATGTGGCAAGCCCGAATCTGGTCCGCATGGATTGCAGTATCTTAAGCGGCCTGGTGGCCAAAACTCTGGTTTCGCACATGCCGGAGGGGCTTTCCCGCGTATTTTTTACCAACAGCGGTACGGAATCTGTTGAAACCGCCCTCAAATTCGCCCGCTGCACCACCGGCCGCGAAAAAATAGTGTATGTGGAACATGCCTTTCACGGCCTGACAACTGGATCTCTGGCGGTGAACGGCGCGGAGTTTTTTCGTGACCGCTTCGGCCCCCTGCTGCCCGGTACTTCGGCGGTTCCTTTTAACAACCTGGCCGCCCTTGAACAGGCCCTGGCCAATCATGATGTCGCCGCATTTATTCTCGAGCCGATTCAGGGCAAAACCTGTGAAGTGGTCCACGACGGCTATCTGGCGGCGGCACAACGCCTGTGCCGCAAAGCCGGCACATTGCTGATTATTGATGAAGTGCAGTCCGGCATGGGCCGCACCGGCAAATGGTTCTGCTTTCAACACTGGCCGGAAGTGGAGCCGGATATTGTGTGCGTGGCCAAGGGACTTTCCGGCGGCTTTGTGCCAGTGGGCGCGGTGGTGACGCGGCCGAAAATTATGGATTGCGTCTTTAGCTCCATGGAACGCTGCGTCGTGCATTCCAACACCTTCGGCCAGAATGACCTGGCTATGGCCGCCGCTCTGGCCACCATGCAGGTCATTGAGGAAGACAAACTGGTGGAAAATGCCGATACGCTTGGCCGTTATGCGATAAACCGGCTGACTGAAATCGGCAAAACCTGTCCATTTGTATCCGAGGTGCGCGGCAAAGGACTGATGTTCGGCATAGATTTTGCCCGCCCCACACATTCGATGAAACTGCGGCTGGCGTGGGATGCCCTGCATAAATTAAATTTCGGCGTATTCGGTCAGATGATTATTGTGCCATTGCTTCAGGAACACCATATACTTACCCAGGTGGCGGGCTACCATACTGAAGTGATTAAATTCCTTCCCCCCATTGTCGCCACGCGCGAGGATATGGACTGGTTCCTTCACGCAATGGAAGCGGTTCTGGCGGACACCCAACGAATTCCCGGCGCGGCATGGAACACAGTCATGGGTCTGGCGAAAAATGTGGTCCGGGCCTGATTTGGACATTATTTTGGGGCCTGTGAATTGATACCCGCGCCACTTGGTCGACGGCTGGTTGCCGCAATTAAGGCCGTCTGGCAGGCAACCGGCGACTATCTGGATGCACGCAGATGACGCATCGAAAAATTCTTAAACATTCCCTGCGACTGATTCGTTACCCGCGGACTGTTCTGATAATCGGGATAGTTCTTGCGGGTATTTCAGCTTTGTTTGCGGCGCGATACCTGCGTGTATCCACTGACGAAAACAAACTGTTTTCACCCACAGTTCCCTTTTTTCACCAGTATTTGTCTTTTATTCACGAGTTTCCGGAAAATGAGGCCGCCTTTATTGTGGTGCAGCCCGTTGACCCGGCACATCCGCCGACCACAGCCCAATGGATCGCGGCGGCCAATGCGATAACCCGGCGGCTGCAAGCGTTGCCAAACAGTGTGGCTTCCGTGGATGACCGCGTGCCGTTACAACAGCTTGGTTCCCAGTCGCTGCTGTTTGCCCGATGGCGTCAGGTGAAACAAGCCGCCGCATTTTCTGGAACGCTTGCGCCGCTGCTTGCGCTTTGGGGATCGCGCCCCACGTTTCTCACCAGCCTGCTTGGAAAAAGCCGCATCGCCAGATTTCTGCACGGTGCCGCCGCCGGACCACCCGACGCGCAAACTGCCGCGTTTGTGACACAGCTTTGTCACACTTGGATCGCAACTTTGCGGCAACCGGCAAGGGGTTCAACCAGAATTCCCATGCCGGATATCTCCACACTTGGCCCAACGGTGGAACAGACGCCGGCGGCATTCGGCTATTACTATATTCATCCGGCGGATAATCCGCGGCATCATATTCTGCTGATTAAGGTCTATCCGAAATTTACATTTGATTCGCTGGCGGCGGTTTCCGCCCCGCTGGTCAAAATTCACGCCGCCATGAAGGCGGCGGCACAACCATTTTCGGCGTTGTTTCGTGTTGGTTTAACCGGTCGGCCGGTGCTTTCAGCGGATGAAATGCGCATCACCACGCATGACACCAACTGGGCGGAAATTGTCGCGATGATTGTGGTGTTTCTGGGCCTTGTCGTCATGCTGCGATCGGTGCGACTGGCCTTTTTTGCCGCTTTTTCCCTTTCCATCGCAATCGCCTGGACCTTTGGCTACGCCACACTGACGGTAGGCCGCTTGAACCTTCTTTCAACCATTTTTGTCATCGCCCTGATTGGTATCGGCATGGATTATCTGATTCAAATCCTGATCCGCTACCGGCGCGAAGCCAAACGCTATGAACGAAATACAGCCATCTGGGCCAGGGTTTTTCGGTATGTCAGCCCGCCGGTTATTACCGCATGCCTGGGGGCCGCGGGGGCTTTTTTTGTAGCCACGCTGACCCGCTTTCGCGGAGATGCGGAACTGGGCATTATTGGCGGCGGTGGCCTGCTGCTTTGCCTTCTGGCGGGATATACCGTTCTGCCGGCACTGCTGGTGCTGTTTCCCCCGCCGCTGCGGCGCGTTCACGCCTCGGCCCGCTACAGTGATCGTCGCGCGGCCCCGGCGGCCGGCTGGCATTATTTCATTGGCCCGATACTGTGGGTCGGAACGCTGTTTGCGCTGCTGCCCCTGGGCTTGCGGATCGGATTTAATCCGAATCTGCTGGCTTTGCAGGCACCTGGTCTGACCAGTGTGGAACTTGTTCATGAAATGCCATCCTGGTATGCCGTGGTGCTTTCGCATTCACTCGCCGCACTTTCCCCCATTCGCAAAACGCTGAACATGAACAGTTTAATTGCCGGCAGCACCATTCGGACCACCAGCAGCCTGCTGGATGCTCAGGAAAAACAGAGGTTTCTGGCACAGCACACCACCGCGATAGCGGCCATTCAATGGCGGACTCCGCGCAAGATTCAACCCGGGCAGCTTGCGGAAATTGCGACTGCCGCCGATGCACTGGCCTCTCATTTTTCCGATTCCGCTTCGCTGGCCGAAACTTCCGCCGGCCAGGCGGCGGTTCGCGATCTGCACACATTTTCCGGGCTGATTCGCCGGGCACAGTCGCACGGGCCGACAACCCAAAAACAGACCGCCCAGCGGCTTACCGCCTGGCAAATGCGGTTTATGGGCGAATTGCATGTGCTCGCCGACACGCTTTCGCCCGGACCGCTGAATATTGCACGGCTGCCGGCATCCATCCGGTCCCACTATGTTTCAGCCAACGGCACGTATGCGCTTTATATAACGCCGCGCTTCGATTTATGGCATCAACGGGCGCTGCACAATTTTGTGGTAGCTCTGCAGGGCGACCGGACGCATCCGGGGCTGGTTGCATCGGACGCGGACCTGACGGGGATTGCCGTGCAGTTATTTCATTCCACGCGGGCCATTCGCCGGGCGTTTGTGTCGGCCACGATCATGGCGCTGGTTCTGGTGATTATTCTGGTGTTTCTGGATTTGCGCAATATCGGCCAGACTCTGGCGACCGTCAGCGTGCTGGCACTTGGGTTGCCAATGCTGATTGGATTAATGGGCGTGGTCGGTTTGCAGTGGAATTTCGCCAATTTTTTCGCGATGCCCATTTTGATCGGTGCCGGTCATGAATATGGCGTGTTCATGATGCACCGGTATCGGGAAACGCGGCATAATCCCCGGCGGGTCTGGCGATTATGGGATGTCAGCGAACGGGCACTTCTTTTGTGTGCTTTTGTCACCTGTTCCAGCTTCGGTTTTCTGGCGCTGGCGCGCGATCGCGGAATTGCAAGTCTGGGTCTGATTATGGCCATTGGAATCGGGTGCATTTATCTTTCGGCCGTATTCGTGCTTCGCCCGCTGTTGACATGGCATCTGGCGTATTCAGGCGTGTATCGCAAGAATTTAGACGGCGATCAAACTGATGCGGACGAATAAAAGGCGCAAAACCGATGCGCGCGACGGCCATTGATGGGTCGGTTCGCCGGTTTTGGGCCATTTGTTGCGGCCGCCGCAGTGCTCCGGACTGGCCGCCATTATTTATTTTTTTCTTCGGATAATGAACCCATATTCAATGGGGGTAAAGCCGATGGTCGGATAAAATCCCGCCGCGTCAGGTGCGGAAACCAGAATAATGGATACCTGTTCACCCACGGCGGCACGCAGGCGGTCAACCAGGCCGGTTCCTATTCCGCGGCCCTGATAAGCCTTGTCCACCGCCAGATCGGAAACATAACAGCAATAGCTGAAATCCGTCAGTGCCCGGCAGACCCCAACAAGTGTCGCGCCGGCCCACGCGGAAAAGGTGAGATTAGCGTGACCGAACATGCGGGAAATTCTCGCTGGATCATCCGTTGGTCGATGAATTCCCGAAGCCCGAAACACGCGGATAATATCGGCCGGGTCCAGGGCGATATTCAGGCGATAGCTGATGCTTTCCATTAGGGAATCGTAGCGTTTCCGAGCATTGGAGGCCAGTTTTGCCGCCGAAAGCCGACGACGGCTGAAAGGGCTTTGCTGTCGGCAAATTTGCCTTGACACCAGCCCGTCGAAATGCCATGATACCGTGCTCTGGTTTTTGCCAAGGCGAATGAAACTGGATGAAACCGGATCAAGCTGGGGCGAGCAAGTCGCCCATCCAGTGATTCGGCAAGGGCAAAAAACGGGCGTGTAGCTCAGTTGGTTAGAGCGCGTCACTGATAATGACGAGGTCCCAAGTTCGAATCTTGGCACGCCCATAAGATCCGTCTGCACAAGATTGCAGGTTTTGGCAGCTAAGTGCAAATCCCCTTTATTTTCAGTGGTTTGGTGCTCGTGTTGCATCTGGTGGCAGTTTGTTGCCGCTACGTGCGGGGCCGGAATTTGGGCCGGAAATGGGCCGGAATTTGGGCCGGGTTCCGGGATTCCGGATGCCCTGCGGAAATCGCCATTGAGATCAGTTGAAACGGCGTAATGCCGGGCGGCCACAACAGGGCTATTGCCCAGCCATTGGCAGGCGGTGGACAGGCCGTATTCTGCCATCAGTTCGCTTTGGCGGCTTGCACGCATATTGTGGAACGGCTTGGGCCACACTTTAACGCCAGCGCGTTTGGCGATGCGCTCAAATTGGGTTCTCAGGTTGGCGCTTAAGCGTCGCCCCCCTGTTATGACGTATTCGTCCGCCGGGCCGGCGTGGGCCTTGCAGCTAAGCAATTCCCGGCGAATTTCCGGAAACAGTGGAACGGAGCGGGAGGCTCCGCCCGCGTGGTGCTCCGTCTTGGGGGATCGGACCGTGAAATAACACTCATTCCAGTGGATATCCTGCCAGCGCAACGTCATGATCTCCGAGGGGATGCGAAGCCCTCCGAATCGCGAACATGCGACGATCAGCCGCCATTGCGGGTCGGGGCAATTGTCTAGAATCTGCTGGACCTTTGCCGCGGGCACGAATTGCTTTCTGGCCTCGTTGGCCTGCAGACCGGCCTTAACGCCCGTAAACGGATTTTCTTTGGCCATGCCCCATCGGATAGCTTTGTTCCAGATCGTGCGGCAGGCGATTACGCGGCGAGCTACCGTGGCGATTGCGAGGTTCTGATCTTGGGCCATCCACACGCGGAAATCGTCAGCCGCGGCGGCAGTGATGGCATTTACCGGCCTGTTGGTGAAATATGTGAGCAAGTTTCGGACGGTATGGCTGTAGAAAACGGCGGTTGCGTCCTTGCAGGCGGTGGTGGCGGTAAATTTATCGGTAAGTTGCTTGAGAGTTTCGCATCCGTTGGATTCTCTCGGCGTTGCAAGCCCAGCCCGTACAAGCCTTCGGTGGACCGTGTCGTCCAGGCGGTTCATCCATCCGATCGTTTCGCCATCCGGAGTGACGGCAAGTCGCCTTGTGGCGATAAGTCTTTCAATAAAGGCCAGGGCTGTTTGTGCGGATTTCTTGTCGCAGAAGCCCAATCGGATGCTCTGCCCCTTATGGCCGTCGGTAAACTTGATCCGCCAATGTCCCTTTGATTCCTGCTGCAGGCTGGCCATGGTTAATGAACTCCCTGCCTGTTGGTGTGCCTGTCCACATATTTCAGAATATCTTCGCGGGCAATCACAACGCGATGCCCTATTTTCGCGAAGGGAATTGAATCGTGTCCCCTAAGCAAGTTGTGCACGGTGCGAACGCTGACGCGCAGCATCTCGGCGGCCTCGGGAATCGTGAGCAGTGCTGGTTGAGGGGCGGGATCGTTCATGACGGCGCACCGGCCTTTCTCGACTTCGGGGCCGCTGTGGAGATTTGGCCGTCCTTGGCCGCCTGTGGTCCATGGAATACCTTGTGCCAGTTTATCCGGCATTTGTCGGCGAGTTTGGCATCGGAGTATAGCTTTTTGATGTCTGCGAATGATACGTAACATGCCTCCGGCCATGTGATGCGGGCAGCGCTGTCGTCTCCAAATACCGGGTCAAGCTCCGCCATAAGCTTAAGCCAAAAAGGGTCGTCGTTTGATACCTTAAGCCCTTCGACATTGGTCTGTTGTGGAAAATGGACAGCTCGCAAATGGCCTCTGGTGATAAGCCTTGAAACGGCCATCCGGCTAAGGTTAAGCATTTTAGCCGCCTGTGCCTGGGTAACGAGGCCGCCGGGAATTTCCCGGATAGCTTCCTCGTACCAA
>DAIDJN010000026.1:0-128493 GCA_027451365.1 Phycisphaerales bacterium | reverse complement strand
GGCACCGAGCAGTTCTGGAGCCGAGGCGGTGGTGAGGCCATTTTGGCTCTCCGTGCGCTGCGGCTGAGCCAAGATGGCCGCTGGGATAACTTCCTGCTCCATCGGAAACTTAGACCTGCGGCATAATGTGTCACGCACCCCAACACTTTTTTGCATCATCAGACTCCTTGACTTCAATTTCGGGCGGCTGCCGTATGCGCATTCTGTCAAAGTGCCGGCGATTGTGATAGGAATCGCATGCGGACATTACCCCTTAATCCCGCTGTGGATTTCGTCCAGTTCCCCGCCGATATGCCGCAAAATACGCCCCTGTTTGCGGGCTGTCAACTCGCGTGCATATAGTCGCCAGTCATGCCCGATAAGCAATAGCCAGTAAGAATCAAGCTACGCTTGGCGAGCCATTAGGTTGATCGATTTCATATTCCAGCCTTGCGACTCTATGATAGGACAGGGAAAAAAGGTTTTAACTCCCGCGCAATCTGGAGATGTCAAATGACCGAGACCTGTTGGCGCAATCGACCCGTGGCGGAAAAACTCCCCACAAGTACTTTTTATAAAAGCGGCGTTCGATTTTTCCTTCGCGGGCGGCATTGTTGTGCGACAAAGCTATGGCCGCACGTATTTCCGCAGCTCAAACGTGAACTGCCGCGCCGGAATTCGATTTTAACCAGCATCATCGCCGTAACTTTCGGCATAGGCGCAGCCAGTAACGCGATTGCCCAAATTAGGCCGGTCGCAGGCGGCGGTTTATCTGTCAGGGTTGATACGCCTCGGCCACCGGCTTCTGCGCAGGCGATCATGCGGTGGAAGCTCGGGCTGCGGTACTATGAAGGCGTCGGTGTAAAAAGGGATTACCGAAAGGCCATGCGACTGTTTCGGCAGGCCGCCGCCGGGGGCAGTGCCCGAGCCATGGCCAGCATCGGATTGATTTATGCCCAGGGCCGCGTCTTGCCGCAGGATTATACAAAAGCTCGCGCGTGGTACACGAAATCAGCCCGCCGTGGTGATGCCGCCGCCATGTGCATGCTGGCGACTGAAATTCTTAAAGGCCAGGGTGGCATTAAAGATAGCGCTATCGCCGTGCAATGGTACCGCAAGGCTATGGTGGCCGGCAGTCCGCTGGGCATGTATGGACTCGGCATGTGCAGGCAAAAAGGGATCGGTGAACGGCAAGATATGGCCAAAGCGCTGGCGTGGTACCGCAAAGCCGCGATTGCCGGAATGCCCGCCGCCATGGTCAAAATCGGTTCTTTCTATGCCCTTGGAACGGGCGTTTCAAGAGATTACAAAAAGGCCATTCATTGGTTTCGTAAAGGTGTCGCGGTCCATTCGGCCCGAGCGATGGCCTGCATGGGCAATCTGTATTTCCATGGCGCCGGCGTTGAACAGAATTATCACAAGGCGATGCAGTGGTACAAAAAGGCGGCCGACGCCGGGGATGCCGGTGCCATGAATAATATCGGCGGACAGTATCTGTATGGTCAGGGCGTACAACGAAGTTATCGCCGCGCGGCTGCGTGGTTTCATCGGGCGGCGGCGGCGGGCAGTTCCGCCGCGATGCTGAATATCGGTGGCCTGTACCTGCATGGACGCGGTGTGCCCCAAGACCCCAAGAAAATGCGTTACTGGTTTCGCGAAGCCGCTAAAGACGGCAATCGGAACGCCATGGTG
This sequence comes from Phycisphaerales bacterium, assembly GCA_027451365.1. Taxonomy (GTDB): domain Bacteria; phylum Planctomycetota; class Phycisphaerae; order WQYP01; family WQYP01; genus JAJYPG01. Next base: position 126,822 of record DAIDJN010000026.1, on the reverse strand, counting down.
AATATGGCCGCCATTAATCTGAATGGAATGGGTGGCAAGCCGGATCAACGCCGCGCTATTTTCTGGTTTGGCAAGGCAGCGGCCGCCGGCAGCCCGCGGGCCATGTATGCCCTTGGCGCTATATATTATGACGGACAGGGGGTGCCACAGAATCAAGCCAAAGGATTGGAGTTGATTCGCAAAGCCGCCGCCGCCGGAAGCAGACAGGCGCGGCAAGCGCTGGCGAAAGTTGCAAAGGATAATCAGCCCGCCGCGTCCAATAAATAGTGTCTGCCCGGCAATGAATGATGCCGCCGTTGCCTGCCGGTTCCCGGTTGCAATCAGCTTGCACTTAAAAAGTCAGCCGAAAATCCGGAAATCCGCCAAAAAAAAAGGGATTGTTTTGCAAAAATCCCCGATTTCCGCTAAACTCCGCAGTCTTGGACTTTTTAGAAAGGTGCATGATGGCACGCAGAAAACGGAATCATAAACTTCGCTGGAACGGTAAGGCCGCCAATCATGGGCGCAAGCCCAGCCGCGGTCGCATTAAAGGTTGGAGCGCCAAGCATTACGGTATCTGACCGGTTTGGCATCACTTCAGCGGATATCATGCAGCTCATATTCTGAACTTCCCGTTTGACCTTAGCTGTGGTAAGCCAGAACGGTTTGGTTCGCGTATGGGGGCCGGTCTATCAACGTATTCCGGCGCAGGCGAGTCAGCCTTGTTTGATGGCCAGTCCGACTTCAGAAAATGCGCCCTTCTCCACCTGTCGCCACGTCTTGTGGATACGATTGAAAACTTCATCATCCGCGGCGGTCCATTCGACGGATCTGCGTTGCATAGCGGTTTTGGCGATTTTAACGGCTTTGTCAAAATCCAGCGGACTTGTCCCTTTGTCCGTAACCCAGCCGAAGCTGGGAACAAATTTTGGCGGTCGGGTAGCGATTACATGACTGGAAAAGCCAATGACCGTTCCCGTGGTCAAGCAGGTTCCGATGCCGATTTTGGCATGATCGCCAATAATGGACCCCTGAAACTGCAAGCCGGTATCCTGTTCCACTCCGTTTACCGGCATGCGCACATTGCCATAGGTGTTCTTCAAATTGCTGGTAATGGTTCCGGCACCCAGATTCACCCATTCGCCGATTACGCTTTGGCCCACAAAGCCATCATGTTGTTTGTTGGAATTTCCAAAAAAAATAGATGAAATAACTTCTCCACCCACGCGGCAATTGGGGCCTAAGGTGGTATCCTCCCGGATGTCCGCGCCCGTTCGAACAATGCAACTGGCACCCACACAAGCGGGTCCGGTAATAACGGCGTTGGGGCGAATTTCCGCACCACGTTCAATTATGATCGGTCCATTGGTTGCATCCAGCACCACGCCGGGGTAAATCTTTACTTCAGGCCCGATGTAAATATTATCCGGTGCCAACAGGTGCGACCCGGTCATCGGTTCGCTTAGCCGTGCCCGGCCCCGCTGGGCAAAGTCATCCATCAGCAAGCGTCGTTGGTTAAGAACCAGTTCCCACGGATGTCGCACCACCAGGGCATTGGACAGACTGCAGCGCAAAGAAGGCATGATCTCATCAATTGCCTTGGACCGCACCAGACGCCGAAGGTCCATTTCTCCTAGTCGCGCGCCGCTTACCCGTACCCAGGTAAAGTCTCCGCGAGCCAGTTCCGCCGCATCCGGCGGTGTTTCGGGCAGGGGGTCGGTCATAATCCAGCGGGCATTAATAAAAATAGCTCCGCGACTGGAATCAATTTTGGGGTTAACCGGAAGGCGAATTTCCTGCCGTACTTTGGCGGCCAGCGTGTCACGCACCAGAACACCTTCAGGCGGTCTGGGCAGATTCCGACAAATTCGATCCAGCAGCGTGGAAGCGCCACATCGCAGCAGAAATGCCGGCCGCGCATACGTAAGCGGATATAGCTCTTCAATGTGGCCGTCTTCTAAAATGTAAATGGGTGTCATAGCCTGTTCATACGAATGTTTGTCGCCCCAGCAAGGCCTTCTGGCCATCAGCCGCTCTCGCGATCCCCGCACCAGCGTCTCTGCCCCCTCGGCCAGATACGGGCCATGTTCCCGTTCTGTGTGTTCTTATTCTCAAACGCCATCCGCCCGAACGGATGTGGCGCGTGTATTCAAAATAAAGCCTCCACCGCAATGCCGTGAGCCGGTAGAGTTCGAACCCTTTTGACAAGGGCGGACCAGCGCAAACCAAGGCTCCGGACTTCCACACTGTCCCGATAAATCGGGACCAGGCTTGTCCATCAATCCCCCGTTCGGGGTCCTTTTGCAATGTTCATCGGTCCGAAGCAATATGCCGGGCTAACACGAACATGGCAGAGGCCTTATTCTTGTACTCTTATCGGCGATGAAAATCAATCAGTTGAGGAAACCTTCCCTTTGCTTCAGGCCGCCGCCGCCAGTCGTCCACCATCGGTCATGTCCAGCTCCAACCGCGATTTGGAACCGCAAATGGCTAATTCCAACGGGTTTATGAAAGTTTCGCCGCGCAAAATATCGCACCGATGTCGCCGATTACAGACTTATTTCGAGTCAGGTCTCCGATCTGTGAACATTGCATAACCTGGCCTGCGTTAACTCAAGTAGTCCTCATTTTCCGCGCCATTGGCGATATTCGCGGTTCATCATGCATCCTGCCGGCCGGAGGGTGAATTGCATCACTGCCTACACAGGGCAGTTGCATTATTATGCGGAACGGTCAGCCTGTGGAATGTGTCCGGATGCCAACCTTATTTCCAGAATAACATTTGAGTTGACCGGCCCGCGGACTTAAACTTCGTAAAAGGCCAATTCTGTATAAAGGCCGGTTTTTTTGGAGAATTGAAAAATGACCGCGGTCGGACAATCCAAAGGATGTCGTATTGAAAAAGATTCCATCGGTGCCCTGGAAGTTCCCTTGGATGCCTATTACGGTGTTCAAACGCTCCGGGCTATGCGGAATTTTCCGATTTCGGGCCAGCCGATGCCGCAGGCGTTTATCAGCGCGCATGCCCTTCTGAAAAAGGCCGCTGCGGTGGTGAATCATGAGCTTGGCCTGCTGGATGACAAGCGCAAGGACGCCATCTGCCAAGCCGCGGATCAAATTTCTGCCGGCGGCCTTTCGGATCAGTTCCCCGTTGATATCTATCAGACCGGTTCGGGCACCAGCACAAACATGAATCTTAACGAGGTCATCGCCAGCCGAGCCAACGAAATTCTGGGCGGCCGCCGTGGCGACAAAGCCCCAGTGCATCCCAACGACCATGTGAACATGGGCCAGTCCAGCAACGACACCATACCCACTTCCCTGCATGTGGCGGTGCTGGCGGAAATGAAACATGTTCTAACGCCTGGCCTGAAAAAACTGGAAGCTGCTTTACGCCGCAAAAGTGACGAACTCTGGCCAGTTATAAAAACGGGCCGTACCCACCTTCAGGATGCAACTCCCATTCGGATGGGGCAGGAATTTCTCGGTTTCGCCGGCCAGATTGAACGTTCCATCCAGCGGCTGGCGGCGGCGGAGGCCGATCTGGCGGAAGTGGCGCTGGGCGGCACGGCGGTGGGCACGGGTATTAACGCGCATCCCAAATTTTCCCCGCGGGTCTGCCAACTGCTGGCCCACTGGAAGGGAATTAAAATAGTGGAAAGCGCCAACCATTTTCAGGCTCAGTCCACGCTGGATTCCGCCGCGTTTGCCTCCGGCGTGCTGAAAACCATTGCCATCAGTCTGACTAAAATCGCCAATGACATCCGCTGGATGAGCTGCGGCCCGCGGGCCGGCTTCGGCGAAATCGAGATTCCCGCCGTGCAGCCGGGCAGTTCCATTATGCCGGGAAAAGTGAATCCGGTAATTGCCGAAAGTCTGCTGATGGTCTGCCAGCGCGTTATCGGAAATGATGCCACGGTCGCGGCGGCGGCGTCGGCGGGAAATTTTGAATTAATTGTAACCATTCCGGTGGTGGCGGCGGCGTTAAATGAATCGGTGGTGCTGCTGGGCCGGGCCGCGGCTAATTTTGCCGATCAGTGTGTGGATGGTTTGTCCGCCACGCGGCGCGGCCCGGAACTGGTGGAAGCCGGCCTGATGCTGGCCACCGCTCTGGCACCGGTTATCGGTTATGAAACCGCCGCGGCTATCGCCAAAGAGGCGGCCAAATCTGGCAAAACCATCCGTCAGGTGGCCGCGGAAAAAACTGACCTCTCCGCCAGCCAACTGGATGAATTGCTGGATCCGGCGACCATGGTTGAGCCGTCGGACCGCATTCTTCCCACCGCCGGATGACTTGGTCGGATGCGTGCCGCCGGCCGAAGGCGACTCTGGCGTCTGGCCGGACAAAATTCCCGAAGCCATTGCCGCACTGGTATCGTGGCGCGATTTATGGTAGACCTTTGATAGGAACTATCTGATGAAGCTGTGAGGTATGTATGGGTCAACCCGCTTCCAACGAAGAACAAAAACGCATGGCCGATCCGGCCACAGCCGCGGTTTGGCGCAAATGGGGGCCTTATTTATCTGAGCGGGCATGGGGCACGGTGCGCGAGGATTACTCCCCTGATGGCAATGCGTGGGGCTATTTTACGCACGATATCGCTCGCAGCCGCGCCTATCGCTGGAATGAGGATGGCATTGGTGGACTGTGCGATGACCAGCAGATTCTCTGCTTTGCTCCGGTATTCTGGAATGGGCGCGATCCGATTTTAAAGGAGCGCATGTTCGGCCTGACCAACCAGGAGGGTAACCATGGCGAAGATGTGAAGGAATACTACTACTTTCAGGAAAACACGCCTTCGCACTCGTACATGAAAATGACCTACCGCTATCCGCACGCGGAATTTCCCTATCGGCAACTGGTGGAAATAAACCGTCATCGCGGACCTGATCAACCCGAATATGAACTTGTGGATACCGGCGTATTCGCGGACGACGCATTTTTTGACATCGTGATCGAATACGCCAAGCGTTCGCCAGAGGAAATTTTATTCCGCTGTACAGTTAAAAACTGTGGAAAAAGCTCCGCCACGTTCCACATGTTGCCCACGCTCTGGTTCCGCAATACCTGGTCCTGGGGCGCTGCACCAGGCAAGGAACCGGTCATTCGGATGGTCGGCGGAGATTCCGGCGATTACACGGTTTTTCAGGCAGATCATCCGCAGCTTGGTTCCTTCAAGTTCTGGTCCCATGGCGGCGGTGAGCCGCTTTTTACTTTCAACGAAACCAACCGCCAGCGGCTGTATGGCGCCCCCAATACCCACCCGGCTGTAAAAGATGCGTTTCACGACTATCTGGTCCGGTCCATGCATACCGCGGTCAATCCCCAGTCGCGGGGAACCAAAGCCTGCGTGCATCACCATTGGCTGATGGCTCCCGGTGAAACGCAGGTTGTTGAGGCGGCCCTGGTCGGTGCGGGTGTGCAAAATCCGATGGCCGATTTTTCCGCTGTTTTCAATAACCGCATCGCCGAGGCAGATGGTTTCTACAAGGCTATGGTTCCGGCCGCGGCCGATCGCCAACTTCATGACATTCATCGCAAAGCCCTTGCCGGTATGTTGTGGAGCAAACAGTTTTACAATTACGATGTCGCCGTCTGGCTGAAGGGCGATGGTGATTATCCGCCGCCGCCACAACGAAAGACGGGTCGTAATTCAGGTTGGACCCGCTTTAAGGCGTCTGATGTGATTGTGATGCCGGACACATGGGAATACCCTTGGTTTGCCGCATGGGACTGGGCGTTCCATTGTCTGACGCTTGGCTATGTGGACATTGATCTGGCCAAATCACAAATGGAACTGATGGTCAGCGAGCGGTATCAGAATCTGTCCGGACAAATCCCCGCCTACGAATGGTCATTTGATGATGTGAATCCGCCTATTCAGGCGCTGGCGACCTGGCGCGTTTATAATATGGAAAAGCGTCTGCGCAATGGAAAGAGCGACCGGGCTTTTCTGGAACGCATGTACCATAAACTGCTGCTTAGTTTTGTCTGGTGGGTGAACCGCAAAGACAGCCGCGGAAATAATGTATTTCAGGGCGGATTTCTGGGGCTGGATAACATTTCCGTGTTTGATCGCAGTCAGCCGCTGCCGGATGGCCAGATTCTGGAACAGGCGGATGCCACCGGCTGGATGGGGCTTTTCTGTCTGAACATGATGACCATTGGACTGGAACTGGCGCAGCATGATCCCGTGTACAGCCATCTGGCATTGAAATTTTTTGACCATTTTCTGGCTATTTCGCAGGCCATTAACGCGCCCGCTGACGGCAGTGTCGGCTTGTGGGATTCTCAGGATGGTTTTTATTATGACAAAATCACCAGCCGGCATTCCGGCCAGAGCATTCCTCTGCGCGTCCGGTCCGGTGTGGGCCTGATTCCGCTTTATGCGGTGCAGGTGCTTGAGAAGAGCTGGTTTGCCAATTTGCCAGCATTTAAACAGCGATGGGATTCCAAAATAATGCAGGACCACATTGCCCGGGAATGCGTCGGCATAACCTGGTCGGAAGATGGAAACCACTGTTTGCTTAGCATTGCCAGCCACAAGCGGCTTGGCCGGGCCTTGGCTCGTGTGGCCGATCCGGCGGAATTTCTTTCTGACTTCGGCCTGCGTTCCCTTTCCCGTTATTATCTGGACCATCCATACAGCATTGGGTTTGATAATAAAGAATGGACCGTGAAATATGAACCTGCGGAATCGCGCACGGCACTGTTTGGGGGAAACTCCAACTGGCGCGGCCCCATCTGGTTTCCCACCGCCTATCTGCTGATTACCGCCTTACGCACATTCCATCGCTTCTATGGCGATAAAGTGACTGTTGCCTCCCCTGTGGAACCCGGCAAGCAGATGAATCTGCGGGCGCTGTCGGAAGAGCTTTCTAAACGCATGATCGCCATTTTCATTCCAGATAAAAATGGGCACAGGCCATTTCTTGGCGGGGAAATGCTTTTTCAGCAAAATCCGCTCTGGAAAGACCTGATTGTGTTCAATGAATATTTCCATGGCGACAACGGCGCGGGAATTGGCGCATCTCATCAGACCGGCTGGACCGCACTGGTGGTGCAATTGATTGATTATGTCAGCCGCGGTTATACGCAGTCCGGCGGCTAAAGGCCCCAATCGTTCGGTCGCAAGTTCGCACATTCCTGGTTTTATGCGACCACTGCACATATATGGCGTGGCGTGTGCTGTACCGGTTCTCCGACAGCACGGGGGTGCCAGCCTCCGGTGCCGCTCACCTTTGATCCTGCCGTTTGTGCCCCTGCATTGACGCTGTATCAGGAGCCTTTTCTCCCTTCTTGACGAAGCTGGTTTTATCTCCAACTCCAATGGAAAGCTCCTAGACCTGATCGGGCGGCCGCCTTTAGTGCACACGGATGCCCATCAGGTGATTACCCCGGCGGCGATTTTCCAAAACGTCTGCAATGCCCGCAGATCAATTCCCGTTTCGTTGCCGATCGTCTCGAGACTCCTGCGCGGCAGATTCAACCACTGACTGCGTGCATAACGCGGCGCATGAACCGGCGATCCCTGACGGCCGGAAAAGTCGTTGAATTCGCCCATGAAGCGGCGCGGCTGGCCGCCCGTTTCCATAATATCCGACGCTCCCATGCCCGAACTCCTGGTTACATTCCGTTCCAGTTGATTTCTCGGAAACCCTATTCATTTTCCTGAGCAAAAAGGTCGTTTTAGAATTAAAATAGGCCAAATTTGACAGAACAAACACAAAAGTTGAAGATACTATCAATTCAGGCGGAGAATAATAATGATAGATTATCTGTGCCCTCATTGTGGAACGAGGCTAGAGGCCCCAGAATCCCTGTGCGGGCAAGATCAAAAATGTCCGCAATGCGCACAGCGAACAGTGGTTCCGATTCCCATGGCCCGTCTGGCCAGTAAAATCATATCACAGCCCTTGGAAAATGGTCCTCGACCGCCCGGGATAATTAAGGTCCCCTTACTTATTTCTGCTATTTGCAATTGCGTTATGGCATTGTTCTGGTTTATAACGATATTTGGCATCATCTTCGCCGTTCCACTTATTGTACTTCTTATTTTTGAATTTAAATTATATGCAGATTTACATGATCCGAAAATAGTCGTTCCATCATCACGCGTAAGGACCATTGCAATTTACGAGATTGTGGCAGGATTAGTTAACCTTGGCGCATTAGTTTGTGGAATTATTATATTGACAAATCTCGCGAATGCAGACATCAATAAAGGTAAAGTGCCAGTTTGATAAGGAATGATATTTTTTTAAACATGAGCCCGGAGCGCTCAATATAAAGGATTGCGCTTGCCATTGAAAAGGTGCATGAAAAGTAGGCGACGGGATTCGAACCCATCACGATCTGTCCACAATTCAGCCACGTCAATAGTGCCACCATTCCTGCGAAGGTACCCTGCCCCATGTTCGGCGACGCGAGTGTGGGCGGTGCGCTAAGGCTGGCGGTTGATGCCGAACGATATCAGGATATACAAAAACGCCCCGTCGGAAGCGATGGCCGGACGGCCCCCTCGCTCCACCGCCGGTCCACGTCTGCCCAAAGCCCGCCAGCCAGCCAGAAACGTCTGGTAAAAATAACAAATATATATAAAAACATGTATGGAGTCGAAAGATTGTGATATTTGGGCGGCCGCATATCCTTGACCAAAACGATTCCCAGTCGCCGCGTGCCGGCGCTCTATTCGCCCCCTTTGACTGCGGACTGCGGGCACAGATCAACTCTGCCTGTAACCGACCTGTCGGCTCGTACAACTGCGCCATCAACGCCGGCGGGGAATGGCCGGAACCCTGAACAGACGATTCCTCAAATGTCATTGCTGAACATTCCGCAAGGCGCTTTTTCCACGCGGCAATACGCGACGGATGGACCTGATACAAACCCGCCAACTCACCAATAGTGCGCTGGCCCTTCATCGCCTCCATGGCCAACTTGTCTTTGAACCGCGACGTAAACTGACGACGTTTTACCAACACAAAATAGACTCCGAAAACCAGGTAAAAACCACCTTGGCAGCGAGCCCATTGTTTGGGAGTATTACAGTTTTCGATCCTGTCTGGTATACCCCAGATTCGGAGGTGACACTTCTATTTCCGTTAAGGGGTGACATTTCTACTTCGGCTCTACAGGCCAACAGTGCGGATATTGTTCCAACCGCCGGTCAACGCTATACTTTCAACGCTGAACTAATCGAGCCAGCAGCGGCTCTATGTTTTTCCGGGGAATTTCATGCCCAATCTGTCTGTGGCCAAACTAGCTCTTGAAGATGGAACTGTATTTACTGGCACCGCATTTGGCGCGGTGCAATGCCGCGCGGGCGAAGTGGTGTTTAATACATCACTTTGCGGATATCAGGAAATTCTTACCGATCCGTCTTACCGCGGCCAGATTGTCACCATGACCTATCCGCAAATCGGAAATTATGGTATTGCCAATACCGATGACGATGAATCGGCAAGAGTGCAAGTGGATGGTTTTATTGTCAAGGAACTTTCGCCCGTCGCCAGCAATTTCAGATCGGTGGAATCTCTGCATGAATACCTTCTGCGACAGGGGGTTGCTGGTCTGGCGGGAATTGATACCAGAGCCTTGGTCCGCAAACTTCGCACCCAAGGGGCGCTTAAGGGGGTCATCTGCACCGATCCAGACCGTGTGGACGATGATCTGGCGCTTATTCAACAGGCCAACGCCTGGACCGGCCTGGTCGGGGCGGACCTGGTAAAACTTGTGACGCCCGCAAAGCCATATCCTTGGACAGAGGACAAAGGCGCTTGGGCACAGTTTACCGACGCCCACGGTCCCGCCAAATTTCACGTCGTCGCCCTAGATTGCGGTGCCAAGCGGAATATTTTACGTAATCTGGTCCAGAGCGGTTGCCGCGTGACCGTGGTGCCCGCGTCCGCCACAAGCGCCGAAATTCTGGCGCACAAACCTGACGGAGTGTTTGTAAGCAACGGCCCCGGCGATCCGGAACCGATTACTTACGCCCAGCGGACTCTGCGTGAATTGATCGGTCAAAAACCGATTTTCGGTATCTGCCTTGGCCATCAGCTTCTTGGCCTGGCTTTGGGAGCCACAACCTATAAATTGAAATTCGGCCATCGTGGCGGCAACCAGCCGGTGCGCAACACCGGAACCGGAAAAGTGGAAATTACATCGCAGAACCATGGCTTCGCGGTCGATGTGGCTTCTCTTGAAAAACGGGGCGGCCAGGCCACGCATATCAATTTGAATGATCAGACTCTGGAAGGGTTTCGCATGAAATCCGAACCGGTGTTTGCGGTGCAGTATCATCCGGAGGCCAGCCCTGGCCCGCATGATGCCACCTATCTTTTTGACTGCTTTATTCAGATGATGGAAACCGGCACCAGTCCCACCGCCGAACAAATGAATGACGCCCAGAAAAAACGAACCCTGACACCGGCCTAACCGTTGCCCGGCCTCCTGATTTCTGCTGGGAAATGGGGCTTCTAAGCGGGCAAGCCGGGCCGCCGATAATGTCGGGTCAATCCGCCAGATCTAACCACATGTTTTGTTCCGGCGACATTGTGCTTTCTGATGATCGCGCCAGAAATGTTGATTGCGCCGCATTGTACAGCCTTTTTCTAAATTCCATCCGTGCGCCGGACCGATAGCAACCATTGGATTCGATATAGGCGATTCACTTAATCGCGCTGCCAGCGGCAACGGGCAGAACATTCAACTGCCGATGCTGCACCCAGAAATGACGCATCGGACGTTTCAGGAACCAACGCAATGCAGAATGTCAGATTCTTAAAATCTGGTTTCACACTAATTGAGTTGCTGGTGGTCATTTCCATTATTGCGTTGTTAATCGCCATACTGCTGCCTTCGCTGGGGCGAGCGCGCGAACTGGCCAATCGGTCCGTTTGTTCCGCCAATGAACGCAGCATTCTGCAAAGTATGATTATCTACGCGCAAAGCGATAATAATTATTTCCCTACCGTGGTCGGGCCGGCTGCCACCACCTATCAGAATAATGTGGGCAATCCGCTGGCGGGAAGTTCCGCCAGCGCGGGCACCGTGGTGTACGGGTTTTACAATACACCCGTTCAGCAGGGTTCACCCATGGCCTGCATGTGGTTGCTGGTTTTGCAGGGTTATATAACGCCTAAAAGCTTCATCTGCCCGTCTGATCCATTTGGCCTGAATCCTTCCAATGAATTCAGCGCCAGTCAGACCTATTACAGCAATTTTGGAATGGTGGCCGGTTCGTCTACGCCCTCGCTAATCGGCGCTGGGGAAAGCTATTCGATTGCTTACCCGTGGAATTACCTTAGCAATGCCACGGTCGTGGGCGCATGGTGGAACGATACATACGCCTCCAGCGATCTGCCTGTGGTGTGCGATATGGCACCTGCCCAGGACAGTGCCGCGCCGGGAATGTTGCGCCGCGATGTAACTCAGCCGCTGGTGAATACGTCCACACCGTGGATTTATAACTCTGGCAATCATGCCGGACGCGGACAGAATGTCTGCTATGGCGATGCCCACGTCAAATGGTCCAATAATCCATATGTAGGTGAGTCGCAGGATAATATTTTTACATACGCCTCGCCGGGGACTGCCGGTGGCGGCAGTACCCTGGGCATCGGAGCGGCGGCAACTGGTCCGGCCAACCTGCCCCAGACCGCACCGTTTGATGTGGTCATGGCACCGGTGCGCGACGTTGCGACCGGAGCCTGGTAAAATAGTCCTCCATCTTTCTGGCGGTCAGATGCCCGCGCCGGCGCAACCAGCAAATCACGCGATACTTTAAGATTTAACTGTCCGCAGGACCGTTGTGTCTGCCCTGTTGCTTCCTGAATTTGGATAACAGGCTTGCATGAGGAACTGGCCGTTGTGTCTGCCGCGTCAGCGGGTGCTGGTCCGATGCTTCGGCAGCAGTCAGACACATTCGCTTGGCACTTCCGCATCTGCGGCCCGCATTCCACAATTAACCATCCGAAACCTATTGCACATAATAATGTAAAGAGATTGATTTATCTAAACATTTGCGTGGTGGCTAATCTGTATTTCAGCTTGTCCGGTGGGCTGCGGGGTTGTATGCGGCTTGCGGACAGGCAGGATCATGGATTGTGTGGCTTGGAACTTTCGCCGGAGAGCGTTTGTGTTTTTACGTTGGGGAAGTTTATGGGTTGGCCTAACTGCCGCGGGCGTCAGCCCTTGATGGGGTGCGGGCATCTTGCCCGTTTCGTCGCGTGCTGCGGGTCCCCCGTCTGCCTTGAACATTGTGGAATTAAGGCATTCCCGCCGACCCAACGCGGCGGCGTTTAAGCCGCTTTCCGCATGCCGGACATGCGACAGCGCGCAACGCGAGCGCGTGCCGCGTTGGAATTTAGGCCGAATATTGCGGGTTATTGGGCGGACAGGGTTTCCTGTGGAGTGACGGTGACGGGCACAAATACCGGGCCATACTGGAAAGGTCTGGCAGAGGCCGGCCCGCAAGAATCCCTCCGTCATTGGGTGCAATGGGTTCACGGCGGCCAGAACCGCCTATTGCAGGACCTTGGTCAGAATGCCGGGCGGAAAAGCAACTGGGATGACCACAGCGAATCTGCGGCATTTACAGTATCAGGAATGGGCGTTTACCGCACCTTTTACCTGCCGAAAGAGATATTCAAAATTTCCGCCCGCTTTGGAAATCTGGGGCCTGATTGAGTTTGAAAATTGCGGCCGTGCTGCCCATGTTCGCGGGGAGCGGGTCATTTGTGGCACGCGGCATCAGGAATTAGCCGCCAGCCAGGAAATAATCCATCAATTCATGTCCGGTTTCCACGTGCAAATCGCTGCTGCGGGCGGCGGCTTCCGTATAAGGTCGGGGCACAGCGGATTTTCGCTGGGTGCCGGCCATGGCGAAGGGAACTGGCGCATCATGATGTTTGCGCGTGGAGCATTGTGTGGCGTGGTCCGGCATAATCAGGAGCCGCCATTCGGGAAAAGTCTGGAGTTTTTGCAGAATCGGCCCAACCACATATTGGTCTATACTTTCAATGCTGGCAATTTTAGTGGCGTAATCGCCCTGGTGGCTGGCTTCATCCGGTGCTTCCACATGACAACAGACAATGTCGTAATGGTCCAGTGCGTCGCAGGCATAACGGCCTTGCGCGGCATAATCTGTATCGTGATAACTGGTAATACCGGGTACAACAATGTTTTGCCAGCCCAGCAGGTTGGCAATGCCGCGCAGCAGGTCAACGGCGGTAATCATGGCGCCCTGCTTGCCGAAACGCTGGGCAAATGCCGGCACATTGGCCGCCCGGCCCTGGCCCCACAGCCAGATGTCTGTGGCCTGGTTTTCCCCAAATTGCCGCCGTACCAGATTCACCTCATGATCTTTTAGAACCGCATGGGCTTTCTGCATCATGTCCAGCAGCATTTGGCTGCCTGCCCCTTTGGGCAAGTGGGTTTTGATAGGCTGGTCGGGAATATCGTGCGGTGGCGTGGTGGCCAGCCGCGAAAAGTCTCCGCCATGAATCGTCATCAGGTTGCGATAACTGACTCCCGGATGAAATATCACAGGCGAACCGGTTCCCGCCGGGGCAATCTGTTGAACCACTGCTTCCAGCAGGGTACGGGCTTCGCCATCGGTAATATGACCCGCGGAATGATCCACCATCACATCATCCACTATGGTGACAAAATTGCAGCGGAATACCCAATCTTCGGGAGCCAGTTTAAGCCCCATGGCCGCGGCCTCCAGCGGTGCCCGGCCGGGATGATATTTAGCCGGGTCGTAGCCCAGCAGGCAAAGTGTGCAGACATCCGAGCCTGCGCTGAAGTTGGGTGGAGTGGTGCGAACGGTTCCAATGCGCCCAATCATGGCGACATTGTCCATGTTGGGATTGCGGGCCACCTCGAGCGGCGTTTTGCCGCCCAGTTCGTCAATCGGGGAATCCGCAGCTCCATCCGGAATAACAATTGCATATTTCATAATGGAATAATCCCAAAAAACCAAACCGGTTTAAACCGCCGGGTCTATCACCCGCAGGTGCGCCACCTGTCCGCGTATGCAGGAAAGCTGATTGAGTTCGTCCAGCGCATTGCCAATGCTGCCATCGCTGGCTTCATGGGTCATGACCACCAGCGGCACATAACTTTCGGCGCGGGATTCATGTTGAGCGACCGCCGCCAGCGAAATGCCGTTTTTGCCCAGCACGCCGGTAATTTTGTGCATGACTCCGGGTCGGTCCAAGGCCTGCATGCGCAGATAGTGTCGGCTCACTACCGCGCGCGGCGGAACCACCAGAGCCGGTTTGCGCTTTCCGAGTGCCGGCAATTCGCGGAAAAGAACATCCGCCGTTCCCATCGCAGAATCCACAATGTCCGCCAGAACCGCACTGGCGGTGGGCCGGCCACCGGCACCGCGTCCGTAATACAGAGTCTGTCCGCTGGCGTGACCGAACACGCTGATGGCGTTAAACGGCCCGCTGACACTGGCCAGTAAATGCTGTTTGGGTACAAATGCCGGATGCACCCGCAACGAAACGCCATCCTGTATCTTTTCCGCGATGGCCAGCAGTTTGCAGACATATCCCAATTCGCGGCCATAACAGAGATCCTCGGCGTCGAGGGAATCAATACCCTGAATTTGAATTTTCTCAAACGGCACCTGCACGCCAAATGCCAACGCTGCCAGAATAGCCAGTTTGTGAGCGGAATCTGTGCCGCGCACATCCATGGATGGATCCGGCTCGGCAAAGCCTGCGGCTTGTGCCCCAGCGAGTGCCTGGGCATAAGTCTGGCCACCACTGCTCATTTGGGTAAGAATATAATTGCAGGTTCCGTTGACGATTCCGATAATGCGGTCAATATCGTTGGCCACGAGTCCGCGGGCCAGCGCCATGACAATGGGAATTGCGCCGCCGCAGGAAGCTTCAAAACAGACACTTGATTTGGCCTGCCGCGCCGCCCGGAATACTTCAACCCCATGCAGAGCCAGCAGATGCTTGTTTGCGGTTACCACCCGTTTTCCGGCACGCAGGGCTTTTGTGATAAGGCTTTGAGCGGGATCCAGGCCACCGATTAATTCCACCACAATGTCCACTTCAGGGTCGCGCAGAATGCGGCCGGCATCGGCGGTGAAAAGCTGCCGGGGAATGCCAGGGCGAAAGCGATCCGCATCGCGAACCAGAATGTGGCGCAATTCAAATGTCCGCCCGGATCGCCTTTTCAGCAGCGATTTTTCTTTAAGCAGCATCTCGGCCACGGCCGAACCTACCGTGCCGCAGCCCAGAATTGCTACGCCTGTCCGCATGTTCCACTCCATTAAAAACCGGGTCAGCCCATTTTTTCCAGCGGCGGCCCGCAACTCGCATCGCGGCCCGAATTCACCACTAAAAAACGCCTGGATGGACCAAGGGCGGCGAATCCCGCTATATCGGGTCGATCGCGGCCGGGCGATCCTTGGACAATATTCAATCCGCCATAAACGTCGGACCATTAAAAAACCGGTCAACAGGATACGCGCACAAGACTGTTCCATCCAGCGATACGGATTTTAATGCTGGAAACCGTTACGGGCGGCATAAAGATGAATCCGAACCGGTCGGGTTCCGATTTGTTTACTCCAATTCTTCCTGTTCCACGCGGCGAATGTGGGCACCTACGGCATTAAGCCTCTGTTCAATGTTTTCATATCCGCGGTCAATGTGATATACCCGGTTTACCGTGGTTCGACCGCGAGCCGCCAGCCCGGCCAGCACCAGGGCCGCGGAGGCCCGTAAATCACTGGCCATGACCGGCGCGCCCACCAGCCGCTTTTGTCCCTCAATAATGACAGTCGCTCCTTCCCGGTGGAGGCGGGCACCCAGACGGGAAAGTTCAGCCACATGTAAAAACCGGTCGGGGAAAATTTTTTCCGTCACAATGCTGTTGCCGCCGGCTATGGACAGCAAAGTCATGAACTGGGCCTGTAAGTCGGTGGGGAAACCGGGGTGCGGTTGGGTAGTGATGGTGGTGGCCTCCAGCACGCGAGCGGATGAAACCACAACGGATCCGTTTTCCTTTTCCACAATAACGCCTATTTCGCGCAATTTTTCCACCGCGGCCAGAAGATGATCCAGTCGGACATTTTCGACGTGAAGTTCGCCATTGGAAATGGCGGCAGCCACCATAAACGTTCCGGCTTCAATGCGGTCAGGAATAATCCGGTGTTCCGCCCCGTGTAGTGCGTTAACGCCCTCAATGACAATTCGCGGCGTCCCATGGCCATGAATTTTAGCCCCCATGGCAATTAAATATTCAGCCAGATCGACCACTTCCGGCTCGCAGGCGGCGGATTCAATAATGGTCGTTCCATGGGCCAGCGTGGCGGCGCTCATGACATTGGCGGTTCCCAATACGGTGGAACCAAAATTGCCTCCCAGAAATATTTCCGTACCATGCAGCTTTTTGGCTTCGGCAATAATATCGCCCGCGTCCAGGTGAATTTTTGCGCCCAATGCCCGCAGACCTTTTAAGTGAATGTCCACCGGCCGGTCGCCTATCGCACAGCCGCCCGGCATGGATACGCGCACCTTACCGCGTTTGGCCAGCAAAGGCCCAAGGACGCAAATGCTGGCCCGCATTTTGCGGACAATATCATATGGTGCGTGCGAATCGGTTTCGCTTTTGACTTCAAAGCTCATGGCCCCATCGGGCCGTCGGCAGACATCCATTCCCAGTTTTTGCAGCAGTTCAACCTGCGAACGGATGTCCTGAAGATCTGGTATGTCATGAATGATCGATGCGCCATCGGCAAGCAATGTAGCCGCCATAATCGGCAGGGCGGCATTTTTAGACCCATTCACGCGCAATGATCCGCGCAGACGTGTTCCACCTTCAATAACCAGAGACTGCATGGCGAATATCCTCCGTGATAATCGAAACTTTATGCGCCGGCTTTCCAAAATTCCGGTCGTTGTGCTTTTGGCCGCACGGGCGCGGACCACCTGTCACTTGTTGCCGGGCCTCTGGCGGCGGCCATTATAATCCCAGAACGTTGGCCATCGTGTAGCGGCCAGCCTTTTGCGCCGCGATAAATTCCGCCGCACGCAACGCGCCGCGGACAAACGTATCCCGCGTGGTGGCCACGTGTTTAATTTCCATTCGTTCGCCGCCGGTGGCGAAGTATATCGTATGTTCCCCAATCACATCACCCATGCGGACTGAATGCACGCCAATGCTGCCGGGCTGACGCTGGGCATCCAGCCCGGCGCGCCCGTTAACCACGGCGGCGTCATAATGGCGGCCAGTGGCGGCGCAAATGGATTCAATCAGGGATATGGCTGTGCCGGAGGGAGCATCCTTTTTCTGGTTATGATGGGCTTCAATGACTTCAATATCGTAGGCCGGTCCCAGTTGCCGCGCCATCTGCGCGGCCATGCCCAACAGTAGATTCACGCCCAGGCTGGTGTTGGTCGCTTGTAAAACGGCAATCGAACGCGCTGCATTGTCCAGTATTTTCTGGTCTTCCGTTCCTAGGCCGGTCGTGCCGATCACCATGCCGATTCCGCGTTCAACGCAGTATTTCACCAAGGTTCGCGTGCCGGCGGGGGCGGAAAAATCGATCATCACTTCCACCGCATCGCCCGGATATGTGCCGATGATCACGCCATTCGGGCGCCCCAGTCCCAGTGTGCCGGCGTCGTGGCCGATATAGGGCGATTGCGCCTGTTCTATGGCCGCAACAACCTGAAAATGGTTGGGCTGTTCCCCGGCCATGGTAATGATTCTGTTTCCCATCCGGCCGGCTGCGCCGGAGACCGCTATCCTGATTTTTCTTTCGCTCATGGTATCCTCAAGTTTTCCTGTATTCTAACCGCAATTCGGCCATAACACACCTGCTAAGCGGACAACCCGCAACCGGGAGAATTTACGGATAGCCACGTCGATTATTGCGCGGATTTTGACGGTACGGCGATGGCCGGCGGGCTGGCGTCCTGTCCGACGAAATGGAGCTATGGACCCGCCCCAAGAATCGCATGCGTCTGATTAAAATGCACTTGGCGGCCGCATTTGGCGGCGCCAAGGCTTCCCGCCTGCCGCTCATGATGACCGCAGCGGAGACGACCTGCCTTGAGTCCCCACCGGCACCCAATCGACGATAAACCGCCGCACCAGGATCGACAACTGCCTCGCTGCGCAGGGGCAACGGTACTTTTGGAGTCGGCATCAGAAATGCCGTCCGCCGCGACAATCAGGCTTCCCAAGCCACGAACCAAACGGTTCCGCATAAGAAGCGTTTCTATAATCGACATATCCTGTATCGCCAGCTAATGGTTGAAATCGCGAATTTTTATTCTATTGTCGGGGAATCGAATTGCTTTACAGCGCATAAAATCTGCCGGAATACACGTTGCCGCCATCGCGGGCGGATAGCAATCGGCTTTCAAACGGTCAGGAGGTCGATTAAACGCTGCGCGACATCTGCGAATTGGCACCTACCGGCCCGCCTGTAAGCTCGATTGACCAGCTTGCAATTGTTCGCTTGCGCTGCAGTGCTTAGGCGGCCGATTGCGGCTTCGCCTCGCTGGGGATATTCTCCGTCTATCCGAGAATTCCGTTCCGGAGGATTTCATGTTCAGAATTCTTTTTTTACAGATACTTGCCGTTCTGCTGTTTACTGCGGTCAGTCGCGCCAGCCTTCCCGGTCCGGTTGTGCCCGATGGTCTGGGAGTCAATATTCATTTTACTAATCCGCGTCCGGGAGAAATGCGTATGCTCGCTTCAAGCGGGCTGAAATGGGTGCGAATGGATCTGCTGTGGGCCGCCACCGAAAGGTCAAAGGGGCATTATGACTTTACGCCATGGGATCGATTGATCGCCGCTGTTGGCCATTATCACTTGCACGCCCTGTTTATTTTGGACTACGGCAATCCACTGTATACCGGTTCGTCGGGAAATTTTTCGGCTTCCAATCTCCAGCGAGCGGCTTTTACGCGCTGGGCTGTGGCTGCAGCCGTTCATTTTGCCCATGCGCCGGTCATCTTCGAAATGTATAACGAACCCAATGGAATGGGTCACGCAACGCCGCAGCAATACGCCACTCTGGCTCTGCAGGTCGGACAGGCCATTCACAGGGTGAATCCGGCGGCTACCTATATCGGCCCGGCGCTTTCGGGTATGGATGACCGCTGGCTGATGCCTTCTTTGAAGGCGGGTCTACTGAAGCAATGGGCGGGTGTGAGCATGCATCCCTATCGCCAGGGACCGCCGGAAACGGTTACAGCGGATTATCAGAAGCTGTCGCGGATGCTTGCTCCCTATCAACCCCGGAGCAGGGTGGTTCCAATTATTTCCGGCGAATGGGGATATTCCACAACATGGATGCATGGCAATGAGTCAAAACAGGGCACCTATCTGGCCCGTGAATTTTTAACCAATCTGGCGGATGGCATTCCATTGTCCATCTGGTACGACTGGCATGACGATGGAAAAAACAAAAATCCGCAGGAGCGTCATTTCGGCATGGTGAAGTTCAAATATCATGCGGATCGTCGCCAGGTTTACACGCCTAAACCGGCGTTTACCGCATGTCGAACCCTGGTCGCGCAGCTTCGCGGCCTGCGGTTTGTGAAGCGAATCGCGGTCGGTGGTCCTACGGATTATCTTCTGCTTTTCGGCGGAAAGCGTGGCCGCGTCTGGGTAGCGTGGACCACCAGTTCAGGAACCATTCAATCATCGCAGGCCGTCACGCTGCCGCTGCGGGCAGGACGATATCAGTGCGTCAATTACCTTGGAAAAAAAACTTGGTCTGCCACGGCGGCCAGTACGGGCCTGTCGGTTATGTTGTCAACAGGCCCAATATACATATCGGATATTCACCACCAATAACGGGTGCCACTGGTCGCATTTAATCGGCATGAAGGCCGATTTCGGTGGTCGCCCATTATCGGGAAGGCAACGTCGGAAGCGGATGTCGCGTTACCCAAGTCTGATTCCATGGCAGCGTCCATAAGTCGATTAACTTGACCGGTCCGGCATGGCCATCCAGGTAGGCGACATTCACGGCTCCCTGGTGCCGGTTAATGCAGACGCGGTACAGGCTTGGATACTGCCATACATTGGGCGTGTAATCAAGATTAATCGGCGGTGGGTTATTCGCATCGGGCCAGCAGTCCGGCCAGATTCCATCGGATATAAGAGGGATGCGGGCCGGGCTGAAATTTGTGGAGGTCATATCATCGGGATAAAACAGCGCCGGTGATTGGCCTTCATCCCAGGAATTAAGGTACGATCCCAGCGAACCATGAATTCCCCCGTAAAGCCAGCCGTTGAAGCAATAGCTGCAGTTAAACGTGGTTTGAGCGGATTTGTACATGACGTAATTGGCGGGGGCATTCCACTGCCAGGCATAATTGGCAGAACCCTGACCACCATTTGCGGATAGAAACGCAGTGTTCACAGTGGTCGACGGGCAGATAAACACAGCCTGTCGGCGGTCCACATAAGGGGCCAGGGGGGCTACCCAGACACCCCAAGTCCAATCAAAGCTGCGACCATTGTTCGCTGAAAGATAAAGCTGCTCGGCAGCGCCCATCTGGCGTTCGTTGGAAAGGCAGGCAACGGAAAGAGCCTCCTGTTTGGCGGCGGCCAAGGCTGGGAGCAAAAGAGCGATCAACAGCGCAATTATGGAGATAACCACGAGCAGTTCAACGAGTGTAAATCCCGTCGAACGACGATCATGAGTGATCTTATTCATATTATGATCTCCTGTATTTGGCGCTGGGCGGGCATAATACCGGCCCACCGGATGCATTCGTCAGCCAAGGGGCAAAATTCTGCTCAGCCGACCGCGATTCCATCACGCATGGCCGACGATAAAATGCACAGCCGGGCGGCCTGCGGCGCTGAATGAACCGCAAAACATCTAAAACGAACCGCCTCAGGCTTTAACAACCCTCCGCCTGGCCAGCAGCATCAATCCGGCGGCCACGAGCAGCAGTGAAAGACTGGCAGGTTCCGGCGTCGCCGTCAGGCTGACATCAAACACGCTGGAAGGCAGCGCGGTATTGGTCTGGAGTGTGCCAGTAGGCGACATACCAGGCTGAAAATCTGCGAGCGTACCGCCTGCGTAATCATTGTTGCTGTCGGCGGCAAGGCCGGAGTAGCCGGTGTTGCTGGCAACGGAGAAGCCATACTGTTTGCCTCCCTGGAGGGTAATGGGCGTATTAAGAACAAGCTGCATGTAATCGCCGCTGGCGGTGGATGTGCCGACAGCCACCGTGCCGGAAACGACCGCGATCAGCGAGTAATTGCTTCCACTGACGCTGCTTATATCCAGTGTGACAAGGGCATTATCCGCAAAACCGCCATGTTCGTCCTGATCCAGCACCGTGACGCTGTTAAGAGTATAGGCCTGGGCCGTACCGGTGGTGAACGTCTGGCCAGGAGGCGCGCCGTTGTTGGTATAATAGTTGATGGTATTTCCGGCGGGATTATTGTTATAAGCATTGCTAACGGTTCCGGTGGGGTTTAGATTTGATTGGTCGGCGGGGCCAACCACAACCGCCGCCGCGCTGCCGCCAAGGTTGTTGATGGTAAGGCCATTGTTATAAACGGGAGGGACAATTGTGGGGATACTTGTTGGATTTTCGACAAGCTGAACGTTGTTAAAAATGGCTTGTCCGCCGCTGCCAACGGCATTACCGAGGGTAATGCCCAAGGCCCCGGAAGCACCGGCGGGCGCGGTAACCAGTTCCGCCACCGTATTAGGTGCCTGCCGATAATTGCCGGCAATTCCGAAATAAGAGGCCCCGGAAATCGCGGTTCCCCCCGCGGTCAGCTGCAAGACCGGCGTGTCGCCGGAATAGCGGTTGTCAATGCCGGCTGTCAGGAGATAGGTTGCGCCGGGCGTAATGCTTGCGCCTAATGTCTGGCTGAAGATATCGGCACCGTTGGCCCAGGCGTAATCACCACCACTGCGCGGATTGGGCGCGGTTGTTGTGGCACCAAAATTCTGTTCGCCACCTGTGCCGGTCCAGCCCGGAACGTAGCCGGAGGTGCTTGATGAACCATCGCTGAAAGTCAGGGCTCCGCTGAACGTGGTGGTGCCCCAGCCATTTGTCCAGATCCCGCCGGCAAGGTCACCCGTAACGGCAACTGAGGGATTAGAGAGGCTTGCTTGGTAATTTGCCTGACTCTGGTAAACCATATTAAATCCGGAGTTTACCACCGGAATCACGGTTTGCGACGCTGAAGTCACCGCCGCGCCAGTGGCGCTGACGGCCGCGGCACAAAGGATACCGGCAAATGCTTTATTTGTACGTATACGCATAGATAAATCTCCTCCCGAGCGATGCCCGGAGAACAGAACATGAAGCCCGCAGCCGACACTCTCGGCTGCTGAATTTAGGCCGATCATTGCAACACAGTTTATAAAGATCACTTACCAGAGCGCCATCTGAATATATGGTTCGCCATGGGTCGTCAAATTGGTTCTTAAATGCAGGTCAGCATTGAAAAAAAGATCTTTTCCAAGAACCCTGCGTCCAATGGATTCACTTTAACGCCATGGCGACCAGTCTGCAATATTGTTTTTCCACAAAATCAGTCGAATTTTCCACAGCGTGCGGAAAGCCTGTTAAAATACGGAAAAAGCAGTGGTTTTGCCCAGGAATTGATCGGTCATACGGAATGTCGCGCGTGAGCCTGCATAGACTTTCGATAGGTCAGGGGCGTCATTTTTTTGTAGCGGCGAAACGATTCGCTGAAAAGCTGTGCGGAGTTGAAGCCCACCCGTCGCCCAATCTCACCAACGGTCAATTCACCGGACGCGAGCATTTCGCACGCCCGCAACAGCCGTTGCCGCCGGACCTCCTCCGCCGGCCGCCGCCCCAGCATGCGCTTAAAACGTGTTTCCAGCGTGGTGCGGGAAACGCCGATTGCGGATATCAATATTTTAATATTCATTCCCTCATGAAGATGATCGCGGATATAAGTAATGGCTCGGCGGACAAGCGCGTCGTCAACGGCGACCATATCCGTCGATTGTCGTGATGCCACAGACAACGGCGGGATCAGGACCGTTCGCGGTGCCGCGCGACCGGCGACTTTTCCGGACGGTTTATCGGCAAGAAGCTGCTGCATCGCCTGGTGGCCAATCCGGTGGCAGTTCAGTTGGATACTGGAAATATGCGGCTCACGAAGGCAGGTGAGCATCTCATCGTCATCCACGCCCAGCACTGCGGCCTGTTCCGGAATTTGAACCTTCGCATGAAGGCATGCCTCAACCACCATGACGGCGCAGCAATCATTGGCACAAAAGATTGCGACCGGCGCATCGCTGCGGCCGACCGTGCCGCCGACGATCTTTTCGGCGACGGCCGCAAGATTCCAGGCGGCGCCGTCGGCTATCAAGTGGACCGCTGTATGCTTGCCGCGACGGGCCAAGGCGTTTCGATAACCCTCCAGACGCAGATTGGACCAGTAAAATTCCTTATACCCAAAGAATAGATAGTGGCGGAATCCACGTTCTACGAAATATTCCGCGGCAAGCCGCCCGACCGCCACATCATCGGAAACAACGCGCGGCAGCAGCGGCGGATGCACCTCTCCGGACGTGTCTACCGTCCGGATTGAGCCGGCGGCAAACAGGGCTGGCAACCGCAGGGACGGTTCGCATGCACCCAGCAGTACACGGTCAAATTTCGGATGCTGGGATTCCAGCACTGATCGTGCCTGAAAGTGGTCACAATGATAGAGCCTGGCATTGCGAAATTCTTCGACGGCCGCGATGGCACCGCGAAGAATTCCGCGATTGTACGCGTGAGCGAAATTCGCAACGATAGCCACGCACAGTTCGCTGCCGACCGATCGGATTCTTTTTGCCATAACTATTCAATATCCCGTGTCGAGCATTATATTTTCAGCGCCGAAAGTTTAGACTACGCTGCGAATGCGATTCAGGCAACGGTGAAAATCCACTGGCGAAGTTACACTCGATGGACCAAATGTTTCCATCCGGGCATGAAGGAACAATCGGTAATTCCGTCTGGCGGGCCGGGTTCAGTCAATGCAAGGGGTTTGCCGCCCAGAACCCGGCCCCAACCACCTGGTCGTGGCCGATCCGCAGAGCAATTGTGGAATAGGCCCCAGCAATTCTACCAACGTAAAAGCGGTTCGCTTGGGCGAATGGGTGATATTCGGATTATAAACTACTCTCCGATCCCGATTCAGAATGTTATATGTGCCGTCCGTCATACGGTTACACCGGACTATCATGCCATCCACGGCCAAAAGTTCCGCAGGTTCTGGCCTTCCGGCGGCCAAGAGGCACAATGACCATCAGAATCCGGAATGTCAGTGCAATTTGCGGCGAATTTTTGCCAAAAATTACAGCGCAGGTTCAAACTGTGCGTGCAGCCGCTGCACTTACGCCGCCCGCGCATCAGTTATTGACCGGCCTTCGCCGTGCAAGCAGCATCAATCCGGCGGCCACGAGCAGCAGTGAAAGACTGGCAGGTTCTGGCGTCGCCGTCAGGCTGACATCAAACACACTGCTTGGCAGAACAGTGCTGGTGGCAAGTGTTCCACCGAAAGGCGAACTTCCCGGCTGGAAATCAGCCAGCGTTCCGCCGGTGTAATCATTGTTGGTATCGGCGGCCAGTCCGCTGTAGCCGGTGTTGCTGGAAATGGAATAACCGTAGACGCTGCTGCCGTTTAGCGTTATCGGCGTATTCAGGACCAGTTGAACGTAATCACCGGTGGCAGTGGAGGTGCCGACCGGCACCGCGCCAGTAACCACGCCCACCAGTGTGTACTTTCCGCTGCTGATGCTGCTGATGCTTAAGGTCAGGGCGGCGTTGTCGCTAAAGCCGCCATGTTCATCGGAATCCAGCACGGTAATGCTGTTTAATGTATAGCCTTGCGCGGTGCCAGTGGTAAAGGTCTGGCCCGGAGGTGCACCGTTATTGGTGTAGTAGTTCACTGTGTTGCCCGTCGGATTACCCGGATAGGCGGCACTGACAGTGCCCGTCGGGCTTAGATTCGCCTGATCCGTCGGGCCGGGCGTGGGCGCCACTCCCCCAAGGTTATTTACCGTCAGTCCATTGGCGTAAACCGTGGGCACTCCGCTTGGATTTTCAACCAGTTGGACATTATTAAAGTCCGTCTGGCCGCCCGCGCTGTTTCCCAAAGTAATGCCCAGAGCACCGCTCGCACCGGCTGGTGCCGTGACCAGTTCCGCCACCGTGTTCGGTGCCTGGCGGTATCCTGCTGGCAAACCAAACAACGTTCCACCGGTCAATGCTGTTCCACCCGCGGTCAACTGCATCACCGGACCGTCACCGCTATAGCGGTTGTCGATGCCGGCGGTTAGAAGATAGGTTGCGCCCGGAGTGATATTGGTGGCCAGCGTCTGACTGAAATTGCCGTTATTTGACCAGGCATAGGTGCCACCGCTCCGCGGATTGGGTGCTGTGGTGGTGGCACCAAGATATTGTTCGCCGCCGGAGCCGGCCCAGCCCGGCACATAGCCGGATGAACTGGTTGAGCCGTCGCTGAATGTCAATGAATTGCTAAACGTTGTGGATCCCCATCCCAGGGAATAACCATTGTTCAGGTCTCCGGTGATCGCCGCGGACGGGTTGGAAAGGCTGGTCTGGTAGTTGGCCTGGCTTTGATAAACCTCACTGAAATTCGGGTTCACAATGGCGATGTTGGTTTGTGCTTGGGCAACAGCCGCCAGCCCGCCACCGGCGGCCGCGGTTAAAATGCCGGTCAGAATTCTTGTGCCAAAACGCATGAAATCATCTCCTTCCGAGCGATGCCCGGTTAAAAAAAGTAGAACTGAATTCTTAAACGCCCGTTATCCACCGTGCGTTTCACGCGCCTTATCGACTGCACGATTCTTAAACTCTGTTCATTTCAGCATCCGAAAAGATGCTTGCTTGAAACGGTGTGCAGACCATCATGTTGATCCACATGTTCACCATTAATGCAAAACATCTTAGCGTTATTAATGAATTTTCGGCAATATTGTTTTTCCACAAATTAAATCGAATTTTCCACAATAGCTGATCGCCATTTACCGGATTTTCGGAACGGTATTGGCATCAGTCGGCCACAATTTTTCTTTTTCCGGCGGCGTTGCGATAGGTCAGTGGGGGCGCCTTTCAAACCGTCGGAACGGCTCGCTGAAAAGCTGCGCGGAACCGAATCCGACCTTGCTCGCAATTTCTCCGACCGTTATTTTACTGGAAGATAAAAGCGTTTTGGCCCGCTCCATCCGCTGGCGGCGGACTTCCTCGGCGGGTTGCCGCCGCAGCACTGCCTTGAACCGGGTTTCAAGGGTGGTTCGTGAAACCTTCATGGCGCAGGACAGTTGTTTAACGTTCAGTCCTTCATGCAGATGGTCCCGTATATATGCCGCCGCATCGCGTATAAACGGGTCGTCTGCGGCAACAATATCCGAGGAGCGGCGCGAAATAACGGGCAGCGGCGGAATGTGTAACTCTTCGCACGGACTGATTTTTCCCCGCCGCTGATGACCGGTACCACTCTTTAACCGCATTGTCGTTGCCATATATCCGATGCGATGGCAGGCAAGCGGAATGGTGGAAATGTGCGGCTCCTGCAACTGTGTATGCATATCGTCGTCGTCATCTCCCAGAATGGCGGCCCGTTCAGGAACCAGAATATTGGCGTGCAGGCAGGCCTCCAGAACGCTGGCCGCTAGCGATCATATCGTCTGAAATGACTCGCAGCAGCGAGGGAGGGCTGATCTCGCCGGAAGTATCAATGGTCGGAATAGAGCTGGATGCGAGCAATCAGGGCAGTTCGATCGCCGGTTCGCAGGCCCCAAGCAGGAGGCCATCAAACCGCGGATGGCGTCCTTTGAGAATCGCGTCGCTCTGAAAATGATCGCAATGATAAAGACGGGCATGACCGCTGTTGGCCGCGGCTATGGCAGCCGCTGCGAGTATTTTCCTGTTGTATGCCAAGGCGAAATTCGCGAGCATTACAAGTCGCCGCTCACGATGCCGCAATGATAAGTTACGCCATCTGTGCACCTTGCGATTTTCTAACTGCAAAAGCTTCGGACGCAAGTGCCAACGCGCCAATGACAAACTTTGTGCGTCGATTTCTGCTTTGGAAAGCGGTGCGAATGAAAGCGTTTTTCAGATTTTAGCGATGATTTTTTCGGACCCATCATCCCGTTGGCGGCAATTCCACCCGCCTGCCCACTTTGAAACTCTCCATGGGCCGACCGTCGCGTAGCCAGACTTGATCGCCGGCCAGCAGTTTCCGGGAAAACTCGACGGTTTGCCGCCATTCGGCTTCAGCGATTCGGCTTTTTCTGCGGTTTATTGTATCTATGTCATCGGAAAGAAACTCTGCGATCAGCGGGTAAAAACTGCTATAGCGCCCTTTAAATTCCGGGCCGGCGTGAATATCTCTAAGCGGGCTGTTGCCAAAGCGGTAGGTGTTTACCGTTAGCAGCCGCGAGCCGAGGCGAAGCGAATAATCTGTCGCCAGAAAATCGGGGAATTCCAGCAGGATCACCGCGTCAAGCTCGTCGGAATAGGCGGCCACGATCAGGGGCGATCGGATCCGCATCACAACCGCGGCACGCGAGTCCCCGAAGCTGAGGTGCTCATTGAGCATCGCCCTGATACCGCGGGCGCGGAGCCTCCGATTCATAAAAACCATTTTTGTGAAGAGCGACTGCCAGCCAAAAAGGTCGGGCTGAAGTAACTGTAATTTGGAATTGGACAGCCGGATATTAACCGGATCGGATGCGGCTGTTCTGTCATCATGGTATTTGGACATGGCGGCCAAGTGTAAACCGAACCAGGCCGGTGCGCCAAGTAGGCCCATTCGTTAGCCGACATGAATAAGCTTGTCATTCCGTCCGGTATACCCCAGACTCGGAGGTGACACTTCTATTTCGGCACAACACATGACGTGATTGCCGTTCGCGGTCGTCTATTCGGCTGGTTATAATATTTCGCCGCCGCGGCACCTCAGGCCAGCAGTGAGACGAATGGAACGTAACTTTTGGAGTTGTAATGTCCGGGTCGAAAAAAAAGAAAGTGCGAGTTCTTGATCTGCTTCGCGATCCGTTGGGGCCGGGCCGTCGTGCGCGACGACGCGGCTTTTCCCAGGATTTTCTTTCCGGCCGCCATCCGCCGGAGCCGGAAATAGCGCTGGCGGACCTCAAACGCATCGTCTTTTTTAACCATTTTCACAATGGAGATATCCATCTGGCCCGCGGCATTGTGCGGGAAATTATCCGTCCACTTATCGGCGTGACTTTTCTTTACAGTCACGGTTGCCCGGTTGATCTGCTGGCGGATATGCCATCGATTGGCCACGATCCGGTGTTGTTCAAAAATTTGCGGAATAACCGGCCCTATCTGGTGGACCGTTCTTCAGGGACTGCTTTTATTAATACGTGGATCGGCTGTCTTGGGACCCAGACGGTTGAAGCAACGGGGGGCTGCAACATTCTGTTGATTCGTGACATTTTGGCTGCCAGCGTGCGGCGAGCCGTCGGTCTGGCGCTTCCGCCGGTGACCGAATGTATGCCGGATCCAGATTTTTCCAGATTTCACATCCAATCCATTGATGCGTTTATGGAGAAAGATTCACGGGTTAAAATTCTAATTTCAAATGGAAAGGTTCTTTCCCAGCAGAGTACGGACTTCGATTTCGCACCGTTTATTCTGGCGCTGGCTGAAAAATTTCCGCGGATTCTGTTTATTCCCTCCAATGCCACCGACCTTAAGCGGTCCAATATCGTTCACTCCGCGGATATTATTCAGAAACATGGACCGGACCTGAATGAGAACGGATACCTGAGCACTTTTTGCTCTGCTATCATCGGCAGAAGTTCCGGCTCCTACAGCTTTTCCATACACCGGCGTAATCTTCAGTCGCGGAAGATATTTCTTTCCTTCTGCCACTGCCCGCTGGAAGCGAGCCTTGGCTTTGATGAGCCGGTGTTTAAAAGCCGGTGTTCGTTTATTGCAACCAACGATTTCCGCCCTGCTTTTATGTTGCGTCGTATGAGCCGCGTTGTGGAACTTGCCACAGCGGATGGCCCATGTACGGACGCCACCGTTGAAACCGCGCATAGTTCGGCGACTCCGGCCTAGCCGGTTGAACTCCCCAATCGGGCCGCCGCCGGAGCGGGCCTTGCATTTTTCCCCCAGCGGCGGAGAATACCTGTATACAACAGCTCGAAGCGATTCGAACTGTCAGGCTGCCACGGCGCAAACAAGGATGATTCCTCATGGCCGAGACTCTTGGCTCATTGTGTGACAAGCTGACCATCGTGGACCTCAAAATCTGGCATAGTGCCGATGCGGATCGGCTTAAAAGTCTCCGATCTCAGAAATCGGCTCTTCAACAGGAAATCAATGATTTGGTAGCCGGCGCGTTTGTCGGCAATATTCCAGTCAGCCGACTCGCTTTCGCCGCCAATAAGGTGTACAAGCGCCGGGGGAATAAGGTTCCGCCGGTGATTGGCGGCCTGGGCGAAGTGTTTTCGCAGTTGGCCACAACAAATTGCGCTTTGTGGCATGAACAGGAAAAGGTATACGAATTTGAAAAAGTACCCGATGGGGAAAAGGCGGCGGTGGTAAAAAAGCTGGCCATTCTGAATCTTCAGCGGAACAAATGTATGGAACAATTGGATCGCATACTTGTCAGCGCCGTAAAAAAGGTCAGTTCCCGCATACGTTAGGAGCCTCCATGCACTTGATTAAAAGACAGACCTGCCGGGTGTGCGGTTCGCGCCATCTGCAAAAGGTTATTGATCTTGGTGAGCAACATCTTCAGGGATCTTTTTTGAAAGCCGGTTCCGACGTCCCTCCGTTGCGGCGTATTCCCACCGCTGTGGTACGTTGTGACCCGGCCCAGCAGGAAGGCGCTTGCGGACTGCTGCAAATGGCATACAGTGTTCCGCCCCAGATTCTGTATTCAAGCTATTGGTATCGCAGCGGTACGAATCAGACCATGCGCGACCACCTTCGCGGAATTGCCCAGGAAGGTGCAGCCCTGTCCGGAAAGCTGCTCGCCCGCGTGCTGGATATCGGCGTGAATGACGGCACGCTATTAAGCTATTATCCCGAGGATTTCGAGAAATTCGGCATTGATCCTTCCAATGTGGCCCTTTCCAGCAAGGTCAAGTTCAAGCTGGTGCAGGATGTGTTTCCATCACAGGAACTGTCCGATCTGATGGGAGATAAAAAATTTGATGTGATTACATCCATCGCCATGTTTTATGATCTGGAAGATCCCGTCGCGTTCGCCCGTGGAATTGGGGAAATGCTTTCCCCTGACGGCCTGTGGATATTTGAAATGTCTTACATGCCCGCCATGCTTGAAACCAATTCTTACGATACAATATGTCATGAACATCTTGAATATTACAGCCTGGCGGTGATTGAAAACATTCTCAAGCGAGCCGGTCTCAAGGCATTTCGTGCCGGATTCAATGCAATCAATGGTGGATCCATTCGCGTTTATGCCGCTCATGAACATAACTTCCGCTTTAAGAATCCGGTGTTTACCGATGAACTCCATAAACTGCGGCTTAAGGAGTTTGATATGGAACTGGATACTGAAAAGCCGTACCGGAATTTTCAGGACCGAATTAACGTGCATCGGCAGGAACTCAATAATCTTCTCAGGAAATTGAAGCGGGAGGGAAAGCGGATTCATATTTACGGGGCATCCACCAAAGGAAACACAATTTTGCAGTGGTGCGGTATTGATAACCGGATTATCGATGTTGCCGCGGAGCGCAGCCCGGAAAAATTTGGAGCGCAGACCCTTGGCACCGAAATTCCTATTGTCAGCGAGGCGGAATCGCGCGCCATGCGCCCGGATTACTACCTGGTGCTTCCCTGGCATTTTGCCGCCGAATTTCTCCGCCGTGAAAAAGAGACGCTCGCTGCGGGCACGAAATTTATTTTCCCGCTGCCACATATCACCATTGTTGACAAGGATTCCCCGGCGGGGACCTACAGCTTCTGAAAGTCTGCGGCAACACCATGGCCAAAGCAATCATATTCGGCGTCGGCGGGCAGACCGGTCATTATCTGGCCCAACTGTTGCGCGATGGCGGCCTGACCGTGATCGGTGCGGGTCGAAAGACTGGCGAAGTTCGCCTGGACGTGGCGGATTTTTCCGCCGTTCGTGCACTGGTTGAGGACCATCGCCCGGATTTCCTGTTTCATCTGGCGGCGAATTCCACTACCCGCCACGATGCCCTTTTCGAAAATCATGCGACAATAGCCGGCGGAACACTTCATGTGCTTGAAGCGGCCCGCATGTATGTGCCCGAGGCCCGTGTGTTTATCACCGGCAGCGGCGTTCAGTTCATGAACCGTGGTCTGCCAATTCATGAGGCGACACCCTTTGATCCGGTCAGCCCCTACGCCGTGTCGCGAATAGCGTCTGTTTATGCGGCCCGTTATTATCGATCCCTGAAAATCCGGACATATGTGGGATATCTGTTCCATCATGAAAGTCCGCTTCGGTCGCCAAGGCATGTCAGCCAGATGGTCGCTTCCGGAGTGGCCGCGATCGCGGCCGGAACCCAAAAGGTTATTGAAATCGGCGATCTGGCTGTAGCCAAGGAATGGACATTTGCCGGCGACACGGCGGCGGCCATTTATGCTCTGGTGAATCAGGACACGGTTCATGAAGCGGTCATCGGCTCGGGAATCGGGCTAACAATTGAAGAATGGGTCGCAGCATGTTTTGCCTGCATTGGGCGAGACTGGCGGAGTTATGTGCGAGCCATTCCGGGTTTCCGCGCGGAATATCCCCGGCTCGTATCCGATCCGCAGCGTCTGCGGGAGTTGGGGTGGCGGCCTCGCGTGTCGTTTGAACAATTGGCCGAAATGATGGTTCTTGAGGCGGCGAAACCGCGCTGATTTAAGCGTGCGCAACGTGAAATGGCTGATCGCCGGGCCTATTTGTGGAATTCGCCGAAACCGCGCGGATGTCCCAGGGTTCGGATGAGCCAGTAACGCGGCGGTTCATAATGATTTTCCGCGGTAAATGGCCCGGAAAATCTGTCTCCCATCAGGTCATCGCGTACAAAGAAAGCGTTTACACCGCACAGGTCGCAGCCCACCAGAGTATATCCGCGTTTCCGCCCCAGCAGTTCATAGGCCTTCAGGCTGGCACCATAATAAAAACTTCCGTCAAACCACTCGTTGGCGCGATATTCCACCTTCCAGTCCAGGCTCGCAGGCATGGTGGCATTGTATTCAACCACCAGCACACGCGGCTTATATTCTGCCAGGGCTTCCCAGATGTAATAGGTATTACGGTCTATATCCACGGACAGCAGATCCATTTCCACAGGCGTGCCCGCCTGGGCCAGCATGCCGGAGACATTTTCCGCGGTAATAAATCCTTCCGTCAATTTGAGTTTACCGGAGGTCAACAGCGCCGCAAAATGATTGCGGATAGCGCTGGCACATTTTCGGTCCCCTTCCAGCCATAATCCGCTCCAGCCGCCCGCAAGAAGCATTGCGGTGTTGTTTTCCCGTCCGTCGCCAACGCCGATTTCCACAAACGTGCGGCTGGTCGCGCCGACGCGTTTAAATATTTCCGCCAGAATACCGTCTTCGCCATTCTGGGAATAAACCTGATGTTCAAAGTGGGCCAGCCGTCGCGGGTCCTGATACCGCTCTGATTTTAGCAGCTTGATCAGAAAGAGTTCCTGATTTGTGCGCAGGATATTGGCAGCCGTTCCGCCGAGCTTCTCGGCGCTCCTGTTTATATCCTTGCGCCGGGGTGGAAGTTGCAAAGAGAACGATTTCCATAGTTTACGCATCAAGTTCAATCCTTTTCCGCCGCCAATATAGAGCGGCCTGTTCATAGTCTTCAATCTGATTTTAAGGCACTCGCAGGCCGATGGCGTTTTCCACCGGTTTTCCATTTCGCCAGCCAGACCCGCACGGGAAAGGCGATCAGAAAGCCGAATTGCCTCTGCCGCAACTGAAATGGCTTTTCGGCGCGGTACATCTCCATCGCTTCTGAAAAGCAGCCGATGTTTTTGACGATAACCGCGAATTTTTGCGCCATCACCGCCAGTCGTTTATCCAGGTCCGTGCGGTTGACACCGGTTATTTCATGGAAGCGCCCCTGGGCGTCAAGTTCCCGCAGCCTTTTCATGCCTTCAAACCAGAAGTCCGCGCGCTGGGAATAACTGCCGGTGTGCCGCCGATAAAGCATCAGCGGCTTGTCACCCGCCACGCCCACCGGTCCGCGACCGAACATGCCCAGAAAAAACGGGACATCTTCCATGCAGCCGCGGCGGGTTTCAAAACGCAGGCCGTCGGCGCGGGCTTTCTCAAACATAATTCCGGAAGTCTGCATAATCAGCCGATTGTGCGAACGCCTTGCTTCCTTCAGCGGGCGGTTTATCAGGCCGCCGTTCCGTCTGGCCAGTTTGAGGTTATAACATTTTTCATTGGGTGAATCGGTATTGCTGTGCGGCACCACCACCATGGAACATTCCGGATGCCGCTGATAAAAATCCACCTGAAATCGCAGCTTTTCGGGCATCCACAGGTCGTCATGGTCCAGCAGCGCGACATATTTTCCACGGGCTTCATCGATGCCGCGGTTGCGCGCCACGCCAATGCCGCCATTGGGCTGCGTAATCAGGCGAATCCGGTCCTTATAAGGTTCCAGCCGCGCGGCGGTGTTGTCGGTGCTGCCATCATTAATGATGACTATTTCATAATTTGTAAAGGTTTGGGCCAGCACAGTTTCCAGAGTCTGAATAAGATAGTCCGGGCTGTTGTAGGTTGGAATAACAACGGATACCAGCGGCACATCGGCCATACACATTCTCCGAACCATGGCGGTGAAACCAGACCATTCGCGTTGCCGGTACGCTGGCCCAGAATCATTCGCCCGGGCGGACCAGAATATCCGCAAAACAGGCCGCGTGCCAATTGCTGCACAGCGGCAATAGAGCGGGCGTTATAACTCTGCGATGCGGTAATGGCAGTTAAAGCCGCAAGATACCACTTCCACAACATTGAACGCGCCTGCTGGAAACCCGGTTTAGTTTCGGCTGAAATTCAACCATAAAAAACGAATTTCAGCCACTATGTGGTTGAAATTACACCATATTAAGGGTTGCAACGCCTTTATGTTGATTCGTCGCGCAGTCAGCAGTTTCATAGAGGCCGCTCTGGCCGACAGGCCCACAGTCTAT
The DNA here is from genome assembly GCA_027451365.1 of Phycisphaerales bacterium. GTDB lineage: Bacteria > Planctomycetota > Phycisphaerae > WQYP01 > WQYP01 > JAJYPG01. The sequence continues at coordinate 92,635 of DAIDJN010000026.1, read as the reverse complement.
ATCCAAGGGTCGCGCCAGGCTGGGAAAAGCACGCTATTGCAGGTGCTGTGCGGGCATTCGCCCAGGCAGACCCGGAGGGATTTCTAACCCGGTTGGATGGACCGATCGCTATTGACGAAATACAGTTTGTGCCGGAACCGAGCCGTGCGCACAGGGCCGCCATAAATAGCCTTCGCCAACCGTCGCGATTTCTGCTTACTGGTTCCGCGGGAATCATGGTTCTTCCGGCTATTGCATCCCATTTTGTGGGACGCATGGCTCTGCACGCGCTTTGGCCGCTGGCCCGGCGGGAAATAGAGACAATGCAGGAACAGGAATCAGTGGTGGATCTGCTGCTGGGCAATTCCCATAAATATATTGTGGTAACGCCTTTGCATGCCGGCTTTTCACATTAACTCCTGCGGCTGGTTTTTTTGCCGTTGCCCAGGTGACAGGAATAGTTCACCCCCTGTTTTTCAAAGTATCGCTGGTGGTATTCTTCCGCGGGATAAAATGCTCGGGCAGGTTCAATGTGTGTCACAATGGGTCCCACGTAATCTCCGCTTTTATCGCGCAAGGCCTTTTCCGCCTCGGCAAGTTTCTGCTGTTCGGGCGAATGGTAAAACACCACGCTGCGGTACTGCGAACCGTAGTCCGGGCCTTGCTGGTTGGGGGTGGTTGGATCATGATTTTCAAAAAAGATGTTCAGCAGTTGGGCATAACTGACCACCGCCGGATTAAATGTAATTTGCACCACCTCGGCGTGGCCGGTGGTATCGGTGCAGACCTCCCGATAGGTCGGGTTGGCCAACTCGCCGCCTTCATAGCCGACTTTTACATCCAGCACACCGGCAACTTTGCGGAACACAGCTTCGGTGCCCCAGAAGCAGCCTGAACCGAAATCCGCCAGTTCCTGTTTTACGCTGTTGGTCATTCTGTGCTCCTAAGTCTGGTCCTGAAAGCAGTGCCGCGGCCAGCCGATTGCCGCCAATGCATGATTTTAGTCGTATGCAACGCGGGTTTCCCTACAGGGTAAAATGTCGGCTGCGGATAAATTCACCGGCGCAAATATTTTCGCGTTACATCGCGAAGTATCAGCAACAGTTCGCCGGCAACAGCCAGAGCCGTGCCAAACAAAACCCCGTATATGCAGGCCAACACCAGCGTGGGAATGTTGTTTACGCCAAGAAAATGCATTGCAATGTCGGCCAACAACGCCGCTCCACCCATGCCCGCTGCAAGAACACCAATAGCGCGCATGGCACCGCCAACCAACCGGATCACGGAATAATCCGGAATGGCTGTGCCCGCCGGCACCGGGACTTGGTGCGTCATACTCCACCGCGCAAAGCAAGCGATACATAACTTACGGCCGTCCAGCGGATTTTTAGCCTCTGCATCAGATATTGTAACCCCGCATTCTCCGCATTTTAGCATATCGGCCAACTCTCATTTGCATCGCGTTGCGAATGCCAGGTTTTATACCCGAAAAATTCAAACTTCCGAACGGCTGGGCCAGCGCCGCCTGTGCCTGAGCCGCTTCGGCGATTGTACCAATATTTATAGTTTTGCGCATCATGGGCCGGTTCCCATTCAAAAAGCAGGGTCTTTTTTCCGGGCGAATTCGATTTGCTTTTTCATATGCGGGACGCGGCCCGTTCGCAGCCGGAAGTGTCGGCGGCGTTGAATTCTTTTATGGCGGCGCAGTGGTGCGGCAAACATGCCAGGTGAAAACAGGGTTCAGACGCGTCCGGAAAATTTAGCGAACCTCCACTTTACGTCAGTTACGCCGCCGCTTTACGCCATTAATTACACTTGATACTATCTTTATTCATGGTGGATTTAGCAGACGGCGAATCGTACTTTATGCAAGGTTCCGGGGCGAAGCCCTACGAGCTTAAGAACACGGGCGGCGTTTACTCCTGTTCGTGCCCGGCGTGGCGGAATCAATCCAAGCCGATCGAAAAGCGCACCTGCAAGCACCTGCGAAAACTGCGCTCCGACGCAGCGGAGGAAGCCCGCATCGGCGGGGCCTTCACGCCGCCGTCCACCACCGACGGGCGGTCCGTTCCCTCGGGCGCGGCGCACCCCGGCGCACCGGTGCTGCTTGCGGAGCCTTGGGACGGCCAACTGGATCCCACAGACTGGTGGATGTCTGAAAAACTGGATGGCGTTCGGGCATACTGGGACGGCAAACAGTTTCTCTCCCGCTTAGGTAATCTTTACCATGCCCCGGATTGGTTCATCAGCGGCTTGCCCTCGCACCCCCTGGATGGCGAATTATTTCTGGCTCGCAAGTCGTTTCAGAAAACCGTTTCCATTGTCCGCCGCCAGGATAAATCAGATCACTGGAAACAGCTTCGGTTCCTGATCTTTGATGCTCCCTCCCAACCCGGGACATTTGAAGACCGTCTGAAAGCGTTGCAGTCCTTGCCCTCTCTTTCGCATGCCGCGGTTCATCTCCACACCCGGTGCACCGGACTGTCGGCCTTGAAGGAAGAACTCACCCGCATTGAATCCCTTGGTGGTGAGGGCCTGATGCTTCGCCAGCCGCAGTCCATGTACGTCGTCGGCCGCTCGGCCACGCTCCTGAAAGTGAAATCCTTCCGCGATGATGAGGCTGTTGTCGTGGCCCACCAGGCCGGCACGGGGCGGCACAAAGGCCGCCTGGGAGCCTTGCTGGTGCGACTGGCTGATGGCACGGAATTTTCTATCGGCACCGGCTTTTCCGACTTGGAACGTGAGAACCCTCCGCCCGTCGGTGCCACGGTCCTGTTCCGCTACCAGGAACTTTCCGATGGCGGCGTGCCTCGGTTTCCGTCCTTTTCCAGTGTTCGCGATGAAATTTGAACTTCACGCATTCAGAATTGAAACGTTTTCAGCGGGCCGAAATAATTAGCGCCTTGTCAGAGCAAAATTTCAGGAACACTGCCTCGCCAACGACACCTCTGGAAACGCCGGATTCCCGGCCAGCCCGAACATCCGGTTGTGACAAAGCACTTAATTGCTATTGTTGCGTTGTCTTTCTCACGAACGTTCAGAATTGTACGATCAAAATAAAGCAATGCAACGGCCGATTTCAACACGAATCTATCAGTAATTCGCCACATAAAATGCTCCAGAAACATTCTACCAACGGCCTCTTGGTACGCTGCGCACAAGCGGGCGCGACATGCAATATCTAGCTTATAGCCATGTTACCCTGCCGCCCGGAGTCTGATTTTTCTCTTGTGAAAGATGTAAAGACCGCCGAGTTGTCGTGATCCTTACCTGCGGCCGAACGCCTGAAACGGAATGATGTAACTTTACGAAAGGGAAAAAATCGGTCTTGGGATTCTTGGGCGTGCTGCCGACAAATATCAATGCCGACAAGCCGCGATTCTTAAACGCGGACACCGTCGCATCGGTCAACCAGATCAACCGGTGGTTTATGATAAGTCGAGAGGCTTACATCCGGTTCCGCCAGAGCGCGGAGGCCTAAATCCCCAAATCTCCAAGGCCCCAAGGCCTCTGCGCCACTTTCCCGATTGGACGTGGCAGGGAAAAACTTCTACAATGCAGTATTCGGGTGCGCGGGCGCAGGGCGCGTGGCTTTGCATATGGTGCGGCCCTGGACAGGTAGCGGAATCAATAAAAACTGATGCGCAGCATGACAGAAATGCCCGTTTTGCCGGTCCCGACGAATCCCGCGGATCAGCCCAGCACGCCGGCGCGAGTCTCAATGCTCTGCAAGGACATTTTCACGCTGGCCAAGGTGCGTCTGACCGCCATGGTAGTCATTACCACGGTAGTCGGATATGTGACTGGTGCCGATGGCCATGTGCGCCTGTGGATTCTGGCGCTGGTGGCGGCGGGAACCTGGCTGGTTGCCGGGAGTGCGTCGGCCCTGAATCAGGTGCTGGAAATCAGGCCGGACGGCCTGATGAACCGCACTCGCGAAAGACCCCTTCCGGCGGGGCGAATGCTGCCTTCCACGGCGATATTTTTCGCAATTTTCACCGCCGTATCCGGATTGGCACTTTTGTATTTCGGCGTAAACTCGCTTACTGCGCTGCTGGGCTTGACCAATCTGGCATTATACGCTTTTGTGTACACGCCGTTGAAGCGCATTTCAACACTTAATACACTGGTCGGCGCGATTTGCGGGGCGATTCCACCCATGATGGGATATACCGCGGCGACAGGACGAATTGGGCTGCCAGCACTTATTCTCGGCCTGCTGCTGTTTGTATGGCAGATACCCCATTTTCTAGCGCTGGCATGGATGTACCGGGACGACTATTCCCACGGCGGCTTTCGCATGTTGCCGGTGGTGGATGCCAGCGGTCAGGTGACCTGCCGCATGATGATTCTTTACAGTGCGCTGTTAATTCCTGTTGCCACGGCCGCCTGCTTCTTTGGTTTTGCCGGGCCATGGTTTGGCGCAGCCGCACTGGCGCTGGGTATGGTGATGGTCTACCTTTCCCTGCGGTTGAGGCGCGAAAAAACGCGGCAGAATGCCCGGCGGGTTTTTCTGGCCAGTGTGATTTATCTGCCGCTGGTGCTGATTATCCTGGTGGCGGATCTGCGTTACCGGCCGCATACACCGGTGACAATTATTTTGACATCACCTCCGGCCGGGCAGGTGGTTCCCGGCATTTTGCCTACTGGCGGGAACCGGCCATCTTAAGCATGTGTGGTGTCGGGGAGCGGCCTTTTTCCCGGCGCAGCGGGGAACCGGATGGGAAGCGGAATCTCAAGTCGGTCTGCGGCCAGATGATTCGGTTTGGACGAAATGACAGCCTGCAATCCGCGCAAACGGGTTAAAATTATTCCCGCGTGCGGGTGCGTTGTTTGTCCATTTTGACCACTTGACGATAGAATAGCCGTATCAAATTCTCCCGGGTGCTGGCGCGCCTTAGAAGCTGACGGATATTGGGAATTCAAGCACTTGGGGAATTGGTCCAGATGGAGTTGCCATGGTTCTTAATATTCTGCGGTTTTTATTTCTGGCGCTGGTCACCGCGGTGGCGATGGCGTATCTGTCGCTTAATGTGGGAAATGGCGTCTGGCCATGGGTGGCGATGTTCAGTGCGGTGGTGGTGGCCATAGGCGTTATTCTGGCGGACTTTCTTTTCAAAAAGAAAAACCTGACGGCGATGTCCGGCCTGTTTTTTGGCGTTCTGGTGGGCATATTGGTCTCGCTGGCGCTGGGATACCTGATTCAGCAGGTGGCGAATATTTTTATAAAGTCGGATACCGCCTATCTGAATCAATCGGTCATTACCGGGTTGAAACTGTTGATTGGTCTGATCTGCTGTTATGTGTCGGTTTCGTTTATTCTGCAGACCCGCGATGACTTCCGGTTCATTATTCCTTATGTGGAATTCAGCCGGGCGATGCGTGGCTCGCGGCCCTTTATTCTGGACACCAGTGTCATCATCGACGGCCGGATTGCGGATATTGCGGCCACTGGTGTGTTTGAAAGCCGCCTGATCGTGCCGCGGTTTGTGCTCAATGAACTTCAGACGGTTGCGGATTCAGGCGACAAACTCAAACGCGGCCGGGGCCGACGCGGGCTGGATGTGTTGCAACGGTTGCAGTCCTTGGGGAAACTTGAGCTTCATATTTGGGATGGCACACTGCGTGCGTCGGGACTTCAGGGTGTGGACCAGAAGCTTCTGGCATTGACGCAGCAGGAAAACGGGCGGCTGGTCACCAACGACTTTAACCTGAATAAAATCGCCACGCTGCAGGGGCTGCCGGTGATCAACATTAATGATCTGGCCAATGCACTTAAACCCGCCGCACTGCCCGGCGAAATGATGCGACTGAAAATCGTGAAACCAGGTGAGGGGCCGGCGCAGGGTGTGGGCTATCTGGAAGACGGGACAATGGTCGTCGTGGAAGGGGCCCGCGACCGAGTCGGTCATGAGATTGATCTTCTGGTGACCAATGCCGTACAAACTTCGGCGGGTCGCATGATTTTCGGCCGCCTTGAGTCCACAAATGGCGTGCCCCGAGGTGAACCGGCCGCCCGGCCGGAGCCATCCGCAAAATAACGGCAGGCTTGCCACCTTCATTATGCTTCCGGTTGTGCGTTGCCGGTTTTTCCGAATCATTTTCAGCCGTCCGCCGTCCGGCTACAATACACGGCTTGGCTTGTCCCGGTTGATATTGGCGGCCATTTGGAAAAAAGGTACGCATGTTCACGGAAAACCCCCAGTTCAAGGATCGTCAGTTGCGGCTGGAAAAGTGGCGCGCTGCGGGTGTGGATCCGTTCGGTCAGCGGGTGGATGGTCTTATAAGCACAGCCGGGGCGCGGGCTTTGCATACGCCTGAAACGCCACACGATGGCGGCCCGCAGGCGAAAATTGCCGGTCGAATTGTCCTGCTGCGCGATATTGGGAAGCTGATTTTCATCACAATCTCTGATTCCGCCGGCCGAATGCAGGTAGGCGTTGCCAAACAGCTTCTGGCGTCCGACTGGGAAAAGGCCAAACTGCTGGAACTCGGTGATATTGCCTGGTTTTCGGGGAAGGTGGGGCATACCAAAACCGGCGAAATTACAATCTGGGCGGATCAATTCGGTCTGGCGGCCAAGGCAATGCTGCCATTGCCTGATAAATTTCACGGCCTGGCGGATACGGAACTCCGCTACCGGCAGCGTTATCTGGATCTGGCCGCAAACCCGGAATCGATGGAAGTGTTTGCGGCGCGATCCAGAATTGTCCAGTCGATCCGCGCGTTTCTGCATCAGAGGGATTTTATTGAGGTCGAAACGCCCATGATGCAATCCATCGCCGGCGGGGCGGCGGCGCGGCCTTTTATAACGCATCACAATGCTTTGGATACCGACCTTTTCCTCCGTATCAGCCCGGAGCTTTATCTCAAGCGGCTGCTGGTGGGCGGCATGGAACGGGTATTTGAAATCAACCGCAATTTCCGCAACGAGGGAATTGATACCCGGCATAATCCTGAATTCACCATGATGGAACTCTATCAGGCATACAGCGATCTGGCGGGAATGATGGAATTAACCGAAAGTCTGATTGTCGACCTGGCGGCGGACCGGCGGCGACAGCTCTTTAACCGGAACGCCACCACCGGTAATGACGCGCCCGTAGCGTCACAGAGTGTTAAACTTCCCTACGGCGACCGCATGATCGACTTTTCGCCGCCGTTCCAGCGTATCAGTTACGGCGAGCTGTTTCAGCGCCAGGTTGGAGTGGACATGCTGGATGAACCCGGCGTGCGCGCTGCAGCCGCGAAACACCATGTGGCGGAAATCGACAAAAAGGATTCCGCCGTCCTGGTGGGCGAGTTGTTTGCACGTCTGGCTGAACCGAGCCTGTATGGGCTGGATCAGCCGGTGTTTATTTTTGATTACCCCGCGGGCCTTTGCCCGCTGACGCGCCGCAAGCCGGACAACCCGGCGATCGCCCAGCGGTTTGAACTTTATGTCGCCGGCATGGAACTGGCCAATGCCTATACCGAACTGAACGATCCGTTCGTGCAGCATGAAACGTTCTCCGCCCAGTTGGCCGGATTAAAAGAGGAAGATTCCATGGCACGCATGGATACCGACTTTATAACCGCGCTCGGCCATGGAATGCCGCCCGCGGGCGGCCTGGGAATCGGCATTGATCGGCTGATCATGCTGCTGGTGAACCGCACCAGTATTCGGGATGTCGTGTTGTTTCCGCTGCTTAAGCCGCAATCGGCCGGTACCCCGGCCACCGGAACCACGGCGCAAGGTTCGGCACCGTTGCCTTAGGTCGGGGGCGGCCTTGAATGCAGAAGCCGTTCGGCCTGCGGGCCGGGCTGCGGCGGCCGTCGGCGTTAATATCTGGAATCTGAATGTACAAACTTTTTCTCTGCTTTCGCTATCTGACCCGGAAGGGCATTGTCACATTTCCGATTCTGGCCGTCTGGCTGTGCGTGATGATGCTGATTATTGTCAACAGCATCATGACCGGTTTTGTGAACCGCGTGCGCGATGCCGGGCGTGGACTGATGGGCGATGTGGTGATTGAATCCTCGGATATGGCCGGATTCGGCCATTATCGGAAATTGCAGGCTGCTATAAACGCCCTGCCGCAGGTGGCGGCAAGCACACCGGTGATTACGGCGTATGGTCTGTTGAATCTGCCGGAATGGGGCGATAACCGCCCTGTGCAAATTGTGGGAATTGACCCTGCCAGCAAGTGCAGGGTTACGGATTTCCGCCAAAGCCTGTTCTGGCAATTTAAGGCACCGCGCCAGGCGGTTGCCGACCTGAGCGCGGGCGGCTTCCCGGTAACCGGGCGGCAGCTTGTGACCCGTGCCAACAGACTTTATCAGCAGGCGCTGAAGGTGGAGAAACGCCGGCAGAAGAAGCTTCTGGCGATGCCGCCGCTGCCGGCAAACGCCTGGTTCGCCGGTATGCGCGAACATTGGCGGGTTATTGCCCACGAAGATTTTCAGCAGGCGGTTTACCGACTGGACCGAGCGGATCGCGATCTGCAGTTTGCGCTCGGTTTGCCGCCAAAAGCAGCCTATGCAACCGGTGCTTCGCTGATGGCAGCGCTCCAGCCGCCGGCCCCGACCTTCAAACCGCCGCAGCAGGCAATTTATCGGTATGGCACGGTAAAAGCGGAGCCGAAAAATGGATTGATTGTCGGCGTGGATATGGGCTTTTACAGCCGCGACCGCTTCGGGCACTATCATCGTCCGCAGGTGGTGCGTTTTGCGCCGGTGATTCTGACGGTGGTACCGGTGACGCTGAAGGGTACCCTGACCACGCCGCAAAGCCGTCGCTTCATGATTGTGGACGACTCGCATACCAAAGTGTTCACGGTGGATCGTCGCACGGTCTATGCGCCGTTCAAAGTGGTCCAGAAAATGGCCTTCATGCAGCAGCAGGACCTTTTGAATGGCGGTGTGCGGTCGGCCCGCTGCAGCCAGATTCAAGTGCGTGTGCGGAACGATGGCAATCCGGCGGCGGTGCTCGCGGCGCGGCAGGCGATTGAAAAAGTGGTGGATCGTTTTGAGCGCGATCATCCGCAACTTCTGATGGCCTCGGTAAAGGTTAAAACATGGGATCAGATGCAGGCGGAATTCATTCACGCGGTGGACAAGGAACGCGACCTGATCACATTTCTGCTGGGCCTGATGAGCCTGGTGGTGGTGGTGGTGATTTTTCTTATATTTTTCATGATTGTGCGGGATAAAACCCGCGACATAGGCATTATCAAGGCGATTGGCGGCAGTGAGACGGGTGTGGGCAGCATATTTGTGCTTTACGGATTGCTGATCAGCGCGGCGGGCGCCCTTCCCGGCCTGGTGGGCGGCGTTTTATTCGTTTGCTATGACAATCAGATTCATGACGATTTCCTGTGGCGGTATTTCGGTATTTCAATCTGGAACCGGAAAATTTATGTGTTTTCGCGCATACCCGACCAGGTAGATCCGCACGCCGTGCTGATTATCGTGGTGCTGGCCATTGCCGCCGGCCTGATTGGCGCCCTTATCCCGGCGATGATTGCCGCCCGGCAGGATCCAGTGGAGGCGCTGCGTTATGAATAATGCGTTGTGTCTTTCACCGGCCCGGCTTGCCCGCGGTTCCCCGTCGCGCCAACGCGCCCGGCTCCCTGGCGGCCTGTCCGAATGGAGGCAGGCATGAATACCGGCGAAACGCTGCTTGAATTGACAGATATACATAAAACATTTCGCACAGGACCGGCGGAAATTCAGGTGCTTTGCGGCGCTTCACTGCGCGTGGGAAAAGGTGAATTTGTGGCCCTGACCGGATCGTCCGGTTCCGGGAAAAGCACGCTGCTGCACATAGCCGGCATGCTGGAAACCTGCGATTCCGGCGCGGTGGTTTTCGGCGGTGAACTGGTTTCCGGCCTGAGCCGGTCGCGGCGGCATCTGCTGCGCAACCGATCGTTTGGGTTTGTGTTCCAGTTGTACCATCTGTTGCCTGAATTAAATGTGTTGGAAAACGTGTTGCTGCCCGCCATGGTCGGCGCGCCCTGGTACAGCGCCATTTTGCGGGCGCGCCCGCGGAAAACCGAAGCGCTGGAACTGCTGGGCGAATTGGGCCTTTCAAAACGGCTTTCGCACCGGCCTGCGGAGCTTTCGGGCGGTGAGCGCCAGCGGGTGGCAATTGCCCGTGCCCTTATAAACGATCCGGCGGTTCTCCTGGCCGATGAGCCGACGGGCAACCTGGACCCCCGTACCGGCCAGGCCATTATGGATTTGCTGGGAAGGCTGCACGAGCAGCGCAATCAGAGTATTCTGCTCGTCACCCATGACGCGGCCGTCGCCAATCGGGCGGACCGTATTGTCCGTCTGGCGGATGGAAAAGTTGAACCGGTGCAGGCAACCTGACCGTGGCGGACCCGCCCATCCGCTCCCGGCGGGGCGGATTCGCAACCTTACAACGGCGAGAGTACTATGGCTTTGTGGAATGATATTGTTTCCAATTTTAATCGCGGACGAAAAATCGGCGAAACGCCGGCCGATCGGCGGGAGGCGGACCTTCCGGTGATGTCGTTCGGCGACCACCTTGGGGAGCTGCGCAAACGGGTTATTTTGGCGCTGATGGGTGCCATGGTGGGCGTGTCCATCTGTCTGATTTTTTCCGACACAATTATCAACGCCATTTATCAGCCCTATCTGCTGGCTCTCCGCTGGGGTGGTTTTCCGGTTCAGTTGTATTACCATAAAACGACCGGTTCAATTATTTCCTACCTGATGACCGGTTTTAAGGCCGGCCTGGTGGTGGCAAGCCCGTGGATTATTTATCAGGTCTGGAGATTTGTGGCCGCCGGGCTTTTCGTACGCGAACGGCGCGTTATATATAAATATATTGGGCCTAGTATCGGCCTGTTTCTGCTGGGTGTGGCGTTCTTTTTCTTTCTGGTTCTGCCCGTCCTTCTGAAGTTTATTATCAGCTTTAATCTGACCATTCAGGTCCCCCAGGTCAAACCGTATGGTCTGGAAAAATCCGTCTTCGGAACACACATGGCCGGAATTCATGTCAATGCGCTGCCGACCGGCGACCAGATTAAGCCGCTCCTGATTCCCATGGCCAAAAGCGATCCGACGCATTTCCCGAAACACACGGTGGCCATGTGGTTCAACGCGCGCACCAGCCAGGTGCGCATTCATGTGGCCGGCCGCACACTGACCTTGCGGGCGCAGCCGGCCGACGCGCTGTTTTCTCCGTTGCCGACACTTAGCGAATATTTAAGTTTTGCGACAATTATGGCGCTGATCTTCGGAGTGTCGTTTGAATTGCCGATGGTGATGCTGATTCTGACGAAAATCGGCATAGTAAAGGCCGCTCAATTCCGCCAGATGTGGCGCTACGCCGTTATGGCATTGGCTCTGCTGGCGGTCTTCCTGGCACCCACGCCGGACTTCTTTACGTTCCTGTGCATTTTTATTCCACTGCTTCTGCTGTATGTGCTTGGTGTGATTCTGACCACTTTAGCGGACCGCAATCGTGCCCGTGCCGCAAAGGCCGACGCTGATGATCAGGACGGTAACGATTCTTCAGGCCCGTCCGATACGCCGCCCGACGGTACGCCGCCGCCTAAGCCGTCCGGTACCGGCCACAGCCCGGCGTTGTCCGGTGATGTGGCTGACGATCCGGATACGCACGCGGCTGCTCCCCAACCCGTTGCCCGCCCATCAGATGAGTCGCCGGAGACTTTTGATGAGGGCGGTCAGTCTGCGGATTCCGAAAATCAGGATTTTTTGCACCACCCGTACCGGAGCGGCCGCCCGGGGCGCTATCCCGGGCGCTATCCGGGGCAAAACCATGATATCAGTGAGGAACCCTGAAGGCGGTCAACTCAGGTGCCTGGCAAGATTTTGTGCTTGTTGCGACGCCTGAGCGGCCGACCGTCTGGTTCGATAGAACTGTTTGTGAATGTGCCCACATGCCCGCCCAAATGCCTTTCCGCGCGCCGCTGGCAATGCCTGCCAACCATCCAAAGCAGTACGACCATGCCGCCAGTTCTCAGTGCGGATCCGCCGCAAAATTCACGGCTTATGGCGTTTCTTCGGTTGCCTTTCCCCTGCGTGGCATCTGTTAATGGCCAGACGGCACAAACCGATGGCTATTCATCACCGATGGCGGCCAATGCTCGCAGGGCCTCCACCCGTGCAAGGGCCGCTTTTCGCTTGCGCGTTTGTAGATCGGTTTCCGATGGCATGGCCTGAGCCTTGGCATCTTCGGCGGAAATTAGTTCAGGGTTGACGGCGGATTCAGCAATTGCGTCATCAGTCAGCACGGTTAGGATATTGTCCTGCATCTGGGCGTAACCACCGGTGACGGCAAACCGGTAAACGCCATCGGGACTTGTGAGCTTTAGAACGCCCGGTTTCATTCGTGTAATAAACGGGGCATGGTGTGTCAGTACCCCAAGCAGGCCGTCGTCAGCCGGGACCACGGCAAAATTTGCCTGGGTTTCCAGCAATACGGATTCGGGGGTTACAATAGATGCCTGAAAGGTTGATTCGGCCATGGATATAAGTTCCTCTCGCATTGAACAATCAAGGTATAATACAGGTAATTTGAGTGTGATGCCATACACTTACCAATCAGTGGCTGCCAAGCGGCTGCCATCTGCGGTACCGGAGTAACGCCACCGGCGGGTAACCGTTTTCATTCGTGAGGCCTTCCGGTCTGAATACAGCCGGGAAGGCAGACGATCATTTTTTGGAGAGCTTTGCCATGCAAAAGCCCGTGGGCACGGAAATTGTCATTTGTTGCGATTTTTGCCACGGCGAATGGGATGGGCAATCCGCCATGGTGGAAGGACACCATGGTTCGGCAATCTGCCTGCCATGCCTGGAGCGGGCATTGCGGGAAAAGCGGTCGCTGGATGGAAAATATGCCTGTACGCTTTGCCTGCGGATCAACTTGCCGGCTTCCATGGACCGCTGGTCCCATCCGGACCGGCTGGATGTTCTGGTGTGCCAGGAATGCTTGTATCAGGCGGCCAAGGCCATGACCAAGGCCCCACATGTGGATTGGAAATGGAGCGGACCGGGCTGAAAGGGGCATTTTCGAACCCAATTAACCTGGGAATTGACTGTTGAATGGCGTTATGGCTGGCGCTGCCCTTCGGCGGCTTATCGTCTGCTGCCGATAATAGAAGATTCTATTTCCCAACAGCGTCGGGTGGCGGTCGGCATTCCCTTTTTTATAGTTGTGTAGCTTGAAATGCCATGAACCATGATGTAGGATATGTTTAGACGGAAGCTCGCTCGGGCGCGTTTTTGCAACTCTGCCGTATCTGAAAAACTGGCGCGCCTGTAAAAAAAGTAAATATTGGGTGTCTTGTGGATTCAAGACATCATCCGACGTGGCAACCGATTCAAATTGCCTACGGGAGAGATGGTCAAACAGGAATTGCAGGAGTTGGCATCATGGAAACCCATTTCCCACGCTGTGTGCATTGTCTGGCCCCCATGCAGTCTTCGGGCGTTACGGAAGCCCTTAAAAGCCTGTTGCGCCGGCCAGTTACCTGTTCGGCCTGCGGCAAGAAAGTGCACATTCCCGACGCCCAGGTGATGGGGGAAACCTTTGGGGCATGTGTGGCCCGATTCCACCAGAAATTACATCATGCGGTGGATACCGCGCCGCGTCTCGACGCTCCTGAAGCGATGCGGGTTCTGGGTATATCCAGTGCATCGCGGGATGCCCATCACATTCACAGTTTAGACGAACTCTACCGGATGGTTTCCCGGGCGTTTCGCCAGCCCCTGCGTCATGAGGCCACCGGCCATGAATCGCTGATTTCCGTGGACATGCTGCACAAAAACGGGGCCAGCCGTGCGGTTAAAATTCATGCGGCCCGGCATATGGATACGTCGCCTGAGGTCCTGGTGCTTATAGCCCGTGTCGGCACTCACGATTTTCTGCTTTATGAAGTGCATTCACCGGTCCCGGCCGTGGCTGAACAACATGCGCCCCAGGCGCATGTGGGTATGGCGGCAAAACACGCCGGGCCTGATGTGGTCGGGGCCTGACACGTCGCCCGTTCCTTACCAGATGGAGGGAGCGGGGAGAGCCGAAAAGTTCAGTACCAGTTTCGCTGCCAGGGGTTGGCCTGCGCTTAGGCAATGATGCGGGGTATAACACGGGGGCACATGGATCATTCACATGGATGATTTACATGGATCGAAAACTGGATTGACGGCACTCGCCACATCGGGCGGGGCGGCTTTATCGCAATTTCAGATCCATGGCTTGTGACATTGCATCCGTAAGAGTACAGTCTCGGTTCCTTTTGACTGTTGAAACCTAAGACGCGGAAGTTGGAGCCTCACAATTTTTCTGTTCCTGCCATTTCTGGTGGACGTTCCCATGCACCGCTGGCCGCTGGCCAACTGGGCGCTGATTCTGCTGACCTGTCTGATCAGTGTGTCTTTGTTCCCATCATTGCGGCGCTGGGAACAAAGGGCATCATTTAACTTCACTATTTCCCATGGCGAAATTGTGGGCCAATATGCCGGCGATCAGCCCGGCCATGTCATTGATGATCTGATTCTTGAACCGGGCCATTTCCGCCCGACACAATTGGTGGGGGCGATATTTGTGCATGAGGGCTGGCTGCATTTGCTGGGCAACATGTTCTTTTTGTGGCTCTTCGGCAATGCTGTCAATGCACGACTTGGACATCTGGGTTTTCTGGCGATTTATTTTGGCACCGGTATTTTTGCCAATATTGTATCGTTGCTGCTTGGGCCGCCTATGGCGACACTGGGGGCTTCGGGCGCAATTATGGGCATCATGGGAGCGTTCCTGATACTCTATCCGCTGAACGAAGCCAGGTGCTTTTATGTGTTCATTATCAAGTTCGGCGAAAAAAATCTGGCCTGCTACTGGGTCATTCTATTCTTTCTGGCGATGGACCTGCTCGGCCTTTTGAGTGGTGGTGGTTCAATTGACCATCTGGCTCACGTTTCAGGCCTGTTTGCCGGTGCCGCGTCGGTGGCGGCCCTGATTTATTATGGAAAAATTTCGACGCATTACAACGAACAGAACCTGTTGCAGATGCTGGGCATTCAGCCACACGATATTCGCCCGGTCCGGGAACCCGAATCGGACGCGCCATTGAAGTAGCTTTCTTCATGCCGAACGTGTGTCCGGCTGGATGGTGGACTCGGTAACGCCTTTTTCTGGAGACAACACATGGTTACCTGTGCCGGTTGCGGTAAAGAATTTACACCCGCTGGTCCGCCGCCGCCAGTTGGCGCTGCGGTCATTTGTCCACGTTGTGCCGCCAGCGCCACCGTGCAGGCGTCGGCTCCCCGATTTGGCTCGGCCGCTCCGCAACCGGCCAGGGGTAACACACTGGGCATCATCGGGTTGATCTGTTCGGTGCTGGGATTATTTACAATTATTTTCCTATTGCCAGGCCTCATTCTGAGTCTGTTTGGCTTGCGCAAAGAGCCGCGCGGCACAGCCATCGCGGGAGCCGTGGTCGGCGTGGCGGGGGTGGTGCTGTGGGGGCTGCTGCTGGCTATTTTGATACCGTCGCTGGCGCGAGCCAAGACCCTCGCCACCAAGGCGTTCCTCATGGCCGATGAGAGGGGCATTTGGCAACAGTGTATTCTGTATGCGCAGAATCATAATGCGCAATTCCCGCCGGATATGGCCACACTTTTGGCCACCGATAAAATTCGGCCGATCAATCTGGTTTCTCCCTTAGACGGGCGTCCGCCACTGGTGATACCGTCTGGAGATGCGACCGATGTCAATTGGATACGCCGCCATTTGAGCGGCCATTCCGATTTTGTGTATGTCGGCAAGGGGATGACAAGTAACGCCGGGGCTTGGGATATTGTGATGTATTCAAGACCCCATTTGCGTTTAATGGGTACAGATATGAGCATCATTTTTGGTGACGGGCATGTCGCGATTGTCGCCGCAGCCAAAGTGCCGGGTGTTTTTGCACGGACCAACAAAGTACGCCAGGCCGAGCAATTGCCGCCTTTGCCGATTCCAACGCCATAAGCCATTGCGTTCATCGGCCTGAAGCAAGGGGACTTGATTGACGCAGTAGTTTCCGCGGCTTGGCCATTTGGCCCTGGGAGAAATGGACGCCCGGTACCGCGGCAACATGGTTTGCGCACGATTGCTCAAGATTGCTCAAGATCGCCGAATTCAGGACCGCGCGTTAAATAAACCGGGCCGTGGCCGCTGGTAAACTGGCGCGGCATTAAATAAGACCGGCACCAGTAAAAAAGCGTTCCCAGTTTTCGTGCCGGAAGCCCCGGATATGCTCATCGGAAAAGCCAACTGCATGCAATGCGTCAGTCAGGAGTTCAAGGTCCGCTGGCCGGCGCAGCGGCGCGGGCAACTTATCCGCGGTGAATCCGCCGTCCATATCCGACCCCAGACCGATGATATCTGTTCGGCCCGTAAGTTCGACAATATGCTGCAAATGGGCGATCGCGTCGGCCAAGGTGGCAGGGCGGCCGGATGCCAGGAAATTGCTGAACAAATTCAGTCCGATCATTCCGCCCGCGCTGGCCAGTGCCTGAATTTGCGGGTCTGATAGATGCCGCTCGGGATGTTTTTTCCCGGGCAGCAATGATCGGCAATTGCTGTGCGACGCAATAACGGGTCGCCGTGCGGTGGCCAATAGCGTCCAGAAGGCCGCCTCGGACAAATGTGAAGCATCATGTACCATGGCCAGGTCGTCGGCCGCGGCAATCAGGCCGCGGCCCTCCGCGGTGATGTCGCCACCGGATTGATCACCGCCCGCCCAGCGGGTGCCATCCACCCAGGTCAGTGCCAGCAGCCGGGCGCCGCGGCGGTAAAACAGCTGCAGGTCGTCAACAGAGCGGATTCCCGCTGCGCCTTCAATTAAAATCAGTATTTCCAGGGGCGCGGCGTGGCGATCAAGTTTTGGTATATAAATATAATTATGTGTTCGCCAGTTGTCGTAAATATCGAATTGGGCCAGACTCACGCGATGGGCTTCATCAGGATCTGACCAGCACCATGGTCCATCCACATTCTGGCCGTCAGCATCCGGCCCGCGCCGCTGCACAAAAATGGTGGCCGCCGCGCGGGTCACGCCTCCAAGCCGAAGGGACCTGAGCGTGACGGCGCCCGGCCCGCCGGGAGCATCGGGACCGGGTGGTTCGCGCAGCATATCGCGGCCATTCTGGGCCAGATAGGCCAAGTCCAGGTGGCAATCAAACCAGTGATGGGGGGGCACGGTGTTTAGCCTCCTGGCGGGCGGTGAAACCGAATTGCCGCGATGGGATCATTCGACCACTTTATGAATTCCAATGATGGGCACTTCGCTGCGATGCCCATTAAGTGCACTCGCCAGACCGCGAAGTGAAAATACAAAAAATGCGATCCATGCCACAAACGCCGTCAGGCCCAGTAATGGCGGCAACGGCGGAATAACCAGAGCGGGAATGGCCAGCGCCTGCAACGCCGCCCAGACAAATATTTCCGCCACAAACAGAAGAAATCCCTGATTGGTATGATGCCGTACAAATGGCGATGTACGGCCAAAAATCAGCGGCACCAGAACCAGCGGCCCCATGTAGGCCACGGATGCAAGTGCCCTGTTTTCACGAATGTCTTCCGCATCTGCCAGCGCCGCGGCCGCGGCGGCTTCCGCTTTGGCGGCGGTTTCGGCAGCATTGGGGTCTCCGGCGGGGGCCGATGCGGTTTGCCGCACATTGCGGTCCGCCGCTGGCGATGTGGCCGGCCCGGACGCAGTTGCGGGCTGGACAGTTGAGCTTGCCGCCGACGGCGGCGTCAGGTCATATTCATCGTTGGGGTTAACGGGTTGCGGTGTCATGTCAGCCATGAAGCGGGTCCTTTCCGGAATTTAACCTGAATCAGGTTTAAATAAGTATACCGCTGACTGCTTTGGGAATCGAACGCGCCGTGCCCCGATGGACAGGGGCACGGCGGAGGATTTGAGCCTTGGGCCGGTTCCGCCGGTCCTGAAAGGATTTACGGGCTAAGTTCAAGGACGCGACCAATCGGCCCTGCGACATCATGTGCGGAATCAGCGGGGCATTTTCTGGAATGCTCTCCGGCGCAGCAGCGGCACAAGGCCGATGAGTAAAAGTGCGGATGCCGGTTCCGGAACGGGCGTCAGTCCGAGTAGGCCGTTGGGCTGGTCGATGGTGACCCAGTTAAAGGGCGCGGCGTTGATCTGGCTTAAGTCGGTGGTGGAACTGGGTTCAAAAAAGTTCATGCCCAGATCGCCATCCAAGGTGAGGGATTTAAGGGTGGTTGGATCCGTGACGGTGACATCCTGCACCAGAACTGGTGCGCTGTTGAAGGAAATAGTGGTGCCTTCTGTGGTTTGCAGCGAAAGAGAATCCAGGTAAAAGCCAGCTGCGGTGACCAGCGCTCCGCCAGCGCCGGAAACAGAAATAGTGAATTGATTGGCCAATGGTTGGCCGGTGACAGTGGAAATAAGGGAGGGGTTGTTGCTTTCATAAGTGCCGGCGGTATAGGCGACACCGAGCTTGGCAGCCATGGCCTGAGAGATAAAAGAGGCCGCCGCGCCGGTGTCAAAAAGGAAGCTGCCAGTGGCGCTTTTTCCGTTAAAGGCAATCGTAACTCCGGGGGGACTGTTGGCCTGTGGTGTACCGTTAAAGGCCGCAACAGGGTTGGCTCCAATAAACGGGTTATCAGCCAGTGTTGGACCGGTGGCACCGGTGGGGGTGGTGGAAGTGAATTGTGCGAATGAGGCGTAACTCATCTGCACATGATATTTCGTGGGTACAATCCCCGGATTGGTGTTAATTGTGGCAGGCGCGTACAGCGTGTTGGGGCTGTAAATATAGGTTTGAGTTTCGCCCGGATTGGTGAGGCTGGCAAAATTATTGGCTGGGCCGATATCCATAACCGTTACATTGCCCTGCATCACCGGTGCCCCCATGATGTCAATTGGACCCGTCAGGTAGCTTAGTGGATTAGGCGATTCGCTAAGTTCCAGTTGCACCGGGCCAATGGTGTTGCCGAAGGCGTTTTGTGGTGGCGGCGTTCCACCCAGATTCTGATCGGTATTTATACTGAAAGGTGCTGTCGCCAGATAATAAGGCGTCGAAACGTAGTAGGGATTGGTTCCGCCGATGGCGACATCATGAAAAACCACCGGCGATGCGCTGGAGCCACTCGCTGTGCTGGTTCCCAGGCCCAATGCGTTCCAGGTGCTGTTGGACAGCAGAATGCCGCTGGTACCGGAATCCAGAAAGGCTTGAATGGTATAATATCCGCCTGATGTCGTAAGATCCGGGCCGTTGGCGGTGGATCTCAGGACCGCGTTGATTTGCGGTTGATCCGCCGCCGCGGGCAGAACACCGTTAATGTTGAGCGTATCGGCGAAGGCGGCTGCCGGGAGAGCGGCAAGTAGCAGCACGGCCGCAGGGGGCAACAATTTACCGCAACCCAAAAATAAGTGGGAAATTTTATCCGCCATCGTTATGTACTCCGCATCGCCAGAAACTTTCGACAACTTAAGTGAAGGTAAGTATATTATAGCAAATCAATCTGGCCTTCGGATACCGGGGCGGGCAATATTATCTGACAGCGTCTGGTGGGCGCGGGCTTCTGCTTAGTAGATGGTGTAAAAGCGACTTATTATGGGACCAGTGGTTTGTCGCGGCAAAATTTTATGAAAACTGTTTCACAAATGACACACTTGGAAACGCCGGGATTACTGGTCAACCCTGACATACTGTTGTGACAGCGCTCGGCGGCTTAAAAAATATTGGCTGTCAAGCTGACTGTTGGCTCTGCGAAAGGACGGTGCGCCCTTTGTATGCGCGGGGCACCGATGAATAATCCGCGCCCGTTGGTCGCGCAGTTTTTATTCATGCGGATATACCGCAGTTGCCCGAGCGGTTATTGGCCGTTGGGGAAGAACCAGCGAACGACCGGCTGTTCCATGGCGATATCTGCGGTAACCGTACCCGCGCCCTGGCCCACCTGCGGAACGTTATTGTATTCCGCGCCGGGGACCAGTTCCACATGGCCATCCCAGAAGCCAATGTTGCCGCCGCCTTCATGTCGGGTGGTGAGTTTGTCCGTCGGATTAAACGCCGGCGGGTCAAGCACTTCATCATTGAATGACGATTTAGTGGCGGATTCTTCAAGAAATACCGCGAATTTTGGATTGGTGATCGTGGCCGCCCGCATGGGGTAACCCCACGGTGTGGCGGGTGTGCCATCTGGATTGGAGCCGAAAATAGCCGTCAGCGTTCCCGATTGCGAGTTCAGAAGGGAATTGATCGAATAGCTCCAATACCCGCCGCTGCCTTGCGGCCCCACTTGCACGGTCTGCCAATTGCTGGACATGGTAAGGGCCTGAGGATTGGTGCGGTTTCCCAAGTCGGCCGGGCACATGAAAATTCTGGCGAAGGAATTTACCGCCGGATTTAGACTTGGCGGTGTGGAACCGGCTGCGGTCCCGCCAGTTCCCGATCCGCTTCCGCCACTGGTCCCTCCCGCCGCGGCGGCATATTGACCCATGGGTGTTTTGCTGAGGAACGGGTACAGCGCGCCGAAGGTCAGTTTCCAGTCTTGGGTATTGTTCCAGATTTGAGCAGTGGCGGCATCTTGCGGATCAGATGCCCCCGCACCCTTGTATGGCGCATATCTTGCCGGATGCGGGAACAGAATGCCGTTAAGCGGGAAGAACCCGTCGTTTGTTTGCACATATTCCTGAAGCGTAATCACAAGCTGGCGTTCATTGCTGGAACATGCCACGGTTTCAGCCTGTCGTTTAGCCGTGGCCAATGCGGGCAGAAGCAGCGAAATAAGAAGCGCAATAATTGAAATCACAACCAGCAATTCAATTAGCGTAAAACCGCCAGCACGTTGGGTGCCGCGGGTGGCCGAGATGGTAGAAAAAAACTCTTGCGCCACGGTTCGACGGTTGCTCGTGTTCATAAGGCTCTCCATGAATCCAATCATTTTTCGCTTCACTCGAGCCGGCCCACACAGCCAGCTACGAGCTAAATTTTTATCACTGTCTGGTACTACACCCGATTCAGTGTTTCGGTTACCGGGAATTAACTCCCTTCCCCCGATTCTAACGCTTCGATATTGCAATTGATGCAAAAACTTTAGAGGTTCAGCGGCAAATCGACAATTTTTCGTTTATGGGGCGTTTGTTTATGATTTTATTCGTAAAAGCGGAATAATTCTGTTCGGGTTTTGTGCGACTGTGCAACCATCGAAAGATATGCCTGCATAGTGCCCGAACTGGCATTAAAGTATACTCCTCTCGCCTCACCGTGATACATTTACTTCGGTAGATTTTGCCATAAATTCGGCCTTTTATTGGGGGTTCCAGCCGTTGTACATGAACTGCGAACTCCCTGGCCATTGCGGCTCACGCAGCTCAGCAACAAGGCGGCCATGAAAAATTGCCCAGTCCAGGCGGATCCGCAAAATCAGTGATACCGTCAAGATTGTTTCCGCGCTATTTGCATCGCAGCTTGGTGCCTCGGTCAGGTGCGCGTTTGTGTGGTTGTGCGGCGCGGTGAAGCGGGATAAAGTGGCCGCTTCCGGTAACACAAATATTTTGGGTCGACCGAGGAATTCGCATGCCCACTGATACGACTATTAGCGACGTGCGCGTAAGGGAATTTCCGGGCGGTGTGCAATATATTTTTCCGCCACAAAAAGTGGCTCTATCTCCATGGAAATCATTGGGGCCTATGAAACATGCAATCCTGTACTTCGCGCTGGCGGCAGGAATCTTTTTTATCAGTCAAAGGCACATTGTAGATACGGCTTTTATTGTAAAGGCCGGCATCGTGCTGGTAGTGGCCTTGGCCAGCATTATCAGAGCCCAGGGGCGGCGCTTCTCACCGGTGTCTGTGACCATTCGATCTGCGGCTCTGACCATAAAACAAGGCAGCCGCGCGTGGGGAAAGCCGATCAGTCTGGATCGAAACGAACTAATTGACGCGCGGCTTTCGCCGGCCGCAGATGATAAGGGTAATTGGCTTTTCGCGGTCAGGCGTACGACGGGCAAGCCGCTTATTCTTGTCCGTGGGCCAGAGCCGGCGCTTCGCAGCATGGGGGCCGCGGTCGAGCGAATTTTAGAACTGCAAGTTGATTGTATCAATTCCACCATGGCGTCCGGTGCGGCGGCTCCCATGGCGGGCCTTCCCGTGGCTGAAGCGGCGGATTTGTGGGATTATCCGGCCCCGCCACCGGATAAGCGCCTAACTGTGGTCGCCACGGACCGGCTGCTGGTAATGGAACTTAAAAAGATCATGCCGACCAGCGGATGGGCATCGATTCTCATCGGGTTTTCGCTTGTTCCTGTCATCTATTTTCTGAATTATTCGCCGCACGGCAAGTTCCTCATCTGGATGGTTCTACCGATGCTGGTGGCGGCGGCGGGCCTTGGACTGCTGATTCTTGGAGAGTTTCGCACCCTGCTGCTGGTGGCCACACCGGAAGAATTCAGCCTGAAAATCAGGCCTTGGCCGCTTGGCCGCACGCAACGCTGGCCGGCCGAAGAGATTCTCCATTTTACAGTCCAAACGGTCAACGCAGGGCATACACAGCGAACGGAAATGCGTGTGCTGGTGATGACGTTGCGGCGGAGAAAGCCCGTGCGCCTTTTTCGAACGTCCAAACTTACGTTTCACCAGGTGGGCTACATGTCCACCAAGTTGCGGCATTTCTACACAGCCACGGCGGCTGTGCAATCAGGTACCCGAACGCCGACGGCGACTTTGGAAAGTTGAAATTCCGCGCGGCATGGCGCGAATATTTTTGTGGTCACTGCCGTGTGCCTGACTGGTGATATATGGCTTGAATTTCGGTTTATCCGCGGCTTGCGCTGCGCGGCGCGAACAGGGCCTTATTCCTGGTCCGCCCGCAGGCTGGCCAGCACACTGTAGTCTTCAAGCGTGCTGGTATCTCCAACGGACTCTTTACCGGCGGCAATGTCGCGCAACAGCCGACGCATAATTTTGCCCGATCGCGTCTTGGGGAGGCCTTCCGTGAAACGCAATTCATCCGGGCGGGCAATCGCGCCTATTTCTTTCGTGACCCAGGCTTTTAATTCATCCTTAAGCTTGTCATCCGGCGCGCGGCCGGCCTTGAGCGTCACAAACGCGCAAAGCGATTGACCCTTGAGTTCATCGGGCCGGCCCACCACCGCGGCTTCGGCTACGCTGGCATGCGCGACCAGGGCACTTTCCACTTCCATCGTGCCCAGCCGGTGGCCGGCAACATTGACCACATCATCCACGCGGCCCATGACCCAGAAAAAACCTTTTTCATCGCGGCGGGCGCCGTCACCGGTGAAATAAAACGGCGGAATGTCCCGCCAATATTGCTGGCGGAACCGCTGGTCGTCGCCATATACACCGCGCAACATGCTGGGCCACGGCTTGCGAATCACCAGATAGCCACCGGTGTTGGCGGGAAGCTCATTGCCCTGACGGTCTACGACGGCCAGGTCCACACCGAAAAACGGGATCGCGCAGCTGCCGGGGGTTGTCGCGGTAATGCCCGGCATGGGGGAACACATGATTGCGCCGGTTTCCGTCTGCCACCAGGTGTCCACGATGGGACATCGCCCGCCGCCAATCACGCGGTGGTACCACATCCAGGCTTCGGGGTTGATCGGTTCGCCGACGGTTCCCAGCAGCCGCAGCGATTTAAGATTGTATTGATTGGGGTATTCGTCGCCCCATTTTACAAAAGCGCGTATGGCCGTGGGGGCGGTATAAAACACGCTGACTTTATACCGTTGAATCAAGTCCCAGAATCGGCCGCAATCAGGATGGTTTGGCGCGCCTTCATACATCACCACGGTGGCCCCGCACGCCAGTGGTCCATACACCATGTAGCTGTGTCCGGTCACCCAGCCGATATCCGCGGTGCACCAGTACACATCATTATCTTTTAAATCGAATATATATTTACATGTCATTGCCGCGCCCAGCAGATAACCGGCCGTGGAATGCACGACTCCCTTGGGCTTGCCGGTGGTGCCGCTGGTGTACAGAATAAAAAGCGGATGTTCACTGTCCAGCGCTGCGGGGGCGGCGTTTTCGTCCGCCCGGGCGACGAAATCGGCGTACCAGATATCGCGTCCCGCTTTCATTTCCACGCTTTGGCCGGTGCGCTTCACCACAATGCAATGCTTCACCGAAGGTGTTTTCAGCAGCGCCGCATCCACATTCTTTTTCAGTTCCACGATTTTGCCCCGGCGGAATCCGCCGTCCGCGGTAATCACGGCCACGGCTTTGGCGTCGTTCACGCGATCCGCCAGCGATTCAGCGGAAAAGCCGCCGAACACCACGGTATGCACCAGTCCCAGCCGTGCGCATGCCAGCATCGCCACGACCGCTTCGGGAATCATGGGCATGTAGATGGCTACGCGGTCGCCTTCTTGAATTCCGGCGGTGGTCATGGCGTTGGCCAGGCGACAGACGTCGCGGTGGAGTTCGCTGTATGTCAGTGCCTTGCGGTCGCCCGGCTCCCCTTCCCATAGCAGAGCGGTCTTGGAGCCTTTTCCCGCCGCAATATGCCGATCCAGGCAATTGGCCGAGATATTCATTTTTCCGCCGATGAACCAGCGGGCGAAAGGGGGGTTGCTCCAATCAAGCACACGATCAAACGGTTTTGCCCAAAGCAACGCGTTTGCCTGCGTTTTCCAGAATGTCTCCGGATCATCAATTGATTTGCGATACAGCAGGTCAAATTCGGCCTGTGTTTTAATTGTTGCCTGTGCAGTAAATTCCGGTGCGGGCGGGAAGGAACGCTGTTCCTGAAGTGTGGATTCGATGCCGCCGGTGGTGCTCATAAAAACTCCTGCCGAAGCCTGTTAATTCGCTTTAACGCCAGTTGACCAGTACATTTTTGAAAAGGCAGTATAACCGCCGTGGTTGCGAAACCGCCAGTACAAAATTGAATGTCCGACACTCTTATTATTTATAAAAACGATAATATTTAACGTTTTAGGGTATTATTTTCGATAAGTTATGTAATTTTATACAGTATAAAGAATTCAAAATAAAAATAATAACATTTTGAAACTATTAACAAATTGGTGCGTATGATACCTTGGAAGGTTGAAGTGAATTCCGGCCACCGGCCGGCAGCCTTCGCCAGAGGTTTGGAACAGCTTTTTTATAAAGGAGCTATTTATGTTCTGGCAGAAAACATCGTCAATCATGGGCGGCAAACTTGCAGGCATGAAATTGGCTGCTATCGGTCTGGCGGCCGCCGGTGCTGTTGCAATCAGTTCACCCGCCAAAGCGGACGGCTTCCGGTTCGGTATTAACGTCGGCGTGCCCATTTTCCGGCCCGCGCCGGTTTATTATGCGCCGGCACCCGTCTATTATTCGCCGGCGCCTCAACCGGTTTACGCTCCGCAATACGTGCCGGCGCCTCAACCGGTCTATTCCCAGCCCGTCTATTCGCCACCGGCCTACTGTCCGCCACCGGCACCGGTCTACTATCAACCCAGACCGCTGGTGGTTTTCCATACAGGCTGGAATTGGGGAGATCGTGACGGCTGGCGCGGTCGGCCGCAATGGCGCGGTGGCGACCGCGACGGTGGTCGCTTCCAGCGATTTGGCGGCTGGCATCGCGGTGGCGATCGCCGCTGATTCCGCACCGGTCATCTCATCTGGCCAGGCGACTTCCGGGGTTCCGTTGTCTACAATAAAGTCCGGGGTGGTATAGCGCCACCCCGGACTTTCAGGTTTTTGTGGCGACCTGATCCCTTCGGCGGTGGCGGGTGTCATATGCCTGAATAAAATGGAGACGATCATGAATTCGAACGCGTCTTTCCTGCCAAATCAATGTTCCAGCCATTCAATGGTGGCTGTCGTGTTGTTTTCAGTCACACTGCTGCTGGCGGGCTGCCAGTCTCAACAGGCTGCAAGCAGTTCGCAACCTGCGGACTGGACCGCACACCCGCAACCGCAATATGTGCAGGGCAGCGGTTGGTATCTGGGCCAATCGGGTTATGGCCCGGTTTATTACGGTCCGGAAGGGCATTATGAAATTAATGGCGCGCCGCCACCGGCGTTTCCGCTTCCTCCGGCTCCGACGTCGCCAAAGTTAAATTCGCCGCCGCCCTGAACCGGCGCATCCTTTCTTCTCAAGGCGATGCAACAGGCTCGCCGCAATTGCCAATGTCGAATTGGCGCGCTCTAAAAATTAAATTTTAACCAACCATTTGCTCATCAGGGATTAGCAAACCCATGCGAGCATCATGCAACTTCCGGTCCGGATTTTGGCGCAACTGGCAGCCAGTTGCCCTCCGCGGAAGGGTATGTTGTTTTCAAGGAGAGTTTTTATGAGCTTACGCAAATCCATTCCGCAATTTATTTCGCTGGCGGCTATTGCCGTTGTCGGCGGCCTGGCGGCACAGACGCGGGCATCGGTTCCCGCCGGAATACCCCAGCCTGCGCATGTGGTCGTCGTGATGGAGGAAAACGCAAATTATGATCAGGTCGTTGGCGATACCACGGATGCGCCTTACATCAACAATACACTGTTGAACGGCGCTCTGGTTTTCACCAATTCCCATGGTGTCGAACATCCCAGTCAGCCGAATTACCTCGATTTTTTTGCCGGTGGGAATCAGGGCATAAACGATGCCAACGGTACAGCCGCCAATCCGCTGAATTTTGGCCCCGGTGCCAATTACAGCGGCGATGCGTTTCCCAGTTCAACCAATTTCAATAATTTCACCAGTCTTCCGTTTACCGGTGCCAACCTTGGCTCCGAGCTTGCCGCCGCGAATGTGTCTTTCACCCAATATGCGGAGAACCTGCCGGTGGATTCCAACGGCAATGTCAATATCAGCACCATTGATAACGCCACAACCGGAGCGGCCATGACCACCGGTTATGCCCGGCGGCATGACCCCGTGGTGAATTGGGTGGCCACCAATCCAACCGGGAATCAATTGCCGCTGTCGGCGGATCAACCTTTTACCAACGTCAACTGGCAGGGCACGGACTTTTCCAGTTTGCCGAAGGTTTCGCTGGTCATTCCCAACACCATCGACGACGGCCACGACGGAAGTTCAACAGCGGTCCGCATCGCCAATACCGATAATTTTCTTAAAACCCAGATGGCCAACTACGTGACGTGGGCCAAAACTCACAACAGTCTGCTGATCGTGACGTGGGATGAAAACGATTATGTGGAAGCCAGCAACCAGATTCTGACTGTCATGGCAGGTGACCCGTCGCTGATTCAGGCCGGCACATCCAATCAGAATGTAAATCATTACAATTTTTTGCGAACAATTGAAGATATGTATGGGTCTGGTTACGCCGGTGCCAGCGCCACCGCTTCAGACCTTGCTTACAATAACGGCCAGTTCACCACTGTTACGCCGGAACCCGCGGCATTGTGTCTGTTTGGTATCGGCCTGACGTGCCTGCTGTTCCGCCGCCGTCGCGTGGCCTGAAAATGCGCCAGCCGCCGCGGTTCGGTCTACTGGTGAATTTACTCTTGTGGCTTCGACCAGGCGGATAACCAATACAAAGGGGAACGTGGATCAGCCGCGTTCCCCTTTTTCGCTTCAATGCGGCGGCCGCAACCATCGCTTGTCCCGTCAGAAGTCCGGCCCGGAGCCTGAGCCACCTTGGGTTGTGGCGTGGCAAAGGCTTTCCTGGCGTTATTTGCGCCTGCGCCGCCCGGCACGACAGGGTATTGTGTTTCCGCTATATCATCGGTGTTCCTGGTCTTAACCAACCTAAACGGGGCGCTGCCAGTTGCCGGTCCGGCACAGGACTCAGTGGCCCAGCCACCCGAAAATACTTTTGCACTCCGCCTTGCCCATTACCGCCCGGTTTATGTGCCAGAACCGCGTTAACGGTATATAATTGAATTGCGGGTATAGACCGCCAAAATGAAAGGTGTCGGCCGCCAACATGACTGAAACTCTGCATCCGATTGCTGAATCTTCCACCCCCATCGGCTCGCCCGCTGCGCCAGCCGCCGGGCCTGCCTGGTCGCAGGGCGATTTGGCCAATCCGCATCTGGTTGTGGATAAGGCCGCCCGCGTAAATCGTATGTTCACCGCCATTGCCGGTTCCTATGATCTTAACAATCACCTGCATTCCCTCTGGATCGATCAGCATTGGCGCAAAGTGGCCGTGCGGCTGGCGGGTGTGCAACCCACTGAAATTGTGGCTGACATTGCCTGCGGCACCGGCGATTTATCCCTTGCGTTTGAACGCGCCGGACCGCGCAAGGTTCTGGGAATTGATTTTTGCCACGCCATGCTGCAGGGGGCGGTCAAAAAAGCTACTGCCCACGGACTGAATGCCAGCCGCATAAAGTTCTTTGAAGGCGACGCCCTTCGCCTGCCGCTGCAAACCCAAAGTGTGGATGTGGTTTCCATTGCCTTCGGCATTCGCAATGTCGCCGACTGGGGTGCGGCCGTGGATGAATTTTATCGCGTTCTGCGGCCAGGCGGACGTCTGATAATTCTGGAATTTTCCCTGCCGGCCAACCCCGTGCTGCGCGGGTTGTATAACTTTTACTTCCGGCGGGTTCTGCCGCGCACCGCAACGTTAATAAGCGGTGATAAAAGCGGAGCCTATCACTATCTGCCGGAAAGCGTGAACACTTTCATCAGTTGCGATCAAATGACCAGCCGCATGCGCAGCGCCGGCCTGACGGACGTACAGGCCCATGGTTTAACCATGGGGGTCTGCTATTGCTACCGCGGGGTGCGCCATGCGTAAGCGGACGGAGGAAGTTGAACCGATCATGCGGCGAATTGTCCGCTGTTCCTGGCGATGCCGCCGCTGCCGCCAGGTGGTCGGATCAGAAAATCTCGCGATTTATTGCGCCCGTCTGCCGGACGTGATTAAACCCGGCTGGTTTTTCGCCAGCATGACACTGCTGGATCATTTGCGCGACTGTGCCGGAATCGATTTTTCCAGTCCGCTGCGACTGCAATATGGCAATGATTTTTTGAATCATCCCCATATTTACGACTGGTTCAACCAGTTTGGCGTTCTGGAAACCGAACTTACCGCAGAAGAAGAACTTGAACAAGCTGGCATGAGTTGACTGGAAACGGCCATAATGACGACTGAAATGCGAAATATAATTGTGGCGGTAACCGGGGCTTCCGGTGCCATCTACGCCCGGCGGATACTGCAGGGGCTTAACCAGCCGGGTATCCGCGTGTATCTGATTATTTCACCGGCGGGCCGTCGCCTGATTCATGATGAGCTTGGCCTGGAAACCCCGGACTGCCAGCGGCTGCTGGACCAACCGACCCGCGGGGAAATAATCTCCTTGCCCGCCAATGATGTGGGTGCCTGTGTCGCATCCGGTTCTTTCCAGACGTACGGCATGGTGGTCGCGCCCTGTTCAAGCAACAAACTTGCCCAAATCGCCCACGGCATCGGCGATAATCTTATTACCCGCGCCGCGCAGGTTGTGCTCAAGGAACGCCGTCCGCTTATTATTCTGCATCGCGAGATGCCGCTGGGATTAATTGAACTGCGGAATATGGTGCAGGCCACCGAAGCGGGTGCCATCATTTGTCCAGCCAGTCCCGGATTTTATATGAATCCGCAGTCGATCGATGATCTGGTGACCATGGTGGCCGGGCGCGTGTTGGATCTATTAAAGGTGGCACACCCGTGGAAAATCCGCTGGGCCGGTGCCGGCGCGCCGGTGAATGCGGATACATCCATACCAGCCAGGTCCAATCCGCGACCGGAGGATTCCACATCGTGACGATTACCCCCAGCACCGTTCCTACTGGTGAGCGGCTATCTTTGGCCAGTCGTGTGCGAACGTTTCTTGAACTGATTAAATTTTCGCATTCTATTTTTGCCATGCCATTTGCCCTGATCGGCACGTTTCTGGCCGCCCGGCGCATCGGACTTCTCTGGCCGGGCTGGACGCGCCTGGGGCTGATAGTCTTGTGCATGGTGGCGGCTCGCACCTTTGCCATGACCTTCAACCGTCTGGCGGACCGGGACCTTGATGCGCGCAATCCACGAACCGCCCGCCGCCCCAGCGTCACCGGCCAGATATCCGCGCCATTCATGACCGGGTTACTGATTTTGACCGGGCTTTTGTTCGTGGGTGCAAGCGGTCTGTTTTATCTGTTCCTGAATAACATTTATCCGCTGATTCTGGCGGTTCCGGTGCTGGTCTGGATTGCCGGTTACAGCCTGACCAAGCGGTTTACATGGCTCTGTCATTTTTTTCTGGGAACATCGCTGGGGCTGGCACCGATCAGCGCCTGGATAGCGATTGTCCCCCCGCATGGACCGGTGATTGATGCGCAAATTCTGTGGCTTGGTGCGGCGGTTACTTTCTGGACAGTCGGCTTTGATATTCTTTACGCGCTTCAGGATATGGAGGTAGATCGCGCGGAAAAATTATTTTCCATTCCCGCAAAGTTGGGAATTGGCCGGGCATTGTGGGTCTCCAGGTCGTGCCATCTGATGACGTTATTGGCACTGACTGCCTTTGGTACTGGCTGGATGGGGGGGATTCTCCTTGGCCCGCTGTTCTGGATTGGCCTGGCGGCGGTCGCCTTGCTGCTTGTGTTGGAACAATCACTGGTAAAGCCAAATGATATTTCGCGCGTCAACCTGGCCTTTATGACGGTCAATGGTCTGGTTGGACTGGTGTTTGGCGCCCTGACCATCAGCGCGGTGCTGCTGCACTGACTTGCCGTGTCGCGGAATCTGTCTTCGTATCTTCAGATATTTCGGAGCGTTCCGCACTCCGCCAACCGCGGGTAAACGTCAAAAGAATCGCGTGTGGCGGGCAAAACAACCGCAGCCGCACCCCCGCCTTGCCCACACCCCGATTCACCACAAGCCATGTCCCATTGATTTTATGAACGCCACTGCACTGTTGCGGCGAAAGTGCATCGTGCCCCATAATCGGGCTGCCATCCGGATAACATATTTGCCCGCCATGGGTATGGCCCGCAAGGCAGACATCGGCACCCGCCGCCCCGGCGGCAAAAATCAGGTCCGGATAGTGCATCAGCATCAGCTTGAAATCATTCGTTCGCGTATGGGTCAGGGCTGCGGGAATATCGGTATCAATCCGCTTGTGTTGGGCCAGCCCAATCAGCGCCACGCGCTGTCCGCGCCGCGTCAGCACTACCGATTCATTGGTCAACATCCGCATTCCGTGGCGGCTAAGTTCAGCGCCAAGCTGCGGTGAATCATGATTACCCAAAATAAAATAGGTGCCCAGCGGTGCATGAATCGGTTCTAAAAGCCGCAAAACAGCCGGCAAAGACTGCCTCCATCGCCAGCTCCGGTGCCCCAGGTCGCCGGTAATGACCGCCAGGTCCGGCCGCAGTTCGCTTAGCGCTTTGCGCGTTTTTTCCATGCGGGGAATCCAGTGGGTCAGATGCAGGTCAGACAAATGCAATACGCGCATCGCCTCAAACGCCGCGGGAAGGCGGGGCAGTTCAAGTGTGGCGTGGTCTATATGAAGCGGCTTCATCAGCAACTATTTCCCAATGCCGCGCAAAATCAACATGCGCAACGCATCCGAATTATAGTGCGCTGTGAACCGCGGGGAAGTTGAATTCTCAGTCTGCCGCGGCTTCACTTTGTCAGCGGACAGGATACCCCTTTTTCCGGCGGGAGTTTTTATACGGACATTTGCCCCGCGGCCTATTTCTTCACGTTTCTGACAGCGGCGTTTACCGCTTTTACCGGCATTTTTATAACGCGGCGGTCATAGGTCATCATGCCGTTAATTTCTCCTTCGCAATCTGTAGTTTGCGTATACACCGCGCCGGACATTCCGCGCCCTTTGGCCCACCAGGGTGTTTTCGCAACGCCCGGCGTGGCTGTAATGACCCCCGGATCCTTTTCCATGCCCCAGACTTCGCGCCAAAGCTGCCTGAATCGAATCAGTTCCGCCTGAGGCGTTTTGAAACCTTGGTATTGAAAAAATTTCTTCTGCCATAAATGGCCGCGAACCGCCAGGCCCAATCCGCCAAATTCGCCATCAATCGAAGCGCGGTGTTTTCCCGGCAGGCGGCACCAAGGCGTTGGATAGTGGTGGGTATCGCGAATGTCGCCTGCGCCTTTGTCCACCCAGCCGCTGGCATCATCAATCAGCCGGGAAGGATCCAGTTGATGAATCAAGGCCACGATGGCATGGGTGTCATACTGCCCCCACCCTTCATTAAAGGGCGTCCATCCAATGATACAGGTGTCATTTTCGTGCTGCTGGATCATGCGGGTTAATTCATGACGGTATTGCGTTTCAACTTTGGTTGATGGTCCTTTTTTAGAGTAAAAGGCCGCAGGCATGTCCTGCCATACCAGAAAACCAAGCCTGTCGCACCAGTAATACCAGCGTGCCGGTTCCACCTTCTGGTGTTTGCGGCACATGTTAAAGCCGAGCGCCTTGCTTTCCTGAATATCAAAACGCAGCGCCTTGTCCGTCGGTGCCAGATATATTCCATCCGGCCAGTAGCCTTGGTCCAGCAGGCCGCGCTCAAAAACGAACTTATTATTCAGCAATATGCGCAGCACGCCGCGGCGGTCCGGACCGATCGAAATCTTGCGCAT
Organism: Phycisphaerales bacterium; assembly: GCA_027451365.1. Lineage (GTDB taxonomy): Bacteria > Planctomycetota > Phycisphaerae > WQYP01 > WQYP01 > JAJYPG01. Next base: position 60,097 of record DAIDJN010000026.1, on the reverse strand, counting down.
TCCAAAGTAACTTTGTACCTCATCTGTTCTGCCATCGGATTTAAGGGTTACGTCCAGATTGTATAAAAAAGGCCGGTTGGGCCACCATAATTTGGCACGAGGAATCGGCACCACAAGCGGCCGGCCTGCTTTGCCGGTCACGTGACCCACCGGTTGCGCGCCGTTTAGTACCACAACCGTCGCGGTGCCACCAGCGGCATGAACGGTGACTGTCACATTGCCCTGATCCACATGTGGCACAATTCGCAGGGACTTGATGTACGCCGCAGGCACCGGTTCCAGCCAAACCGTCTGCCAGATACCCGAGCAAGCGGTGTAGAAAATACCGCCCGGATGCAGGCGCTGTTTGCCGATGGGCTGCCGGCCCTTATCCACCGGATTCCACACGCTTACCGTTATGAGTTGCGTTCCACTTGATTTAAGGTCTTTGGTTATATTGAAGGTAAACGCGTCATAGCCGCCCTTGTGGCTGCCCGCTTTTTGGCCATTCACCCACACTCGGGTCCGCCAGTTTGCGGCACCGAAATGCAGCAGAATCTGTTGATGTTTCCACGCGGCCGGCAACGTAAACGTCCGTTGATACCAGATTTGTTGGCCCGCACCAATGTTTTCGGCCACGCCGGATAGTGCGGACTCCACCGGAAACGGCACAAGAATCCGGCCCTGATATTGGCGCGGCTCGGCTGCATGTTTGCCGACAATCGAATAATGCCACAATCCGTTCAGGTTCTTCCATTGAGTGCGCACCATCTGCGGCCGCGGATAATGCACCCAGTCGTGCGCCGGGTTGACATCTTTATCCCACGGCGTGGTGAGGCGGCCTTTTACCATATGCCAGGCCGGCGCGGCGGCGGCATTTGCCCCGGCAAACAAACCAGACACCATGACTAGAAACAGGCCCTTAAGACAATTGCGAAACATAAGTTTCTTCCTTCATAACCGCCAGAATCAGCCCCCAAGCGGGCTGGTAAACTTTATTAAATAAATTATAACGGCCGGATCGGATGCCGACAATCAATTCCTGATTGCAGAAATGCCAGGGTATCGCCACTTTTTGGCGATCGGCAAATGACCTGATTTGCGGCCCCGTTAATCGCATAGCGATTCTATATAAGAGCATATCGCCCCCATTTGTTCGCCCCGCATCCCAATGAACGGTTATCAGGCGGAAGTTTATGGATAAGTAAATCAGATACCCGGTGACCTGGGGGCATTGGCATATGAGTATTGGCACGCGATGTAAGCAACGCAACGCTGGCGGCAGACAGCCACTTTGGCCGCAGGTCAAAACACCTTGGGGGTCGGGCGTCTCGCCCGAAAAGAAACAGCCACGGTCCGCGTTCACCGCCCAGGACGCTGGATATCGCATAACCGGAAGCCATTGGTCATCACCACGAAACAAAGACGCACCGGAATAAACCAATCCACAGATTCCACATATTTTGTTTCCATGAGCAAATTGGCGGGAACTCTATTTTTCTGTTCGTTGATCGCCGTTAGTTGTAAAAGACCACAGCGGAGGCGGATAAACTTTCATACCAGAATACGCCGCCAATATCCCGTCAGAAGGCATGGAATCAACAGCTAAATTCAGTGAAACACATGCCGCAGGTCAAAACACCTCGGGGGTCGGGCGTCTCGCCCGAAAAGAAACAGCCACGACGACCGCCGCACCAGCCACGACGCCCACCGCGACAGTGACTTGAAAACCACAACTTTTAATGGAGTGACTCAATGGAGCAAAAAATAAATATCCTGGATTTACGAACCAGAAAACATCTGCCCACTGGGCCGGCACCATTTTCTGCGTCCATGCGTCAGGTGGAACGCACTCCGGGCTGGCTGAGCAAATGCCGCGGCATTCTGGTGAGGTAAGCGAAAAAGTCATGCTACTACCTTGGCATCATTCAATTGGCCTGCGGATTATTGTGGTATCGCCGCCAGCATCGATACACTGTTTTGAGATATTTTCTAATCCTCAACATCGAGCGTTCAAACATTGGCGCGAGCTCTCACCCTCAAGCGGTGCATTGGCGAAGCATGGCGATAAACTCGCCATAAAGCTCCGACATTTCGGGGGTTGGTACGTTAAATATTTTATAAATTCTGGTCAGGAACGAAACTGCCTCCGTATCGACGCTATATTTCTCATAAAGGATGAACTTCAATGGATCTTCCGGCACGAAAAGACTGTTCTTCCAGCCCATACATTCCGCCGCCATTGGGCCAACAATCGCATGATAACCGCCCAGTTCGCCCGCCCGGCTCCACCGCAATGCAACATCCAGCGGATTTCTGGCGATCAATTGCCTTTGGATCAGCCATCGAACATTGCGCCGTTTACTCGGGAAAAATGGCAGTTCGATGCTGCTACGGGGCAATGGAAAGTCAATGTTGAGCGGCACAATTTGCATCGTTAGGGCACCACCACCATGTTACTGTAATCACTCCCGGAGTCTGAGCCGGAATTCGCCGAACCCTCGTTGCGAATATCCACTAGAATATTTCCGGTGGTTGGATTATACACAGTGTGCGAACAGCAGTAATACCCGCACCAGGATTCGACTTGCGCCAGCAGCAGCCCATACGCCACGTCAAAAGGTGCGGCAAAGCGGCCAAACGCTCGCAATACATTGCGGCCTCCGAGTTCCAGTTGATGAGATAGGACGCTCGGAATGGTCGTAAATCTAGATGCACCCGCGATCGGCCTCCCCAGAGCATTCGCAAATTTAACGTCACCCACCGCAGTAGCAAGTCTCGCGACAAACGATTTCGGCAACTGAACGCCCGCCAGTGTGGCCAGTATCCGCGCGAGGATGAAATGTATTGGGTCGTTGTCGTCTATGCAAGCAGCGAAACAGAAATCCCAGCGCCAGAAACCGCTCAACTCGCCGCTCGGATCCGTCTCGCACGCTGAACCACCTCCCACATACCCATACAAATTAATTCCGCCGGCATACCCGATCGGATCACGCTCAATCCAACGGCCAAGGGCGGGGTTGTATGTCCGATTGCGGACGTAATAAAGCTGCGATTCAGAATCAAAGCGGTAGCCGCAATAGATTATTTCATTGGCACAGGAGGTATTGGAGGAAATGGATGTATCGCGAGGACGACGGGCAGACAGGATGTCTGCACCACAATTCTGCCGCCGGGGGCTTTGGCTGGCAAGCAAGCATTCCGAAAACATTTCGTCAGTTGCAACCAAACGCGCGATTCCTTTTCGAGCTGTTCCAACTTGGATTATACCCTTATTCAAATTCGCGGTAAATATTTTCTCGGACCGGGTACCGAAAATGTGTCGCCTGTTGCCAAAAAAATCCAGATTGCGCAACAGTCGGCAAACTGGGGTAATCAGCCGACTGCGGAAGATGGATTTTCCTTTCGCCTCCGCTTGGATAGCTTCCTAGTCGCAACAACCTTTACCGGGGCGAGACTTGCACTCGCTGGAACACTCCGCCTTTGTACGCCGCACCTGAACCGCAATGGTCTTCATAACGAATAATCATAACTCAATAAATTGATGAGAATGAAGAAAATCGCTGTCGTCGCAATCAGGCAAACCACAAGCAGACAAGTACGGGCCAATAGCGTGAGCACCCGCCTCGGGACGCGACAGTGCGGAATTTTCTTCCGCAATCCAACGGCCACTTGTGCAGCGGGATCGGTCGCAAGAATTGCCACGCTGCACATGAAATAGCCCAGCAATGCCGCGGAAAGCCGCGGCAATCGAAAAGCGATCAGCGCCGCATTGAGTATCGCGGCCATGGCGAGCCAAGAACGCAAGCCGGTCGGCGCGATCGGCTTGCGGCGGCCTAAGCCCACAACCCAAAGTCCTGCCGCACTCCCAAGCAGCAAGATTGCCCCGGATGAGGCTCCCGATCCAGCCGCCTTGCCGACGCATCTTGCCGCCAGCGCCGCGACGGTCAAAGCAGCGGTCAAAATGGAGCTCAAGGCGGCCAATGTTACAACTGCAGCCCGAAGACTAACCCGCAATTTGGCCCGCTGGCGGCGAAGCACCCATGCGGCCACCCAAGGCCAAGCCAAGGCCAGCAATAATTCGCCCAATCGAATGTCGAATTTGGTGTAGCCGGTGTATGCGTTGAACAGAAACAGCGCCGCCAATAAGCCGGTGAGCACCGTGCTGCGGAGGGAACGCCCGATTAACGCCCAGTGGCTAACGATCATGTTTGAACCAGCATTTACATTGCCTTAAGTATTGCGGCGATCAGCCCACAGGCAGTGTCACCGCTCGGTATCAATCAGAATATCGGCCCGACAGTCTCGTCCTGAACTTTTTGCACGATGCGTGCCTGCGAGGGCGACAATGGTTGCAGTTCCATACGCCCGGCGCAAACGTAGGATCGGCACCTCGGGGCCGTAAAAACCCCATTCGGATTGTTTGCAAATAGCCACAGCGCCGAATAGCCGAAATATGCCGGGAGGTCAACTGTATAACCGTCGGCAAAAACAAGTCGCAACGCAAGCGTCTCACCACCCGCAATAGTCGTTTCCAAGGGGCGGGGCACTAGAACGGCCGCGTTAAGCCGCCTGACGGTTCCCGCCGACAGCGGCACCCAGTCGCCCACGGGCACTTCATCGCAACAGATTTCAGCCTTCACAATACGCCCCCTGTATTGGCCGGACACCACTTCGACCTCCTTGGCACGGTTGTTGAGGCACCAGACAACAGCCCCGGACATCATGGCAGACAGGATCAGGATAAAGATAATTGCCGCCCACAGAATCATGTTGAATACTCGTATAAACGCTATCCAAATGGAAGCACCAAACCGAGGTGCCGAGGCGACACCCTCACCTTTTCCAGACTGGCTGTTAACCGGACCGGTCGTATTCACCACGTGCCTCCAAAGGAAACATTGCGACTGGCAAGACGCGATTCCCGTGGCTTGCGCAAAACCGAAATACCGTCAGGACAACGCCCAGCTTCCATCTAACGTGCCCGCCTATTTAAGCGATCCATGGAACGAATCGTACCATAACATTTGATGGTAATAGGGCTTGAAACCAAATTGGCCCTGGAGAACGTACCCTGCGTGATAGACCGGCTCCTGATTATCAAACCAGTCGCTGATATAGTGGTACCAGTTGCCTTCCATCATTTCAGCCTAAACCTTCCAGTGCAGGTGCCCGGGGCACCCTTTTATAATCATGACACCGCCCAGATATCCAATATGTGCCACGCCGAGCGAGCCAGCAAATTGCGGCAACGGAGTGCCAAAGAAATAATTTGAGGCGTATTGTGCGTTGGTGGCCTTGAGTTTCAAAAGGAAAAATTTTCCCTTCGGCGGAATTTTCGGCCACAATAAGAATACGCCGGGCTTGCCATATTTAATCGCCATTTGCTGAATATGCGTCTGCGCCGCCGCGCGGTAGCGTGGATCAGATTTCAGTTCGCCAGCGAATTTCTCGAAAGCCAAACCCGCGTTATCGCCGGTCTTGGCAAACTGCTGCGAAAGAAACCCCGACATCATTTCCGAAGAAAGTTGATTTCCCTCTTGCCACCATTGAATATACTGCCATTGGAGTTCTTGGGTATAAGCCCCAACCCCCGATGCCGACCCTTGCGGCCAGCCCGATCCCGGGCCGATGTAAACCTGCAAACCCGTTGCATCCGCCGCCCCCGCCGGACCGCCTTCCACATCCCCATACAAATTAATCCCACCCTTGTACCCAATCGGATCACGTTGAATCCAGCGGCCAAGTGCGGAGTTGTAGGTCCGATTGCGGACGTAATAAAGCTGCGTCTCGGGATCAAAGCGATAGCCGCAATAAATTATTTCATTCGCACAGGAGGTATTGGAGGAAATGGATTTATCGTCACGACGGGCAAACAAGCTGTCTGCGGTCCGGCGACCAGGAGTTTTTCCAGCCTGCCAAGACTTATTGCGCCAGCGGCCGCAACTTCGCGGCTTGGTGCCGTGGTGGTGGTCAAATTGTTTATCCAGTGCGACCATAAACTGCCTTGAGAAAGGCCGACCTTGCTTCGGTAATTTGAATCATACACTGGCATCCGCGGCCTACCAAGTCAATGCACCTTCTTTGCTGCCCATTCATCCGATACCGTCGCCCGCCGCCCATACTGAAGAAAAACTTGAAGCGCAGCACCCCATGTTCAAGCGAAGCGGTTCGTTCAAGGCGGGCGATGCATTGCCAGTTCGTTTAAGATCGCCGGGGTGGTCATTTTTTTTACCCGCCGCCCTTATTGACCACGTTCACCTTTATAACTGTTATGGACGAACACGCCGGTTCGCCAAAACCGGACGAACCGCGCCCCGAACCAAAAACGGCGAAACACTGCGAAGCACAGCATCCGGCTGTTTAACAAGTGAATACATTCCGGCATTTTGGCAGACTCAACCACTGGTTCAGCTCGGTTAAGTGAACTGACCCACGCCGCCTCTTGAGCGCGTTTGCGATTATGGCGGACCATATACAGGCGGGCTTATTCCAAAAGCCTTGGTTACCGGCCGCGGCGCAAATATGAAAGACGCCACACCACGCCATACCGCGATACTCGCCCTTGGGGCCAAGGTCTCGTATACTTTTAGCCATGAATCCAGACCAGCTTCTTATTATCAATGGCACTCTTCTGGACCCGATTGCCCTGCGGGAACGCAAGGAGGACCTGCTGCTTGTGGACGGGCACATTGCCGCCGCCGGGTCTGGTTTGCGCACGGCCGCGCCCGATGCCCGTGTGTTGGATGCCGCAGGCTGCTTTGTTTCGCCCGGTCTATTGGACATTCACGTTCATTTTCGCGAACCGGGCCAGGAATATAAGGAAACAATCGCCACCGGTTCGCACGCCGCGGTAGCCGGCGGATTCACGACTGTCTGCTGCATGCCCAACACCACGCCGGCACTGGATACAGACACACAGATTGAATTTGTTCTGACCCAGGCGGGAAAGGCCGGCTTGTGTGATGTATTTCCTTTCGGGGCGATAACCAAGGGACGCCAAGGGGCGGAGCTGGCGGAAATTATGCTGATGCACGAAGCCGGTGCCGTTGGCTTCAGTGATGATGGTGTGGGTGTGGCTTCCGCGGCGGTCATGGCCAAGGCCCTGCAATATGTCAAAATGATTGATGCCTTAATCAGTCAGCATTGTGAAGAGCCTGCGCTTGGCGGCGGTTCCATGAATGCCGGCACGGTCGCGTTGCGGCTGGGGCTTGGCGGAATACCGGCAGTCGCTGAAGAACTGATGATTGCCCGTGATCTGCAACTTAACCGACGCATTGGCGCTCGATACCATGTTCAGCATATCAGCACCGCCGGTGCGGTAGACCTTGTGCGGCAGGCACGCCAAAATGGACAGGCAGTCACCGCGGAAGTTGCGCCGCATCACCTGCTGCTGACCGATGAGGCCTGCAATGACTATAACACGCACTTTAAAATGAACCCGCCTCTGCGCGGCCAGGCGGATGTGGCCGCATGTATTCAAGGCGTGGTGGACGGCACTATAGATTGTCTGGCCACCGACCACGCCCCGCACGCCCGCGAAGAAAAAGACCTGGAATTTGATAAAGCCCCCTTCGGTATTACCGGCCTGGAAACCGCACTACCGCTGTATGCCGAGGCGCTGGTGCACAGCGGAAAACTTTCCTGGCTGAAGCTGATTGAAAAAATGACGGTGAATCCCGCCCGCATCATCCGCCGGACCGACCGCGGAACTTTGGGGCGCGGAATGGTGGCGGATATTACAGTTTTTAATCCGGATGAAATCTGGACTTTAACAGCCCAAAACACGCAAAGCCGCAGCCACAACACGCCGTTTGCCGGCCGGCCGCTCCGTGGCCGGGTGCGGTATACAATTAAAGGCGGCCATGTGGTTTATCATGCGGGTGTTTGACCCGCAGAAGGCCGGATGCCGCAATAATGTTCGCCCCTGATCCCGGCCGGAAAATTCCGGTCGGCCCGCCGGAGCGACTTAACCCGCTGAAACGCGCGAGCAATTGTGATGGTTACAATTGTAGATGCATATAACTGCCTTTATGCGGCGGGTAAACTTCTGGATGGCGGCGGCCCGGTGTCGCTGCGAACTTTGTGCCAGTGGTGCGGCCATGCCCAGGGTAAAATTGTTCTGGTCATGGATGGCGTGCGCAAGCCGAACGAACCTCACGCGGATGAATTTCCCGATCTAAATTTTGTTTTCCCGGGCAGCGGCGCCAAGGCCGACCCCATGATAGCCCGGCTGGTGCGCGAATTCCGCGACCGCAATCCGACCGGACGCGGCCTGCGTGTGGTCAGCTCGGACAAAGCTGTATTGCATCAGGCTCGCGGCGAACGTGTGATCGCGGAAACCGCCGAGGCATTTCTGCGCGACTTGTTGCGACGGCAGGGGGCTGGAAGCGGCAAATCCAAAGGTGGTGGAAAACCCGCGCCACGGGTGGCCGGCGTGCAAAAGGCTCCGCCGGCCGGCAGGTCACCCGGTGGGGATACTATGTCGCCGAACACCCGTTACTGGCTGGAGCAGTTCGGCTTTGCCGGTACACAAACCTCCGCCGAAGTGCCGCAAGCGCCCGAAGCCGGAGCGGAAGAATCCACTCGAAGCGCCGCACCCGATGCACCCGGCGAATCGGTCCGCCGCCACAGGGCAAAAAAAACACCACTCCAGCCAGAAAAATCCGTTATGCCTCACACGCCGGACCTTACCGGCCTGGATCTGGATGAACTTCTTGGTCCCGTGAAGCCGTTAAAAATAAAAAGGAATCGGAATCCGGCATTTCCGGTTCGCCGGTCGCGTCCGGATAATTCCTGACCTCAGGCTCCGCCCACAGGGATTCGGGGCGGTTTGCCGGACCATATCACAGCGCCTTGCTGTACAAACTGCATGACAAAATATCGAAGAAAACCGCATGTTGAGAGTTCCATTGCAGTTGCAAACAGCGGAAAATACGTCACAATGTTTCCTGTTTGTGCACGCTGGCGCGGGGCGTTCGGTGAAACCGGCGGCCAATCCGATGCGGTGGCGGGGTCGTCCGGGCTGGAGGAAGCCGGAATACGATTGTCCGCGGAACAGTCCACCCGTAATGAAATTTAAGACTATATATGTATATGGAGCTAGTGTATGAGCAATCGACCTGATTCGACCATCCCCGATGGCCCGTCGCCCGCGGGTAATCCGGCTCCATTGCGGATTGTCCGGCGGCCCCGGCCGCCAACAGCGGACGACCTGGCCAAAAAGCTCGGACTTTCCAAGAACACGGTTTCCACGGTGCTTCGCGGCGAGGCACAAAGATTCCGTATTTCCCCGGCCACCGCCCGGCGGGTGGAGGAAGCCGCGAAAAAGCTCAACTACGTTCCAAACCGGATGGCCCAAAGCCTGCGGCGGCAGCATTCGGGTGTCATATCCCTGATCGTGGCCAATCTGGCTTATAACTGGTGCGACTGGTTGCTGCAGGGCTTGTATGAAAGTCTGGATGTCCGCCGCTATACACCATTTATCGGCGTGCACGTTGGCAGTCCGGAACGCCAGGAGCGCGAACTTGCGGCGGCAATTGAACGGCGGGACGATGCGGTGATCTGCCAGCCGCTGGCCGGGCAGAGGCATGTCTATGAACGAGTGTTGAATGCGGGCATTCCGCTGGTATTTGTGGGCGACTATCCGCTGGATTGCCCGGAAGTAAGCCATGTGGTCTGGAACCGCAGCGAAGCGGCGCGGCTCGCCACAGCTCACCTGGTGCAAAGCGGCCACCGCAATGTGGCGTACCTCGGGCAGCATTACCCGCTGGCCATGCATGCCGCGTGTATGGACATGCTGATTCGTACGCTGAAGGATCATTCCGTCATCATTCATCCGAAATGGATTGTGCAATACCCGTCTGATTTTAACATTGAGCAGGCCCTGGAACCTCTGAAAAAGCTTTTCTCGCCCGGTGAGCGCCACCCGGACGGGCTGTTCGTCGGGAACGACGGGCTGGCGCTGGCTGTGCTGGAACGGCTGGATGCCATGGGCATTCGCGTGCCGGAAGATGTCGGCGTTGTCAGCTTGGGGAATTTGCCCATGACCGGCCACAGTCGCATCGGACTGACCACCGTGGCCGAGCCTGTTCGCGAGCTTGGCAGGTATGCCTGTGTCGCCGCACAACGTCTGATCGGCCAGCCGGAAAAAGCGCCGGTTCATGAGGTTATCAGCAAGTCAGAATTAATGATTCGGCGCACCACTGGCCTCCTTGAAAAAAAATAGACGCCGCAAATCGCCCGATTTCGCGTGGGCCTGATTTCGCTTGGGGTGGGTGTGACAACGTCTGATAACCGTGGCCATGGAAGATTCATTTTGCCAGCCCGGGCTGTTCTCACCAAAGACCGGATCGCGAGCCGCTGCCGATGGGGCGTCCATGCCGAGCCGAACATGCGCCACCCCGCGTTCCTTGTCCGTATGGGCGTTTTTTTGACCTCTTTCGTCCGAAATTTCAAAAAGAATCAATTGACTTGAATTCCGAAAGCCGATATTCTACCCAATCTTGCCCGATTCCGCGGATCGGCGGGGCGGGTGGTGGAAAAAGGACTTCCCGTAAAGTCTGTTGATCAAAAGCGAACATAAACGTTGTTGGAGTCTCCATGGCAGTCAAACACAAGCTCGCTACCGGCAAACTCTCCCGGCGGGCAAAGGCGTCGATCAAAAACGGATCCAAGCCAGTTCGCAAGACGGCATCCGTTAAATCAGTTGGTCGGGCCGCCAAACCAGTCAAATCCAATCCACGTGTGCGCGTTGCCAAAGTGCGAAAAGCTGCGTCACAGCCGCGCGGTTCACAGGTGAAGGCCGCCAGTAAAGCGGGAAAGGCTTCTGTGAATGGCAAAGGTGCCATTCTTAAACGTGCCCACCTCCCAGTTGGCCCGGTGAACGGGAAAACAGTGCATGTGGAACCGAAACTCACCAAGGCCGATCTGGAACATTTTCGTGAATTGCTTCTGGAAAAACGGCGGGAAATTCTCGGTGATGTCGGCTCGATGGAAAACGAGGCGTTCAAAAATCAGGACAACCATTCATCCAGTCCCATGCACATGGCCGATGTCGGCACTGATAATTTCGAGCAGGAATTCACACTTGGCCTGATCGAAAGCGAACGCCAGATGTTGCGGGAAATTCACGAAGCCATCGGCCGCATTGAAGATGGCACCTATGGCGTCTGCGCCGGAACCGGCAAAATCATCAGCCGCGCCCGTCTGGAAGCCACACCCTGGGCCAAATACTGCATTGAATATGCCCGAATGCTGGAAAGTGGCCTGGTCGGTCGGGAAGCGGTCGGCGAACTGGCCGATCGGGAATCATCTGAAGACGATGAAGATTAACTTCGCGGACGTTGTCCTATTGACCTGCCGGACTTCGCTTCCGCCAGACGCAGGTCTGTCCCGGCTCCTCATGACGCCCCGTTATTTTGTGACCATCAAAGCGCTCCATCTTAATGCTTGAGCACCCGTGCCCTGTCTATCCTGATTTATGGCTGCAACAGAGCACCAGGGTTGCCTTGCAGCGGCTATCGCTTCTCACGCAAATGCCCGGGCGCGGCCACACGGATATCCTTGCGATGCCCGATCATTCCCTGGACTTACCGGTTCAGGCGCAGTCTGAATTCAGTCCGTGGTTGGCAAATCCAGCGACGCGATCACCGGGTCGCCAGCGGGTGAACTGGAAACGGTAAAACCCAGTTTGCCGACCAGCCGCTGCATCGGAAAATTGCCCGGAAGAATTTCAGCAACCAGCCGAGTCATCCGCTCCTGTTTTGCCACATCCAGCATCGCTTCCAGCAGACGGGTTCCCAGTCCGCGGTTCTGCCAGGCATCGGCTATCAGCATGGAAACTTGCGCGGTGGTCGCCGCGGCCTTACGGCTCAGGCGCCCCACGCCGACAATGGCCGGTGCCCGCGTGGCCGGGTCCTGGTATTCCAGCACCAGCGCAATTTCACGGTCATAATCATTAAAGCAACGGCGGATCAGTCGGTCGTGCATGGTCCGGGCGTCAAAGCCCAGCGTACCCATATAGCGCAATTGCACGGTTCGTTCGGAAAGCTGGCGGTGAAATTCCACCAGCAGCGGTTCATCTTCCGGACGGATGGGACGCACTGTCATCGCTTGGCCGTCATTGGACCTTACCGATCGAATGTATTGGGCCGGATAGGGGCGGATAGCCGGCCGCGGCAAATGTTCGGCCGACATCTCCAGCGGATGCAGCACGATGCGCGCATCCAGTGCCAGAATGCGTTCATGCGAAACCAGCAGCGGATTAATATCTATTTCCCGGATCCACGGATGCCCTACCACCAGTTGACTGAACCCGACAATCAGTTGTTCAAGGGCGCGCGTGTCCACCGGTGGCCGGCCCCGCACGCCGGCAAATACCTGCGCTATGCGTGTCTGTTCCATCATGCGGCGGGCCAGGGTGCTGGTCAGCGGCGGCAGAGCCAGGGCGCGGTCGCGCATTACCTCCACCAGTTGCCCGCCGGCTCCGCATACGATTACCGGGCCAAGCTGCGGGTCCACTGTGCTGCCCAGAATAATTTCATAACCATCGGTTTGAATCATCGGCTGAACCGTGACACCCTGAAAGTGTTGCCGCCCGGCCTTTTCGGCAACGCAATCCGCAATCCGACTGAATGCGTCCCGCACATTCGCTTCAGACCGCAGATTCAACTGTACGCCACCCACCTCCGTTTTATGGGTGATGGTGTGCGAATGAAGTTTCAGCACAACCGGAAAACCGATGCCGGCTGCAAATTGGGCCGCCTGCTCGCCGGTTTCGGCAATCCGCGTCGGCACCACCGGAATGCCATACGCGGCCAGTGCCTCCTTGGCTTCAAATTCCGTCAGAATAACGCGGCCTTCTCCGCGCACTTTTTTAATTATTAAATCCACTGCGGCAATGGCCGTATCCGCCCGGTGATTTTGCGCAGGCAGTATCGGCGTTTCATAAATTCCCCGCAGATTATAGCTGTATCGCCACATGTAATTAAAAGCGCGTGACGCACTGTCCGGATATAAAAAATTCGGAATGCCGCGTTCGCTTAACCGCTGTGCGCCGGCGGCCACTTCGGCACCACCCATCCAACTGGCTAGAACCGGCTTTTTTGTTGTGCCCGCGGCCGCCAGCAATTCATCAGCCGTACGCGTGGGGTCGGTCATGGCCTGGGGGGTCAGCACCACCAGAACACCATCAGATTCCGTATCGTTAAGTGCGATATGAAGGCTTTGTGCGTAGCGGGCCGGGTCGGCGTCGCCCAGAATATCAATTGGATTCCCGTGGCTCCATGCGGCGGGAAGGCATTCATTAAGCCGGGCAATTGTTTCGGCTTCAGGTTGGGCCAGTTCGCCACCTCCGCGCACCAGCGCGTCGGTGGCCAGCACACCAGGGCCGCCGGCATTGGTGATGATCGTCAGGCGTTTGCCCCCCGGGCGCGGCTGCTTGCCCAGCACATCGGCCATGGCAAACAGGTCCTCTATGGTATCCACGCGCAACACACCCACCCTGCGGAATGCCGCTTCCATGGCGTCGTCGCTGCCGGCCAGCGATCCGGTGTGCGATGCAGCTGCTTTGGCCGCCGCATCGGTGCGACCGGCCTTGATCACAATAATTGGTTTCGATAGCGCTACTTCGCGCGCGGCGGACAAAAACGACCGGGCGTCGCCAATACTCTCCATATAAATCACGATGCTGCGCGTGCGCGGGTCATCTCCCAAATAGTCAATGAGGTCTCCCCAGTCCACATCCAGCATTGAACCGATGCTTATAAACGCACTGAATCCTACCCGTTCGCGAAGGCTCCAGTCCAGTACGCCTGTGCACAATGCGCCGCTTTGACTTATAAACCCGACCGTTCCAGCCCCCGCCATCGCATGGGCGAAAGTGGCGTTAAGTCCCGCCGGCGGACACATGACCCCTAGACAATTCGGCCCGATGATGCGGATATTCTGCGCCCGTGCCGTGGCCAGCAATTGCTTTTCCAGTTCCACCCCCGCCGGTCCGGTCTCCTTAAATCCGGCGGAGATCACCACCGCGTTGCGGATGCCGGCGTTGCCGCATTCTTCGATCGTCTGCGGAACGCCGGCCGCCGGCGTTACCACGACGGCCAGATCCGCCGGTTCAGGCAAATCCTTCAGGCGCGGATAAGCGCGAATTCCCATGACGCTGCCTTTTTTCAGATTCACCGGAAACACCGCCCCGCCGAATGAACTGTCCACCAGATTCCGCAATATCGCGCGGCCCACACTGCCCGGTCGGTCCGTGGCACCCACCAGTGCGATATTTCCCGGCGCAAAAAATGGCCGCAGCGGATGTTTGCCGCCATGCCACAAATCATGGGCAGGATCCACACTGGTGGCCACAACAGTTTTATTTCCAGGTTCAACTACGACGGTCATGACGAATCTCCTTGGCTTCAAGGCATGCCATTTCCAGTTTGCCATAGCGCACGCATGCCTGCCGCGGGCCTGGGTGGTTACACGGCGATAGGCCATCGCCGTCACCTGACCTTTCATTAGCAGCATAGGCTCTGGCGATCTGACGGCAATCCGGATTTTTCTGGCAGACAGGCTAGGGATTTGCCGTATCACGCGGTCCGGCGTATTTTCAAACTGCGGCGGAGCCTTGGGCACCGGTCACGAAAAAAGAAACGGCGATATGCGGTACCCCCCAATATACTCAGGAATTGGCCTCCTGCCTCTTCCGCGGCCGCAGAGCGGGTGAATTGCATGATGGTGCCCACCACGGGCGTGGGTTCGGCCGGTGACCGGCCGCGGGACAAATTTATTTCAGTTGTCAGTAACACTTTCCATCCCTGTCAGCGCTGCGGGAAAGGAAATGGCACCCTGCACCGTTACGCTGAATTTAAGTAATGGCGCGCAGGTGAAGGTGGCCCCGGCGGCTCGGTGCGGGGTACCCAAAGCGGGTTTAATTTTTATTCCGCAAGACAAAACCGCCGCCGGCAACTAAACTAAGCGGAGAAAGATTCCCCGCCGGGCCTGCGCCCGGTCTGCGCAATATAGAAATAAGGAGACGTGACGTGACCGAGCCGGCTTCAGATGTTCCCCAGTCAACCGATCTGGTTCTTAGCAGTGATGAATTGGCCGCGGTTAAAAAGCTTCAGGAAAGCTGCGCCCGGCTAAAAACAGAGCTGGCCAAAGTTATTGTAGGCCAAAGTCAGGTGATAGAAGAACTGCTGGTGGTGCTGTTCTGCCGCGGCCACTGTCTGCTGGTGGGCGTGCCGGGCCTCGCCAAAACGCTGCTCATTTCCACTCTGGCAAAATCCCTGAATTTAAGTTTCAACCGCATTCAATTCACACCCGATCTGATGCCTTCGGATATTACAGGTACCGAAGTCATTGAAGAAGACCGCGCCACCGGCCAGCGGTCGTTGCGGTATGTCAAAGGCCCGATATTTGCCAATGCGGTTCTGGCCGACGAAATCAACCGTACCCCGCCGAAAACGCAGGCCGCACTTCTGGAAGCCATGCAGGAGCATCAGGTGACGGCGGGTGGTGTGCAGCGGCGGCTGCCCGAGCCGTTTTTTGTGATGGCGACACAGAACCCGATTGAACAAGAAGGCACCTATCCGCTGCCTGAAGCGCAGCTGGACCGGTTCATGTTCAACGTACTGGTGAATTACCCGACCGAACAGGAAGAATTTGATATCGTGCGGCTGACCACGGCCCCGCGGCAGGTCATGATCGAACCTGTGCTTTCTGCACAGGAAGTCATGAATCTTCAGGAACTGGTGCGCAAGGTGCCCGTGGCGGACCATGTGATTCGTTATGCGCTTAAGTTGACACGACAGACGCGCGTATCGCAGAAAGATGCGCCGAAATTTGTGAAGGATTATGTCGCCTGGGGGGCCGGACCGCGGGCCTCGCAATATCTTGTAATGGCGGGCAAGGCACGGGCCTTGTTGCACGGCCGGTACCATGTCAGCACGGAAGATATCCGCAACGTGGCGTTTCCCACACTGCGTCACCGCGTCCTGACCAACTTCAATGCCGAGGCCGAAGGAATTCGTTCGGATGACATTATCCGCATGTTAATTGAACAAACGCCGCGCGAACCGGACGGTCCGGCCGTCACCGCCGGACTGCCCAAAGTGTTCACGCAGGCTCCGGTGGCGAGTTAGCCGACGAACGGGGTACGGCGTGCCGGGCCGGTCAAGTTTGGCGATTGATTCGCCGCCGCAGTTGGAATTTTCCGCAGGAACACCATCATGGTCACGCCCGAAGCGCAGAAAACAGATTACCGCCGGTATCTTGACCCGCGCACGCTGGCCAAAATAGGCGCACTGGATATTCGCGCCCGGCTGATAGTCGAAGGCTTTGTGACCGGAATGCACCGATCCCCGTACAAGGGCTTTTCAATTGAATTCGCCCAGCATCGGCCCTATTCCACCGGCGATGACATCAAATACATTGACTGGAAAGTATTCGGCCGCACAGATCGGCATTACATCAAGCAATATGAAGAGGAAACCAATCTTCAGGTGATGCTGGTGGTGGATGCGTCCACTTCCATGAACTTCGCCGGAGAGGCGAATCCGCAATGGCGAAAGTTTGACCATGCCATCAGCATTGCCGCAAGCATGGCCTATGTGGCGCTGCACCAGCAGGACAGCGCGGGTCTGGCGATTTTTGATTCCAAAATACGGCGGCTGATTCGGCCATCCAACAACCCGCGACAGTGGCGCATTTTAATTGATGAACTGACCACCACAGTGGGCGATGCCAAAACGGACGCCGGGCTTATTTTAGACGCCGTGGCCGAGGAAGTCCGTCACCGCAGCCTGATTATTTTCATCAGTGATCTGTTTGATGATCCCGCGAAAATGATCAAAGGAATTCGTCATTTGCGATATCGGCGGCATGATGTGATCGTGCTTCAGGTGCTTGATCATGAGGAACTGGAATTCCCTTTTCGCACCACCACCATGTTCAAGGGCATCGAGGCGCCGGCGGAAATTATTGTCGAACCTCAGGCTCTGCGTGAAGCATACCTGGAGGAACTGCGCCGCCATACGGAGGAAATCCGCACCGCCTGCCACCAGCTTCATGTGGATTACGTGCAGGTGGACACCAGCGTGCCGCTGGATGTGTCTTTACCGGGCTTTCTGGCTTCGCGCGAAAGCCGCATGAAATAGGTCCCCGCATTGTGGGGGCCAAGGCCGCCGGAGCGGAAGGAAAATGGTTTTAGGAAAGTTTAACTGCTGGAGGCCCTGATACACTTGCACCCGGATATCCCCCTGGCGCTGCTGCCGTTTGTTTCCCCGTGGCTGTTTGCCGCCGGGGCCGCGGCTACTTCCATTCCCGTGGTTATTCATCTGCTTAACCGCCGGCGGTTCAGGCTGAAAAACTGGGCCGCGATGGAATTTCTGCTGGCCGCGATGCGGCGAAATGTGCGGCGGCTCAAGATGCAACGCTGGCTTCTGCTTTTGCTGCGTGTGCTGGCGCTGCTGCTGCTGGCGGCGGCCATTGCTCAGTTTACGCCGGTTGGCGCAGCCTTGGCGCCGCTGCTGGGTAATTCACAACGGCTGACGGTGGTGGTGCTGAATAATGCCTATCCCATGGGGCTGCATCCGCATGGAGGGAGCACTCCGTTTCACCGCGCTAAAAGGCTGCTGATCGCCTGGCTGCAAAGCGATTCGGACATTGGCCGCGTTGCCATTATCAATGCGTCGCACAATGCCGTTTCACTGGCGCCTCGGCCCGAATTGCCGTCGGCGCTGCTCATCGGGCAGGTGCGGAATCAGAAGGTGTCGCAAGCCGGGGAAGATTTGACGACCGGTCTGGAGCAGGCGCTGGCTATCGTGAAGAAAAACAAAACCCGCAACCGATCGCGCACCGTGCTGTTGATAACCGATGACGCGGCAAACAATTTCGGTTCCATTGATGGAACTCATTCTGTATTGCGCCAGCGGCTGGCGGCGCTGGTGGCGGCGATCCGGCACTTGGGCGCCCATTTGCGGATTATTGATGTGGGCCATCGCTCGGCGCAAAACATGGCCATTACTGATTTACAGCCGGGGCATCCCGTAGTGCTGGTGAATCAGCCGCTGGCTGTAAAATACGCACTTTTCAATGCGGCCGCCGCGGCTGGTCATGATGTGGTCCTGCGTTTTTTCCTGAATTCCACGCCGGCCGGCCAGACCGTTTTACACACGCTTCCACCGGGGCGGGTGGTAACGGGTGAAGCGCTGCTGAATCAGAAGGTTCCGCTGGCCGGTCCACTGGCGATTACCGCCCGGCTTTCACCAGATGCTTTGCCCGCGGACAATACCCGCCGATTTGTGGCGACCGCGGTGAAGAATATTCCGGTGCTGCTGGTGGACGGCCGTCCGGGTGATCCGGCTTCGGGCCGTCTGGCGAGCACGGCATGGCTGGGTGCGGCGCTGGCCCCGTTCCGGCGGAATAATATTTTCAAGCCGACGCGAATTGGCGATCTGGAACTGCCGGATCAATCCCTCAAACATTTTCAATCAGTCGTTCTCAGCGATCTGCCGCCCCCCGGACCTCGCCTGGCCGGCCGGTTGAGGCAGTTTGTGTCCGCGGGCGGCCTGTTGATCATTTACCCCGGGCCGGATACCAACGGTATGGAATGGACCGATGCGCTGGGGGCCGGTGTCAAGGGTTTGCTGCCCGCGGCGATCGGCTCGCTTATGTCCGTAACCCGGTCCGGCGAGGCAGGGGGAGGGCGCACACTGGGGTTTGATCTTTCACGATCGATGAATCCGGTCGTAACGGCATTTCTGGCCGCCGAAAAAAGCGGTGTACACACCGGCTTGGCAGATGTGGCGACCCGGCAATATGTGGTGCTGCGGCCGCAAGCCAGTGTGGTGGCCCGCACACTGCTTTATTTCGCCAATGGTGCCCCGGCGCTGGTGGAGCGGAACATCGGACATGGCAAAGTATTGCTTTGGGCCATCAGTGCGGATACGCAATGGACAGATTTTCCCGCGCAGCCGGCGTTTCCAGCCTATATGCACCGGCTTTTCTTTTATACGCTCGCCAATCGGGAAGCGTCACGGAATCTGCGGGTGGGGGATAGACTCAATCTGCCGACCCACTTTGCGGCCGGCACCTGGGCTGGCCCTCGCCATGATTCACTGGCCCTTACCAGAAAACTCATCGGCGGACAGCCGCGACTCCAAAGCCCGCCCATTCCAGTCGCCGGTCTCTACGGGCCGGCTGGAAGTCCGGCGCTCGCCGCGGTCAACGTGGATGCCCGCTGGGCGGATGTGCGGCATACGCCCGCGGCTCGGGTAGCGGCCATTTTGCGGATTCATCAGACGAATATTCTGGAAAACCCCAAATCGCTGGCGGCGGCACAGCCGGCGCTGGCGGCCGGCGGCGGCAATGCCGGCCACAACCTGCTGTACCTGGCGCTGGCGGTACTGGCGGCCGAAGCGCTGGCGGCGCGGGCATTTTCGCGGTATCAGCTTGCGCCGGCAAAAGCGGCCTGATGCGCATCGTATGCGGCATTGCCAGTATGGATGAAATTAATGTACGCCGAACTTAAAACAAACATGATTCGCAGAAACAGGCAATAGATGATGATGGATTGGATCACACATTTTCTTTTTGGATTCAGCCCGACCGGGCCGAACCATGGCGGCATGTCTTATCATTGGGCGCTGGCGACACCAAACCCCTGGATTTTGGCTGGCGGCATGGCGCTGCTGGCGGCCTTAGGCTGGTGGAGTTACCGCGGACAAAGCGCCAGCCCGCGACTGAAACGAACCATGGCAACCTTGCGTGCAGTTGTGCTGGCCCTGGTGGTGCTGCTGCTGGGGCGACCCATGCTGGTGGCCAGTAAAAGCGTGCGGACGCCGGGCACCGTGGCAATATGGGTGGACCACTCCCTTTCCATGACACTGCGCGACACCTATCAGAATGCGGCCATGCTCAAATTAATTCATCTGCTGCAATCGCCGTCACCGACGAATGCCACAGGCGGTCTGCATATGGTTCCGCTGCAGGCCCGCGGGCGGCCGCCCAGCCGCTATGCCATTGCCAGCCATCTGCTGATGCAGGCGGATGCCGGGTGGTTGGGCCGCCTGGCCAACCGGCAGACCATCGCGGTCTATACCGGTTCAAGCCGCGCCCGACTGCTGGGACAGGCGACCAGCCGACGTCAGTTGGCGGCGCTGCTGGTGAAACTTGCGGCGCTCAAACCAACGGGCAATTCCACGGATGTGCCGCGCGTGGTGCGTGGAATCTTGGATGAACAGCGGGGAAGACCGGTCAGCGCGGTGCTGTTGCTGACCGATGGCCGGTCCACGCCCGGGTCGCCGCCGGGACCGGTCGCGCGGCTGGCCCGCCAGCGAGCGGTTCCGGTGTTCACCATTCCCATAGGCCAGAAGCGGACGCCCTTTGACCTGGCGCTGCAACAGGTACAGGCCCCGCGCCAGGCGTTTGTGCAGGACCCCGTGGCGGTGCGCGGTTTTGTGCAGGCCACAGGTGCGCACGCGGCCCTGGTCACCACGGTGCGGCTGCTGGAACTGCCACCAAAAAATCAGCCGGGCAAGCCGCGCCAACTGCTGGCACGCACGCTGCATATTCTGCCGGGCATGAAGCGCGTCGCATTCAGTCTTGTGTTTCACCCGAAAAAGCCCGGCAATTATCGCCTGGCTGTGAAGATGGATCCGGTTCCGGGGCAGATTACCCGGCGCGGCAATCAGGCCGGCCCGGTGGATACGCGGGTTGTGAAGGCGAAGATTCGTGTATTGTATGTAGATGGCTATCCAAGATGGGAATACCGCTATCTGAAAAACGACCTGATGCGGGAAAAAACCACGCAAATCAGTTGCCTGCTCCTTTCGGCCGATAACAATTTTGCGCAGGAAGGGAATCTTCCGATCAACCATTTTCCTGATACCCAGGCCCAGATGGACCGGTATGATGTGTTTCTGCTCGGAGATGTGGATCCGGATTATTTTTCCGCCGCACAGGATAAAATCATTCTGCGGTTCGTCGGACGAATGGGCGGCGGATTCGGCATGATTGCCGGCCATCAGTATTCTCCGTTCGCCTATCGCAACAGTCCGCTGGCCAGACTTCTTCCGATTATTCCAGGTAACCCGGCCGACCCGCGCATGGCCCCGCCGCCCAATCGGCCTTTTGAATTGCACCTGACGGCGGCCGGCCGGCTAAGTCCGCTGTTCGAATTTTTTGCCAGAGAATCCGAAAATCTTCGGCAGGTGGCCAACCTTGAACCGTTGTATTCCTTTATTCCGGTGGCCGGCCTTAAACCCAGTGCGATGGTGCTGGCTAATTTGCCTGGTTATCAGATCGACGGTCGCCCGATGCCGCTTGTGGTAATGGGGCGGTATGGCGCTGGTCGCACCATGTTTTCCGCCATTAACGACACCTGGCGCTGGCGGTATTATCATGGCGGACCTCTTTATAAAAGCTACTGGCTGGAAATGGTGCGAGAGCTGGCGCGGTCGCGCGTATTTGGTGGCGGACGACGCCTGGAACTGCGCAGTTCTTCACCGCAAATTGATATCGGTCACAGCGCTCGCGTCTATTTGCGAGTGCATGGCGCGCTGGCTGCCCAGATGCCCGTTTCAGTACGGCTGACCGTTGCCGGGGGTACCACCGCCGGAAACGTGCTGCTTTCGCCAGTAGGTGCCGGGAATCATTTATTTGAGGGGCTTTTTACGCCCTGGAGCGTCGGCACCTATACCCTTTCAGCGGCCGCCGGAACACTGCCGGGAAAGGTCAACAGTCTGCGGATACGGGCGATCATACCGGATATGGAATTTGACAATCCGCGGGTGAACACCACCGGCCTGCGGCAGATGGCCCTGCTGACCGGGGGAAAACTGGTGCGGCCGCCGCAGCTTGCCTCACTCGAATCGCTGATACCCGACCGCAGCCTGGAAACAGTGTGGCGCCAGAATCATCAAATCTGGAACAAGCCAATTGCGCTGATTCTTTTAATAGCACTTCTGACGGTAGAATGGATTGTTCGCAAACGGGCCGGTTTAATTTAACGCGGGAAACGCTTCATGACCATGTTGCAGAACCAGACATCCCTTCTTGAGCGGATTGCCCAATTGCGTCAACGCCTGCGGCTGATGCTGGGGCTTCATGCGGTGGGGCTGGTTGTTTCCGCCGTTCTGTGGTTGGTTCTCCTGCTGACATTCGCCGATTACCTGTTACATTTCCCCGGAATACTGCGGCTGGTGCTGCTGCTGCTGGCGGCGACGGCAGTCGTGGCGCTGGCCGTGCGGCAGGTCCTGCGCATCCGCCGCCCCATTCCAGATTCATTGCTGGCCTCACGGGTGGAAATATCGGCATCCATGACGGAAGATGAAATTCTTTCCGCGGTGGATTTTCTCAAGCGGCGGGAACTTCGGGGCAACGCCATGGCCGGGCAGGCGATTGCGGCCGCCGAAAACAGCGCTCGCCAGTTAAATTTCGCCGGCGCGTTGAATTGGAAGCCGGTCTGGAAAATGGGCATGATTGCTCTGGTGGAACTGGCGGCAATCGTTCTGATTGCAATCGCGGTACCCGCCGGGGCTCGCCTGGCGATGCTAAGATGGACCGATCCGCTGGGGCACCACCCCTGGCCGCTTAAAACGCATGTGCATTTGTACTGGACAAACAGCGGCCCGCCCAGAATCTGGCCGCGGGGCGATGCCCTGACAGTCGCTGCAAAAGTGACGAAAGGCTTTTCTCCGCATCTGCGCGTCTGGCTGGAATTGCGCCAGAATGGCCGGCGGCTGCCCGCAGTCATGATGGTCTGGCAGGGAAAGTCGCATGGCAATCTGTTTGAAGCGGTCATTCTTCCGCATGGCCATCAATTGACGCTGCGCGCCGTCGCCGGAGATGATTCAAATGAACCGCCGACGACGATACGGATTGTGCCGCGTCCGACCTTTGTCAGCCTGCAGGCGATCATCATGCCACCGGCGTATGCGGCGGGCATTCCGCCGACTGTCATTGACCTGTTTTCGCATCGCGCCCAGGCGATTGTCGGCTCGCATGTGACTCTGTCTTTTCGCGGCGACGAGCCGCTGGCGGCCAAGCCTTCGTTTATTCTGGCCAACCCGCTTACCGGAAAGCCGCTGTCGGGATTAAATGCGACGGAAAAAAATATCGGCCCGCACCGCGGGGAGCTTTCGTTTATTGCCAGTACTTCGTTTAACGCGCGGCTGATAATGACCGATGCGGATTCCATGCAAAACCGCCGTGGCGGCCTGGTGAACATACAGGTGATTCCGGACGCATTACCCCAGGTTCGCATTACGCGACCGCGCCATTCGGTGGAGGCGTCTCCGGATGCGGTTATTCACCTGCAAATACGTGCGACCGATGATCTGGGCCTGAAAAGCGTGTATCTGGCCGGCGGGCGGGTCGATGCGCCGGCCAAGGCCGCGCCACTTTTCCGGTTTCCTCTTTCATGGCGGAAAGTCAATTATGACCCGGCTACGCGCAGCGTCAACGGTGTGGCGGAATTTCAATGGAAACTTGCAAGTCTTGCCCTGAAACCGGGAGATGCAATCAGCATTTTCGCACAGGTGCGTGACAATTACTCCCGTCGGCTTGCCAATGGCAAAACGCTGGTGCATCCGCTGGTGCGGTCCAGACGATTGTTGATAAGCATCCGCAGCCGCGCGGATATTGAACGCGAGCTGCGCGCCGACCTGCGGCAGGTTCGCCAGGCGCTGGCCGCGCTCCTAAGGCGGCAACAGGAAACGGCCGCCCAGACCAAATCCATTCAGCAGGCCATTGGCGCGGCGGGTAAAACCACTCCGGCACAGCAGCAGGCGTTGGCGGCCCTTGGCCAGAAGCAGGCATCCGAGGCGCAACGCGCCGCTTCCATTGCCAGGACACTGGCAGGCATTGCGCGAATTGCCAAACGGAATAATCTTGAGACTTCAGCTCCGGGGAAACTGGCTGCACTGGCCGCTTCGCTGATGAAGCCCGTCGGCGCTCGCACCATGCCCCATGCCGCGGATCGCCTGGACAAAGCGGCCCAGGCGGCACAAAAGCCATCGGGTGCCGCCCATGCCCAGGCCGATGCCGGTCGGGCCTTTGGCCATCAGCAAAATGCAATTTCCGTAATGCAGAAATTGCTCGCCCGGCTGGGCGCCGCGGGTCAGTTCGCATCGTTGGAAGCGAAAACACTGCATCTGCTGCATCAGCAGCAGAAACTGGAACAGGAGCTGAAAAATCTCGCAAAACAAACGCTGGGTCAGAATCCGGACCAGTTGCCCGCGAAACTTAAAGCACAAGCCGCCGCACTAGCGGCGCAACAACGTAATTTGGCGGGCAAAATGGATCAGCTTTCGCGGCAACTCAATAAGGCCGCACAACAGACTGCCGCTAAGAACCCGGGCATGTCCAAGGCGCTTGCCCAAGCTGCGCAACTTGCACAGAAATATTCCATCAGCGATGCCATGCGGCTGGCCGGGCGCAACGCGGCGCTGAACCGGATGCAGGCTGCGGCGGGCAACCAGGGGCAGGCGGCAAAGGGGCTGAAAAAAATGCTTTCGGCTCTGCAAAAAGAACAGGGCCGGTCACTGCAAAGCCGGATTAACCGCCTTAAGGCCCTGATCGCACTGGTGAAGCAGTTAATCAAACGGCAACGGGCGACGGAAGTAAATACGGGCCATGCCGCTCCAGATGCGTCCGCTGCAGCGCTGGCACCCCTGGCAAATGATGAAAGCCGCCTGCAACTTGACACGCTGAACGTGGCTCACAAAGCCGCCCGAAGCGTGCATACCGGTGAAGCCCCGGCCTGGCTGCATGGTGCCGCGGATATGATGGGTAAGGCCACCGGATGGCTGATTCATCCGCATCAGCCGTTGGCGGTACAGCGGCAGGTTATCGCTTTGGCTGATCTGAAACACGCGCTGAAGGAATTGCAAAAAGCGCTGAAGAACGCACAAAATAAAAAGCAACTTCAACAGCTTGCCGGAATCAAAAAGGAATATCAGCATATTTTGAAAATCCAGTCCGCTTTGCAATCCAGTGCGGTCGCCATCCGGCAGCGGAAGCAGGCCCGTGGCATGATCATGCGACCGGATATGCTGCAATTACAGGCAGATGGACAGGTGCAGGTACATCTGATTCACCTGCTTGACGGCCTGAGCGTGAAACTGGCGGATAAGGCCCCGGTTATTGTCTGGATGAATCGGCGAATCGCGGGCAACATGAAACTCGCAAGTCAGACCTTCGGCACCGCGCAGGCCACAGCAGACCTGATTGCCGAACAGAACGCGGCCATCATGGGGCTTAAGGACATCATCAATTCTCTGAAGGAACAGATGCACGTCGACCAGCACGGTGGCGGCGGTGGTGGCGGTGGTGGTGGAGGCAAGCCCCCGCTTATCCCCCCGGTCGCCCAGCTTAAGCTGCTGCGGATTGTCCAGAATCAGGTGAATGCCGCCACCGTTCAGTTGCATGCCATGCAAAAGGCTGATCCGGTTCACAAGCAGGCGGTGGGAAAACAGATCAAGCAACTCGGCCACATTCAGCGGCAAATTCGCCAGCAGGTCATCAATATGATCAAGGCCATGCAGGCCGCACAGGCCGGGGGACATGAATAGGCGACCGGATCGATCCAGCACCAGATTTATGAGCATTTGGCGAGGCACATTTTTAAGTGGGGCGACCAGCCGCTTGAATTATCGATTCAGGCAAGCGTTTGCATCGATTCAAGTTTTGCGTAAAACAACGGCATGTATCCATTGACATGGCGCGAGTGTTGCCGTAGTAAATGATTCAACGAGCGGTCCAACCATTTGAATGACATAAGGTGGAAGAAGTTAAGAATCGCGTGGAAAATCCGCAGATGTCGTAAATAGCGTGTTTTTTTGCGCAGCCCGCGAATGTGGTTCGCAATGCCGAAGATCGCCGGTTCGCATGGCCTGGTGCGTGTGGCAAATTCATTTTTGTCCTTGCCCTTACCCTTCTCGCTTGTTTTGGCCGATAATAAACCGATGGTTGTACGACATGGAATGGGTCGGGCTTGATTGTTTGACCACTCCCTTCGTACAATCCCTTGGGATAGAAAGATCCCGCCCTACAAGGGCTTGCAGGAGTATTTTATGTACGAACGTTTCACAGATCGCGCCCGTAAAGTCATGGCGCTGGCCAATCAGGAGGCCCAGCGGTTTAACCATGAATATATCGGGACCGAGCATATCCTTCTTGGTCTGGTCAAGGAAGGTTCCGGCGTCGGCGCGACAGTTCTTAAGAATCTGGACATTGACCTTCGGAAAGTGCGACTGGAAGTCGAAAAACTTGTTAAAAGCGGGCCGGATATGGTTACCATGGGCCGGCTTCCCCAGACACCGCGCGCTAAAAAGGTCATCGAATATGCCATTGAAGAGGCCCACAATCTGGGGCACAACTATGTCGGCACTGAACATCTGCTTCTGGGGCTTCTTCGCGAACGCGATGGCGTTGCCGCGCAGGTACTTATGAACCTTGGGCTGAAGCTTGAAGAGGTGCGCGAAGAAGTGCTGAATCTGCTGGGCGCGGGTGTGGAATCTGAAGGTGCCAGCGGCGCAGCCACCGAAAAGGGTGAAGCCAAGTCAAAGTCCCGCACGCCGGCACTTGATTCCTTCGGTCGCGACCTGACGGAACTTGCCCGCGAAGGGGCACTGGACCCCGTCATTGGCCGCGCCAATGAAATCGAACGGGTTATTCAGGTGTTATGCCGCCGCACAAAAAATAATCCCGTCTTGCTTGGCGAGGCGGGCGTTGGTAAAACCGCCATTGTGGAAGGGCTGGCGCAGAAAATCATTTCCGGCGATGTGCCGGAAATTCTTCTGGACAAACGTATTGTCGTGCTGGACCTTGCCATGATGGTCGCGGGCACCAAATACCGCGGTCAGTTTGAAGAACGCATCAAGGCCGTCATGAATGAAGTCCGCCGGGCCAAAAATGTGGTCCTGTTTATTGACGAACTTCACACGCTGGTTGGTGCCGGCGGTGCGGAAGGCGCCATTGATGCGAGCAACGTACTTAAGCCGTCACTGGCGCGTGGCGAAATTCAGTGCATTGGTGCCACCACGCTGGATGAATATCGCAAGTACGTGGAAAAAGATGGCGCCCTTGAGCGGCGTTTCCAGACGGTTGTCGTGGAACCGCCCAATAAAGAGGAAACCGTCGAAATTCTAAAGGGTCTTCGCGACCGCTACGAAGCCCATCACCGCGTGCAGATCACCGAAGAGGCGCTGCGGTCCGCCGTGGAACTTTCCACACGGTACATCACGGGCCGTTGTCTGCCCGACAAGGCGATTGACGTGATTGACGAGGCGGGTGCCCGTGTGCGGTTGAAGAGCATGACCAAGCCGCCCAACCTTTCCGAAATTGAAGAGCAGATTGAACGTCTGACTCTGGAAAAGGATGAAGCGGTCAAAAATGCCGATTATGAACGCGCCGCCGAACTGCGCGATCAGGCGGAAGGGCTTCGTCGCAAGAAGGATGAAGAACATCGCAAATGGCGCGAACAAGCCAAGGAAGTGGATGGCGTAGTCGATGAGGAAGTGGTGGCTGAAGTTGTCAGCCGCATGACCGGCGTACCGCTGACCCGTCTGGAAAAAGCCGAAGCTTCACGGTTGCTGGAACTGGAGGCCGAACTCCATAAACGGGTCATCAGCCAGGATGACGCAATCAAGGCCGTGTCACGCTCCATCCGTCGCGCACGTTCGGGCCTCAAGGATCCGAACCGTCCGATGGGAACCTTCCTGTTTCTTGGCCCGTCGGGTGTCGGCAAGACGCTGCTTTCCAAGGCCATCGCCGAATTCCTGTTCAGCAATGAAGCGTCACTTATTCAGATCGATATGTCTGAATATATGGAAAAACACAATGTCAGCCGCCTGGTCGGCGCTCCTCCGGGGTATGTCGGTTACGAAGAAGGCGGCCAACTCACCGAACGTATTCGCCGCAAGCCGTATGCCGTGGTGCTGCTGGATGAAATTGAAAAAGCACATCCTGATGTGTTCAACATGCTTCTCCAGATCATGGAAGAAGGCCGCCTGACCGACAATGTCGGCCGCATCGTGGACTTCAAAAACGTCATCCTGATCATGACCAGCAACATCGGTGCGGACTTGATCAAGAGCGGCGGCATTCAGGGATTCGGTTACGGAAAACGTGATGAAGAAAAATCCTTTGAATCCATGAAAAAAGGCCTGCTGCGCGAAGTTGAGAAGTTCTTCCGGCCGGAGTTTATCAACCGACTGGATGACACAATCATTTTCCGGCCGCTAAGCCGCGAAAACCTTTACAATATCATTGATATTGAAATCAAGAAGGTGACGCGTCGGCTGGTGGAACAGGGTATCAGTCTGGAAACCACCTCCGCCGCCCACGACTTCCTGATTGAAAAGGGCTACAACCCGGACTTTGGTGCCCGGCCATTGCGTCGTGCCATTGAACAGTATCTGGAAGACCCGCTTTCAGAATCCATCCTCCGCGGTGAATACAAAGAGGTGTCGCTGATCCGTATTGACCGCGATGGCGAGGCACTGCGGTTTACCGTGGTCCCCAAAACTCCGCCGCCTCCCGCGGAGGTCGATGCGCCGGTGGGCGGGGCCGCCAACGCCACCTGACAAGGGCGTGTGACTTCAGGCAACAACAATTGCTTCTCCAGCGGGGCGGCCGGTATGGACCGGTTGCCCCGTTTTTTTGCGCCCGGCCGGGGCATCGCACCGCCGGCATGCAAGCCGCGGCGACCACCTTATTCATGCATGTCCGACCATCACACCAGCCGACTGGAATATGATAAAATACCATCATGTCATCAGTGTCTACAACAGCCATGCCCGTCCTCGACAAGGTGCCCGATTCAGCGGACATGGTGCGATTATTGACACTTACCCGCCGGCGCATATCGACTTTGGCAACGGTCCGGATCGCTCTGGCGTTTTTCTCGGTCGGCTGCATTCAGGCGCTGGTTCTGATGAGTCTGGCATGTCTCCCGCACGGTGCCGTTTTGCTGGCAGCGTTCATGGTGGCGGGGGCGTGGCCGTTTGCGGTTCATTCATTTCTACGTTCGCGGCATTTGGCCCGGCCGATTCACGTTTCCGGTTTAATCGGCAGCCGCGAATTATTGCGGCTGGTCGGGGCCGTCCGGTGGGGAATTCTGCTATCCGTTCCGCCTGCGGCTGCGATTGTCCTGTTCGCCAGCGTGCCCCCATTTGGCCTGATGGCCGTTGATGCGGTGGTGGTCTGTCTGATTGCGGGAATCTGGTCGGTCAAATGGCCTACGCAAAAACGCATCGCCTGGCTGGTGGACCAGCATGCGGGCCTGGAGGGAAGTCTGTCGCTATGGTTGGAAATGACCGCAACAGCCGGTTTAGATACCGGGAATCCGTTTTATTCGCTGACGTGGCGACGCGTGCAGGGCCGCTGGCAAAATGTGTGCCGGGCCGCCACTGGACTAAACTCTTATTCAGCGGACCAGCCCCGATCAACGTCCGTTTTAATCGCCGTTGCCGGCTTTAGCGCCTTGGCGGTTGGGGCGGGCCTTTTGCTTGCGGACAGTTTTCAATCGCACCGTCCATCGGTGATAGTGGGCCATAACCGCGTCGCAAATCTGGACGGCGCAAATCAGCCGGTTGCATCCACGCGCCTGCGAATTCGTTCGCAGGTCATTCATGCGCTTCCTCAATCGCTGGCAAAGCGGTTGCTAACGGGTACCCCCACGGATCGTACCGGTTCGATAGCAATGCGGCATTCGGCGCAAGCCGTGGCTGAAATCAGGCGGGATATACAGCAACGGCAACGTTGGAAGAAGACCCTAAACGCACTCCAGGCGGCGCTCAATCAGAGGCTTGCGTCAGAAGTTGGCCAGAAAGCCGGCAGGCCAGCTTTCACGGACAATCGTGGTTCCGTCACCACAAAAAGCGCGGTTGGAAGCCCGGAACTCTCCCCAAATTCGCCTCATACCGTATCCGATCGCATCATGGCTAATCTGGTCCGGGCATTGCACCATGCGGGGTTGTCTGCGGCGGGCCGAAACCGGCTTCTGGCCGCCGCCAGTGGATTTTCCGGCCGCGCGGGTGCCGGCGGTCTGCATAATTTGAAATCGGCGGTTGCCGATGCGCACACCGCCCAATTGGTGCTGGCTCGCGAAATTTCTGCGGAAAAGCAACTGCTGGCGGAAATATCGCAACACATGGCGGCCTCCGCACAGTCGTTCCAAATGCCGGTTGTGAATACCGGTGGCAAAACCACTGCCGCGCCGAATGATGCATCCGGAAATTTGCGAATGTCGCGACTGCCTCATTCCGGCGACATCGGATTGCCGCAATCAGCGGCCGGCGGTCCGTCGGAAAAGCCACCCGCAGGCCATCGAACCAACGCCGCGCTGGTGGATAGCAACTCACTGGTGATACTGGACAAACCGTTGCTCGGAGCAACCCACCCCCCTATAGACGTTGTCGCGCGCGACGGCGGCAAAGCGGATCATGCGCCACCATTGTTTCGGCCTTCCGTTATACAGAATAAGACGCAAACGCCATTGCCCGCGGGCTACCGCCGCCTGATCCGCCGTTACTTTGACCAGTAACACAGGCAGCCTGCATGTCAGATTCTCGGTATTTTCCGGTCGCCTGATTTATTCCGCCGCTTGACGCAAGGCGCAATCACCCGGAACATAGAGTTGGAGTTAAAGCATGACCGAAATTACCGAATTGCTGGCAGGTATGGAATCTTACCGGGTAGAGCGCACCGAGTCGTTGCGCGACACCGATAAATTCTGTAAAGCGATTTGTGCGTTCGCCAACGATATGCCCGGTTCCGGTTTGCCCGGCTATCTGTTTGTAGGGGTTGACAGCCATGGCAAACCAAATGGGGCCGTGATTGACGAAAAACTTCTGGAGAGCCTGGCTTCCCATCGGCACAACGGTCAGCTCATTCCTGTCCCTGATATGCACGTGGAAAAAGTGCGTTATCAGGAATGCGATATTGCCATGGTTCAGGTTCGTCCTTCCACCATGCCGCCCGTGCGATTCAAGCAGGTTGTTTACATTCGCACCGGACCTACCGCCGATATCGCCACCAAGGAACAGGAGCGGCGGTTGGAGGAACGCCAGGTGGACCGGGCCAGGACCTGGGATATGCGCGCCTGCCCGGGTGCCGGATTGGGTGATTTGGCACTTGATCTGTTTACATTGAATTATCTGCCCAGGGCGGTTTCACCGGCTGTAATCGCGGAAAATGGGCGCAGCATTGAAGATCAACTGAGTTCCGTCAGATTTTTCAACCGAAAGCTCAACCAGCCCGCCAACGCCGCTGTGCTGCTGTTCGGGAAAGATCCGCTTTCCTATTTTCCCGGCGCGTACGTTCAGTATGTGCGTTATGAAGGGCTTTCACTGGCCGATACGGTTCTTCAGGAGCGACGGATTTCCGGTGACCTGCTTACGGTTATGCGGGAACTCGACAGCCTAACCCGCCAGATCGCCAATGTGCGCCCCGTGCGACGGCCGGATTTATCCGAGGATAACGTGGCCGATTATCCGGAAATAGCGCTGCACGAACTGTTTATCAATTCCATTGTGCATCGCAATTATGACGGCTCCACAACGCCGGTCTCGATCAATCATTTTTCCGACCGGATCGAAATTCAGAACCCCGGTGGTCTCTATGGCGATCTGACCCGTGACCAGTTTCGACAGTCCACTTCGTATCGCAATCCGGTACTGGCTGAGGCGGCCAAGACGCTGGGGTTCGCCAATCGTTTTGGTCGGGGCGTGGCCATGGCGGAAAGCTGGCTGAAGCGGAATGGAAGTCCGTCCCTGGAATATGTCATAGGCGATAATCATGTGCTGATGATTGTTCGGAGGCGTTTGTGAAAACGATCACCTTCTTCAACAACAAGGGCGGCGTTGGAAAAACCTCCATGGTGTATCACCTCGCATGGATGCTTGGCCAAATGGGGCATTCGACAATTGCCGTCGATCTGGACCCCCAATCCAACCTCACCAGTATGTTCCTGGACGATACTCGCCTTGAAAAATTGTGGCCCGACGGCCCGCATCCAGGCAGCATTTTGGGGGCCGTGAATCCACTGATTGAAAGTCTTGGAGACATTCAGACGATTGTACCCATTAATATTGATGAAAATCTCTTCCTGCTTCCCGGCGATCTTGGCTTAAGCGCCTTTGAAGACAGGCTTTCTGATGCCTGGGGTAAATGTCTGGCGGACGAAGCCGCCGTCGCCAACGACGGCTTTCGTGTGACAACCGCATTTTACCGGGTTATCAGTCGGGCCGCGGACCAATGTCAGGCTGAAATAGCGCTTTTGGATGTAGGGCCGAATATCGGTGCAATGAACCGTGCGGCAATGGTTGCTTCTGATTATGTCGTGATACCCTTGGGCGCAGACCTGTTTTCGATACAAGGATTGCGCAATCTTGGGCCAAGCCTGAAGAATTGGAGGAAGGGGTGGCAAACCCGGCGTCCCATGGCGAAGCCATTGGCTGGCACACCATTGCCCGCCGGAGCCATGCGGCCCCTCGGTTACATCCTGTTGAATCCTTCGGTGCGTGAGAATCGCCCGGTCAAGTCTTATCAAAAATGGGCCGATCGAATTCCAGGTGTCTACGCCCATGAGGTGCTTGGATCGGATACTGGATTTAATTACAACGGCGGCATCAACCAGCCACCAGACGTGAACCGGCTGGCTATGATCAAACATTTCAAAAGCCTTATGCCCATGGCCCAGGAGGCTCGCAAACCCATGTTCTTGTTAAGCGCTGCCGACGGTGCCATCGGCGGGCATGCCAGCGCGGTGGCGGCATGTCACGAGGAATTCGGTCTTTTAGCCCGGCGGTTGCTGGAGTCAGTTGGCCAGCCTGTGGCCTGAAATAGTTGCATCGGAGAAGCAGATTCCATGTCCACGATCGCACCCGTATTAATTGATGGCGTATGGCGTCCGGCGGAGGTACAAAGCACTTTTACCGCATGTAACCCGCAGACCGGCGCTGCGCTGCCGGACCCATTTCCCATAAGTGCCTGGGCGGATTGTGAAGCAGCACTTGTTGCCGCCAAGCGCGCCGCCGCGGACTTACGTGCGGTTAATCCCGAAAAAATTGCTGATTTTCTTGATGCCTTTGCCTCGGCGATAGAGGCCCAGGCGGAAAAATTGTGTATCCTGGCGCACACTGAAACCGCGCTGGCAATTCAGCCGCGACTGGCTGCCGGAGAATTGCCGCGAACCACCGGTCAGCTTCGGTCGGCCGCTCACGCGGCGCGGCAGGGGGCCTGGCGACGGCCGGTAATCGATACGAAAAATAATATACGCTCGCAATTCGCGCCCATCGGACCGGTGTGCATTTTCGGGCCGAATAATTTTCCATTCGCATTTAATGCGGTGTGCGGCGGCGATTTTGCCGCGGCCATTGCGGCGGGAAATCCGGTTATTGCCAAGGCCCACCCGCTGCATCCGGCCACCAGCCAGGCGCTGGCGGAACTGGCACATGACTGTCTGGTTCACACCGGCCTGCCACGGGCAACCGTTGCGCTAATGTATGCCACTTTGCCTTTGGACGGGTTGCGGCTGGTGTCTGATCCCCGTATCGGTGCCAGCGCCTTTACCGGCAGTCGCAAAGCCGGCCTGCAACTCAAGGCCGCGGCGGATGCTGCTGGCAAGCCAATCTATCTGGAAATGTCCAGCATTAATCCGGTGGTGGTTCTGCCCGGATTGCTTTCCCACCGGCGCGCGGATATTGGGCGGGAATATGTCAGTTCGGTTCTGCTGGGCAGCGGCCAATTCTGTACGAATCCGGGTCTCGTTTTGCTGCTGAAAAATGCCGATTCCGATGCGTTTATCGCGGAGGTATCCGCCGCGCTATCCGCAGCACCCGTCGGCACGCTTTTTTCCGCCGGAGTGCGGGATGAATTAGCCTCTGCGGTGAAGCAATTGATTGATGCGGGTGCCGCACTTATGACAGGCGGACGAATCATGCCGGAAGCACGTTTTGCCTTTGAAAACACTCTACTTGTCATTTCCGGCAGTCAATTCCTTCGCCACCCGGATATTTTCCAGCGCGAGGCGTTCGGCAATGCGTGTCTGATGGTCCAGGCGGACGATATTGCCCAGTTGCTGGCGATTTGTGGAATGCTGGAAGGGAATCTGACCGGCACCATTTACGCGGATGACGCCGATGACGTCAGCCTGTACGACCTGGTTTCCGACTTGCTGCGACCGCGCGTCGGCCGGCTGCTTTACAACAAAATGCCCACCGGCGTGGCTGTTTCACCGGCAATGAATCATGGGGGGCCATTTCCCGCATCGGGGCATGCACATTTTACCTCGGTCGGAATTCCCGCAGCCATTGAACGCTTTACCCGCCTGGAGTGTTTTGACAATGTTCCGCGACACCGGCTGCCGCCGGCATTGCGCGACGCGGCGCCGGCCGGCTATTGGCAATGTGTGGACGGTCAATGGCGGCAATCTCCGCCGAACGCCGATAGTGTCTGACCCGTTCGCGGGCCGCAGAGCGGAATTTACGCCAATGCCGGTGCCAGCCGCCGGCGCCAGGACATTCCTTTAGCGGTATCCATCACTTCTACACCCAGAAGAGTCAGTTCTTTGCGCAGGGCATCGCTTTGCGCGAAATCCCGGCTGGTTTTGGCGGCCTTGCGGCGCTCTATCAGATGTTCAATTGTATTTAGTGTTTCCGGTGCCAACGGCTGCGTCGGAGTGAACACAACCTGCAGAACATGGTCCACCCGCTTAAGTGCCTGAAGCGCTGATCTGGCTCGCGGAAAGCCGATGGTTTTTTGTTTCAGCAGACCCGCCGACCAGGTAAAGACCGCGGCCAGCGCGGCGGAAATGTTCAGGTCTTCCGCCAAGCCACGGTCAAATTCCTCCAGCATGAAGGCATCTTCCGGGGCGACCGGCGTTTGGGGCGCCATGGAATTATCAAGTATGTTTATATGTGAATCACCAGCGGCTTCGTCCACGCTGGCGACGCAAAGCGTCAGCTTGTCCGCCAGGTCTCGGAGCGTGGTGATGGCCGCGGCAGCTTCGTGCAGGCTTTGAAGTGTAAAATTCTGGGTTTCGCGGTATCGTGCCGCCAGCAGTGCGTAACGCACCACCAGCGGATCGAAGCCTTTGGCTGTCAGATCCCGAATGGTAAAAAAATTCCCTTTGGATTTGGACATTTTTTCGCCATTGACCATTAAATGTCGGGCGTGCATCCAAAGCCGCACAAACGGCCGGTCGGTGGCTCCCTGCGACTGGGCAATTTCACATTCATGATGCGGAAAAATATTGTCTTCGCCGCCGGTGTGAATATCCAGTGTCGGGCCAAGAATTTCCATTGCCATGGAACTGCATTCCACATGCCAGCCAGGATAGCCTTCGCCCCATGGACTTGGCCACCGCATGATATGTTTCCCGTCCGGCTTCCACAGGAAAAAGTCCGCAGGATGACGCTTCGCCGCCTGTTCATTGGTTCTGCCGCCGGCACCGTGCGACAATTGTTCAATCGAATTCCCGGATAGTTTGCCATATTCCGGAAAACTGCCCACATCAAAATAGACCACGCCGTCCGTGCCGACATAGGCGTGCCTGCGGCCGATCAATTGCTGAATCAACTCCACAAAATCTGATATATGACGCGTGGGACGCGGCATAATGGCTTCTTTTTCGTGGTCCGCCGCACGGTTATGGTCCATGGCCACGGCCAGTCGCAGCGACAGTGCATCCTGCAAAAACGCCTGAATGAAATAATCTGCCACCTGAAATGGATCGTTGGGGTTTTCCACCATGGCAATTCCGGTTTTTTTGTTCTCCTTCATCTTCTCAACGGCCAGTTCCAGTTTGTCCCGGCCGCCACCATCTGCAATCTGGTCGTCCGTCATGTGTCCGACATCGGTCATGTTCATCACATGACGCACTTTCGCGCCACGAATTTCAAGATAGCGCCGCAGCAGGTCGGCAAACAGGAACGACCGGAAATTTCCAATATGGGCGTAATCGTAAACGGTAGGCCCGCATGAATACATGGTGATCGTCGCACCGTTAAGCGGGTCGGACTGATTCGGACCAGGCTGCTGCGGTGATAGCGGCGTCATGTGGCGGGTAAGCGTGTTGTAAAACGTGGGAGTCATAAGTTTTTGATTCCAGATTGTCTGTGGCCGGTGTTCCAGGTTTCCAAGCCACTTGATTTTATGGCGGCGCTCGGCGGCCGGTTTAAAAATCCGGTTAAACTTTGCGATTTATTTGGCCGGCGTTCCCGCCGCCACCTCATGCAGCAGGCGTCGCGTCTGGCCCGCCAGTTTCAGGTAATACCAGCCGGCCACGGCACGAAACCCGTCAGTACGCCGGTCGTTATAAAGCACAATGTTTCGCAATTCGGGCATGGCCATTTTCAGGCCGGCTCGCGACAAAACAATTGCGGCATATTGGCGAATCTGATGATCATGGCTTTTACGCAACTCCGGCCATATCGGCGCCACCAGCGGGCCGAAGTTCATTTTCCGGCTTTGCATCATGCCTCCCAGTGCGGCTTCCACTACGCCATGGTTAACGGATTGTAAAAAGCCAGCCAGAAGCCGCCGGGCCGCCGGGCTGTCCATATTGGCAATACGTTTAGCCGCCGCTTCCGCCCGCAGATAATCCACATCGCGCTGGCTGTCGACCACGGTTGCGTAGTGCACCAATGCGGTAAGCAGCCGCAGTCGATGCGGGTTCGCCGGATTCCGGCAGTAGCCATACACCCAATTCAAAAAAAGTGGCTGGCCCTGATGCACCAAATGCAGGATTTCCGGAAGCGGGTCTTTGTGATAGGCAGCCAGCAGGCCGGCGCGAGCAATATCCCGTTGAAGTGGCGAGTGGGTTTTTAACAGTTTGCGAATCGATGCCGGTGAAACCTGTTGACCATATTCTATGGCCAGCAGGCCCAGTTCGATGCGGTCAATCGTGTTGTGCGACTCGGCAATCAGGTGTTCCAATCGCCGACCCGCACCCGGCGCATGCATATAAAGCAACGCCGTGACCGCCCCGCGCCGTGTGCCGCCGGTGGCTTTTTTATCTTCGGCTATTCGGGAAACCCAGGGTATCGCGGCTTTGATGTCTTTCACTGCTGCCCGTGCCAATAACGCCCGTTTAATGTGCTGAAGGTCAGGTGAATGGGTGGCGGCAAGCCGCCCAAGGACAGCCATGGCTTTGGTTACGGCACCAGCGTCATCCGTTTCCAGAATGGTCATAGCCGCGTAATAACGCACGGATGGGTCCGCGCTGGCCAGCAGGGCGGTTAATTCGGGCAGCGCCAAGTTATCCAGTTTCCGCGTCACCAGTGCAGCTGCCGCCAAAAGGCGCTGCGAGGGCTGAGGCGCAATTTTCAGAATAGTTTGCAACTGCCGCGTGGTAATGTTCCCATACTGAATCAGCATGGCTAACGAGGCGGTTAACAGCGTCGGCAGCGGAATTGAAAAAAAGTGCCGCATGTTCAGAACTTTTGGGTTTCCGCTGACATAATTGGCGTCCAGTATGCCCGTGAGTTGCAACATGGGATCTTTGGCCCGGCTGATCTGCAGAAAATACGGCGTCAGAGCAGCGTCGTGCGTGGATCGCAGTGATCCCAGAACCAGCGCCCCGTGTCGGTTGGAATCAAAGCCGCGCCGAAAAAATCGGGCCGTCGCCGCCAGAACCTGGGCCGTATTTGCCGCCGACTCCGGCGCTTCGGCCGCGGATATGGTCCCGGCCGCCAGCGCAGGCTCATTGACCGACGTTGATGGCGCCGGCGAAGCGGCGGTTGCCATGCCGCTGACAATAAACGCACCCGTGGCGGCCAGTGAAATCAGAAATTGTGGAGCCGGACGGTGCCATTTTTTGGACAGTCCTGATGAACAGGCGACTTTTCGGCCGCCTGTGAATAGCAATTGCACACGCACGTGTAAACTCCTGTCGCAGCCGCCGGAGCGGCAAAGCGGTATTGTAAACAAAAACGGGTCCATCGGCACGGATGTCAGGTTTTGGATTGTCGTCCTAAGGCTTGCCTTGCTCGGCCCGGGATCGCCGCATCAGATACACGACAGCGCCAATGACAATTGCGATAACGACCACCACGTAAACGACATGTTTAACTTCCGCCACTTTCGCAAAGAGCCAGTTGATATGTTTAGCCTGCCAGTAGCCAAGCCATATCAGGGTTGGCACGCTGATAAGACCGGCCAGACCATCCACCGCCACAAATCGCCAATAAGGCATTTTGGATATGCCGCAAAGGGCAAAAATTAAGGCCCGCACGCCCGGGATAAACCGCCCGATGAAAAGCGTCAGGTTGCCATGTCGTAAAAAGTGCTTTTCCACCTGATCCCGCCGCTTGGAATGCAGGACTTTGCGGATGTGCCGGGCGATGAGATTATTTGAATCGATGCCATAGCGCCCGATTAAGTACAGAATACTGTCGCCGCCCACAATGCCCAGCATGCCCGCCAGAAACATGATATTGGCGGAAGGCACCGTGCCCGGATCGGTTGTTGCGGTCGAGGCGCCGGCCGGTTTTGTCCCCGTGGGTGCCAGCACGCCTGACAGTGGGCTTTGATGCGGGTTGCAAAGATAGCCGGAAAAGATCAGCGGAACATCTTCTGGAATCGGCACGCCGCAGCCCGCTGCGACAAGAATCAAGGCCAGCGCCACATAGGTGAACTTGGTCAGAAGTAGTTTCAGAAGGCCGATCATGCGTCCGCGTTTCCCATTTCTTTCTGGCCACAGGGGCAAAAATTCCATCCTAACGGTAGGGAACGCATCGGGTCAAATGAAATTCTGTCGTGTTTCGCTGCCGCGACACCGGGCCGCTTAAAGGCCGATCATAAAAAATCGTGGAACCGCATTCGGATGATAATGGGACGGGCCGGCAAGCAGCGCCTGCACGCTGGCCGGTGCGTCCACGATCACTTTATTGCCCACTTCCGTCATAGTGGCGTTGCCGCCGTGGTTCGCCCATATTTTTGGTCGCACGGCATTGGTAATCAGCGAAATAAGATCGGTGGAAACGGGTTGGTGTTCCTTTTTCTTTGATTGTCCGGGTGTATAGCCCGGCGGCCAGACAGCTTTGGGATGCGGCCCGTTTCTCGGGTGGCGCATGCGATGGAGGATCGCGGCCGGTGGAATAATCCGCGGCAGATTCGCCAGCAGGTCTGGCAGCCAATAAGTCCGCAGAATCAACCGCTTATCATCCTGGGCTTCTGTAGTAATAAAAATAACATTTTCATCCGCACTGATCACCAGCCGCTTGCGCCGGGCAAAGACTCTAAAAAGCCGCGCCAGGTCCCGTCGGCAAGATCCGGCCGGCAAGGTCACATTATGCGGCTTTTGAATAGAGATACCCGCGCGTTTTAATGCGGGCCATCCCACCGCGAAATTCTCGCCGGTTAGGGCCGCCATGCGATTGACTGCCTGATTGAGCGTGAGCTGACGCAACACAATGTGTGGAAGTTTCTGGGTCAGGAGTTTCGGCTGATTCTCCACAAAAATGATGTAGCCAATTTGCGCTGGCCGGTACGGGTGGGCACTTTTTTTATGTGAAGATTTTACGTTTGCGTGGGCGGCCGTTGGACGGTCTGCGGAAGGATTTCCCGCAGTGGCAAATCCCCCGGCCAGCACTATGGCGAAAGCCGCCACCATCGCCACCAACCGCCGCTTTTTGAATGCAGCCAGATGGGTTCCCCGTGGTGCCAGCGTCAGCCCAAACATAATGGCGTTCCGGTTTGTCGGCGGATTGTCCGAATCAGCGGCCGCCTACCAGTTCCTGAATATAAATCGGCGCGGTGACCACCAGCGACCGATGAAAATACATAATATTGGCCTGTCCGCCGCCCTTGACCCAGATATTGGGATGCACGGTGGCTTCAATAAGGCGAACCAGGTCTCGGCCGCGCTGGGTGGTGGTTTGAATATTGGATTGGGTTTGTGAACTCGAACCGCCGAACAGACTTTGGCCGCCGCCGCCACCAAGTCCGCCACCGCCGGATGCGCTGACCTGCGCGGTGCTGTTCTGCGTCGCGCTTTGCAGGTTGAAAGTTGGCGCATTGGTGAAATTCGGAATCGTCATCACCAGGTCATCCACCGGGTAGACACGTGTGACCATGTGCCGATTGGCATCGGATCGGGTGGTAATTGTCAGCACGTTATCACTGACGAAATAGATCAGCGTGGTCTGCGGGCTGACCTGCTGAAGAATTAGCGATAAAATTTTGTGTACCGGAACATTTTGCAGTTGCAGATTCACCGGCGTCAACGGGGATACGCCCGCGTTCCGCAGGGCTGTCCAGTTCACAAAAATATTGGCTTCCGTGGTGTTGCGCAGATACACAATCGCGTCACGCAGGGAAACACGGTGCATATTCGTGGCTGGCAAAACATCGTTGAGAGCCTGCTTGGTGGATACCGCCCAACTGTAATTCGCCGCGGCTGAAATCCGCGGCAGCGGTCCGGCGGCCATGCCCGCAATTGCCGCCAGCATAAGACGGGCTCTCCAAGTTACTTTTTTTGATTTCTGATTCTGGAAGATACGCATGATTTGGTACTCCAAAAAAAGGTTGCCAGATGCGGACCCCAAATTAGCCACTTCTTGTTAAATGTTATCAATATGGAAATAAAAAAGCAAATGCCAGGAAAAACTGATTTTTGAATGTCCGATTACTCTTGGAGGCCGGCGTGCAACGGGCTTGAACGCCCATCCTGTCGGTTGTATACTCCCGCCAAACCTCCGGCTTGAAAAGTTGTGTCACCACATTTGCCATTCTTGGCCCCCGTCCATCCAATGTAGAGGATACCATCGCATGAAATTCACCACCCTATTTGGCGTCGCCTTGGCTGTTGCACTGTTTCCCGGTTCCCTGCGGGTGTATGCACAGAACCAGACCCGTGCGTCTGAAAATCTGGATTTTCACTGGCACTGGAAAGCGGTGATCACGCCCCGAATCCGTCATCCGCAGCCCTTGGTTGCCTGGCGGTGGAGACCTGCGGCCCGGACCACGTCTCCAAAACAGGTTCCCGCGGGGCTGGCTGAATCCGCTGGTTGGCAGCCTGTGAAAACCGGGACGGATGTGTTTCATGGCCGTGTTGGATACGCCTGGTTCCAGATACGCCTGCCGCAGCTGCCCCGCCCCAACCGGGTCATTTCTTTTGAAAGCGTGGACGACAATGGAACGGTTTATCTCAATGGCAAGAAATTGTTTCAGCATCAGGGTTGGAACCAGCCCTTTCTGGTGCCGCTGGATTCCGCCTGGCATTCCGCCCGACCAAATGTCCTGACCGTGCTGGTTCAAAACACCGCCGGCGGAGGTGGCATCATGGGAGCTGCTGCGGCTGGCTACTATCATCCGCGGCCGGCAACTTCGGGGGTTCCAGTTGTCAACAGCACCTGGCGGCGAGTTAAACTTCCCAACGACTATATTGTACGGGGGAAGTTTTCGCCTGACGCGCATGTTGGCCATGGTTATCTGCCGACTTATCCGGCATGGTATGAACGCACGTTCCGTGTTCCCGCGGTGGATAAAAGTCGAATGCTGTGGTTGGATTTTCAGGGCGTCTACCGTGACGCCCATGTCTATCTGAACGGCCATCTGCTGGGCGACCATCGCGGCGGTTATACCGGTTTTCGCCTGAATATCACCGGCAAAGTTCATTTCAACCGAATCAATACGCTGGCCGTGCGGGTTGATCCCACCTTTTTTGAAGGCTGGTGGTATGAAGGGGGAGGGATCAATCGCAATGTCAAACTGATTATCAAACATAAACTGCATGTGGCGCGCTATGGAACCTACGTGATAAGCCGCGTGCCGGGGCCAATTCAATATGATCCGGCAACTGGGGAAAGTGCCCAGGCGGAACTCACCATTCAGACCGATGTGAGAAATGATCGCAGCACTCCGGCGGCATTCGCGGTTGAATCCGTTATTCTGGACTCGTCTGGCAAACAGGTGGCCAAGGTGACAACGGGCATTCCGCACCTGGAAGCCGGGGCGACATTCACACTTAATCAGCATGTGACGTTGGCCCGTGTGGCGCTCTGGAGTCTGCATCACACGCATTTGTATCATCTGCGCACAAGTCTGTATTCCGTGCGCTTGATGCCGCCGGCAAACAACCTTTTAGTGCGCCAGCAGCGCGTGAATATAGATAGCAAGCAGACCACGTTTGGCATCCGCACTATTCGTTTCGATCCCAATCGCGGCTTTTTTCTCAACGGCAGGCATGTGGAAATTAAAGGAACCTGCAACCATGCCGATTTTCCGGCCGTGGGCATCGGCGCGCCGAACAACCTGTGGTGGTGGCGCGTCATGATGCTAAAAAAGGAACTCCATTCCAACGCCTATCGCACCTCGCATAACCCGGTTTCGCCGGCGTTCTACCGCGCCTGCGATCATCTGGGAATGCTGGTGATGGATGAAAACCGTCACCCCACGGATTACCAGGGGCCTAAGGCTTCCATAGGCCAGCCGTATCATAATATGTCCGCGATTAAATTTATGATCCTGCGGGACCGCAATCATCCAAGTGTCATCATGTGGTCCATGTGCAATGAGGAATGGGGCATTCAGGCCAGCGAATATGGGAAAACCGTTTTTCGGGCCATGATGCACGAAGTGCATAAATTTGACCGAACTCGTCCCATTACGTGCGCCATGAACGGCGGCTACCCGCATGGCTTTACGCGGGTTGAAGACCTCCAGGGTATCAATTACCATCCGCAGGACTACGCCTGGATGCACAAAATGTTTCCACATCTGCCCATTTTCGGCAGCGAGATCGGCAGTACCTGTTCTGATCGCGGCGTGCTGGCCAGCAGTGCACCGCTTGGGCTGGTGACCCAATACACCATGCACACAGACTGGTCACAATTGGCCTGGGACACATGGAAACCGATTGCCACGCAGCCGTTCGTGGCAGGGGGGTTTAACTGGACCGGTTTTGATTACCGTGGCGAGCCAACGCCATACGCGTGGCCAGATATTAATTCGCATTTCGGCCTGCTGGATATCTGCGGCTTCCCCAAGCCCGACGCCTACTATTACAAGGCCTGGTGGGGCAAAAAACCGCTGGTTTATATCTGCCCGCAGTGGAATTTGCCGTCGGCGATGATTGGTCAAAAAGTGCTGGTGCGCTGCTTTGGAAATTGCAGCCGCGTGCAATTGCTGCTTAATGGCAAACAGATCGGCCCGCGCCGCGTGATGCCCGAATATGAGTATCTGGACTGGCAGGTCCCTTATCAGCCGGGCAAGCTGGTTGTTCGCGGTTATAACCATGGCCGGCAGGTCGCGGAATGGACGCAGCGGACATCCGGGCCTGCCGCGGGTTTGCGTTTGACCGATCAGTGGCCCGTTATGCGCGCCAATGGCGAAGATATCGCCCCCATTGCCGTGGCCGTGGTCGACGCCCATGGCAATATTGTTACAAATGCAGATAACAAGATTCATTTCAGCCTTACCGGGCCGGGAAGAATCGTGGGTTCCGGAAATGGCGATCCTGCCTGTCATGAACCGAACCAGGCGGATTACCATCGGGCGTTTTATGGCCACTGCATGGTGATGGTGCAGGCGAGTCGCAAGCCGGGTGTCATGCGGCTGACCGCCAGCGCCCGCGGACTGAAGCGTCAAACCATCGAGTTTACATCGCGATAAAG
This sequence comes from Phycisphaerales bacterium, assembly GCA_027451365.1. Taxonomy (GTDB): domain Bacteria; phylum Planctomycetota; class Phycisphaerae; order WQYP01; family WQYP01; genus JAJYPG01. The sequence continues at coordinate 16,496 of DAIDJN010000026.1, read as the reverse complement.
CCGCCAACAGAAAACACCTGTGCCTGTAAGTGCAGGCGGGGGGCAATCCCCTCCGGGTGGAACATGGGTTCTGACGGTCAGCAGGGCAGGTCTGATGAAATAGACCGGATTTGACACTTAATTACTTCGTGTCTACCATTTTCCATCGGCGGCTTGAATAGTTTATCCGCCCACAGGAGTATCCACGATGGCTGGTGAGAATGTTATTCAATTAACGGATGGCAATTTTCAAGACGAAGTTCTGAAAAGCGAGCACCCGGTTCTGGTTGATTTTTGGGCGGAATGGTGCGGTCCATGCCGAATGCTGGCACCGACCATCGAAGAGCTGGCAACGGAATACAAAGGACGGGTCAAGGTCGGCAAGGTGGATACCGATGCCAATCGCAATACCGCCATGCAGTACAACATTAACGCCATTCCGACCATTATTCTGTTCCATAACGGCCAGATTGCCAAGAAATTTGTCGGTTTGACACCCAAGAAAATGTTTCGCGAATCGCTGGATTCGCTGGCACCTCTGGCAAAATAAATTCCAGGCTGATCAGGCCATAAGTTTCCGCAGCAGAAGTTGCGACACCGGGCCTGTGGCGTCTATGCGCCACACGCGGCTGTTTTCACCCGACCATTCGCCGCGAATAGCCAGACGGTCTGCGGGCAGCAGGTCGGCCACGCGCTCCGCCCATTCCACCACCACAATGCCTCCCTGATCCAGCAATTCGTCAAAGCCGATGGCGGAAAAATCCTCCGGCGATTTTATCCGGTACGCGTCCAGGTGAAACACTGTGCGCGATCCGGTTTTGCCCTGATCTGCGTTATAAATATTCAAAAGTACATACGTTGGTGAACAGACCAGCGAAAGGTCCGCCACGCCCGCTCCCTCCGCAAGGCCTCGAACCAATTGCGTCTTCCCGGTTCCCAGCGGACCATCCAGTGAAATAACCTGTCCCGGCTCGCCCAGGCGGCCGATGGCGGCCCCAAGATTCATGGTTTCTTCCACCGTATCGCAACGGACTTCCATTCCTGCACCATCCATATTTACATTACACGTCATTCGTCGGGCTGGAATATTCCCATCCGCCGACCGGCCAGGAGATGGCCGTGCCATCAGGCAGTATAAGCTGCAGCGGGCCTGATCCGGTTACCGTGCCGATCGCAGTCACTGGAACGTCCGTGTCAAGATTCGCAATAAGCGGAAAATCAGACGCCGCTAGCGTGAACAGAAGTTCATAATCCTCGCCATCCGACAAGGCGTGTCGCCAAGCCGGCTGGCCGTCCTGCGTGGCCAGATTTCGGGCGTCCGGATGCACCGGCAGGCGGCGGGTATCTACAACTCCGCCGCAGCCGGAAGCTGCCAGCAGCCGCGGATAATCCATAGCCAGTCCATCGGAAATATCCATCATGGCGTGAATGTTCGCGGCGGTTGCCAGTTTTTGGGAAAAGGCAACCCGCGGCGTAAATGTCATATGCCGTCCCAGAATGCTGCCACCTAGTTGTCCGCTGACACACACAATATCCCCGGGTTTGGCGCCGGATCGTCGTATCGGATCATGTTCCGCAGTGCCCATGGCCGCAACGGTAATTGCAAGCCGCTGGTTCCAGATCGCGGTATCGCCACCCACCAGTGGGCAATTGAAGACGGCGGCCGCGTCGCGTGAGCCAAGAAAAAGCTCTCGCGCAAAGTCGTCCCCGGCCGATTGTGGCAGAGCAACGGAAATAAGAATCGCGCGGGGCAGGCAGGCCATGGCCGCACAATCGGACAGGCAACGATTAACCGCCTTCCTGCCGGCCTCACGCGGGGTATGCGTGGCTAGGTCAAAATGCACCTGATCCAGCGCCTGGTCAATTTTTAGAAGTACCAGCCGGCTTAAAACTCCGGTGCCGCGCAGTGCCCCCGAATCCGGCGATTCCGTCGCAATTGCGGCCATATCATCGCCAATGCCAATGCGCACCGCCGGTGTCGGCGGCGATTGTGCGGTAATCCATGCGATAAAGTCGTTTTCGCGCATCGACCTATTATAAAGCCAAGGATGTCCCCTGGGCGAATCGGTTTATACCGATTATGGAATTCCACGAAGCGGTGTTAGGCCTGTTCTTTTGCAGGTATGGTCGGGGCCGGTTCGTGCGGATGAACGTGCCCTGGGTGGTCACAACCTGATGCCGTATCCACGGGGGGAAGAATCACTTCATGCTGTATGTCATGCATCGATCTGAAAAAGGAATAGGCCGCCACACTGAAAAGCATAATGACCGCCAGAAAAAAGCCGTCGCCCAGATGAGCCAGATTATGGACTTTCAGCCCCGTGCTGACCTGAATTCCACTGAGTTTGGGGAACAGCACCTCCAGCCCACCGACCAGCATAAAGCCCACACCACCCCATGTAAGCGTCCGCCCGGACATAAGCCTGGCCAGCAGAACGCGGGCGTTTTCCGAAAGTTTGCGGCGGGCCATCCATTGGCCAAACAAACCGCCAATGAGAATCTGCATGATCATGGTTCCAATGCCAAACGCCACCCCGGGCAGGAACGCGAGCCACGGGCTGCCCATATTGGGAGCTAAAGCCGTATAAAGAATAATGGCAAACGCACCAGTTCCCCAGCCGGCAATAAAGCCGTGTACCAAAGGCATCCACCATGGCGCGGTTTGAGGATTGGCGCCCCCTTCGGAATGAAGCATTTTGTGGGTGTGAAACATGTGCCAGATTTTACCCCTGCGCACAATATAAAGACCCGACCCGGTCATGACCGCGCCCACAATCACATAAACCAGACTGTTATAAATGTCACTTTCAATAATGGGTCGAATGGCGTTAATGGCAAAATAAGCCAGCTCACATGCTATGGCTCGCTGCAAGGTGAACGTCAGCGAGAACAGAAAGCCCGCCTTCATGCCGCCTTTCCAGGAATAACTGCCGATGGCGTAGCTGAAGGTAATCGGCCACGTATGTTCGTCCGGAGTAATGCCGTGGACAAATCCCAGCAGCAGCGCGGTGGCCAGAATCATGACCAATCCCATGCCTATTCCGCTTGGATTCCATAAGTTAATAGCAGTTGCAAACATTGAAAATTACTCCGTCCGAAAGCGGGCGAAAAAAACGGGTCAAACATGACCAGCCGGTCCAAGGTTTTCAGTCGATTCACGCGCCGTTCAGCTTTATACGTGCTGAAGCGGCCTTTTGTGCGGATCGCCTGAACCCTTTTGCGGTACGGCCGGGATTGGAATGATGAAGTTTGTGTACATGGTCCGGCAAATGCCCCTGCGGCACATGCTGGCCGCAACTGTCACATTGATCCGCTTTTTCAAAGCAATCCGAACACAGAAGCTCCCCGGTCTTCTCAAATTCCGTCAGGCGTTGACGGTCTTCTCTGGGCATGGTGCCCACGAGTTTCCGAAGCCGCGGCATAACCGGCAAGGCCGTGTGGCAACCCGAACAGGTTGCGAATTCAAGTTGCGCCAGCAGCAGTTCAATTTCATGGCCGCGGTTGGCCGGTATTGTTCCTTTGCCTTCACACAACGGGCAAAGATGGCCAAGGTAGGCATAAACCGCATCGCGGATCAGTTCACTGCGGTTCTTGACGCTGGAAAGCAGCTCTGCGAGTTTGGCGTCCACTTTAAAGGCCAGAAGCTGGTCTTTGGGCATACGCTCGCCTTTTTTGGAGGTGACGGCTTTGTCGGTCGGCATGTCATGTGCTCCTTGCGGTGTCTGTGATCAGGAATTTTGTTGTACTCTGTTATACCTCCCGCGGCGGCCCGATGCAACAGCGTCAGTCTGCCGCCTGTCGATTGGTATGACACTATTATACGAAATATAATATCGGCTGGTTCTGGAAAAATCCGGTGGTTTTCCGGATGGTTTCCGGTTTGTGCGGTGCGGTCCGGCGCTCGGAACCGGCGCGGGACATGGTCCGAAATCCATTTCCCCGTCTCTGGACGGCCAAAATGGCAAATCCTTACGAAAAATTTGAATCGTGTGGTCCGTTTGCTGTTTTTGACCTTTGGAGCGCCCTTGGAACGAACCGGCTTGTCGGGGATAAGCCGTTGCCCCGGCGGCGCTGGCGTCCGGTTTGATGCCTGACAAAGCAGGGTGACATTGCCGGAATCCGGCGCGGTTGCCGACAATCAGGCAACGCGCCGCCGCAGCCAAATGCGCATCAGGCTGTGGATGGCCCGCGGCGCGGAAAATCCGGACAAACTCTGAAAATCAGTATTTCCGGTCCAGAATTCTGTAGCCCACCGCTTCGGTAATTTGTGCGGGCGTAATCTGGTCCACGCCATCAATATCCGCTATGGTTCTGGCCAGGCGGCGAACTTTATCAAAAGCGCGGGCGCTTAACCCGAGTTCTTCCATGGCCTGTTTCATCAGCAGCATGCAGGTATCATCCAGCGCGCAGAATTCCTTCAACTGACGCGTTTTCATCGAGGCGTTGGTAGTTGTGCTTTCGGCACCAAATCGCTGGGCCTGAACGGCCCGTGCTTTTTCCACTGCGGACCGCATTTTTGCCGAGTCGGTCCCCACTGCGCGGCTCGTCAGATCCCGATAAGTCACCGCCGGCACTTCCAGATGAATATCGATACGTTCCAGCAACGGACCGGAAAGCTTGCTCATATATTTATCCATGTCCGCCTGTTCAGTTGACTTGGCATTCCGGCGGTCCAGCGTGCCGCGGCCGGACCGTGACGGGTTCATGGCGGCGACCAGCATGAATCGCGCAGGAAAGGTGACGCTGGAATGTGACCGGGCAATCGTCACCGATCCTGATTCCAGCGGCTGGCGCAGCATTTCCAGCACATGCCTGGAAAATTCAGGCAATTCATCCAGAAACAGAACCCCATGGTGCGCCAGGGAAACTTCGCCAGGCCGGGGAATAGTGCCGCCCCCAATCAGCGCCGCGCCGCTCGCGGTGTGGTGGGGCATCCGCACCGGCCGGATGCTCAACAGGCTGGTTTCACGCGGCAGAAGTCCGCATGCCGAATAAATACGCGACGTTTCCAGCGCTTCCTGACGGGTCAGCGGTGGAAGAATCGTTGGAAGCCGCTGGCACAACATGGTTTTGCCCGCTCCGGGCGGGCCAAGAAGAAGCACATTATGATTACCCGCCGCCGCTATCGTCATCGCCCGCTTGGCGGTTTCCTGCCCGCGGACTTCGGCGAAGTCGACATCATAATTTCCGATAAGCGAGTTGCCCGCGACCTCCACCGGACTTTCCGGTTCAAGTTCCAGTTGGCCATTCAGGAACCCGACCATCGTGGCCAGCGAATCAATCGCGTACACTTCCAGATTCGGCACTACCGACGCCTCGCGGGCGTTGGCCGGTGGAAGCAGCACGCCGGAAAATCCGCTTTCCACCGCCAGCATGGCCATGGAAAGCGCCCCGCGAATCGGCCGCACGGACCCATCCAGAGCCAACTCGCCGGCGACCAGTAATTTCTTATGCCGGTCAGTGGTAATCGCGCGGGCCGCCTGAAGGATGCCCAATGCGATCGGCAGTTCCAGTGCGCTGCCTTCCTTTTTGATGTCCGCGGGTGCCAGATTTACCAGCAGTTTCTGATTGGGAAACGGATAGCCTGAATTGGTCATTGCGATCTGAATGCGGTCCAGCGATTCGCTGACAGCTTTGTCCGCAAGGCCCACAATAATCGGCACATCGTAGTCGCGGTTGGCTAAATTCACTTCCACTTCGCAGCGCAGTGCGTCTATGCCCTGAAGCACAAAACTATGGACTTTTGCCAGCATGGAACTCCCTTTGTTTCGACCCCTGATTATTGAGACGCCGCTACGTTACGCCATTTGTCCATTTGTGCCAAGCCACTTGCCCGATCGTTTGCCGATTCCCGAACGTTGCCGGCCCCGGCGGCATTGTTTCACGGCCGGTTCGCCGGCGGGTGTGTCGGCGGACCGTCACCGGGCCAGATAATCTGTCCGGAATCTGCATGCGTCCGCGGCGGCTGTGGATACAATTGACGCGCATACCACCCTTGAATGGGCGGACCAATCAGCAAAGCCAGAATGCCCGCCACGCTTAACCATGGGCCGAAGGGTAACACATTTGGCCGCCTCATGATTTTCAATACCATGACCCAGATCAGCGCTAAAAATGGCGCAATAAAAAAGGTGATCACCGCCAGCGGTGCCCCAAGGACCGCGCCAATGGCGGCCATCAGATGCACATCGCCCAGTCCCATGGCCACACGGCCCAGAAGGAGTGTGCCGAAAATCCGGAAAAACCACACAATGCCGCCGCCAGCCACCAGGCCCAGCAGCGTGCCGTACAGACGGTCCATCGCCGCGCTCGCAGGCAGCGGCAGCGATGTGCACGCAGCCGTGGTGCCCAGGGCAATTATTGGAAACACAAACATCAGTTCTTTTAATATTTCGCGACGGGCATCGGGTACTGCAGATTCATCCAGCACTTCCGAGGCCAGATCGCCTTCGCCAGCCGCCGGGGCACAGCGCGGCAGAATGCCCAGCAGGAATACAATGATTCCGGAGACCAGAAGCGTCAGCACCGCGGCTTGTCGGGAAAGCAGCAGCCATGCCGGTATTTGCATCAGTAAAACAATGGCTGCCACTAAAATCAGCGGGCCGCTGCGCATTACTGGCGGACTGACGATTGGAGCCGTGGTTGCCGTTGCGGTATCGGGCGCTGCCGGTGGAATGCTGGTGACCGGCGCGTCAGCCGGCCTGGAAAAGCTGCGCGGCAAAATACCGGTTCGCAGTAGAATAAAAGATATCAACAAACCGGCAGCCCCGCCGACGGCGAACCGGCTCGCCGCCGAATCAGCGGCAAGACTCGGCAGCATCGGTTGGCTGCCCGCGGCGCAGCTCAGAATCGCCACCACAATTACCAGCCACGGCAGCCGCAGCGGAATAATAAACCAGTCCGCGTCAACTCCCGATGCGGCAAGTAGCGCACCGATATAAAAGAAATCCAGAATCAGGGTCGGGCCACCGCGCGTCATTCCGCTGAAACTGTCGGCAAACCAGTGCGCCATGTAATAAGCCGCGAAAATTGCTAAAAAGATCATGCCTGTGCCAGATTCCACCAGCGGATACCGCGGTGAAATAGGCTCGCGGCAGCCGCCGCAGCGACCGCGCAAAAACAGCCAGGAAATAATCGGCAGATTTTCCCGCCACCGCACCGCCCGATGACAATGCGGGCAATGGGAAGGCGGCCAGCTTAGGGTAATGGGCGCTTTGATTCCCTTGAATTCCGTCAGATGGCCCAGAAATGGCAGCCGCCAGATCAGCACGTTTATGAAGCTGCCCACACAACAGCCCAGAATCGTGACAAAAATGGCCAGCAGCCAGATATTCGGCATTGTTGCATTCATTCCAGGCATTATGAACGCCGCGGGGCATTCCGACCAGTGACTGACGGGTTCACCGCCAGTGTGCCGCAATTGGCACTCGTCTGTTCCAGACCATACACAACTCATGCATGCGCCCCGGCGAACCGTTTCGATTTACGGTGCCGCAGCGGGATATTGCGTGCAATTTTATGCCGAAGCCGCGGTCAGGGACTGACTTTTTCGCGTGATGGCCGCAAGCAATTCGTTCCATGATTTTACGAACGATTCTGCGCCCTCTTTTTGCAGTTGTGCGGCCAATTGAAGGACATCCACACCCGCGCCGGCAAACCGTTTAATGACCGCGTCCGCTTGGGCTGTTTCCGGGCGCATGATGCCGGTTATCTTGCCGTGGTCGGCAAATGCCAGCAGAGTTTCCTCCGGCATGGTGTTAATGGTGTCTGGCGCGGCCAGCGCGGTGATGTAAAAGGTGTCCGGGGCGGCTGGATCTTTCGTGCCGGTGCTTGCCCAAAGCAGCTGCTGGGGAATCGCGCCGGCACCCGCGAGTTTCTTCCACGTATCGCCCGCAAGCAGGTCGCGGTACGCCTTATAAACCCGCGCTGCAATCGCAATTCCCAGCGTATTGCGAAGGTCCGCGGGAACTTTATTCGCGATGGCTTTGTCCCAGCGGCTGATGAATACCGATGCCACCGATGCCACGCGCCCGGGCAGGCCCGCGGCAACCCGGCGTTGAACGCCACGCATATATGCGTTGGCTGCGGCAATGTACTGGCCCTCGGAAAACAAGAGCGTGACATTCACCGGAATGCCCTGGAAAATGGCTTCTTCTATTGCGGGCAACCCTTCCGGTGTGCCGGGGATTTTAATAAACAGGTTCTGACGCTTGGCCCGTGCAAAAAGTTCCTTCGCCGCCGCCAGTGTCTTGGCTGTGTCATATGCCAGCAGCGGAGATACTTCCAGCGACACAAAGCCATCCTGGCCATTGGTTGCGTCATAAACCGGGCGGAACAGGTCGGCGGCATTTTGCAGGTCTTCTATGGCCAGATCAAAAAATATCGATTCCGGAACCGAGGCCGCGGAGTTGCCGCGGCTGGTAATCGCCTGGTCGTAAAAATTAGTTTTGCCGATAGCGTGGTCGAAAATGGTTGGATTGGAGGTCAAGCCTGTGACGGTTAAGTCTTTGATATAGCGTTTCAACGTGCCGCTGGTCAACATGCCGCGGGTAATGTTGTCCAGCCAGAGGCTCTGGCCGACGGCGTGGAGTGCTTGTGTGCGGGAAGAGGATTCTGAAGCAGCCATGATAGGTTCCTTTCCTGAAGATTGCCGCCCCGATCGCCGCGGCGACTTATGCAAAGTATTATAGCTTGCGGTCCGGGAAATGGCTTGCGTTCATTTTCTTCTGGCACCCGCGGCTGGACGCGGCCGCAAAACCATTTCCACTACAGATATCGCCGACCTGCTTTCCATGGCAATAGGTGTGCCCGCTCTGGCCGCTGTCCTGTGCGGCTTGGCGTCGGCATTGTTCGTCCGTCCAAGTCAGATTGCGATGCAAATATTTGGTCTTCGCCCGACAACCTGGGAATCCAATTATCCTGTCCGACTTTTGGCGAAGCCCGGAAATGGCACGCACCGGCCAATCTTTTGTCAGCCATTTAGTGGCAAAAAAACATGAGTTAAGACCATTCAATTCTTGCTTCGCCCAGGGCCTTTTTGACCTTACCCATGAAAAATGGCTTTTCGCCAAGGCTTCGCAAATGAGCCATGACCGCGCGTGTGGAATTAGGGCTTACCACAATCACATAGCCGATGCCCATGTTGAACACATTCAACATTTCCTCGGGGTCCACCGGGCCGTGCCGGGCCAGGAACTGAAAGATGGGTGGTATTGTCCAGGAATCCCGTTTGATTTTCGCAATCATGCCGTCGGGCAGCACGCGCGGCAGATTTCCGGGCAGCCCGCTGCCGGTGATGTGGCTCATCGCCTTGACGACGCGTTTAACCTTGTATTGTTTCAGAAGACCCAGTACGGATTTCACATATATCCGTGTTGGTTCCAGAAGTTCTTCGCCCAGTGTCCGGCCGAATTCCGGAATCTTTTCACTCGTGGAAAGGCCGAGCTTTTCAAAGCATATCTTGCGAACCAGGGCATAGCCGTTGGAATGCACGCCGCTGCTCGCAAGGCCAATAATACTGTCCCCGGCTGCCACGCCTGTGCCATCCAGCATATTGCCACGTTCAACCACGCCGACCGCGAAGCCAGCCATGTCGAATTCGCCAGGGGCATAGACGGATGGCATCTCGGCGGTTTCGCCGCCCAGCAATGCCGCCCCGGATTGCAGGCAGCCGTCGGATATGCCTTTGACCATCGCGGTGGTCACAACCGGGTCAAGCTTATGAACCGCCAGATAATCCAGAAAGAATAGCGGTTCGCCGCCCTGAACGATCAGATCGTTGACGTTCATGGCCACAAGGTCGATTCCGACCGTGTCATATTTCCGCATTTGTGCGGCGATTTTTATTTTTGTTCCCACGCCGTCGGTGCAGGCAATCAGCACCGGTTCCTTGTAGTTCCGGGCAAAAAGCTTTTCGTTGAAATCCAGGCGGAACAGTCCGGCGAATGCGCCATATTTCCCAAGCACACGCGGCCCATAGGTGCGGGCGCACAAATGCTTGATGTTGTCCACCATGGTATCGCCGGCGTCGATGTCTACTCCGGCCTGTTTATACGTTAGCATTTCGGTGTCTTTGGCTTTCATACTGGCCGAGAGTTTAGCAGAAGACCGGCCAAAACGAAACGCGGCGCGAAAAGCTGATGCTGAATCAGGTAAAAATCGCCAGATTGGTCATTGGACCCGCTTTCCCCAACAGAGATATTGCGGTTCATGCAAACCCGACTTAAAGGCGGGGAAAAACGCAAGGCCGCCGCCTGACCGTTGAATTGTATAGCTCCAACCCGGAGTAACGCGCTCGCTTGGCGTCAATATTATCCTGCGTGACCGCCTGTGGCGGAAAAATTGTCAGCCTTCATTTACAATTTCAGTGCAGATACATCAAAACCAAGAAGCCGAATGGCGATTGCCAGCAGAGCCGCCAGAAACGTGGCAAATTGCACTATCGCCAGCGCGCGGCAAAAAAGATGATTGGATAAAAATGCGATCCAGCTCCGCCGCGGGTCCTGCCCGGCCAGCGCCAGTTTGTTCAGGCAATGCATTGCCGCGCCCGCGCAGGCCGCCGCTCCCAGCCCGCCGATGGCCGTTAGCCAGAACGCCGCAATATGATGCTGCGGCATGTAAACCAGCATCGCAATGCCAATAGCCAGAAATACCAGCGCATCAAGCAGGCAGCCCAGAAACAGCCAGGTCCAGCGGGTAAGCAGTTGCGTGGCCGACAAAATATCCGGTGCGGATTCCATGGCTCATTCTCCACAATTAACAGAGGGCAATTGCGGATTTTCCGCCGTGTCGCAACCGCCCGTTGCGCGCCGCGGCATCAGGCATATCCGCCGCCGCCCTTATTTCCATGTTTGGCTTTACGCTCTGCGGCGATCCGCCTCTCATACCCGCTTTCGCGATGTGCCGCCAGCGGGTTTGCCGGCAGATGCCGCGCTACCCGCCATTCGGCCAGCATAGGTCGCACATCCGTTAAATAGGCATCACGCAGCAGGTTTTCGCTGGTTACAAGGTCTTCCGCGGCTTGGGCGGCGGCCAGCTTTTTTCGGTCCACCAGTGCCGCTTTTATGTATAGCTGCTGGGCCATGTCCACCGTTTGAATCATGGCTTCAATTTTGGGTTTCAGGTTATGGCTCTGATCAACCATATACGCAATGGGTGGCAGAGACCCGGTGCGGAAATGATGGTTATGAATTTCATGAAAAATCCTGAATATCTGGTACGGGTCTATGGAGCCGATTGTCAGGTCGTCATCGGCATATTTGCGATCATTAAAATGGAATCCGCCCAGCATGTTTTCATCCAGCAGCCATGCGACAATCTGTTCTATGTTCGTCGCCTGATAATGATGGCCCGTGTCCACCAGCACTTTTGCCCGCGGACCGGCCGACTGCGCCAGCAGCAGAGCCATACCCCAGTCCGCAATGTCCGTGGCATAAAACGCCGGCTCAAACGGCTTGTATTCCACCAGCAGCGTCATGTCTGCCGGCATGGCGTTGTGCACAGCTTTTAACGCATCTGTCAGCCATTTCTTGCGGGCAATAATATCTGACTGTCCGGGATAATTCAGGCCATCCGCCAGCCACAGGGATACCAGATTGCTGCCGGTTTGCGTGCCAATTTTGACCGAATCCTTAATGTGTGTAACCGCCATCTGCCGGATGGCCGGGTCGCGGTTGCACAGGCTGCCCCATTTATACTGCTGGTCCTGAAACACGTTGGGGTTAATGGATCCGATTTTAATACCATTGGCCGCTGCAAGGGCGGCAACATCTGCGGGTGCCTGCCCGGGCTTGAAATCCCATAACACATGCACGGCCACGGTGGGGCAAGCCCCTAAAAGTTTGTGCACATGCCCGGCATCGGCCATTTTTTCATCTACGGTGACAGCTGCGGCGTCCTGCATGAATTTTCCAAAGCGGGTACCGGTGTCGGCAAACCCCCATGAGGGGATTTCAACATGAAATGAATCCAACAGTGTTGCAATGAGTTCCCTGGACACGCCAATACTCCTCTAATCTAATTCAAATCCGATCGCACTTGATGCGACTGCCGTAGCCTATACCAAATACGTCAAATGTGATAGTGGCGGCATCGGCTTTCAACACTTTTTCATTCCAAGACACCGCTATCCACGCTCATCATTTTATTCGGATGGCTTGTATGCGGTGCGTGGCGCGAACTGCCCGGGGGCATTGGTGGAATATGAACAATGGTCATAGATGCGCAACCTGCGGCCCGGCAATTCGGGCATTTTGCTTTTTCAGGACCTGGCCATCGCGGGTTTCTGGGGAGAACTGCGGCCACTTTCAAAAGCACGATTTTCAAATGAATTATACTTCCCATTGCCAGAAATTGGAGTTGTATTGCAGGGTCATGGCGACATCATCGGATGATTCGTAATACCGGGTGACAAAACGCGCGGGAATGGTATCTCCCGCGCCAGAAGGCTTCGATGGTTCAGGCACACCATAGCGCGTTAGTTCTAAATCCCACGCGATGAATCTCCGTTTTTACGACGCCAGCCAGGTAAAACTTCGTCGCAGAGGATGCGGGGTAACGCAGAGGTTAAAATAGATGAGATTTAGGATTAACACCCGCATTGTGCCGGGTCACCTGAAATAGCAATGAGTAATACAAAATCAAGCTGCGCAATTGCAAATTCCCCGCGATCCTCCGCGTCCCCTGCGTTAAATTTGTCGGCAAGGTGCACAGGGGCAAGCCCGGCGGCAAAAGACCGCCAGCCAATGACCGGAAGCTGATCTTCACCAATGCAGCACAGCGACGCGACGGAATTCGTCAATGTTTGGGAAGTGACACTTCTATTTCGGCTAAGGGGTGACAATTCTACTTCGGTACAACAACCCGCAGAAATTTATTCTGTTCGGCCGCCCACCTTCTGGTATAATCGTTCCCCGAAGTGCACTGAAAGCACCCTACAGGTAACGCAAGGGAAAAGGAGTTCGCATAAATGCCGAAGCAACCGCTCGCCGAGGTCTTTGGATTCCCAATTGCGGACAACTCCGACGAAGCCCGGCGCTGCCGTAAGAATCGGCTCTGCCCGTTCGGCAACAGAGTACCCAATTGCACGAAAGACAAGGCTAACGATCCATTGGGAGTGTGCAGTATTTTCGATGGCGATTCAGTGGTCATCACCTGCCCCATCAGGTTCCGCGAAAGGTGGCTGATCGCGGAGGACGCGGCAGAGTTTTTCTTCCCACCGGGCACCAAATGGACGACGCTCACAGAAATACGGCTGAAGGACGCAAACGACAAATCGGCGGGCAACATCGACGTAGTTTTGTGCTCCTACGATAAGCACGGAAAAATAACGGATTTTGGGGCGCTGGAGGTCCAAGCCGTCTATATTTCGGGGAACATTCGCAACCCGTTTGAATACTACATGGAGAACCCAAAGGACCGGGCGAGCATGGATTGGAGCCGCGAGCAATGGTACCCCAACCCGGACTACCTCTCCTCGTCACGCAAACGCCTTGCGCCACAACTGATCTTCAAAGGCGGCATCTTCAAGGCGTGGAACAAGAAAACAGCCGTAGCCATTAACCGGGGTTTTTTCGAGACGCTACCGACCCTGGGGTCCGTGGCCGCCGCAGACGCGGAAATGGCTTGGTTCGTATATGATCTAGATAAAAACCCGTCAACGGGCATCTATTCCTTGAAAAAAGGAAAAACGGTTTACACGAAATTCGATGAAAGCCTCGCAAAAATCACACAATCTGAGCCAGGCGATGTCGGCAAATTCGCGGCGCAGCTGCAGCAGCGGGTTAACGAAAAGCTTGAGGGACAACCACCCACGACGGAGGTGCTCCATGGACCGTCTTAACGCTGGGCACCAGCAGGCGTTCTGGAACTTCGAGGCTCCCGGCCACGTCGTAAACGTCGCATCGGTGCCAAAACGCAGCCCGTTTCGCTACCCCGGCGGAAAGACTTGGCTTGTGCCGCGCGCGAGGGAATGGCTGAGGAGCCAAGGCCGCCGACCGAAATTATTGGTCGAACCGTTCGCTGGCGGCGCAACCGTGGGCCTGACCGCAGCCTTCGAGGGGCTGGCGGAACACGTCCTGCTTGTCGAATTGGACAGCGAGGTTGCCGCAGTCTGGAAAACGATCCTGCAACTGGACGCCGAGTGGCTGATCACGAGAATACTTTCATTCGACCTAACCCACGAGAATGTTCGCCAAGAGCTGGCTGGAACCGGAAAATCCACACCCGAGGTTGCCTTCCGCACCGTGCTAAAGAACCGCACATTCCACGGCGGCATTCTTGCACCGGGAGCCAGTCTGATGAAGAACGGCGAGGCTGGCAAGGGGCTGCGCTCGAGGTGGTATCCGGCCACACTAGCGATGCGCATCCGGGCGATCGCCAAAATCCGAGACCGCTTCACCTTCCAAGAGGGAGATGGCATGCAAGCAATTCTTGAGCAATCAGGCCTGAAAACCAGCGCCTTTTTCATTGATCCGCCCTACACTGCGGGATCGGCGACAGGCAAACGGGCCGGTTCACGGCTTTACACGCACCACCGACTTGATCATGAGCAACTTTTTTCCGCCGTGCAGAAAGTAAGAGGCGATTTCCTTATGACCTATGACGACGCCGCAGATGTCCGCCAACTCGCCGCAAGTCACCATTTCCAAACGCGATTGATAGCCATGAAAAACACGCACCACGCAAAGATGAGCGAGCTATTAATCGGCAGGTCGCTAGACTGGGTGGGGGGGCTAGGCCGGTAACGCCTGGCAAATGTGCAGGAAGGTAGCCCGGACCAGACCGCATATTCCGATAATTCGATTAACTTGGCTCGCTCCACTGAGCGCCGCCGGGCCGATCCTGGCTCGCCAAATTCCCGCGCGACATGGAAATGCCAAATGTTCCTATTTTCAGCGCCGTCGTGGCGGAAATTGCATGATCAGAACATTTTTTGGTGGCCCATTCTTCCCGTAACCAAAATAGTCCCCAAAAGTCCTTTATTCGCCTGACCGCGGACCATTGTCAAGCACCGATTTTCGGCTTGTCAATTGTCTGACCTCCCTCAGGTTGTGGTATTTTCACTTTGGGCGCAGGCTGCAATTGGGGATTGAACATTGATTGGCACAGCTTTAGTAGCAGCCAATACACACCTAACGGGATTACAATCGTCTGAAAAAATATCTTGGCAACGTAAAGGCCGGACAGGCTGGTTAAATCCTCGGCAAGCGACCCCATATGCAAAGTGATAGCACGCGTTGAGTCGCTGATTGCAGATAGTTTGTCCCAGACATATCCGAGGTAGGCTCCGAGAAAGCCGCCCGGCGAAGTCCAATGAAATTTCGCCTTCGGGAGGCTCCAATCGGACAGCGCCTTGATATTGCCGTCGGGTAATTCTTTTTCAATTGCTGCATGCGCAGAATTAAGCTTTGGGGAAAATATCCTGTGGTTGACTTCGGCGCACACTCCCGCCGAAACCGGAAGCGCCACGCGGAACACCAAAAGAAGCAGCATAATTCGCACGCCCATCATGGCAGTGCGATGTCCTACCTGCGGCGACAACGCGGCCAAGGCTGTAATAAGCATCACAATGCCAATGAGCACCCCCCCGAACACGCGCACAATGTCGTAACCGATTTTCTCTCCGGTTAGGACCAGAATTGATGTAAAAAGGACCTCCGACGCCCGCTCGGCAACATCTCGTAATGGATCTGTCAGACGGGCTGGCTCTTCGTCTAGCCCGATTCCCCAGGGTTCCATGGAAACCTGACAGTGCTCGATTAAATCCAATCCGCCAATGATGCCCCGACACGTCAGATACGAGATTCCGGCTTCGGCAAGCGACGTCTTGAAATATTTTTGACAGACCTCGTCCGCAACGGGCACGTATAACAATTTAGGGAACATCACCAGAAGCAAACCAACGACCACGCCGACGACGGCCCAGCGTCGGCGCGCCTCCTGTCGCAGGAAGATAGCGATTGCATTTCGTACCATGAGGTCTCTCCTTGTTCAAAACCCTATCCAGGCAGAGCAAACGAAAAACGGCAGGCAAACGACCGGCAAATAATCAGTTGAAGACTATATAAACGCGTTACAACAGGCTGTCAACTTGCTGGCGACGTTCGGTTAATTGCGGGCCTGCCGATAAATCTGACGTCGGTAGAAATGTGCGACATTGCCCTTCTTTACCGGAATGGCCAAGGCGTACCGCTCTTGACGCCGTTTGACGATCCGCTCACGAACGCCTTCTTCCAGCCGCCGATTGCTCGCTCTACCGCGTGACCGGTGCGTCAATCCCGCCGCGCCTGCAATACGATACCGCTTCCATAGGCGACGGGCCTGCCGCAGCGATAGGCTCATCAGCACCGCCGCAGAAACCACCGTCACCTCGCCCCGTTCAACCCGATGCATCGCATCCAGACGAACCCGTTCGTTAGCCGACATAATTAAGTTTTCCATTCTGTCTGGTATACCCCAGACTCGAAGGTGACACTTCTATTTCGGCTAAGGGGTGACAATTCTACTTCGGTACAACA
>DAIDJN010000025.1:0-45097 GCA_027451365.1 Phycisphaerales bacterium | reverse complement strand
TCACCTCCATGCCCGCAACACAGTTTGAATATCCCAACAATCGGCTGGTGAATAGCAGCTATGATGTGCTGTATCGCAGAAACCAGATAATTGAACAGGCGACCAGTGCGGTGATTGCCAGTTGGCAGTTCTATGGCCCGGCGAGGGTTGCGGAAGTGGTTTTGGCCAACGGCTTAACCCAGACCTTTATGAATAATGCCAGGACAAATTTCGCCGGAAAGCCAGCCGCAGGCCGGATTATGATTGATCAGCGATCAGCGATCAGCGATCAGTGATCAGTGGTCTTTAGTCCATTGTAACTCCCTGTTTTCACCTGAACCCGCTGCTCTAATCAGGGGGGCGGGCACCTCGCCCGCCAGCCGTGTCGCAAGAGTGGTGACGGATTTACCTGTGGGAGTTCTACTATGTCTAGGATTCCCCAAACCCCAATTTCGACGGTTTTATTTCTGTTGAGTCCATGGGAGAAGATACTCGCGCGATTCAGAGGCTACCCCCAAGCTTTGCGCGACCACGGCCCGGTTGATCTCCTGCACATATCCATTATCGAGCCACCGCAGGTCGTCGGCCGATGCAAGTAAATTAGGCCTTACGGCCACATTGTTAGATCGGCAGCCAGAGCGACAGCCTCTCGGCCATAATGCTGGGGTCGCCCGGTATCCTGACGACGGGTTGACTGCCAATCAAGAAGCGGGCCTCGCGTTGGGCGATAGCGACCTGCAGCGAAAATTTTGCAAGGAGGTGCGGTACTGCCTGCCCAAGGTTCGCCAGAAGCCGTCGATGTAATTGTGGCGGATCGTGGCCTCATTGGTTTCCGGCGATTTTAATATTTTAATATTTGCGGCGAAACCGCGGACCAACTCTCCAATTGTAATTTCCTGTTGCGACATTTTATACTCTGGCCGGCAAGTATATTGCCAATGGTGGTGTTGTGCCATCCGTCTCAATTGTCTGCAAGACCCACGCAGGATGAAATTTATGTTGGTCTTCGGATTCGGAAATGAAATCTCTTAGATCGTCGCCGGCCGAGGGCTGGCAATGCATGGTGGCAGATTGAATTGCCCGAACTCGGACTTCGGAAGATAGCTGGCGACCAAATCCGCCGGTAACATTGATCGGAGCTAGGAAATAACTTGGGGCCGCGTGTATTGATTCTTGCCCCGGCAGATATTCGCCTTATCAGAAATGCCATTTTCCCATATAAAGGTCGTCGGTATTTCTATGGAGGATCACCTATGTCTGCGGTGGATTATAGAGGACTTGCGGGCTATCAGAATTGCATTCAGCGCATGCGAGCGGCGTGGCCGACGTTTCTGCAAACGCGGCAGGACCGGCTGAGGCATGGTGAAGAATCGGAGAAAGTGGCGGAGGCGATCGTCGAGGATTTGTTGACCGTCGTATTGGATTGGGAAAAGGGTGACCTGACTTATCAGATTGAATATGCCGACATTGTGTTAAGCAAAAATCTTCAGAAGTATCTGGTTATTGAAGTCAAAAGGCCCGGTACGCTGCGGCTTGGCCAGCAATCACTGGCTGCCGCATTGGAGCAGGCCCGAAGATATGCCGATGCCCAGCGCATTACGCGTTTGGCCGTGACGGACGGGTGCGTCTTTTATGCGGCGGATTACCTGAATGGCGGCCTGAAGCATCGGGTGGCGGTAAACCTCGGCGTTCCGGTGCCGCAGGAGCCGCTGTGGTGGATAAGTTCGCATGGAATTTATCGTCCGTTTGAGGGGGACGACTCATTGGAAGCGATAATCCCAATTAAAAATGAACCGGCCACTGCATCGCCGGGCCCACCGTTGGAGGGAGTGCTGGTGCACCCCAAATACACATTGCCAGCGCGTTGTTTCGCGTGGGTGGGCGATGCCCGCAAGACAACATCGTGGAAACTGCCGTACCTGAAGGATAATGGTGCCATTGATGATAAGCGCCTCCCCAAGGCAATACAGTGTCTGCTAAGCAATTTTCGCGGTGTGAAGGTAAAGGGGATTCCTGAATCGGATGTTGCAGATGTGCTGCTGCGTCTGGCTCGCGCCGCCAAGGCGGCGGGACTTTTGCCGCCGGAGGCTGTACATCCGGCAGCGGTGTATCTGCAGTTGATGCAGGTGCTGGAACAAAATGATCTGATGAAGAGGTTGTGAGCCGTAGAAATTGTGGGCGTGGAACAATCGTGTGGATGGGAAATTGGATGCCAGGGGTTCGAATTTGCGAGGTGGGAGGCAGAAATCAGAAGGCCGTGATCAATTTTCCACAGATCACAGATCGATGCCGATTGGCGGCTCCTGCCCCACCGGGATTTCGCCTTCTGGCTCGCCTCAGGACGAGCGAACGGGAGTGAGTTGAGAGCAGATATCCAAGGTATACGGCAACTGTTCCTGTATCCAGCCCCCATTTATGACTCCACTTGCATGTTTAGGTTTCGAATACATAGACATTCATCCATCAAATAACCTCTGACGGTTAATTGCCCCCCGCAGGTATCCGGTTCGTTCAAGGCAGGTGAAGCTGCGACGGTTCGTTTAAGGTCGCAAGCGAATGGCTCGTCGCGTCCGTCCCCAAGGAAAAGAAGGCCACGCATCGCCTGCAAATTCTTCTAACTCCCAAGCCGGACAAGCCGTATCAGTTAGAAAAAAAAAGGGCGGCCGGAGATTGTTACATCCCCAGCCGCCCTGGTTGCGCAAAGTCAGTACTGGCTCGCGAGCCAGTACAGTCAAGCCTCGCTTAAATTGCGTTTCTGGTATTGCGGCGACGGGCCAAAAGCAGCCCGATACAGCCAACGCCCAATGTGGCAATCGCGGCTGGTTCCGGGACGGCCTCCGAAACGCTGAGATTTTCCGTACCGGCGATGCCGTTGCCGACCGCGCCGAAATTAATGTAGTTGGTAGTCAGGGCGTTTGTAAGCCCGCCACCAGCGGCTGTTGAATAGGTTGCTATGAGCGACGGCGTCGAAGTTGGCGTACTGCCGGCATACACCTGGATTTCAGTGCCGCTACCGGTGAACCCGGATCCAGTTCCATTTTGGCCGGAGATCACCAGCGTGACTGGGTTCATGTCAGTGGTGTGGTCGCTCGTGCCGATGCCACCGTCCCAATTTGGCAAGGCGGTCCCACCAGTAATTACATTACCGCCTTGAAACGCCTGTATTCCGCCGTTGCTGCGGAACAGAATGCCAAAGTCGTTGGCGTTGCCCGCATTAATAAAGGAAGTCTGATGGGTGGAATCAAGCCCGACCACAATAGATCCCCAAATGGTGGTATCTGAATATGCGCCGACATTCACCGCTTCGTCAAAGCTTATGGTGATGGGCCCCGTTTCGCTGCCAACAAAATTGGCATTCGGCGAAGCACTTCCGGCGAAGGCGGTCAGCAGATAATTACCATTATTGATGCCGCCCGTGGTATTGCCCACTTGGGTATTGCCGCCTCCTGACCAAGTGATGTTGCCACCGGTGCCGAGCGTCCCACCCTCGCGACCGGATAGATTGAAATTGAGGTTATTGGTGTTGGTGGTACCCGTGGCGTTGAAGTTGTCAGTAAACAGAACGGTCGCATTTGCCGCGCTCGCTCCAAGCCCAGCGGCAGCCATGGCTGCCACAATCATTGCCGCTGCGGCTGGTCGCTTGCCCTGAAATAAAATGCCCATCACAAAACTCCTGTGTCCAACCGGCTACTTGTCAGGCAACACACCTGATACGTCCCCCGGCCCTCAGCACGATAGTGCCTGTATCAAAAGAAGACCTGCATTGTCTTGCCATCAGTATAGAACGGAAACGCGGCAATTACAAGAAAAAAATTGAATAATTCTCATTTGATTTTGCGACATCCGGTGAATGGCACAATGATGACGAATTTATAGCTATTTAGTGGTGTATTGTTCGCAATTTCCTTTATAGGACGCAATAATGTTTTTGAAACACGACACCGCACAAGGCTTCTTTTCCGTTAGCGATAATGTTTTGCCTCGGGCTTTTACCGTGCCAGCGACTCGGGGCAACCGCATTTAGAATCCTGCTCCTCTAATAATTCGCGCTCGCGAATTTTCGCTTTTTAAAACGATGTGGTTAATAGGCGTTGTGCCAGAGTGTATCTGGCGCCAGCGCGGCGGCGCAAGGTATTTGTACAATCAGACCCTTGCATCAGGAGCTTTGTCATGGAAGACCGAGCCTTCGGAGAACTATTGTCTTTAGCCGGAACCGTGACTGACTCGCTGCGTCACAAGCGGGTTCATATTCTATCGGAAGTTATTATCATGGCTGTCTGCTCCGTTCTTGGCGGCGCAGAGGGTTGGCTGGACGTGCTGGATTTCTGCAAAGATTATCAGAAAGATTTCCGCGATTTGCTCACACTTCCCGGCGGAATACCCTCGCATGATACCTTCGGTCGCATTTTCTCCCTTCTGACCCCCTCGGAGCTTGAACGGGTGATAATCGAATGGACCGCTACCCTTCATGAGCAAACCAATGTTAAATTGCTAAGCCTGGACGGCAATATCCTGCGGCAAAGTTTTGCCCGGGGATGGGACCACCATCGAACGGCGTTATTACATCAGCAGCCTGCCGGGCACCGATGCTAAACGTATGGCCGAATGCGTGCGGGGCCACTGGGGTGTGGAAAATGGTCTGCACTGGATACTGGACGCGGTATTTCGGGAGGACGAATGCCGAATCCGCAAGGGGTATGGGGCGGAAAACTTCAGTCGGCTACGCAGGTTTGCCATGAACCAGCACAACAAGGAGAACAGCACGAAAGCCATGCGCCTCCGACGTAAACGCAAGCGTTGCGGCAGAAGCATCAGCTACCTGCTCCAAACCCTGCTCGCTTGATTCTACATGCGATTGCCCTGGTTTGTTCCCCAGTCCGACCGTGCAGTCAATTTCAGTAAAGACCATCTTGCGATATACTGCCGACCGTCAGACTTATCTGCTGTGCGAAATTGTCGAAACGCCCTGCTCCGATTCACGAGGTTACACCATGCGTCAATATTCATTCGTCCGTATGCCAACAGCATGGCTTCTGGCCATCCCTCTG
This sequence comes from Phycisphaerales bacterium, assembly GCA_027451365.1. GTDB lineage: Bacteria > Planctomycetota > Phycisphaerae > WQYP01 > WQYP01 > JAJYPG01. The sequence continues at coordinate 40,070 of DAIDJN010000025.1, read as the reverse complement.
GCTTTGGCAATATACGGCTGCTCAGTGAATGCTTCGGATACTGGAGCGGGTGGGGCGGCAATTTCCTTAAAGCATCAGGCGGCATTACGTGCGTCACTTAAGGCGGCGGGAACCAATCGCGACAGCCTGGTTAAGGCGCTGGAAATGTTGCCCGCCGGCCAGCGGCCCGGCATGAAATACCTTTTGGAAAATATGCCCAGGGCGGATCTGCAAAAACTCACCGGGGCATTTCTGGCAAATGATGTTTCACAATCGTATGCCGCAATGAAGGCCGCCCCCTGGCGAAAAGAAGTCCCGCGTGCGATATTTTTTCAATATGTGCTTCCTTACGCAAATTTGGATGAAATCCGCGAATCCTGGCGCACGCGTCTGGCGGCATTATGCCGTCCCCTGGTGGCCCATTGCAGAACGGCTACCCAGGCCGCTCTGGTGCTGAACAAAGCTGTTTTCCCGCTGCTTAATGTGCGTTACAGTGCGGACAAGCGGCCTAAACCGAATCAAAGCCCTTCTGAATCTATCGCGGCCCATTATGCGTCGTGCAGCGGATTATCCATTTTGCTGGTAGACGCCTGCCGCAGTGTGGGCGTGCCCGCTCGCATTGTCGGTACACCGATGTGGGCCATTCATCGGGGTGATGCCAATGGCAATAACGCCGGCAATCATACCTGGGTGGAATTCTGGGATGGGCAATGGCATATCCTGGGCGCATCAGAGGTTTCGCCCCCGGATAAAACGTGGTTTTTAGCCAACGCGTCGCTGGCATACGGGGCACGCAATATCCTGATTGATGGCATTTACGCCCACCGTATTTATGCGGCAACCTTCAGACGTAACGCCGGCAAAAATGGCGACTGGTTCCCTATGGTCTGGAATCTTCAAGACCGCACCGTCTACGCGGAAGATGTGACATCTGATTATTTCCATCGTGTCCGGGTGAAAGTCCGGTTGGTGAATTCCCACAATATGCCGACGACGGCCAATCTGATTCTCCGCAGACAAGGGCGATTAATCGCCGATCTGCCTGTTGACGGCAAATCGGTTCTGTGGCTTTCGGCGGGTGGCCATTACAGTGCAACAATGCGGCTGAAAGGCAAAAAATGGCAGCAGGCCATCGTCATCCCGTCGGTTCCCCCATTTCAGGTGGTCGTGACGTTGCACTAAAGTTCGGCAGCTACAAGCCAAAAAATTCGGGCGGGTAAGCGCTTTGTGATGCGTTGGCCGCCCGATCGGGGCGTGCGACGGCCAGCTACTATATGAGGAAATCACACCATTTTTCACCCCGCCCCCAATATAATGCGGGTTAGACCGTTAATCCTACGGATAGGGTACAAAGCCGGAGAGTGCCGGGTTACAATGCGCTTTGCGGATTTTGCCGATTTGAGTTGCATGAAAAATAGACGCTGTCATGTTTGAAATACCCCTGCTGCTCGGTGGCCTGCTGTTTGCAGGTATCCCGGTCATCATTCACATGATGCATCGCAGCCGCACCACGCCTGTGGAATGGGGGGCGATGATGTTCCTGCAGGCCAGTGAAGTGGTTCAGAAAAAGCGCCGCGACATTGAACATTGGCTCCTGCTGCTGCTGCGGATGGCCCTGCTGGCCCTGCTGGCCCTGCTGTTGGCCAAGCCGCTGCTGCCGGTGGGGCGGTTCAACCCGCTTTCCGGCAATGCCGCCAGCGATGTGGTCGTGGTGCTGGATCATTCCGTTTCCTCCGGATTTATCGATGGCAAGAAAACTCTGTTTCAGCGCAGTATTGATGTGGTTGGGCAAATTGCCGCCCGTCTGCGCCCATCGGATACTCTGTCTGTAATTCTGGCACAGCGCCATCCGGTTTCCCTGACGCGCCAGCCTGTTTCCGCCGCCAATTCGGCCGCCATCAATCGCAAACTCCTGAATGTCCTGCGGAATATGCCGCAGGGTTTAACCGGTTCGTCCATACCTAAAGCAATTGCCTTGGCGCGACAATTTTCCCGCCGGGGCGTCAATTACCAGAAGATTATTTTTGTCATATCTGGCCAGCAGCGCGTCTCCTGGCAGGTGGACCATCCGGTTCTCTGGCGGACTTCGCTGGATAATGGCCGACAGACCGCGGGCAAATACAGTGTTTTTAACCTGCCGGTTCAAATGACGCAGGCACGATCGGATGTGTCCGTCGGTGCGCTGCATGTTCAACCCGCACTTCCCGGCGTCGGACATCCGGCGCAAATATACTGTGCCGTGGCGAATTCCGGTCCGCTTCCTTTGTCCACTATTCCGCTGGTGCTGAATGTCAACGGTTCTCCGGTTGATCATCAGACCTTGCCCGAACTTGCCGCGGGCCAGACCCAAACAGTCGTCTTTAAATACCGCTTCCGCCACCCCGGGTCGCACTGGATAAAAGTCAGCACGCCACTGCACGATGCCCTGGCGGCGGACAATTCCTCGTTGGCCGCGGTCCGCGTCTGGAAGCGGATACGCGTGCTGGTGGTGGACAGCCAGTTGTCCGCCGTTGGAACGTTCCGTGCCAGCCGGTTTATCCGCGCAGCGCTGAATCCGTTTTCCAATCATTCGGCGAGGCTGGCGCTGGCCGATCCGCACGTGGTCAGCGTACAGCAGGCCGTCGCCGAAAAGCTCCGCGGGTACGACGCCATCGTGGTCAATGATGCATCGCTGCTCCCGGCACAATTCGTGCGGCGTATCTATAATTTTGCCCACGCGGGTGGCGGCGTATGGTTCATATTTGGCCGACGGACCGATCCGAAAGTGATGAATCACGCCTTGGCCGCAGGCGGTTTTGCCCTGGGCCAACTGCGTACGATCGAATCGTCCGCACATTCGCCCGCCATACTTATTGCCGATCAGCGAAGCCGGCTGGTGCGGCCGCTGGCGATTCTTAACCGCAATGGAATTGTCGGCGTAACGCTTACGAAATGGTGGAAATACAAACTCACCGACCCGGCGGCCAAGGTGATTCTGGCCACGGGCACCGGAGATCCACTGTTTATTTCACGTCCCGTTGGTACCCTGGGCGGTCAGGTTGCCATGTCCACATTTCCGGTGGATGGCCACTGGAATGACTGGCCCACGCGGGCGGGCAGCTTTGTTCCCCTTATCAACCAGATTGTCGATTCCCTGGCTTTAGGCAAACGCCGATTTATTGATCGCCATTATCTGAACTCCGGTGATACGCTTATCTGGACCGGGCCGTCCCGGCCCGCCGTGACCGGCGCGACAATTGTGAATCCGGCCGGGCAAGTAGAAGCGGCGGTTCCGCAATTGACCAGTCAAGGGCGTTATCTGGTAACGTGGAACAAGACCGACAGTCCCGGCCTTTATACGCTTCATCTGAAGCCTTCCGGCAGCCACGCGCCGGTTTACTACGCCGTTGGACTGGACGCGGCGCAATTGTCCGCCAAGCCGATGAACGCAGTCCAGAAAGCGTGGCTGCTGCATAACCATTATGTGAAGGCCACCATATCCGCGGCGGGAATCTCCCGCGCATTGGGTGCGGTACGCAGTGGCACGCCGCTTTGGCCGCTGCTGGCATTGCTGGTGCTGCTGATGCTGGTGGCCGAAGTATTCTGGTGTCGGCGGATGGCCCGGCTGGCAGTCGGTGGCGACGTTTCTGATGCCGGTCTTCCCGGCCATGTCGTCCATTCTTTAGCATCGGAAAGCTGAAACAGAGTGTTATGACCACAAACGCAACAACCCAAAGGCTTCCGTGGCATCTAAGCGCCCATCCGGCGTTTCCGGTCTGGCTGCTTGTTGCCGTGTTGCTTGTGGCGCTGGGACTGATTGTTTACCTGTATCGGGCGCAGCGGAGCATTGCGCCCGCGCGTACGATTGCGACGTTGACCGCCATTCGGCTGGCCGAACTGGCATTATTGGCGATTCTTCTTTTTGCCCCGGCGATCCGCTGGGTAAAAGTGGACCGCTCGGCTGGAACTCTATGGCTGGTGCTGGATCACAGCGCCTCCATGGCTTTCAAGGATGCCCAGGCCCGCCCTGTGGAACGCCTTCGCTGGGCGTCGAGGCTTAAACTGATTCCGCATAGCGTCTATAACGACTCACTTGACACCACCCGCGTACGACTGGAACTGCTGGATCAACAACTGATCCGCCTGGACCGTCGTTTCCGCCGCCTGAATCTGATTTTTTCTTCCAGTGGTCGCGGTAAGAACCTTGGCCGCATGGAACACTTGATGCGCCGCTGGGATGTGCGGCTGGGTAAGGTAAGCAGCCAGTTGAACGGACCAGCCGTGCTTGGAGGGATTCGCGCCCAATTGAACTCTGTCCGGCAGATGATGGGCCGTGCAATCCAGGCGCTTTCCGCGCAAGCCTCGGGAAAGCAGATTACAGCGCCGCCGTTCAATGCGATGCTGGTTGATCTGAAAACGGGAATTGACCAGCTGGCATCGATCGCCGACCGGCAGGATCAGAATTTTCTCGCCAGCCATGCCCATGATGCGGCGGTGTCCTCTGCGATGAATCGCATCGCGGCCATGAGCCGTTCCCAGCTTGCCCGCGCGATTTTGACCCGCAAGGGCGGCAGGGCTATGAATTTTTATTCCGTCATTTCCAACCGGCCAACGCGACTGGTCAGTTTTGCGGCCCGCGCTTCCACCCGCGCCGGACCACAAATAGGCAATATCCGGGCGGTGCTTTCGGCCCAGCTTACGCCCACCGGAAAGGCGACCGATATAAGTGCCGGACTGGCCAAACTGGCCCAGCACCTTGGGCCCAATTCGCATGCCAGCGTGGTTCTGGTTTCCGACGGTCGGCGAAATTTCGGCCCTGATCCCGTGGAACTGGCGCGATTGCTTCGCGCCCGCGGTGTGCGAACATTTACCATTTGCATCGGCTCCGATCAGCCCGTCCCGGCGGCCACCATTCACAGTATCAACGCACCGAACTGGATATTCAAAAACCAGCGGATTCGCGCCGTTGTGTTTGTGCATCTTAAGGAGCTGGTGGGTAAAAGTGTGACCGTTGAATTGACGCGAAACGGCAAGGTCCTTCAGACGCGCATCATTACCGCCCAATCCCCGAATGAAAGCCGCCGCGTCCGTTTCAGCACGCGCCCGCCCCGGCCGGGGGTGTACCGCTACGCCATTCGCATACCGCCATTGCCCGAAACGCTGACACCCCACGCGGTGGTCCGCCATTTTCGCGTGGCGGTTCGTCGCGACAAACTTCGCGTGCTGCTGGTGGATAACCAGCCGCGCTGGGAGTACCAGTATCTGGTGAATTATCTATCGCGTAATCCGCGTGTAAAATTGCAGGCGATTCTATTGCATCCCATTGAGATTGCGGGTGTTACACCGCCGCCAGCCGTAATCGCGTCACCCACAAATCCCAGCTACATCGCCACCGGCCTGCCCGCGGGCAAAGCCGCTTGGGCCGCTTTTGATGTCATTATTCTTGGAGATGTTCCCCCTGCGGCAATTCCTGTCCTGGACCAGCAGTCGCTGGCGTCGGCTGTTCGCAACAGTGGTGCGGCACTGGTTCTGATTGCCGGCGGGCAATACATGCCCGGTTCATGGCGTGGCTCGCCGTTGGCCGGACTTATGCCCGTAAAACTTAAGAGGCCATCCATGGGCGCGGTGCTGGCCAACAACAGTCAGGATGGATTTATTCCCGCGCTGGCCCCCGAAGGCATCGGCTCGCAGGTTTCTCAATTGGCTGGAGAGGGTCAGGCCAACTCCGGAATCTGGCAGGCCATGCCCCGCTGGTACTGGCACAGCCCTTTTACCACCGCCCGTCGGCAGGCGCGCGTGCTTTGGACCATGTCTCCGACCGGCGGAAAAGCCGGTACCGCGGCACAATCCGACCGGCACAGGGCTTTGCTTGCTTCCATGAGCGCCGGGGCGGGCCGCGTGCTGTACCTGGCCAGCGACCAGACCTGGCGACTGCGCTACGTACATGGCCAGGATGTCCAGAATAATTTCTGGTCCCAGGTGATGCGCTGGGCGGCAGGATCTGAACTGCCGGCCGGCGGAAAATATGTACGGTTCGGCACAGATAAATCTGTCTATACCTTCGGCCAGACTGTCCATGTTCGCGCTAAAGTGCTTGGTTTGGACCTGTTGCCGGATTCACATAAAGCCTTTCGCGCCGTGGCTCGGCGAATTGCATCCGCCGCAACAACCGAATCCCGGACGGCCGCGCCGCTGCGTCAGGACTCGCCCATGCTTCATACGCCCAATGCGCCCGGATTTTATTATGGCAACCTTGCCGGGCTTGAACCGGGCCGCTACAGCATAACCCTGCAAGGATCGAAAATTGCCCACCAGATGAAGAACGATCCAACCGCCGTGGTGCGACACCTGATTATTCGAGTTCGTCCGCAACAGAATCTGGAATTGGCTGATTTAAGCAGCGACCCTGCCGCCATGCGCCGCATCGCTCTGGCCGGCGGCGGACTGATGACATCCGGACCCTATGCCAATATGCTGGCCCGACGGCTGCCAAAATTAAGTCAAACGCTGAAAATTCCTCAGCAGGCGGGCCTGTTCCTGCACCCGCGCAGCGGCTGGACAAAATTCATGCACTATCTGCTGCTGACGCTGTTTGCCGGTTTAATCACACTTGAATGGGTATTGCGCAAACGGGCTGGCCTTATCTGATTTTTAAATCTCCGAATCGAATGCCTGACCAGATTTCGACCCGTTGGAGATTTCGCGCACGCCGGCGGCGCAAGATATCCGCTACGCCTTTTCCGGCGACGGCGAATTCGCGGGTGGAACGGCTTGATCCAAGCCTGTGTCATCCAGAGGCGGGCGCGGAATTTCCTGAAAATGGCCCCACACCAGAAAAAACGCAAAAATTCCCGCCGTCGTCGCGCCGGTGATCTGAATTGTCCAGTCTGTAAGCCCTTTAGGCGGCGCCAGATATCGCACACTGACATACATCGAAGCACCCGCAGCGCCCAACGCGGCAGCGGCGCTGATGGTATCGGCTATGATTCTTCGCTTCGTCATGCCAGGCTCCTGTTGCAACCGGGGCGGTGTCGTTGGATGCAAATTCAATTGTTTGCCCGGGCCACGCCATGCGTTTGCAGTATTTGCAGCCGCAACAGCATAATCGCCGTGTCCAACTGCGTGTCAAACGCTTCCTCCGGAATGCGCCAGACATTTTTTTCCGCCGCGGTTTTCGTTTTGCCTTTATCCTTGGCCGGTTTTTTCAGAAGAATATCATTATCCATCTGAAGAATCTGCAGTTCATTAAGCTGCCGCGGCGCAAAAGGCACCGTCACCGCCGGTTCAACGCCCCATGTGCGGGCGAATGGCTGTCGTTGAATACATTCGCCATTTGGCAGGTAGTAATAGGCCATGGTCAGCTTCATTTGTGCGGTGCTGTTTTGTCCGAGCGGGAAGATGTTCTGCACGCATCCTTTGCCGTAGCTGCGGTGCCCCAGAATTGTGGCCCGGTGATGGTCTTTCATGGCTCCGCTGAAAATTTCCGACGCGCTGGCGCTGTCCTGATTCACCAGAATGATGATCGGAATATTCAGCGGCACCAGCGGATTGCCGGTTGCGGTCCAGACCTGTCGCGGATTGGCATTGCCCTTGGTGGAAAGAATCGTTCCACCCGGCAGGAACATGTTGCAGATATTAATGGCTGTTTCCAGCAGTCCGCCCGGATTAAACCGCAGGTCAATGATCAGTCCGCGCATATGATGCCGCATCAGGTGGGTCAGGGCATTGGCAATTTCACCCGCAGTGTCCTGTTGAAACTGCGTCATGCGGATGTAGCCGATGCGGCTGTGCGGTGCAATCATATAATGCCAATTGCCGGATTTTCCGCGGGCATATCCCTTAATTGAATGCACCCGGATATTGGCCCGCTTGAGCGGAAACAAAAGCAGTGTGCGCGCCGTGCCACGGTGAATTCCCAGGGTGACCATCGTGCCCGGCTTGCCCATAATCTCTTGAATAGCCTTGTTCAGCGATACGCCGAAAATGCTTTTTCCATCCACTGTTTCAATCAGATCGCCGGGCAGAATGCCCGCCTTATAGGCTGGCGTGCCGCTTAACGGGCTTATGACTCGCAAATACCCGCTGTGCGGTTCAATCTGAATGCCCACACCGCCGAATACGCCGTTAATCAGCTTGTCGAATTCCTGAACTTCGCTGGGCCAGAAAATTTCGCTGAATTTGTCCAGCTTCTGGAAGCAGCCATCCGCAAATTCCCGCGTCACCACCGTGGTCGGAATCTGGACGCTTTGTGTGTCCGCCGTCAGGATGCGTTCCCAGATGTGAATCATGCTGTCGGCATCGATGGCGGTCGCCGATTTGGCGCGGGCCATTTCCTGATTCAATGCGTCACGGAACGCCCGACGGCGCGCCGCGTCACTGATCTTCGGAAAGCTTTCCGCAAGCACCGGGGTGTCGTCCATCAGCAGCAGCGCCCGCAGTCCGCCTGTCAGCATATGGTTGTAGCTGACCGGTGTGACATATTCATGTCGAGCTTCTTCCAGAGCCTGAAGCATCATGTCCTGATGAATACCCGCAACACTGTTCTGCCATTTATGAAAAGTGTGGGGTACCTGAAAAGTGGGGGAAACCGGTGCCACGCCCGCGGCCGGTTTGGCAGAGCCTTTTCCGGCTTTTCCACCCTTTGAATCCGGCTTCGCATTCTGCGTGCCAGCCTTCTTCGGCTTTCCCATTTTTTTCAGCAGCCGCTGATTCGTCGCCTTCTGCATGGCATAAAACGCCTTCGGCGCATATTTGGCCACCAGCGTCGTGCGGCGAATCACGCGGTGCAACTGGGCATGAAACCGCCGCGAAATTTTGTAGACCGAATTCAATTCGTTATAAATTTCAAGTGATTCAAGCCAGCGCCCGGCTTTGTCATAGCGTTTGGCCCGGCCCGCCATAATGGTGGTCAATTTTTGAACCCAAGGCTGTTTCTTGAATGTCGGCTTGTCCGTGGACATGGCATAGGCGGCCAGCATGTGCTCAAAGGCCAGCATTTTCTTGCCGGCCTTCAAGTATTTGCGGGCCAGGGTAACCTGTTTGTTGAGTTCCGACTCAGTCAGTTTTGCCTGACTGGTCATGACCGTTACATATTGCTTGACCCACTTGGCAACCTGCTGATTATCCGATGCGGGTCCCGTCGGCGTGGCCATGGCGGCCAAGGCCGACAGGTTTTGCTGTTCTATAAGCTGCCGGGCTTGTTGCGCATAACTGTTCCCGCCGGCTTGGGCATGAACGTCGCGCGGCATTAACAGCGCGACGAGTCCGAATCCGGCCGCGGCAACCGTCAAAAAAAGGGCGAAAATCTGTAATCGACGTTGAACAACTTGCGACAAGCTACACCACCTGAAAAATATCCAGCCGAGTGAGGTCGACCGAAAAATAAGCGAAATCCTTACAATAGCCCGCTGATTCCGGGCCTTTCCATGAATGACCCGTCCCTTTGACACCGGTTTGGCGAAAACCAGCCTATGAATCTTACTTAGGCAGGTAACGGCGGGTCAAGCCAATCGGGCGAAGCGGACAACCAATAAAGGGCCCGGTCCCGGACCTTAATCCCTGTTTACCGCGAGCTTCGCCCTAACCAAGGGGCTGTGAAATCCCGACCTGACCTTTAGTTCGTTGGGGAAATTCGGTAAAGCGGGTATCTTCCCTTACTGGTCCGCGGATCGGGAGTTTCTATATAGTTTCCGTCGGGAATGCATCCTTTCAGGCAAATTATAATCTTTTTCGGATGGACCGGCACTTCCTGTCCGATAATGCCGATGCGGGCTGCCAGGACAACCCGTTTTCCTTCGGTTATCATCCATAACCGGCATTATCAATATGGTTCTGGAGGTTGCCCATGTGTTTCCATTTTTTTAAGGTTATCCGACCGGTTCCGCCAGCCGCGATTTGGGTCTTATCGGCATTCTGCATCGCGTTTGTTCTGCTATCCCCGCAGATTGACTTACGGGCGACGACGAATCCCCCTCCAACCAACCAGGCCGTTGCCATAACCGTCCATGCGGACCGGGCGATTGGTGCATGGAATCCAATTTGGCGATTCTTTGGTTACGACGAAGCAGATTACACCTATATGAAATACGGACGCCGGCTGATTGGCCAGCTTGCGGATATGGGTTCTAACCCTATTTTTTTTCGTTGCCATAATTTGCTTACATCAGGTCCGGCGGTCCCCGTTCCAAAATGGAGCGCCACCGATGTCTATACGCTAAATTCCGCCGGCAAGCCGGTTTATAATTGGAAAATTGTGGACCGCATTTTTGATACTTATATTCGCCGCGGTGCGCATCCGTTTGTGGAAGTCGGCTTCATGCCCGAAGCCCTTAGTTCGCACCCGCACCCTTATCAGCAACATTGGACTCCCACCAACCACAAGCCGCTTTTCACCGGCTGGTCCTATCCGCCGAAAAGCTATCATAAGTTCGGTCAACTGGTGTACCGTTGGGCAAGGCACTGTCTGCATCGTTACGGCAAGGCGGAAGTTTCCCGCTGGTACTGGGAAATATGGAACGAGCCGAACATTCCGTATTGGCATGGCACGCTGGCGCAATACTGCAAGCTGTATGATTACAGCACGGCGGCCATCCGTCGCGCGATTCCCGATGCCCGGGTGGGGGGGCCAGCCGTTGCGGGAACCGGATCGCCGCGCGCGGTGCGTTTCCTGAAGGGTTTTCTATTGCATTGCAGTCTTGGAACCAATGCCGCAACTGGCAAAATTGGTGCTCCGCTCGATTTTGTCAGCTTTCACGCCAAGGGCCAGCCGCATTGGCGCCAGGGTCATGTGCGCATGGGCCTTGCTGCGGAATTGCACGACCTGCGTGCCGGATTCCTGACAGTTGCCGGATTTCCCCGCATCCGGCATTTGCCGATTGTGGTCAGCGAATGCGATCCGGAGGGGCTGGCCGCAAGTCCGGCGACCGTTACCAAAGCCAACCGCTATCGCTATGGAAGCATTTACGCCGCATACGACGCGGAAATTTTTGCTCGTTCATTGGCTCTGGCCCGGAAACTGCATGTCAATCTGCGGGGCGAATTGACCTGGGCGTTTGAATTTGAAAATATGCCCATGACGCCCGCCTATCGCACTTTAGCCATGAATGGAGTAGACCTGCCAATCATGAACCTCATGCGAATGCTGGCAAAAATGCACGGCAAGCAGGTATTGGCTAAATCCACGGGCGGTCTGCCCTTGGATGCCATCCTTGGCCATGGGGTGCCACACGGGTCCGATGTGTCCGCCATTGCCTCCCGCGGTCGGCATCAGTTGGCTGTCCTGATCTGGAACTATTCCGATATGGACACCACACACAGTTCCGCGATGATCAATCTGGCGGTATCTGGCCTGCCCGCAGATTTACATCATGCCAATTTCCAGTTGTACCTGGTCGGCAAACATCACAGCAATGCCGTGACGCTTTGGCGCAAGCTTGGTTCGCCCGCCCGTCCGAATCCTGTTGTTTACAACCAGCTGCGCCGTGCCGGTCTGCTGGCCCGCTTTGGCCCGTCGGTAACGGCCACGGTGGTCGGCGGTAAATCAAGGTTTTCTTTCCCGTTGCGCCGGCAGGATGTCGCCCTGGCGGTGTTTCGATGGTAGCGCTTGGTCCGAAAACCTTCTTCAACCTCGTCACCTGCCGCGTTCGCCGGGGCCATATTATCGGGCGGCGATATAATTCGGATAATTCTTAATATTCTCCACGTTTCAGGCCGATGTATGGTTTGCCGGGATGGCCCAACAGTGACTAGTATCCGCTGACCCGGCGGGACGCCGCTCTCCAGTCCCGCCGGGTTTTTTTGTTTTTACATCTTCAATCAGTCATGGCGAACGTGGGATGGTCCCCTGGCCACATACAACGCCAGCAGAATCAAACCAATCGCTCCAATCCGCAGTATTTGACCACAATGCCATGCCGCATCCTTCAATTGCGGCTGCCATTTTTTTCCCGAAGCTGGCGCGTTGAGCGGCAGCATGACCACATTACTCCACGGACATGGCCGCCAGTGCCCGGTCGCCGGCAGGCAGGTCGGGGGGACGGTGGCCGGGGCAATGCGACCGATGATTTCGTCCGCGAGGCTTTGCGCCCCCGAATTCGCCAGCCGGGTGGACTTTCTTATGGCAAACACCACGGCATCAAGTGTCCGTATGCGTGTCGGCAATGTCAGCCTGTATTCGCCTGGCGCCGTTTGAACAAATGAATATATATGTGTCATTTCTTTGTTTCCGCCGATGTCTCCCGCAGTGCCGGAAATAAGTCGCAGCCGGATTCGGGCATGGTTGATAAAGGCCATTCCGTTTCGGCCGTTTATGGAAATCCGCCAGCGGCCGTCCATGCGCCTGGTGCGGATGGAAAATTTGCGATCGCCCGGTGCCGCCGCGACCTGATGAATCATCAGGTTTACAAAATGAGCAAATGCAATGGAATGATCCGTAAAAGCGATCGCGCCGACTTTGCCCAGACCGCGCCGCCATTCCGCCGCCAGCGGTACCCCCTTGCGGCCCGGATGGTCCAGATTGCGGCCCGCGGCGGCCCGCGCCGCGCCCTTTTTAAGCCAAGTGCGAATCCAGTGGGTTGTGGTTCCGGAAACCGTGGCTGGCGTGGCTTGCCAGAGCATCGGGCCGCGTCTGGCATTACCCGCAAGATATTTTCCCACAGCCTGTCTGATGAGCGATGCCCAGTCGGCCGGGTTTCGCGTGGCGATCGCGCGCGCAGCGGTCTGGCGCAACAGATTGGCGAAGGCGGTCGATTCGTGCTTGTAGCCCGCCACAACCAGAAATGTGGCTCGCTTCATTTTAATCAGTTCCTCCCATTTCCTGGTCGTGATAACCGGTATATGACCATCTGTCAGCAGAATCAGCAGGCTGTTTTTCTTCAGCAGTCGGCCCAGCACAGGGAGTGCCGCATCCGGATTCGTTGGACCGGTTGGCCGCACGTCTGCCAAGCGGGTTGCAATTGCGGAACTGATGACCTGGCGTTTCCCCGAAGCCAGCAAATGTGCCCTGCCGGAAAAAGTGACAATTGAAGCAATATCATACGGCTTAAGCAGATGAATCGCCGCCTCCACACTGCCGGCCGCCAGATTAAATCGTGTTTCGCCAGCGTGGCCCGGGACCCTCTGGCCCATTGAACCGCTGGAATCCAGCAAAAAAACCACATCCCTTGCGGATCGCCGCGGGGGCGCGGATGCCAGTGGCGAAAGCTGTTCGACGGGCCACACCGCACCCGCGTTTGTCGGTAATGCGTAGCCCCCGGGGCCAAATGCGCGTGTGCCGCCCGCTATCAGCAGGCCGCCGCCGGTTTTGGTGACATACCGCATTATTACCCGTCCGCTGCGCGCCGGCAATTCGCCGCGTGCGATATTATCCAGCAATATCAACTGATATTTGGCCAGGGTTGCAATGCGATCGGGAAAAGCCTGCGGACGAATCCGTCTGATCGCAGTAACCGAATTGAATTTCGGTCTGGTGCCGGCAGCCGCCCCGCCCGGAACCAATGCGGAAGTGGCTTTGCGGCTTATCAACAAAATTCGGGGCGGCCCAATTTGCGGCGCGTAGCCGCTGGCCGAATCGTCCTCTGCCCAGGGGTCACCGGTTTTCAAATAAATGGTGTAGCGGATGGGAGCGGCGGTGTTTTCCGGTGGAAAATCCCTCGCCGTAAAAATCTTTTCCCCCGCCTTTTTGAATCGCAACTTACCAGCGGCAATGGATACCCCGTCGCGCTGCAATTCGGCGGTCAAACGCGTCGTATCGGTGGCGGCTATTGCTGCGCGTATGCCAAACCCCGGCTTTTTTGCTGACGAGCCGGGGAGCGGAGTGATGCGAAAAGATAGAATGCCCGCATCCGGCTTTATCGGGCGCACCGTGGAAACGGTGAGAAAATAGGGAAGGTGCCGATTTTGTCGCCGATGCGCGTTCGGCCAATCGGGCCAGTCGGCCAAGCCGGTCGTCAGAAGCCATCGCGGTAAATGGCGCCCGGGTCCGCCCGCACCCGAATCGCGCCACGCCAGCGCCCGTTCCAGCCGACCGCAAACATGCTGGGCGACCGGCCACCGCCGTGGCCAGTCCGCAGTGCTGCCTAAAGTAATATGACGTTTGACCAGATGCGGATGACGCGCAAAGACAACTAGCGTGACCCGCGTTTCCGGCGACAGGTGACGCAAAAGCAATCGTCGCAGTTTACCCGGAGTGTGCCAAGGAGAGGTTCGGGCCGCCGCGGAACAGTCCACGAGTACCACAAGTTGATCCGTCGGTCGATTGACCTGGATCACCGGCCCGGCGGCGGCAAGAATTAATAGAATCATAGCCAGCACGGTAATGGCAGTTAATCGCCACAGACTTTTGGCAAGAAAAGCTGTTTGCCCTGCCCAAGTCTGTTTTCCTCGCAGTCCGGCAAGTGCCAGGGCCAGCAACGGTGCCAGCGCCAGGCTGAAAAGCAATGCCGGGTGTTGCCAGATCAGGTTCATGGAGAAATGGTAACGCAGATGGCGGGTTTGCGCCTAACGGCTGGTATGGGCGGATATCGCCTGTTGGTGGGGCACCGGTGCCATTGGCCCGTGGGTAAGATCATGACGGCAAAGCCGCGGCCATTATATAACATGCTACGGAGCCAGCCATCTGGCCGCTGGGGCGTCGGGCGGTTAAAGTATGACCATGGAGATTGGCGGAATTGGTATGAACGGGAAGATCTAGGTTGTTACACAACTCTGACATCTGGCTGGCGATTGCCACCCTTGTGCCACTTCTGGTTGTGGCGCTGGTATTGACACCCTTAGGGCGCAATCCACGTCACGCCGCTATCCTGGCCATCGGGGGCTATTCGACCAGTCTGGGGTTGGCTCTCTGGACGGTCGCCCGCAAATTGCTGGCCAGAGGTCATATGGGGCAGATGGGCCACCTGGGGGCGGCCAAGCCGATACTCTGGACATGGCTGACTATACACACGTCCGCGGCGGCACGCGAATATCCCAATAGTCTGCGGATGGGGGTGGCAGTCGATTCATTGACGCTCGTCACCTTTCTTCTGACCGCCCTGATTGCCCTGCTGGTCGGCATTTATGTGATCGGAATAGTGGACGACCGGCGGATCCGGCCCGGTTGGTTTGCCTGGTCAAACCTTTTCGTATTTGGCATGTTTTCAATGGTGGTCGCGGCCAGTGTGCTGGAATTGTTCGCCGCCGGTGTTTTGGCCACTGTGGGAATCTGGGGTATGGCGGGTGCGGCATGGCGGGGACCATGCGAAGCTTCGGTCCGCCGCATGATTCCGCTGCCACTGATGGGCGACGCATTTTTTCTTCTGGGAATCTGCCTCCTGCTGGTGCATTGCAATCCTGCGGTCCTTGCGTTGCCGCAGGTCAATGGAGTTGCCCCCATCATGGCAAGCCTTGGTGTGGCTCTGCACGCAAGCGGTGTTGTTGGGGTGTTGCAATCCGATGGTCCTTCACGATTAATGGGACTGGGATGGTGGGATTGGTCCGGAATTCTGATGGTATTGGGAATTGCCGGAAAAGCGGCGCAATTTCCGCTTCATACCTGGGCGGTGGAAACCACACCAGCCGCCACGCCTACCGGCGCGCTGACCGCCGGATTATTGATTGCCGTCGCCGGGCCTTATTTGACCGCACGGTTGATTCCACTGCTTAACGTGGATGTGCGCCTGCTGGCCGCCATGGCCGCCGCCGCTACGCTCTGCTTTGGGGCCTTGTGCTCCCTGACTGCGAGTGATATCAAACGCGGTCTGATGTGGCTGGTCAGCGCACAGGCGGGCTTGTCAATCCTGTTCCTGGTAACAGGATCTTATGTCGCAGGCCTGTATGAATCAATTTATCTGGCCTTAAGCGGAACCTGTCTGTTTATTTGCGCCGGTACCGTGCTCCATTGCACGGGCGGGGAGTCGGATTTCCGACGGCTCGGCGGCCTGTGGCGCAGTCTGCCGGTTACCGCCGCCGCCTCGTTACTTGTATGCAGCGCGGCAATGGGGCTGTTGCTGTTTGGCCAGCCGAACATGCTGGTCGCCGGCTTTGAAAATCTGCGCCATATTGGTGCCCAAATCGGGGAATATGGGAATCTGCTGTACTGGCTGCCCTTGGTGGCGTGCTATCTGATCCTTTTTGGTCTGGCTCGCTGGTGGTGGCTCATTTTTGGCGGAGCGTGGCGCGGCACCGGAGCCGCACCGGGTGGCGAATCGGCCGTCCGGTTATTTCCTTTGGTTCTATTAGCGCTGGGTTCTCTTATGTGCGGCCAGCCCCTTCTTGGCATTTCCGGCCTGTTAGCCAAATCACGGCCCGACCTCCTGTTTCCGCCCTATACCACCGGGGCCCATAGTGTATTTGCCGTTCAAATGGCCAACCGTCTCGCCTGGGCCTGGCCAATGGCCATTGCCGTGGTTGTGGCGATTTATTCCAACGGCCTCGGACGCGCGGAAAAAATTCGCCGCCTGCCTGGTCCTAATCTTATTTATCGATGGCTGGATGCCGAACTCTATTTCTATGACCTCTACGGTGCCGTGAGCCGCGTGATCATATCCGGCCTGGCCGCCGTTCTAGGGGCGGCCGATCGTTGGGTCATCGGATGGCTGGTGGTTTCCATCGGGTTGATTGTCCGGCTGATATCCATTGTTTTTGCAACCCTGGACTGGCGTTTGACCAGTGTTGTGGCGTCTGGGGGTGGCTTGTTGTCACCAGCGGGAGGTAATTTCCGGGCACCGGTCAAATGGCGGTGGTTTTTTCCGCTGGCAATTTTTTTTATTCTCGCGGCCGCTGCGCTGCTCATCCTTCTACTGGCCGTAAGTTATACCTGATGGTCGGGCAGTAATTGGTGTCGGCTCTGATTTTTGGAGATGCGCATTGCATTTTTTTGCATATAGTTCAATTTTGACCTGCCTGATTTTTTTGCCGTTTATCGGCGCGGCAATTATTGCATTGTTGCCGGCGGCACGCACCCGGCTGATCCGCAATTCCGCTCTGGCGGTTTTTGCCGGCATGTTGGCGATCTGCGTGGCACTGGCGCGATTGCTGAACTGGCACGCAGGCTGGCAGTTAATGCAAAGCGCTCATTGGTTCGGCGGCCTTCGCTACAGCGTGGGTGCCGACGGCCTGACCGCCCTGACCCTGCTGGCGCTCTGTGGACTGGCATTCATTGCCGCCTTGGCCAGCTATGTAATTGATGAGCAGACCAAGACCTGGTATGTCCTTCTGCTGGTGTTGAGCGGGTGCCTGGTCGGGGCAATATGCAGCATGGATATGATGCTGTTTGCCGGTTTTGGTGCGCTAAGCATTTTGCCTGGCTATTTTCTGTTCGGTCTGTGGGGCGGTCCTTCGCGCCGTGCCGCGGCCATGAAATATGCCATGATCGCTACACTTGGTGCCATGGCGATGTTCATTGCGGTCATGCTTTTATGGCTGCAATGCAAAGATGCCGGGCTTTTGAATCCTCCCCATTCAGTGGCAGCGGTCGCGGCTGCGAGTGCCATCCGTCCCCCGGTGCACGCCGCGGAGCCTGCCCTTACTCACGCAACGCTTGCTTTTTCACGACTTGGCGCGTTTGACATCCGTCGGTTTGATAACCTCATCGGCGGCCGTGGCCCATGGGTCGCTTTCCTGCTGGTAATGCTGGCGTTGGCCGTGCGGATGGGCTTGCCCGGTGGGCACATTTGGTTGCCGGATACAATGGCCGAAGGTACCGCATCCGCTTTGGGACTGGCGGTAGGGGGGAATTTTCTTCTGGCGGTCTATACGCTCCTGCGTCTGGTCGGGCCATTATTTGCCCAACAGTTGGCGGAACATCGGAGTGGCCTGTTGGCCTGGGGAATTGCCGGCCTGATTTATGCCGCCTTTTGTGCGCTGGCGCAAAGCGATTTGCGCAGACTTATTGCCTACTGGCTGACCAGCCAGGCCGCCATGGTCCTGCTGGCGTTTGCCACGTTGGAGCACGCCGGTATTAAGGCGATCGAGCTTTTTGCCTCCGGTGATACCCTCACGCTTATGCTTCTGCTTTGGAGCAGTCATGTGCTCGCACGGCGAACTGCCGGCCGGGACCTCAATAGCCTGGGTGGCATTGCCTCGCTATCACCGGAATTTTTCACGGTGGCACTCGTCGGCTTTCTGGCTGGCATGGCCTGTCCGGGATTGAGCCTCTTTCCGGCGGAACTGTTCGCCGCTATGGCCAATTTCAGCGCGGCTCACCATGATATGTCACCGACATCCGCGGGGTGGTTTCATAACCACAGCTTCATTTTTGCGGCCTTTGCTTCCGCTCTGGGATTTGCACTTCTGGCGGCGGCTCTCTACTGGGCCATGGAACGGATTTTTCTGGGCGCGGTGCGGCCGGAATATCACCATTTCACCCGGCTGACCGCCGCGGAACGCGGCATTTTTATTGTCCTGGTGACTGCGGAATTTGCGCTTGGCCTGTTTCCCGCAGCACTTGTCTTGGGGCCGGCCAGCTATATCCTGGGCCACGCCACCGGATAAATGTCAATAATCCTCCCAGCCATCCGCCGCATTTTTATCACCATTTCCTGATCGCTTTGCGGTCAGCAAATCAAAGCCCGCCGTGATTCTTGCATCGCCGTGTGCCACGACCGTCCGTCCGCCCGCCTCTAGATGCTTCTCTTCGGTGTTATTCTGGTTCGGGAAAATGGCTGCCAGGCGGTCGTATTGCAATGTCATTTACCTCGGAGGCTCTGTTCGGTCCGATTTTACTATTGGCAGCATGCCGGGGAAATGACAGCGGATGATGACAACTGGTTTCAGGTCATTGCGCTATTTTCATCGGGGGCGGGTGATTCTTCCGCGGGTATGGCGTCCGGCTGGGCCGGCATAAGCCCATGGCGGCCGAAGAACCGATAGTATAGATATATATTAAAAGCCATAACACCGGCGTAAAGGATGAACGGTGATTCCACAGAGGATACATCGAATAAATATCCGGTGCAGAGCATGGCCGCCGATGCCGCGGAAAGCCGCGTGACCTGATTGGCCGCCAATGCCCGACCCATGGAATTTCCCTCGACGCGGCTGATAAGCGCCGTCTGCTGCGCGGGCAGTGCAGCTATGCGCAGCGCCGGAGTCAGCAGGTAAATAATCAGTCCGACTTCCAGATTATGCCAAAAGGCCATTATGAGCAGCAGCACGGTCCCCAAGGCGCGTGTAAATGTGACGCTGCGCACGAATCCGAGCCGCCGCTCCAGTGCCGGCGCGGTGAGCAATGCCACCGCGCCCAGGATGCTGCCGATGGCGGTATACACCGCCATACTGGCCTTGGGTGTGTGGTACACCATCACAAAAAAGGGAATCAGAAAGGGCGTAACCAATCCTTGGCTTAAACCGTTGAGTGCTCCGGTAATGCTGAAATGTCGGATTGCCTGTTGCGATTGCCGGCGCGTGACGGCTGGCGCGGCCTGCGCGGCGGGAAGTGTAATGGCCATTGCGACCGCGGCGCCGGCAAGGGAAATTAGCCCGGCTGCCAGAAATGTATTTTGTGCGGAAAAACAGGGCACCAGCAACGCGCCGCCCGCGCCAGCCAAACCACTTAAGAAGGCCAGAACCGAATAATAACGTGTGCGGTTATCCGGCGTGGAAATGCGTGCAATGATGGCACTTTGCACGGGCTGGCCCGCGCCGCCAATGCCGCCACCGATCAATGAGCCGGTCGCGGCGAACCCACCCATCACCGCAGCAACCATCAGCATGGGCAGAGACTGATTGGCATATACCATCAGGGCGCTGGCGGGCACCATAAACCCCGTAATAATGAGGGCTCCTTTCTGGCTCCAGCGGTCCGCCAGTTGGCCGGCCGCCACCGCCAGGATGGCGGTGGACAGCACTCCGACGACATACAAAATTCCCAGCGTCAGCGAGGTGTCGTGCAGGTTATGAAGTACCAGATAGGGGAGTGCGACAATCATCATACCTGCGGCAATGTTGCGCGTGACGCGGAATGCGATTAAAAGAAATAATGCACGTGTAAACGGTGTCTGGGGCGGCGGGGGGGGACACTCTGTGCCTTCGGCTGATTCTGGTGCTGGTGGATATTTGAATGCTTCGGAATTCTGGTCAGTCATACTCAATTTATAATAGCAGATATCCCCGGCAAGGCGACGGGCGACCAGTCATCAGGCGGTACGAGAGCAAAGCTGCACAATGAATATTTCCATATTGCGTTTGTGGTTGCCGAGGCTGGTTTTTGCGCCAATATCCGCGTTAAGCAGTGCCGCGCTGATGCGCCGCGAGCCGGCTATGCCGAGCCGCTTGGCCAGGGCGATGGTTTGCGCGCCGCGCTGCCAAAGCCTCAGAACTTTGGAAATTTCAGCTTCCGGTATTCGGCGGTCGAGCATTTCCCGGGCGCGCATGACCTGGCCCAGCCAGTAAAAAATTGCGCCTACCAGTGTGTATCCGATTTTGTGATCCATCTGCCAGAGTTCATCGTGTGTGGCCAGCGCTGCGGCGGCGTTGCCCACGGCCAATGCGTCGATCAGCGCCCAGACCTGCTGCTCATGCTGGAACCCGACCAGCAGATTGACCATTTCGGGAGTAATTGTGGTGGAATTCAAATCATAAAGCGACAGCTTGGCCAGTTCTCCATCCAGATGCGATAAATCCGCACCCACCAGTTCCAGAAGCAGGTTCGCCGCCGGTGGTGTGATGGTTTTGCCATATTCAGATTTACACCGGCGCGTCAGCCAGCCCACGGCGTCGGCGAGGTCCACAGGTTCGCACCAGCGGATTGCTCCCATGGGTTGAAGGAATTTATGCAGGCGCGTGGTGCTCAGCCAAGTATTGCATACAAGCACCAATGTGGCACCGTCGGCAGGGGCTTGTGCGTATCGCAGCAGCAGTTCCCGCGCTGCTCCAGAACCCGAACCGCTTTCGATCGTGTCGGCTGGTTCTTCATCGGCTGAATCTTCAGCGGAATCGTCCGCCACGGCGGCACGGCTGCCACCGCCCTTAAACAGTGAATCCGCGGGTGAAACCACCACCAGCTTTTTGGGCGCGAACATGCCCGCGGTACGGCATTCGTCCAGAATCGCCGTGATGCCCAGGGACGGGTCGGGCAGAATGTAACCGAGTCCGGAAGGTTCTTTGCCGAAAACCGCCGCACGAATCTGATCCAATTCCTGTCTGCGAAAAAATTGTTCTTCGCCGGTAATTACCATCACCGGGCAAAGTTTGAAGGGAGCATTGATTCGCTTTTCTTTCGCCATGCGGCTGATTCCTTAATTATGCATTCAGGCCAGCTTAAGCATAAAGCAAATGCCGCTGGCGATAAACCCTGTGGCTTTGCACCTGGCTCCGGGCCGCCGGGCGCGGCTTCAGGTGATTGCCGAAGCAGGCGTTACAATTTCCGCTTTGAGGACAATTGGCGATCAATCACGACCCCAATTGCCAGTGGCGGGCAAACTATTTTATCCGAACTAACTGGTCGTGGCTTATATTCAATGCCGCCAAATGCGGCGCGACATCTTCAAGCCAGCGTTTTCCATCCTGATAATAACCCGCCGTTGGTTTAAGACCGGGAATTCGCGCACAGAACCATGCGTTAAAGTGGGCCATCAGCAGTTCGCGCAGATATTTGGCGGTCATACTGGCCAGCGCGGTTGCAAAAGAAGTCAACTCTGATTTTTCACGAAAGCTCAGCAGCATTTGCCGCTGTCCATGATGCAGAAAATAACTGCTTTCTTCGGGCGTTTCTTTAAGTATCTTGAGTGCCCAGTCGGGAAAAGTTTGCAAAAGGTCGTGTACATAATGTGTGCGGCCACCCTGTTTATCTACCACCAGCAGCAGGCCGCGGCCGGCAAATCTGTCTGCAAGCAGGGCGATATGTGTAAAAGTCACCGAGGCTAGCGTAGTGGCTTTGTTCCCGGTTGCGGCCACCCGTCGGTTAAATAAATCTTCATCAACGACAATTGCCCAGAGTGCCGCCAGAGAAATGTCCGCCGCCGCCAGCGCGCCAGCCAACATGGATGCTCCAATGCCCAGACCCGCCCGGGAGGTAAAGGCGGGCACTGTGGCTGGGGCGCCCGCTGCAGCATGGCCATACCACGGCTGCGGCGGAAAAAATTGAAAGTCGCGGACGACTGGTCCTTCCGGCCGGGCCGGCGAAGCAAGTGGCGGCACGCCATTTGGAAGCGGAACGCCCAATGAGGTAAGCAATTGCGCGGTAGTGAAAGGCATTTCTTCCACGGTTCTGGCCGCGGCAGGCTGAAGAATCATGGCCAGAACGGTTCGTTCCAGCAGGCCGATGCCACCCGTCATTGCGTGGACCAGTTTGCTGTCTGCTACAACAAGGCGGCCATCACGCAGCGGTCCCTTACGGGCCACCGCACGTTTCAGCAACGGCCACAAAGTTTCAGCCACCGTAAAGTCGCCGTGTTGTATCTGATCCTGCATATCGCCGGGAACGGCGAACGCGCTGGCACAGACCACCAGCGGTCCAAGCAGCGGGCCATAGCCAGCTTCATCAATTCCAGCCAGAATCATGGTGTTCTCGGTTTATTTCGTTGCCGCAGCCGGATGTTTGATCATGCCGATTTTCATAAGCCAGCGAGCGCACGATGCTGGCCAACGGGTGGAATCCGTACCGGTCAGTCCGAGTCCGAAACCATGTTCACCTTTATTGTAAATTCGCAGAACCGCGGGAATGTGGTTGCGTTTAAGTGCCCGGTAAAAGCGAATGCTGTTGGCCAGTGGCACCACTGTATCGTTCCGCGCCAGGCAAATGAAGCTTGGCGGGGTGAGGCTGGTTACCATTAAATCTGCGGAAAAGTAGCGATCCAGTGCCAGCGGTGCATGCTGGCCCAGCAAAGCGTCGTGTGAACCGGGGTGCGTGATGCCGGGAATCATGGAAATGACCGGATAGCCCAGAATCAGAAAATCCGGTCGCGTGCTGAAACGGTCGAGCGCATGAACCGCATTGGGATTGCCGGGTAGAAAAAGCGTGCCAGCCATGGCTGCCAGATGGCCGCCCGCTGAAAAGCCCGCCACGCCAACACGGTTCGGATTAATGTGCCATCGCCGGGCATTGGCACGGACAATTCGCACGGCCTGGCGCACATCTTGTAGCGGCCATGGCACGCCGCCGGGGGGAAGGCCGCCTTGTGGCAGCCGGTAATTCAGGACAAAGGCCTGAATTCCCAGCGTATTAAGCCATTGGGCAATGGCGTAGCCTTCATGCCGCACGGCTTCATAGACGTAACCGCCGCCAGGGCAAATGACCACGGCCGTACCATTGGCTTTGCCCGTCGGCAGAAGATACTCGGTAAGTGTCGGCCAGCGGTGCAGATTTCTGGCCCGCTGGTTCTGTGGTACTTTCAGATTTGGCCAGACCGGAATGACTTTGTTCGAGGGCGCCCGGTTTGCCGCGGGCCATCCTGCCCGGGCTACCGACAGGGTGACGAGAGCCATCACCATTAACACGACTGCAATCGGGCTACGATATCGCATAAGGTGTCTCCGAGCGAAATCCACAAAATCTGCCGACCGTACGTCCGCGTGTGACCGAGTGGCGTACGAGGAATGAACGTCATGGTAGTGCAAGCGAAAGTTTTTGCCACGGATTGATGTTGTGGCGTGGAATTTTCAGACCGGTTGCGGGACGGGAGGTTGGCCGTTATTCTTCCGGCTGCAAAGTTGGGGAAATAAATATGATTGGACAAAGGTATCGCAGGTTTCTATACTTTCAGTAGGATTTGAATTTCCGGTTGGAGCCATCGCACGGAAGCGAGGGCAGAAAATTCCTCCGGTCTGTTTTGCGACTGCGGAAACCTGCTATGCCCACGCTTGCCGATGAAGCTATTTTGGCTGCAAATCTTGATCCGCATCTTGCCGCCGTCAATGATCTGTTTTGTACAGAATTAAGCAGTGCCCTTCCACATGTTCAACAGTTGCTGACGCATGTGGGCCGGTTTCGCGGGAAAATGCTTCGTCCGGTGCTGGTTCTGCTGTCCGGGCAGGCGGTGCAAGCGTGCAATGCCGGTTCAGGCAGAATCGGCCACGCGCACATTACGCTGGCGGCAGTGGTGGAAATGGTGCACGTATCGACGCTGGTTCATGATGACATTCTGGATAATGCCGAAGTGCGCCGGCGCGGGGCGACGATCAATTATCTGCATGGCAACGAGGCCGCGGTTCTGCTGGGCGATTTGCTGATCAGCCATGCCTTTCACCTGTGCAGCAGTCTTGAAAGCCAGGCCGCGTCGCGATTAATCGGACAGACGACCAATATTGTGTGCGAGGGTGAACTGACGCAGAATTTCAATCGGGGCAATTGGGCGCTCGATGAAGCCACCTATTTCGACATTATTTACCGCAAGACGGCCAGCCTTATAGAAACCTCCTGTAGACTTGGTGCCCGTGAGTCCGCAACTGCGGAAGAAGGGGATGGTCCGGCGGTGGAGGCGCTGGCCCGCTATGGACGGCTGATTGGCCTGGCATTTCAAATTGTCGATGACGTACTTGATATTGTGGGTACTCAATCCACCGTGGGAAAGTCGCTGGGAACGGATATTGAAAAAGGAAAACTCACCCTTCCGATGATTCATTTCCTGGCCCATGCCGCTCCATCGCACCGGGAACTGCTGATTGGGCTGCTGGAGTCCAATGAGCATGACCGTGTGGAACGTGTGCGCCAGCTTCTGATTCCCAGTGTCAGCATGGCCTATGCCCGGCAGAAGGCGCAGAATCTGGTGGATGAGGCGATTGATTGTCTGGATATTCTGGCGGATTCAGCCGCCCGCCTGACCCTTATTCAGATGGCCCGGTTTGTGACTGCGCGCCAGGTTTAAGGACCTTGCATTCCGATCCAATAGGCTGACCATTGACGATATCCCGGTGGTGCGCATCCCCATTCGTGGGTATCCATTGAGGCGCGATAGCCGGAATATACATCGCCGGGGCTGTCTTTTCACATTGTTCCGATAAAATCATTGGTTTCTTGCGAGTCACAGCTTCCCCGATCTACCCTATACCCATAACCCTTCAATTTGTTATTGAACCAGTCCCAGGCGGGACGATACATGAACTGGTGCTTTCTGCCTTTCCGATATTGTGTCGGTTCGGCGGCAAATGCCGGCCCGCCAGGGGTTTATTACCGGTGATCCCTGAACGGCTTTTTGGGACCCTTGTCCGGGCATTCCGCCCGCCAGCGGGCGGATGATTCGCAGCCGGAACCCGACGCGCGGCGGATGTTCCGCCGGGCGGGAATGATCGGATTGACAGTGTGAATATATGACAGAATGGAGATATGTAATTTCAACCGGATTTGCGCTCCGCGTCCCCCCCGAATTTTCCGGTGAGTTGCTGAACGACCGGCAGATGCGATTAAGTGATAATGCGTTTCAGCATGCCATGGAACTTCAGCTTTTTCCGGAATATGCGGGTGGCGCAAGCGCGGAAAGCCAGGCGGGTAACACCATCGATCGCAAACAGGCAATACAGGATCTTAAACTGGCGCTGATGCGGAACATTCGTCGCAACCGTGGGGTTAGGCCCGTAGGCGATTGCCGTGAAATTGCCGGCACGCATCATCCCACGGTCTGCTGTGTGGCGATTGAACCCGCGGGCCTTGCCCCCACATGGCTGCACAATATGCTTGGGCACAAACCCCTTATGCACTGGCGATTCTGGGCGGTGGGCTGTGGCGAAAGCTGGCTTCTGGCGATCTGCCACGGGCCGTCCGAAAGTATGGTGGACCTTCGCAATACACAGGACCGCATTATTTCCAGTGTTCGGCTGCTGCCCGCCACCGCCCAGATTCAGGGCAGTTTTATTAAGGCCGTAGCCCTGCAGGCTCGCGGGCTTTTTCCGGCCAAAGTGGTCGATGTCGTGGATGACCAGACTCTTTCGCTGGATGGTATTCGTATCAATGTGACACCGTTGCTGCAGGATTTTCTTGGACATCCGCAGTCGCTGGACGCGGCCACGAAAAGTTTTCTGGATGATCTGCTTCTTAAACGAACGGATGAGCGGACTCCATCCGAGGAATGGCAGACATTGCGTGAAAAAATTGTGCCGGTGCTTATGTCGGAAGATCAGATTACATCGGTCACACCGGACACTTTCACCGAGGAATGGACCAACGGTCTGCTGGTATGCTATCGACTTGATCAGATCGATAATCTGGTGACACATGCGGACCGTCGCCGATGGGGCGTTGCGCCCAGTACGCTTCGCAAACAGGCGATGCTGAATCTGCATCGGCGCACGCGCAGTGTGGAGCTTGTCAGCGGGTCCTGCGATGACTGCCGCGTGGTCAGTTTTTCGGGGAAAGATGACCTGAATTCATCGCGCATTCTTCTGCCCAGCGTGCATGCCAAGCTGCACAGCCGGCTGGGGGATAATTTTCTGGTCGCCATGCCGGACCGGGATACCTTGCTGGCGTTTAAAATTGAAAGTGCCGATCAGGTGGAAAAGTTTCGCCGTCAGGTTTCGGCCTGGTACGCTGAAACCAGCGATCCATTATGCGAACAATTGATCCTGGTGACGCCGAACGGGGTGGTCGCGGAGGACTCGCCGACCATGAATTCCTGGCGACGGCGCCATGCCGAGGCCCTGGGGCAATAATCCGCTTCGCCGCGCCAACGGTTCGCGGGATCAGTTCTGGTCCAAATCATCAGCTGCTGTTTTCAACAATCCTTGGCTTGGGAGGCAATGTGATTTTCAGCTAAACCTGATGCGTCCACACCTTAAAGCTTTTAAGGGTGGTCAACCCAAACGAGGTTGTCAGGGCCGCATCACTGGCATCGTGCCCGTAGGCCATGGCGATTCTTCCGATGCGCGGGGTGTTGTGCCGGGCATCGAATGTATACCATCTGTTGGAAAGATAAACTTCAAACCAGGCGGAAAAGTCCATGGGTGCCGGGTCGGCCGGTACGCCAATATCTCCCAGGTAACCGGTGGCATAACGAGTCGGAATTCCCAGGCATTTACACAGAGTTATGGCCAGATGGGTGAAGTCCCGGCAGACACCTTTGCGTTCGACAAATACATCATACGCCGACATGGTATTGCGGGCGAATTGATATCCGAATTGAATGTGTTGGTGCACAAAATTGCAGACCGCCTGCACGCGCGGATAGCCGGGTGGGAGGGATCCGAAAGTCTGCCAGGCGAAATTCATGAGTTTGTCCACCTCGCAATAGCGGGATGCCAGCAGAAATGGAAGTTTATCCACCGGCAATTCATGTATCGGATGCTGCGTGGCTGAATGGTCCACAAGATCCACGCGACCATCCACTTCAACCACGGCATCATTGCTTAATCGAAGAAGGCCCGGTGCGGCAAGAAATCGCATGGCCTGATTGCCGAATTGATCCAGAAAAATCTGGGCCGAGGCGGCCGGATGTGCTTGCACCTGTTCGTTTTGAATAAAATGATACTGACAGGGCCGCACATGAAGCAGAAGCAGCATGGGTGTGAAGCCCGTAAGCTCAAACGAAATGTCGTAACCAATGCGGATCAGCAAAATATGCCGCCTTTCCAAGATTTTCATTTCGTTCCACCACCTGCAATTTACCCTATTTGGCTGTTGCTGACAATAAGCCGTAACTATTGATGCGGCCAATTTTCGTGGCCAAGACCCAAAACCCGCTGTGCAGGTGTAAACGGGCAGCCAAAGGAGTGTCGCTCAAGCCGCGATGGGCCAACGCGACTTAACGCCATTTCGTCATAACGCGGGGTTGGTTGGGTCTGGTGCGTGAATGCGGGCTGATTCGCTTCGTTACGTCTGGACGTGTGTCATGGCTTGTAAGAATATAAACCCAGTTCCGAAACAGGCCCGCTCCGAAATGGCGGGCGAACCACCACCGACAGAATTCCTGGTTGCTGGTTTCATCTGTCCGCCCTAAGGAGACAATCAAACCTTGCGGTCGTAAATCCAACTGAATTCCACCGCTGGCTGGCGCAACTGGAACGCCGCAATTTCATCAGCATGTGACAGATACCGTTTACACAGCCGACAAAGATATTCCTGGGCGCGGGCGGCATTGCCTGTGACGCTTTGTGCGGCAATATCCCAGGTTTTGACCAGGTGGTCGATAATGGCCGCGTAATCGTGCACCGTGTAAACGCCCATGCGTTGGGCCACAATGGCAAAGTGATCAAAAAGAGAGGGGTCTTTGCCGTCGTACATCAGTCGGCCGGGCATGGCGATCAAGCCTCGCATCATTTCGCGGAAGGCCAGAATACAGCCAGAGGGGTCCACTTTCATGGCTTCACCGAAGGCGCGGGTGTAAAAATTTTCATGACGGGCTTCGTCACCCGCAATACGCCGGCAGATATTGGAAAGATTCGCATCGCCCTGCGTCCCGGCGATTTTGGCCACGTTAAAATGCGATACCTTTGTTGCGCGTTCCTGGAACGCGGTATAGACGAGTCCGTTATATGGGTCGGGGTAGGCCTTGGGGTTAAAACCGCTGGCAATAAGATTCTGGATCGTAATTTCAATGCTCCGCATATTCACGCGGCCGGTCAGGCGCAGATAGGCGTTAAGCAGATCTCCATGGCGATTTTCTTCCGCGGTCCATCCTCGCAGCCATTTGGCCCAGGCTTTGGGATTGTTTCCTTCGTAATCGCGGGCGATTAAATTCAGTGATACGGAATAGCTGGGAAGAGCCTCTTCAGTAACCATATCGCCAACCAGTACCACCAGAGCTTCGTCGGATATTTCAATGGCCATGGCGCGGAAGTCAGCAAGTTCTTTGATCCAGTTTTCTTTGGTTAAATCAGGCAGGTAATCGTCGGGTTGCCAAGCGTCTTGAATCGGCAGAAGAAGGCTCAGGTTTTCGTTAACCCAGGGTTCAAGATTCTCCAGAATCTCGAGGTGTTCCATGCAGGTGCGATCCAATGAAATCATGTAAGCACCAATAAGTCCAGTCTTTATAAAGCGCAATCGGCGTAAGGGATGTAAATTGTGTCCCAGCAATTGTTTAGTATGCGCAATTTTGATTGTTTTGTCAAATATTCAGCCATACTATTTTCATCCGCACCCGGTGCTGCCGGCGGTGTCTGATTATTTTCATTCGATCTTCGCGCATAATCCTGCAAAACCGCGGCCGGTTGTATTGGCACAACGGCGTTCAGCGGATTTTCACTTTTCGGGCAGATGCAACTTCCGCGGGCTGGTCTTATGATGCCAGCCTTATGTCTTGGATGCTCAACATCATTTATCTGCTCGGCCTGATTCTAGGCTCTCCGTTTCTGCTGTATAAAAGCTGCCGCACAGGCAAATACCGCCATGGTTGGGCCGGTCGGCTTGGCTGTCTTGATTCGATCGCCATCGAAAAGCTCAGAGTTCCCGCGGGTCAGGCCGCACCCAGGCGAATTCTCCTGCATTGTGTTTCTGTGGGTGAATTGCTTTCGATGGGGCGGCTGATAGAGGAATTACTGGCGGCGGATGTGGGATTGCAGATTGTTGTTTCCACCACAACGGATACCGGCATGGCCCGCGCGCTGGCCATCTACGGCCAATCGCCCGATGCTCGCGTGGTTCCGGTGCGCTTTCCATTGGATATAAGCTGTGCGGTAAATCGGTTTTTGGAGACGGTCCAGCCGCAGTTCATTGTGCTTGTCGAATTGGAAACCTGGCCGAATTTTATATTTGCCGCGCATCGCCGCGGTATTTCAGTGCGGATAATTAACGGGCGACTGACAGAAAAATCGTTTCGTCGCTACCGGTTGGTGCGACCGCTGGTGGCGGCGATGTTTGCGCGGGTGGCGAAGTTTGGCGTGCAGACTCAGGCCATCGCCGAGCGGTTTACCGCCCTCGGTGCCCCTGCCGATCGCGTGGAAATCATTCCGACCGTGAAATATGATGCCGCAGACTTTTCAGATCAGATTCCCGGATCGCGGGAAATGGCTATTGCAATAGGCGTTCAAGACCACCATCAGGTGTTGGCCTGCGGTTCCACCGGTCCGGGCGAGGAATATCCTCTGCTGGATATGTATCAGGCGATGTCCAAAGATTATCCGGATTTGCGATTGGCCATTGCGCCGCGCAAGCCCGAAGTTGTGGCCGCGGTTCATGCGGCTATAGAGGCCCGCGGTTTCAAGGTAATCCGTCGTTCAGAGCGGCCGGATGGCACCGTCGGCCCGGCCTTGGCCGCAACCGATATTGTTCTGCTTGATACGATGGGCGAACTGAAAAAACTGTATGGTCTGGCGTTCGGAATTTTTTCCGGACGGTCGCTGGTGAGGCTTGGCGGCAGCGATATGATTGAGGCCGCCGCGCTGGCCAGACCGGTCTGTTTCGGGCCCCACACATTTAATTTCGCAGAAGCGGTTGAGGCGTTGCTCGCGGCCCAGGCGGCTGTGCGGGTGCATGACGCCGCATCACTTGCAAGCGCGGTCCGCCAATGGCTTCAGGATGCCGCAGGGGCACGGGAAATGGGACTTCGCGGTCGCACCTGCCTGCTGCGGATGCGCGGATCCACCCACCGTTACGCCAGCGATATTCTGGCTGCGGTGAACGGGCTGTCTGCCCGCGATTGATCCGGACGGCAGGTACCGGATTGTTGCTGAATTTCACGGATGCGAAGTGGCGGGAAACTTGGCACAAGTGCTGGGGGCGGAATGACGGTTGTCATGCTGGGCCGGCACCCTGACAGACCGATTATGTCAATAATTCTTGCCACGACTTGCCGTTGAAATAACGGAACGCTGATGACCGGTGGTACACACCGCATTTCGGCGAGCGGGTGGCCATCTCTTTACAATAGCGGGCATACCTCCCATGCGTTGCAATGTCATAATTCAAGTTGCATCTGGCACGCTCGGCGGGTATTTTAATCAGTGAGTTTGCTGCCTAATGGTCAAAATCCAAGCTCGGTGCGGACGCGTTCGCTGGTGACACTTTTATCCCTTTGGGGAGATCGCCCATGCACGTATCGAAAATGAAACCTATAAAGATCCGTCGCTCTTTCCGGATCGCGACTTGCCGGGTCCGTATGGCGGCAATGCTGGTGATTGCCGGAGTATTTCTGGCGCTTGGCAGTGTGGCCGTGGCGCGGGCCACTGCGCTGCCCGCAGCCAAAAAGTCAGCTGCGCAAATTGCCCAATGCAGGCTCTGGATTCAGCAGGCCGCTTCCAGCAATGCGGCGGAAAAGACGGCAGCGGAAAACAGACTTAAAACATTGGATTCTTCATGGATTCCAGTGTTGCAACGAATGGCCCGCACCAGCCATTCGCGTGTATTGCGTCACCGGATCAACGCACTGTTGGAACGCATGTCAATTGCCGAGGCGACGCTGCCCACTCTGGTATCCCTGAGTCTGACACATGCCACTTTGCGTAGTGCGGTCAATGACCTGTGCAATCAGGCCGGCCTGCCGCATCATTGGCTTAAATCCAATCCCGCCAAAGCGCCCACCGTTACCCTTCACCTGACGAGGGTACCCTTCTGGCAGGCCATGGAAGCCATTCTGCATCAATCTGGCTGGACACTCGGCTATGCCGGGCGTAAGCAGGGCGGTGCCATCGAGATCAGCCCCTCCGATGGACTGCTTTGGCCAGCCGAGCCTTATTTCATTTCCGGGCGGTATTTGTTCGCGGTGGAGGGGCTATCCTTCAGCCGGAATTTTGCATTGACCAAACAGCCGGCTAATGGGTTTTCTTCTAATAACATTGATTTTAACCTCCGAATTTTTGATGAACCGCGTGCGCCACGGCCACCCGGTCAGTTAAAAGTGTCGATGTCACAGGTGATTGATAACAATGGGATGAATCTGCTCAACGCGCCGTTTGGAATGCCAGCCAATCTGCCGCCCAATATGGCGGCAAATCTTGCGGCACAGTTGGCCCAAATGAACACAACCATCGCCTATTCCAACGATCATCAGATGTCCTATTCAATGAATTTGTTTCTTAATGCTCCCAAAAAGATCGGTCAGAGAGTGAAACTGGCGCGGGGAAAACTTTTCTGGAATCTGGGCGTGGGGAATCAGAAACTGCGCATTAAAAATCTGGCCGACCGTTCCGGCCGCTCCGCGGTTTTTGCCGGTTTTGATATTGAATTCGGACGCCCCATATATCACGCCGCCATGAACGCCTATACGATTGCCATGCTGCTTCAGACGCGGCAATTTCTTGGTTCAAAGCCGCATACTCTCAGCGTTGCTCAACTTGCGGTATTAAACGCGCTTCAGAAGTCTGCAGGATTGGTATTTTCCGGTGCAAAAAATGTGCGCTATGTCGCACAGATAAACAACGGTGGCGGCTACACCGACTACAGTTCCACCGACTATTATGGGCAGCCGCCAACATCCTTAACCTGTGTCATTCGCGTGGCCTCGCCTGCGCAGGCAAAATTGCTTGCAGCCGAATCGCCTTCGATGCCGTCAGGTGGTTCGCTTCCGGTCGCTGCCACTGCGGCGCTTAAGAAGCGAATTAAATCCGGCAAACCGCTGCCTGTGCCTGCAAGCCTGGTGTGGACGCTGCCGGCATTTCAAACGCGGGTTACCGTTCCATTCGTGTTTCACAATGTGCCACTGCCGCCGTTGCACTAATTTTGCCCGGCCACCGCCGGGGAAAGGAACCACATGAAACTCAAGATCAATCGAACGATCGGTCGGACGCTGGCGTTCGCATCGGGATTTGCCGTGGCGGTATGTGGATTTTCGCCAGCAATCGCCGGGCAAGACCCTGTATCCCAACCGGTAAGGTTGTCGGTTGTTCTTCAGGGGCATCGGACACCCGCGGCCAAGCGAATTCTGGCTGAAATGAGCCAAGACCGCGTCACATTGCATCTGAAAAATACGCCTGCGGAAAAAGTTTTTCAATTGTTGTGCCAAAAGGGGGGCGTAAAGTTTCAGGTGGTGAAAGCTGAAGCGGCGGCTATGAACCAGCCGATGAATTTCGATGTGACGCGTGCCGATTTCTGGTCGGCGATGCGACTGTTTCTCAGGCGGTCAGGCCTGGTGCTGGATCGGCAATGGATTGGCGGTAAAGGTGTGGTCGAACTCAACGTCGCCGCTGTTGCGCAGAACCCGATGATCATCGGCAATTTTGCGTCGCGTGCCGGGCCCATTCTTTTCCAGCCGACGGGGGCATCGTTTCAGGGAAATATAAATTTTAATGCGGCGAAAGTGGTGCGGCAGGGCTGCCTTCAATTGAGTGCCTGCATGTTTATACCTCCGGCCATCAAGCATTATTCGGTGGGGCATCTGCGCATTGCGCGGGCCTTGGACAATCATGGGCGATCGTTGCTTCTGCCCAAAGGGCTGGCTGGCGGCATGTTTTCCTATGTATCGTCTTCATCGGCTGGCACTTGGCGGCAAAGCCTGCAAATCCAAATCGCCTCTCCGTCGGGCGATTCTAATATGATTAAACTGATAAAGGGTTCTGTGGCAATGGAATTTCTGCATAGCCACCGGCATATAGCCTTTTCGGCCGGCACGCTGCAAACGCCGCACACCGTCGAGATACTTGGGTGCAATGTGGAATTTTTTCCGCTGCTTTGGGAAGCGGCCAAAAAGCGCTACACCTTGCACTTTGCCGTTACACCCATTGGGTTTAATCGGCAGGCGATGACCGCCGCCCAGAAAAAAATAACTGATCATGACGAACAGGTGATTTTCAGCGGCAAGGTGCCGATTGTGTATGATGCTCAGAATCACGCCTATTTTTCAGACTATGAAAGTGACTGCGGTTGCCATACCACCGGTCTGGGAAAAATGGTCTATACAACCAAGCCTCCGACGGACAACTCTTTTGGGGCGCCCGGAGGATTTACGAGCATATCTGGTGTGCCTTTCGCCGCGCCGCAGACCAAGGCTGCGCCGAAGCCGGTTATCCATTTCGGCCCGCCCGTTCGGCTGTCTTGGCTGGCCCCCTCAAGCCGTACCGTGGTGCGCGTTCCATTTGAATTCCGGAACCTGCGCCTGTATCCGCAGTAGGCGACATATTGCCAAATAAGACGACGGTTTGGGGCAGTCTGAAAAAGACCGCGTTTTTTTTACAAAGACGAATAATATGTATTATCGTCTAGATTTTAGGCTATAACTTAGTACTTTTCGATTTAAGTTGCATAAAATTTGCAATTTGATTCGATATGGATAAGATGACCCAGAGGGCTTTCGGCCATGGAAAGGCCAGCGGTTATAGTCGGTCCAGTTGGCCGGATAATTTATGATATACGAGTTTACCGTTGAGAATTTTCGCTCTTTTGGGGAAGCCCAAACCCTTAGCCTGATCAAGGGTAAGGAACAGAACAAGCCGGAGAACTTTTTTGCACCGGTGGCCGGATTTCCATCTGTAGTACGCACGGCGGCCATTTTTGGGCATAACGCATCTGGGAAAAGCAATCTAGTGCGGGCGTTCCAGGTTTTCCTGAATATCATTCAGTTCTCAGCAATTAGTTTGAATCCTGGCGGTCTAATTCCAGGAATAGAAATTTATCGGCTTGATCCCGCGTGGGAGACAAGGCCGTGCCGGTTCGAGCTTGCTTTTGTCATGCGAGGACGGGTCTTTCGCTACGGCTTTTCCGCGGTTTCAGAGCGAATTGTGGCTGAAAAACTGGAGGAGGAATTGAAGTCTGGTGACCCGCGGGTATTGTTCCAGCGGCACGAGCAAAAGGTTGCGGATGCCGCCAATGTGGAGTTTGGAAACGAATTTGATCGGGTGGCCAAAGAGAACGTCCCCAAGCTAACGCGCGATAATGCATTAATCTTATCTTCCGGAGCGAATCTCAATGTCCCGCTTCTGCGGGACATTCTCACCTTCCTGTCACAAAATTTGCGAATAGCGTCTTTCCAGATTGGCGGCGCGCCGCCAAATTATCTGGCGAAGAGCGTGCAAGAGGATCGCTTATTTCGCGATCAACTGATCGAGACGATTCGCGATGCAGACATTGGAATAAATGGATTTCGCGTTCAGACTCCTGCGGATCCGACGATACAGGAAATTGAACAACTGCGTCAAACACTTGCTCCGCATCATGGTGATCGCGCTGGCGAAGTTGCCCTGCAATTTGCACGGTTACGTCGGCCGGTCCAATTGCTTTCCGAGCACCTCCGGACGGACGGAAAGAGCATTGAATTTGGCTTTTCGGACGAATCTCTTGGTACGCAGTTATTCGCTCAATTGTTTTGGTATATCTTTCAGGCCGTGCGCGATGGCGCAACGGTTGTGATAGATGAATTTGGTTCTAATATACACCCGTTGTTGGCGGAAAAATTAGTTGCTTTGTTTCAAAACCCCAATAATAATAATAATAAAAATGGCGCCCAATTTATTTTTACCACGCATCACAGCCAACTGATGTCCCGCGAATTATTTCGCAAAGACCAGATTTGGCTTATGGAGAAATCGCCATCAGGCCAGACTGATCTTTTCAGCCTTGGCAATTTCCATCGCGATAAATATACCCGAAGCTCTGAAGCGTTCGAGAAGAACTACCTTGTGGGCCGCTATGGAGGTATTGGGAGCTTTGGGCCAACGCTGTCGGGGCGGCCGCTGCCGGCGACCAGTCCGGCTTTGGGCGGGCGCGATGGATAAGTTTGCGGCCCAGAAAACGGGTTATCCAAACACGCAGCCCGATTCTTATTGTCTGTGAAGGTAATTTTGAGCTAAGCTATTTCAATGCCCTCAAAAGCTTAAAATTTGCACGCGAGCGGTTGTCGGTTAGTGTGGAATTAACCCACGGTGGCAAGCATGTAAAAGTGTTGGAAACTGTCGAAAAATTGTCCAAGGACCGTTCCTACGATGAAATCTGGTGCGTATTTGATGCCGAGGGAGACGCCGAACGCACCTTGTTGACCACGACCCTAGAGCGATGCCGCCAGAAAAAATTTCATGTGGCTCTTTCAAATCCCTGCTTTGATGCCTGGGTACTTGCACACCTCGGTGCGTGGCCGACAGATCGCATCACGACCGAAAAGTGTAAGCAAATGTTGCGGAAACAATGCAATTGCGAGCCGGATGTTTGCAATAACGCTTGGGTACAAGAGAAAATCTGCGGAGGAACGGAATTCAAAAAATTGCCATCCGCACTGGAATCCGCCCGCCACTTTTCGCCCGACGAATGGGAGAAAATTCTCGAAAACAACCCGTCCACCAGTGTCGGCTCGCTGGGTGGCAAATTAACGGGTGGTAAAGCCTGATTCGGCTCTTTTTATCGTAAAGGTCCCTCAAGCCCCATCTGGCGGGAATTTTCCGGCGGCGTAAATTCGGATTATTTGTTTGTTCAACGGTTTCGATTCCGCATTACAAATTGCGTCTATTCTGTTTTTTTCTGAATTTGGATCGTAGGCATGTATGAAAAACAGGCTGTTATTCCTGCCGCGTCGGCAGGATACTTTTGTTTTCCGCCAGCTGCCCCAATTGTCTTAGTTTCCAGGCGTCCGGCAGCCAACTGGCAAGCTGGTCCTTTGAAGTAGTCGGTAGGTTGGCCAACAGTTGGATCAAGCACGACTGGGGGGCGTAACTGGTGGCGTCGGAAGGTGCTGGTATTGTTGGCCAGGACGGCGGCGTTCTGGCCGCCGCGGGGTGAGCCCACGCACAGACACGTGGACGAAGTCATAGGTATGAACCGTGTCGGGCTTTCGGCGGCAGGCGACTTCGGGATTTTTAAAGTTCCCACCAGTTCCTTTTTCTTGGCATTCACGCTTACTACCGACAGACTCGCAGCCGTGAATTGCTCTCGCTGTTTCTGGATGTTCTGGAAATGCGAAGTTCAACTCAGTTGTGGATTGCTTCAGGTCGAGGCCACTTTGGTGGCCGTCCGCATGACCGCACAAATGCGGACAAATTCCGCGCGATCGCGCTCGGAAATTCCGGCCAGCAACCGACAGGTTCGTTCCAATCGATCGTTCAAAAAGTCTGAATAGGCCTTCCGTCCATCGTCGGTCATAAACACATCAATTCGGCGTTTGTCGGTTTGATTTAGTTCGCAGCGGATTAACGGACTGTCAAAGTCTCCTTCCAGCGAACGGATAATCCGTGACATTTGCGCCGGCACAACATGAATATTGCGTTGAATGTCGCCCACTGTCTGCGGCACGTCGGAGGTGGCCAGGAAATCCAGCGTCAGAAACTGAGTCTCGGACAACGGGTCCTCGCCCTGATGCCTTGCAGCCAGGCGCGAAAGCCACGATTCCTTTGTAAAACTGAAAATTTCTTCAGCCATTCGTTTTAGGGAAACTTCGGTCGGGCTTTCCGACATGCTTGACTCCAAAAAAGGATTGCGAAACCCATTTATTTAACTTCTCGAAAATAATGCAGCTTCGATGTAATTGCAAGAGATGATTAAAATCCCGCTTCGGTGGCATAGCCGACCGCCCGATTCAATCTGCCAATTGCTTCCGCTATCCCACTTGGCCATGGCAATCGCATGTAGAATCAAGAGAGCAGGGGTTAGAGCAAATACCCCATGTTTCTGCCAGAACGCTTGCGTTTGCGATGGAAGCTCATTGCTTTCGTGCTGCTTTCCTTGTTGTGCTGGTTCAGGTCGAACCCGCTTAGCCGACAGAATTTTTCCGCCCCTTACCCCTTACGGATGCGGCATTCGTCCTCCCGAAATACCACGTCCAGTATCCAATGCAGGCCAATTTTCAGACCCCCGTCGCCCCGCAGGCATTCGGCCATACGTTTGGCATTACAGCCCGGCAGGCTGCTGATGTAATAACGCCGTTCGGTGGTGGTCCCCTCACCCACACCCTCTTTGGCTTGTCGGGCCATGGCTGGATTGAATCTGCTCGCGGTGGTGTATAGCCACGCAACGTCCATATATCTTTTATTGGGTGGCCGGGGCGGATGTACCAGTTAGCAGCCGGATTGGTGTAAATGATCGGCGTATATTCGGACGCGGTTTTGGTGATGGGACCTAAACCGAAGGAGAAACCAACAACAAATAAACAGGAATTATAGCAGTTTATTCAAAGCAATAAACGCTTGCTCAAATCTATCTAGTGTTACTGTTGACAACGCAACCTCAAGCTTAGAAAGATTGTCGGCAAAATATCTGGCCGGTCTATAGTGATTAAGTGCAATGTCTGATTTTTTTAACAACGTCTCAATACGTGGGATGATCCGATGACCCACCTCTGGAAGTTGGCCAACATTTAACGGCATCGAAATTTCTTTATTGTATTCGTTATTCACTAGACCCAAATAAAAGTCCGGCTCAAACATATCCTCAATGTCAGCTTCTGATGTGCCAGTGAAATTGTGAAAGGTTAATACATGTGTTTTATTGAGCAGTTTTTCCTTGTAGAGATTTTCAATACTCTGCCGATCCTTTGTTTTGAAATCGATAAGGGTCGCAACATTCATACCCGCTTGAATGCCAATGAGCGCCGCAAACGTAGGCACTTTGTCCGCTCCGCCAACCGGGGTTATCACCCACTCTTTTCGCAAACTCTCTCGACCCATTGCACTTAAAAGAGACGACATCGTCTGTAAATACATTAAATCCGACACACCCTCCACGATTAAGCTGTTTGGCCCAATGAATAACGTTTGCGCAATTTCATAACCAAGCGCTCCTTGTAATGGGAACAATGTTCCTTTGCTAACGTGGAGTATATCGGTAGACACCTTCGTTCCTTGTTCGTCAGGCGACAATTGTTTTTCCGTTTCCATACTCTTGTCTTCTACGATGCGTACTCGATCAAAATGTTTTGCGTCGACAAGAAATGGCGAGTGCGTAGTATAGATAACCTGATGATCCTTTAACTCTGCTTCTATATAACGAAGGAAGTCGTCCTGTGCACTTGCGTGGAGAAATAAGCCAGGTTCATCCAGTAACAGGATTAGTCGTTCCTGCGTTTTGCGTTGCTGCGAATACCATGCCAGAAAGGAGAAGAACCAAACGAAGCCCCGCGAACGCACCCCCAATGCCGTGCTAACTTGATGTGCCGAATCGTAAACCTTTCCCCAAAGGTTGTGACCCTGTTGCATCCCAGGTGGATCATTTGGAAGCGCTGTCCGAACGTCAAATTGAAGCTGAATGTGTTTATTCTGTGACCAATATTTTAGAACCTGTCTCGATAGGTGATTGGACGCACCCTCTAGCTTATTGATGAGCGATTGGGTTCGGTCCGGTGAAATCAATTGGTCAATATTAAGCCGGGCAAGATCGATTAGCCCCAACATTGGTCGATCAGGTGGCAGTAACTGCCCGGGATTCGCCAGCCGTTCTTTAAGCTTTTCAAGATTAACAGCACCTTCCATCTGATAGTACTCATCGAAGTACAGGAATTTCGGAACCTTAACCTTCAGAAATTGATCCCAAATATGTTCTCTGATCCCAACTTTTAACACTTCAGTTAATAGCCCCCGCAATTGTTTTGTGCCTTCTGTTTCCGCGAGTGCCTTTGCCGTATCCACCGCCTTCGCCTTCTGGGTTGCATCAGCAATGGTTTGTGCTTTTGAATTAGCCTCGGTATATTCCTTTACCTGCCTCTCGCTTTGTTGCGATAGGTAATCCGCAAGTTCCTTCAGTGTAGTTTTTCTTGCCGCCTCATCACCAATCTGTTGTGGAAGTTGGGCATTAACTACAAGTGCCTTGACTGCGGCGGATTCATCGATAGTAATATCGTAATACAATTTATTCGCGTAACCTCTGGAAAGTGTCAGTGTTGGTGTCGATGTTTCCCCATCGGCGGGAATTACCGAATCACCGAATTTTTCCGACACTTCCCTTAGGTCAGTCTGCACGTCAAGAGCAAAAACCGCTTTTACCACTGTCGCTGGTTGGAGTTTCTTGGTCTCAATCCCATGTTCGTAGTCGGTAACATCGGATCGCGGATAGTCATCAGTTACGTCAAACTTGGCATCTTGAGGGACGACTGGGTTAAGCCTATAGAGTGCCTCAAGCAAGGCCGTTTTCCCAGCCTCATTTTTTCCAACAAGGCAGGTAATATCCCCGATATTAAAGGGATTAGATCGGCGCACCGATTTATAATTGCTCACTTCTACCGTTAGTAATTTCATGCGGTAATTATTACAAACATATTGACAGAACGCAATCTCAACGGCCAATATTCGTAAACGTCCCGCGAACCCCATCTGGCGGGAATTTTCTAGCGGTGTAAATTTTGATTCTTTGATTGTTGAAGAGTTTCAAGGAGTCAGCAGTGAAACAGCGGGATGGGTTATCCAATGAAGATCGTCGCGCATTTTGGCAT
>DAIDJN010000024.1:0-3202 GCA_027451365.1 Phycisphaerales bacterium | reverse complement strand
AGGCGACGGATAAGATCCCGCATTGGGCTTTTCCAACGCCAATTCCCGCCACCCAGTCAAAAATCCAAACATGGATGGGCTGTAAGGTAGCTGCTGCGCAAAATCATCCCTTTTTTCCGATAATCACCGTCGCCAGACATTTATTGCCCCAATAACATCCGCTGACGCGTGAGGTACGCTATCAAAATCACACTTGATATACATGGCACTCTATATGAATTTGCCCTGCACCATCGCCGTCTGGCCAGCCGGCGGCAACCCATAAGCTATCCCGTCGAATAAAGCGGATTGTGTAATACCGAATTACATTTTGGGCACTTAACTATGGCCTCCCTGATCCTCTCCTCCCAAGCCTCTTCACAAAGTGGACATTGCATCCAACTATCCAATAATACCGTGGCGTTGCCCTTCGGCTGTTGCGCCTCGATACGTCTTATCCGTTCCCAAAAAAGATCGGATTGTGGTGGGTTCATTTCCAGAGTCGCTGAATAAGATTCCACATCCTTAGCCATGAATTCTGGACCAATAACCATCTGAAGACGGCCATTATTGAACGTCCTGCAAATCCAATCACTGGGCAACCCACCTTCAATGACCTCGAAGAGTGCCGCAGGATAAAAGAAAGGCCATTCCGATGAAATAATCTGGAATTCCACGATACCGTCCGACACGGAAACCGCATGTACGTCATATTCCGCGCCGACCTTTATCCACCGGTATTCTCCATTAGAAGGGTATAACATCTTGGCCGCCAGCGCTGGGCAATTTCGCCAATTGTTCCATTTTGCAAGGACGCGCATGTATTTCTCCACGAATGGAAGTCCCGACCGACCGGAAGCAGTATCAGGGCGGAATGTCGGTACCCTGTACTTTTATTTTCAAATCATCAACCGCCGCAGTCAGCTCATTCAGCACATAATGCACAATAATTTTACCGTATGATACGGCTTTCACATATTGCATCTTCACCCAGCCCTCCGAAGCGGGCCACCTCCGGTCAGCCATCGTTATGCCACGAATTGCTTCACCCAAGGTTGGGTTAGCTCTCGCCTCCTCTATTGCAAGTGCCTCCTCTATATTCCGTGCCAAACTACTGCCGGTTGCGGCACCCGCAGTCGACCCGCGGCTCGCCTCGGAAAAATTGAAACGATTAGGATACTTAAAACCTCCGCCACATTCATTATGCACCCACACCGCATCAAGCGGGGCGGCGGAACTTCCAGTTGCTGAAGTTGTGCCATCCGCGTTGGGTGCGCTGCCAAAGCCCTCCACAAAGTACGTGTGGTCGTCGGCGACTGTGAAATTATATACCAATACGCCTTGTGGTTCAGCAACCGTTGTCGTCCCCACCACCGTCGCCGTCTGCCCATCGGGCGTACTGAGCGTTTCACCCGCCGTTAAATCATCGGCGGACACCCAGCCCTGGCCCTGCACATAAAACGGGTGGCTGTCCGTGGTGTCGATTGTTTCCACACTGCCATCAGCGTTCTGTATTGTCACATCCCGCAATGCATACACGGTATGCACCTGCACCGCGGT
Source organism: Phycisphaerales bacterium (assembly GCA_027451365.1). Classification (GTDB taxonomy): domain Bacteria; phylum Planctomycetota; class Phycisphaerae; order WQYP01; family WQYP01; genus JAJYPG01. The sequence continues at coordinate 1,663 of DAIDJN010000024.1, read as the reverse complement.
AACCGTTTCCTGCTGAAGCGGGCCATTGGGATCATTCTGATTCTTGGTCAGAACCGTCTGGCCGACGGTGATATTCTGTATCTGCTCGGTTTGGTAGGTGCCATCGGCGTTTATGCCGGGCTAAAATTCGTCGCTTTCCCGTCCGCGCGAAATTTTCTCGGCAACAATTTTTCCCCATTCAGAAAGAATGGCCGCATCCGCGCCAGCCGATGCCAAACATCTACGGACGGCACCCATTTCAGATTTTAGTTTAGGAAAGCGCAGCAGCAGTTCAGCCAGGTCCCTCCGGTCCGTAAATGATTTGGGATTTCCCCGACGGCGGCAACAGGCAATAACCTTCGCTGCAATCAATTCCTCCGGCGAAAGGACCAGCACGCCCTTCACACGACGGGAAGCCGGCAAAGACCCGACCGGCCTGATGTCCACCAAATGCCGATTTCCTGATTTCTGCTTCTGGAAAATTCTATATCCGCGGCCACCACTCACCGTGCGCACACGCACCGCTATGCGAAATGTTTCCGTCAAATGCTCGCACAATTCCTGCGCGAATTGCTGCGCCCGAATGGACAGCACATCCACGTCCTGCGTCATTCGTGGTTCGTCCACATAGGCGTTGACCGCTTGCGCACCAAACAATGCGCAATCGTCCTGCCCTTTTAGAAATTGAAAGACAGCGTCCTGGATAGCGGCTAGCGTCACCGGCTCCCGCATTGCAAACTCCCTAAATGAGATGGATCCATCACCGAACATATCGCCCATTTTCCCCGAACCGGCCATAAAAGGGAAGCTCAGACTGAGTTTGTCCATATTTCGGGTGTGCCCAAAAAGGTCCAGCCCTCAATTTTACGCGTCCAGAACACCGCGCCCCAGACCTTTTCGCGATATTTTAACTGTTGCAATACAACAGGTACAATTGATCCCGGCAGATCGGAAGTCCCGTTACCCGCGGCAGTCGCGAAATCCGAGGTCAGGTCCGTTCTCCGCGAACTCCGCGGCTCCGCGTGACACCCGCCGTCTTCCCCGCCGACGATTGCCAATTGCGGCATGGACGCCGCAAACTCTCGATTGTATCGCGACATGATTCGGTCTATCGGGCTTGTTCGTCGTAACTGGCGATGGAACGCGGTCCCGGAATACGCGCAAACCTGCGCCGCAGCTCAAAACGCCTTGATATTCTGCAATTAATACCGGCATTTCCTATGGGTTCTTCCTCATATTTCGACCTAGGATGATTGTAATCAATTCGAACTTTCTCCAGATCGCGCTCCGGACATTTTCGCCTTATAACAGGCCAAGCCAATAAAGCAATTTAATCGAGGCCCAGGTCCTGCCGAAGTTCCTCCCGTTCGCCAGCAAGCCACTCGTCAATCTTTGCTTGGTCCCTCAGATCTGTTGGCCTCTTCGCGACCACCTCCCGAAATCGGCCGTAGGCGAATAGAAACGGTTCACGCTCATTCCACGCATCAAAACAGGCTCTGTGGAAAGTTGAGTCCGCGAAATTATATACCAGAACGCCTTGCGGTTCAGCAACCGTTGTCGTGCTATTACAGCCACGCTCAACCCAATAACCTAAGCTCCCCAGCTTGCGCCGCTGTCATGTCATTGGCCAGAATCATATTGTAAAGCAGCAGCGAAGTTTGATCTTCCTGTGTCGTAGCCAGCT
>DAIDJN010000023.1:0-35323 GCA_027451365.1 Phycisphaerales bacterium | reverse complement strand
ATACGCGAGGGATGAACCTGATACAAACCCGCCAACTCACCAATCGTCCGCTGGCCCTTCATCGCCTCCATGGCCACCTTGGCTTTGAACTGCGACGTAAACTGACGACGTTTTACCGACATAAAATAGACTCCGAAAACTCGGAAAAAACTACCTTAGCAGAGCGCCCAGTTTTTGGGGAGTATTAGACTTGCCGCCGGAACCGTCGGCGTCCATTCTGGCAAAGAAACATTCCCACAAAACCCAGGATGGGCTGCCCTTGCAGAGCGTTGCCTCGCTGTTGGGAGCCTTGGGCACTCTGACCCGCAATACCTGTGCAATGCGTCTGAAGGACGACGCGGTGGAGGACAAGGCCCAGAAGATGCCAGTCCCCGCCAAAACAGAGCAGAAAAAGAAAGGAAAAACAGAGGAACCAAAATTCTCCGTCATCAGCGATGCAACGCCCGTTCAGGAGCGAGCCTTGAAACTGCTGGGGTTGTACCCAGTACGGTGAATGGCGAAAACAACGAAAACACTGTATTTACAGGGCTTTTCTGCTTTTCGTGCGGGGAACTACAGACTATGACGCGCGGCAAGGTCATGCGGATACCCGCGGGTATACAGCGGTCGAACTGACGGAAACAAAAATAAGACGAACAATCGCGAAGTGGTGTATAATTACAACATGCAGATCACGCCAATAAATCGGTCTGCAGGAATAACGCTTGTGGGAGCTATGGTACTGGCGCGGACGGCGAGATGTGAAGGGAAAGTTTTCCCTCGCGATTGTCTATTGGCGCGTACCGGAAATAATAAATGAGGAGTGCGTGTTGGCACGAATCAGGGAAATATTGTGGCGCCGCGGCCCATCTACAGCCTTTGATTTTCCGGTGGAGGAACCCTTACGCGCTGAACTTCTGGGTGTTGAACAACTCGAAGAACTGGCGGTGGAAATGGCCACACAACAGGATGCCATTCCATTTTCTGGTCGGCAGGACCTGTTGCTTAGCCGTTTGGCGGCCAACGAAAAAGCGTTGCTGACCACCTATACCCTGATCGACCGTGCCGTCAGTGACCGTCAGCATGTGGCACCAGCGGCGGAATGGCTGCTGGACAATTATTATTTAATTGAAGAACAGATTCTGCTGATCCGGCGGCATCTGCCGCGGAAATACAGCCAGGAACTGCCGCGTCCCATCAGCGGACCTCTGGCCGGTTATCCGCGGGTTTATGGCATTGTGCTGGCGCTTATCAGTCACTTGGATGGCCGAATTGATACCGAGGCACTTGGCCGGTTTGTCGCCGCGTATCAGACTCGTGTGTCGCTTCGCCTGGGCGAATTGTGGGCCATACCGATTATGCTGCGGCTGGCCCTGGTGGAAAATCTGCGGCGCGTGGCCTCTCGTATTCATGCCGGGCGACTTCATCGGAATCTGGCCAATAAATGGGCGGATGAACTTATCGCGACGGCGGAAACATGTCCTGACGAAATTATCGTTGTTCTAGCGGCCATGGTGCGCGCCGGACCCACACTATCTTCGGCTTTTGTTACTGAATTTGTACGTCGGCTTGAAGGACACAGCGCCGCGCTGGCCTTGGCGATGGACTGGCTGGGGCAGACTTTGGCCCGCAATTCAGAAAGTCTGGAACACATGCGGCAACTGGAAAGCCAGCGGCAGGCCGCGGACCGCGTATCGATTGCCAATTGCATTGGATCCTTGCGGTTTATTGACGCCGCGAACTGGCGTGATTTTGTCGAATCGCAAAGCGTTGTGGAAAAAATACTGCGTGGCGAACCTTCGGGTATTTACCCGACCATGACCTTTCGCAGCCGTGACCAGTATCGCCATCAGGTGGAACAACTGGGCCGCTGGAGCGCCTGCGAGGAATGGGAAATTGCCCGCAAATGCCTGGATATGACACGAGAAGCCGCCCAGCGCCTTGGAGACCATTCGCGACAGGGACACGTGGGCTACTTTCTGATTGACCACGGGCGCAAACCGCTGGAAAAAGCCATTGACGCACGAATTCCTCTGTCCGAAAAAGTATATCGGTTGTTCGTGCGGATGCCGCTTTCGATTTATCTCGGATTGATCGGCCTGGTCACACTGTTGTTGGCGGCGGCCCTGATGTGGCGAACGGGTGCCTGCCCGACAACCACATGGTTCGCGCTTGTCGCAGTTGGGCTGTTGTTGCTGGCTGGTACCCAACTGGCAACCGGTCTGGTGAACTATGTTTACACGCTTCTGTTGCGTCCCGCGGAACTGCCGCGACTCGATTTTTCAATCAGCGTTCCTGAAACGCAGCGCACTGTGGTGCTTATTCCGACGATGCTGACAAGCCCCAGGGAAATTCTCGCTCTGGTTGAATCGCTGGAGGTTAAACATCTTGCCAATCAGGATGCAAATATTATTTTCGGGTTGCTGACTGATTTTATGGATGCGCCGCAACAGGTGATGACCGATGATGAATCTCTGCTGCGCTGCTGCGTGGAAGGAATCGAACGTCTGAATCAGCGCTACGTTACCAGCGCGGCAGGCGGCCCCTTTTATCTGTTTCATCGCCCGCGACTCTGGAATCCGCGGGAAGGCGTATGGATGGGCCGTGAACGTAAACGCGGGAAAATACTGGATGTGATTGAATTATTGCGCGGTCGCGATACCGATGCATTTGTCTGCACAATTGGCGATATGTCCGTCCTGACGGGCGTTCGCTTCATTATTTCGCTCGATACCGACACTGAATTGCCGCGCGGCGTCGCGGCGGAGCTGATCGGGGCCATGGCGCATCCACTGAATCGGCCGGTATATAACGTGCGAACTGGCCTTGTGCAGGAAGGCTACGGCATTCTGCAGCCGCGCATTGCTATAAGTTTGCCATCGGCCCGGCGATCATGGTATGTGCGACTCTTCGCCCATCATGTCGGTATGGACCCCTATACCCAAACCGTCTCTGATGTCTATCAGGACCTTTTCGGCGAAGGATCGTTCATCGGCAAAGGCATTATAGATGTGGAGGCCTTCGACCGCGTGTTTCATGAACGCTTCCCCGATAATCGCATTCTCAGTCACGACTTGCTGGAAGGCTGCCATGTACGTTCCGGACTGGTCAGTGATGTCCAACTGTTTGAAGACCATCCGTGGCATTTCGGCGTGGAATCCATGCGGCGTCATCGTTGGGTTCGTGGTGACTGGCAGATTCTGCCATGGATTTTTCCTTGGGTAAAAGATCGTCAATTGCACTGGAGGCGCAACCATCTTTCGCCGCTTTCACGGTGGAAAATATTGGATAATCTGCGACGCAGCCTGGTTTCACCGGCTCTCCTGGCCATTATTCTATTCGCTGCCGCGGGACTTTTGCCGCACGCCCTGTTGTGGATCATGGTGACCGCGGCTGTTCTTCTGCTTCCGGCTGTTCTGCCTGACGCAGTCAGCCTGCTGCGAAAAGCAACCGATGATTCAATGGTGATTCATTTCAGGCGGCATCTCCATGAACTGCTTCGCCATTTACTTCAATCACTTGCCGCGGTCGCTTTTCTTCCGCAGGAAGCCATCCAGAATTCGGATGCAATTCTTCGATCCATAACCCGCATGTGTGTGACCCGACGGAAATTGCTGGAATGGCGAACCAGTTCGGACGCCCAGGGTGCCGCCATTCAGTCGCCAGGGAGTTTTATCCGATCGCTGCGCGTATCCCCGGTAATAGGACTGCTGATGGCGTATCTGGCGGTCGACAGGGGGCGTGGAAACGCGATGCTGATTATCAGCACGATTCTGTCCATCACATGGCTTCTGGCCCCGCTGCTGGCCTGGTTGTTAAGCCGACCGATACCCGATACATCTCTGGACCTGCCGGCGGGCGAACGGAATTTTATCCGAATAGTCGCGCGACGCACCTGGCTGTATTTTGAAACTTTTGTCACCGCGGAAGACCACTTTCTGCCGCCGGATAATTTTCAGGAATATCCGCGTGTGGCCGTGGCGCATCGCACCTCTCCCACGAATATAGGCCTGGCGCTTCTGGCGAATATTGCGGCACATGATTTTGGCTGGATCAGTACCGGCACGTGTATTGACCGCACGCAGGCAACTTTTGAAACGATGGACCGCCTGGACCGGTATCATGGGCATCTGTTTAACTGGTATGACACCCGGACGCTTGAACCGCTTAACCCGCGTTATATCAGCAGTGTGGACAGCGGAAATTTGTCCGGGCATCTGCTGGTATTGTGCGTGGCACTGCGCGATATGGCCAGCACTCCGTTGCTTTCTCCACGCTTCGCCGAAGGCCTGCATGATACAGCCCTGACTTTGGAACAATCGCTTAAACCGAACCGCTCGGGCGCAATGCCTTCGGCGATTGCGAACAATATACATACGTTAGGTCGGCAACTCGCGGACGTTTATCGGCTTCCGCATACGACATTGGCGGAGTCCGCCGCACTGCTGGTCAGAGCGATTGATGTTCTGTGCGCATTTGAATCCGCTAATCCGATCAACCCGCGGACGGATGAAGGGGCGATTCTTCAGAGCCTGCAGCGTCAGCAGCGGGCCCTTCTTGCGGATATCCATGATATGGCACCATGGCTGACACACTTCAATCAGATGATTCACACCTCGTCGGCACAAACACAGGATAAAGGGAAATTGGCCGGTCCGGCCATCGACATCATCCGGCATTCCGTTCAATTTCTGAACGCCAATCCGCCACTGGCGGATTACCCCGGTTTATGCCTGGATGCTCTGAAAATGCTGGAATCCGCCTTCCCGGAGATTTTCATGGCGGCCACTTTGAACGGTTCGTCAAACGGAGAATCCGCGATCGACGCCGGCGCATCGCTTCTGAGAGAACGCAATTTTGCAGACGCTGCTGATTTGAAACCCGTGGTACCCGTTGCGGTACCGCCTGAATCAGCGGCGCTGGTGATTGCCCTGCGGCAAACGGCCCAAAAGGCCCGCCAGCGGCTGGAGACCCTGCAGAAGCTGGAAGACAAGAGTCGTCAGTTTGCAGCCATCGATTTCAAATTTTTATACGATGCCGACCGCAAGCTCATGTCGATTGGATTTAACGTGGCGGAGAACTCACGCGATCCGGGATTTTATGACCTTCTGGCTTCGGAGGCCAGACTTACGGCCTATGTGTGCATCGTGCTTGGTCAATTGCCGCAGGAGCACTGGTTCACGCTTGGTCGGCAGTTGACCATCGTAGGTGGCGATATTGCGCTGCTTTCCTGGAGCGGGTCGATGTTTGAATACCTGATGCCCATTCTGGTCATGCCCTCTTATCCGACCACGATTCTGCATCAAACCTGCCGTGCCGTGGTGAATCGCAATATAGAATATGGTCGGCGGCGCGGCATTCCCTGGGGCATTTCCGAATCCGCCTATAACGCAACCGACGCTCAGATGAATTATCAGTACAAAGCGTTCGGCGTTCCGGGACTTGGCTTTAAACGCCGTCTTGCCGACGATGTGGTAATCGCACCCTACGCCTCGGCCATGGCGCTGCTGGTGGCACCGCAGGCCGCAAGCGAAAATCTGCGGGCGCTGGCGCGCCAGGGCGTTTTGGGCCAGTACGGCTTTTACGAAGCGGTAGACTACACCCCGTCCCGCCTGCCTGAAGCGGGCGTGCCCGAAATTGTGCGCTGCTTCATGGCGCACCACCAGGGTATGAGCCTTCTGGCTATGCAAGCGTGCCTGGTGGAACGCCCGATGCAAAGACGTTTTACCGCAGATCCGCTTTTGCGATCAGGCGAACTGCTGCTTCAGGAACGCAGTGTGCGACTCAAGCCGGTGTATCCGCACGCTGGGGAAGTCAGTGAATCTCGGCATCCGCCACAGTACGAAGAACCGGGTAGGCGTTCGTTTAACACAGCGCAAACCGTGGTGCCGGAAGTGCATCTGGTTTCCAACGGCCGGTATCATCTGATGCTTACTGCCGCCGGTGGATCCCGCTCTATCTGCAATGACATTGCCTTGACCCGCTGGCGACAGGATTTCACGCGTGACTGCTGGGGAATGTTCTGCTACGTGCGCGAGGGTGACTCGCCGAAATATTGGAGCAATACACATCAACCCGTGGGGCGCAGACCCACAAGGTATGAAGCGACTTTTTCTGAAGGAAGGGTGGAATACCGGCGGCGCGATGGTGGAATTGAAACCATGACACAAGTTGTGGTGTCACCGGAAGATGACCTTGAAGTGCGACACATCCGCATTGCCAATCGATCGCGCACGGCACGACGAATTCAGTTGACCACCTATGCGGAAGTGGTGCTGCAGGCTTTAGCCGCGGACATGGCGCATCCGGCATTCGGTAATTTGTTTGTGCAAACCGAGGCTCTCCCTGAACATCATGCTTTGCTGGCCACCCGCAGAGCCCGCTCGCGCGAAGAAACACCACCCTGGCTGTTCCACATTTTATCGGTGAACGGTCAAATTGAGGCCGACTGCTCATGGGAGACAGATCGGCTGAAGTTTCTCGGCCGCGGCCGAACACCCATTCACCCGCAGGCAATGGACTCGCTGGCGGAACTATCCAATACCATTGGCGCGGTGCTTGACCCGATTGTTTCACTTCGCCGCAGCTTTATTATACAGCCGGATCAAACGGTGGCCGTCGATCTGGTTCTGGGAATCGCAGCCTCAAGGCACGACGCGATTGCGCTGGTCACCCGCTACCATGATCCGCGATGCACGGAACGCGTGCTGGAAATGTCCTGGTCGCACCAGCAGGTTCTGCTTCGGCAGATTAACGCCACAGAGGCCGACGCGCAAATTTTCGGCCGTCTCAGTAGCCCGCTGGTGTATGCCGGGCCGTTCTACCGCGGCCCCTTAAATATGATCAAGCGTAACCGGAGCGGCCAGTCCGGCCTCTGGGGGTTCGGTATATCAGGCGATCTTCCTATTGTGCTTCTGCGCGTGATGGATGGCTCGCATCAGGCGCTTATTCGCAAGCTGCTGCAGGCCCACGCCTACTGGAGGCTTAAAGGCATGGTGGTGGATCTTCTGATTTGGATTGAAGATGCCTCCATCTACCGTCAGGCTGTTCAGGACCAGGTGCTGGAACTGATCGCAGCGGGTCCGGAAGCTCGCCTTCTGGATCGTCCGGGTGGAATATTCATCCGCAGGCCTGATCAACTTTCCGAGGAAGACCGGTTGCTTATGCTGTCAGCCGCTTCCATGGTGCTGACGGATTCAACCGATGACCTGGCCGCCCATATCCGCGAAACCGGCAGCCGGACGGAAGATTCGGCCGAGCGGCTGGTCCCGGTCACCCGCGCCTGGCCGGAAGAATCGCCCAAACCAGTTGCCGACCGCAAGGATCTGCAGTTCTACAACGGAATTGGGGGCCTTACACCCGACTCCCGCGAATATGTGATGACCATTTCGTGCGACCAGCCCACACCCGCGCCCTGGTGCAATGTGATCGCCAATGAAAATTTTGGCACCGTGGTGACCGAAAGCGGCGGTATGTATACGTGGGCCGCAAATGCGCACGAATTTCGGTTGACCCCGTGGTATGACGATCCGGTGTCCGATGTGTCAGGCGAGGCAATCTATATTCGAGACGACCAGAGCGGTGGTTTCTGGTCGCCTGCGATATTGCCTGCTGGACAAACGCCCTGTACCGTCCGCCACGGTTTTGGCTACAGCGTGTTCCAGCGGACCCAACAGCGGATTGAATCAGAGCTTTGGGTGTATGTGGCGGTCGACCAGCCGGTGAAATTCAGTGTTCTGAAGCTGACCAATAAATCCGACAGAAAGAGAGTTTTATCAATATTTGGCTACTGTGAATTAGTTCTTGGCGAGCAGCGCAGCGTCAACGCCATGCGCGTGGTAACAGAACTTGATGAACAGACCGGTGCCATTTTCGCGCGCAATACCTGGAATGGGGATTGGAGTGCCATGGTCGCCTTTATGGATGCCAGTGAATCCAATCGGTCGATCACGGGTGACCGCACTGAATTTCTGGGCCGAAACGGATCGGCGGAATCACCGGCGGCAATGAAGTCTTCACGCCTGTCGGGCAATCTGGGCGCGGGCATGGATCCATGCGCTGCGATTCAATGCACGGTTGAATTGCCGCCCGGCGCGCAAAAGGAAATCGTTCTGATTCTGGGCGCGGCGGGCGGCCCGGACGCGGCCCGCGCGCTGGTCAGGCGATTCTGCAACCTTGCCGGCGCCAAGCGGGCATTGGATGGTGTATGGAAATTCTGGAATCAGACCCTTGGTACAATTTATCTTGAAACTCCTGATCCATCGCTTAATGCGCTGGCCAATGGCTGGCTGCCTTACCAGGTGCTGGCCTCGCGCATCTGGGCACGCAGCGGGTTTTATCAGTCCGGCGGAGCCTTCGGCTTCCGCGATCAACTTCAGGATGCCATGGCCGCCGGCATTTGCCAGCCCGCGATCCTGCGACGGCAGATTCTGCTGGCCGCGGGCCGTCAATTTGTGGATGGCGACGTGCAGCATTGGTGGCATCCGTCGCGCGGTCGCGGAGTTCGGACGCGCTTTTCCGACGATTTGCTTTGGCTTCCGCTGGCTGTGGCACATTACGTGCAAATGACCAATGACACCGGCGTGCTTGATGAACGTATCGGCTTTCTGCAGGGCAGAGCGCTGAACCAGGGCGAGGAATCGTGGTATGATTTGCCACAGAATTCCGACGAAACCGCTTCGCTTTACGAACATTGTCTGCGGGCTGTTCGTCGCGCGCTGACTTTTGGCGAGCACGGCATTCCGCTGATCGGCGCTGGAGACTGGAACGACGGATTTAACCGAATCGGGCTTGCCGGCAAGGGTGAAAGTGTCTGGCTGGCATTTTTTCTACGTTACGTGCTGGATCAATTCGCGCCCCTGGCCGCCGCCCGAAAAGACCAGCCCACCGAAGATTTATGCCATTCCATCCGCGCCCGCCTGCTGCAGGCACTGGAAAGCAACTGTTGGGATGGGCAATGGTATTTGCGTGCGTTTTTTGATGATTGCTCACCACTGGGTTCCCACGTCAACGCTCAGTGCAAGATTGATTCACTTCCACAAAGCTGGGCGGTCATCAGTTCCACCGGTTCGCCGGACCGCTGGAAACAGGCTCTTGCCGCCGTAGACCGGTACCTTATTGATTCGAATCATCAACTTATCAAACTGTTCGATCCCCCATTTGATCATCCCGCAAACGATCCGGGCTACATTGCCGGCTACGTGCCCGGCGTTCGGGAAAACGGTGGCCAATACACACATGCGGCTATCTGGGTGGTCATGGCTTTTGCGAAAGCAGGCATGGCGGACCGTGCCTGGGAATTATTCTGCATGATCAATCCCCTGCGCCACGGTGCGACTCCAGACAAAATGGCCGTTTACCGTGTGGAACCCTATGTGGTTGCGGCTGACGTGTATGCCGCCGAGCCTTATGCGGGCCGCGGCGGCTGGACCTGGTATACCGGATCGGCCGGATGGATGTACCGGTTAATTATCGAAACATTTATAGGGCTGCAGCGCAATGCGGACATGCTTTGGTTTGCGCCATCTCTGCCGTCCGCCTGGAAAACGTTTCGCATCCATTTCCGCTATTTTGAAACATTTTATCATATTACATTCAGCGGCGGCGGAGCCAAAGTGCTGCAGGTTACGCTGGATGGCCAAATCGTGGCAGATGGCATTGTCCGGCTGGTCAACGACCAGCGCGAACACAAAATGGAACTGCGAATCGGTCCGGCGGCTTAGGAACGCATTTGCATAAATTCTCTGGATAAATTTGACTGCCCTGTCGCCGCGGAATAATATGAGAATTATCATGATTCCCGTTCGCTCATTTACGCCACCGCGCCATCCGAAGTTTACCCGGCTGAGCCGCCGCATTGCCTGGACGGGGGGCGTGGTGCTTGGCGCATTTCTGGGGTTCATGATTGTCATGCTGGCCGGTGCGGTACTGCTAAAACTGGCGAAACGTGGAGCTATATGGATTATTCCACTGGTATGGCTGTTCCTGAAAATCCAGAAGCTGGAAAAATCAAACCGTGAATTTCAGTCACGAATCAGCGCATTGGGGCCCGCTTTTCCACAGACCTCGCCAAACAAACCCTAATAGGTAACCGCCTGTGTCCGGTCTGGCCGCATCAACGATTCTCCGTCGTACCAATGACCTTAAAAGCTGACGGCCATACCGACCATCACGCTCTGGCTGTGCTGGTCTTTAGGACCGATCTGGGCTTCATAATTGGCAAACAGTGTGGCATATCGGCATACCTTGCCGCTGACGCCCGCGCCAATAAGCGCTGAATCGCGGCCCGGATTGGACACATTGGTGATAAAGCTGCCGCTGCCCGCGCCAGCCAGCGCCGCCGTAATGCCGTGGCTGTTGTTCAGATATTCATGCTGCCAGAAGGCATTGGCGCTGATGGTCAGCGGCATGGGCATTTTGGGAATCACGAGTTTGTATTCCGCCTGGCCGCCCAGCAGGCTGCGCAGGGAATCTATGCTGTAACGGGATACTGCCAAATCTCCGGGGCTGCCGGTTTCCGTATAACTGGAAACGTTGACGTGGGTATAGTCCAAACCAATCGCCGGGCCGGCCTTGAAGTGTGAACAGACCGGGAAATTATAGCCAAGGAGTGTGTTCACATCGGCCTGATTGGTGTCCGGCTTGCCAGTGGCGGTGCTGACAGATCCACCAATGTTCAGGTTCCGGTGAATGCTGAACTGGGTGTAGTTATAATCCGCACTGACATCGGCATAAAAGTTATCTTTGCGGTACCCGGCAAAAACACCGGGGGAATAGGAATTATCCGTCAGCACGCTGCCTACGCCATCCACGTGGGCATTCGTGTAGCTGTAATTGAAACTGATACCCACCAGCAATGATTTGGCAAAGCGGTAATCCACACCCGAATCAATGCCACCGGTAAAGTAGTTCTGGCCCGAAGTACTGGTGGGCTGACTGCCCAGTATGGCCTCGCCCGCTATAAAGCCGCCGAAGCTGTCATGGGCGGTTTCCCGTGACGGAAGTGGCACATCCCCCTGGGTCGGCTGCATGACATCATCCAGATATTGCGTGGACGAGGTTTGTGCATTGACTTTGCTGTTGGATTGCAATGCCGAAGCCAATGCCAGGGAGAACGGATCGGTATTGGTGGTTTTAAGCAGCGTCAGGCCGGAGTCATTAAACCCGCCACCTTCAAACTGGCCGGAAATCTGGCCGTTCAAAGCCTGGGAATTAAAAATGCTGGCATTGATAAGCATATTGGGGATGCTGATGTAGGCGTTGGGAGCAATTTGATTAAGTGCGGCCCCCAGTTGGCCCGCGGGAAGTGCGGCAATACTCTGAAGCAGCGTAAGCGTGCCGCCGCTAAGCGTAAAGGTGTTGCCCACTGTGTTAAGGTAATTAAGCACCGCGGTCTGGTTGGCGGTCAGATTAGCCCCGGTGCCAGTAAGGTTAAAGCCAGTGGAAAGGGTCAGGACATAATCATTCCCGCTGATGGCACCGGAAAGCGACACACCGGTAACTGAACCGGTGGCCAGTGCAAGGGAACTGAAATTGCCACTTACCCCGGTGGTGGTGGTGATGATATTGTATTTGTTCTGCGTGCCCAAGGCCGGCTTGGCACCCGCCTGCACAAGGGCATCCAATGTACCGGCCAGCGCGGCGGATCCGGTCACATGAATGCTGTCAAAACTGCCGCTGGCGGGTGTGCCGCTAAGGGCCAGCCCCAATGTTGTACCAGCGCTTTGCGTATAGGCCCCGGTATTGAGTGTCACGTTGCCACCTAAAACGCCTGCCGAGGCGACCAGTGGTGTTTCCAGTGTGCCACCCACAAGCGCCACTGACCCGGTACCCAAGGCCGCGTTGTTGGCGGCAATAAGCGTTCCGCTGTTAATGCTGGTCCCGCCGGTGAAGGTGTTGGCGCCCGAAAGCGTCAACGCCGCGGTTCCATTTTGGGCCACCGTACCAGTTCCGGAGATGATGCCGGACAGACTGCTGTTGGCGGTCTGGTTAAAGCTCAGGGCCGAGTCGTCGGTTACATTGCCGCTTAGCCCTGCAGTGGAACCGGTGAACTCCAGCGTGCCGCTGGTGATGGTGGTTGTGCCGGAATAGGTGTTAGCGCCGGAGAGCGTCAGAACCGTTCCGGCTGTACCGGCTTCAGTCAGCGTGCCGGTACCGGAAATGATACCCGACAGACTGCTGCTGGCTGTCTGGTTAAAGCTCAGGGCCGAGTCGTCGGTTACATTGCCGGTCAGGCCGGCAGTGGAACCCGCGAATTCCAGCGTACCGCTCGATATGGTGGTGGTGCCGCTATAATTGTTGGCACCAAAAAGGGTCAACGTCGCGGTTCCATTTTGAGTCAATGTGCCTGAACCGGAAATAACACCAGAAAGGCTGCTGGCAGCGGTTTGAGCAAAAACCAGTGCGGAATTATCCGTAATATTGCCGGTAAAACCCGTGGTATTGCCTGAAAACTCCAGCGTGGCCGGGCTGTTAATGAGGATCGAACCACTGGCCGTATCAGCACCGGAAAGAATAAGCACGCCGCCGGCCAATGAGCTTTCAACTGTTAATCCACCGGCACCCGTGAGATTGCCGGAAAGCGTATCGCTTTGGCCATCGGTATCAATTGTGCCGCCGCTGGTATTGAGCGTAACGGACTGGCTGCCGCTGATGGCCGCAGTGGTTTGCAGCGTGCCGCCGCCGAAGGTGATGCCGCCGGTGCCGAGATTGGAGTCGCTGCTAATGCTCAGCGTGCCGCCGTTGATCGTGGTACCACCGGTATAGGTGTTGGCACCGGAAAGAGTGGTGGTACCGCCATTAATGGTTAGCGCCAAATTGTCATACAACGTGCCGGTGATGCTGTTTGTCCCACCCGTGATAATCAATGTAACCAATCCGCCGCCGCCGCCGGAGGCACCGCTGCTGCCCAGCAGAGTACCGCTGGTGCTTCCAATATTGCCAGCAATTGTGGAGGTGTAAGTGCCGGAAGATGGTGTGATGGTGAGACTTTCCGCGGCCGTGCCGGAATTGTAAATATTGCTACCGGCACCCACGGAAAGCGTATTGACCGTCTGCGAAGTTCCGTTGAGGTCTGCATTATAGAGCAAACTGCCGCTTGCGGGAATGACGGCAGCACTTGAGGCCCCGGCGGGCGTGGTTAAACTCCAATTTGCACCAATTGACCAAAAATTCGAGCCAGTGCCGTTACTATTTAGGGTATCTTGGGTAAAGGTATCCGTTGTCGGACCACCACAAACGGGTGCCACATACCCCCAACCGCTGGCAATAGCTATCCCCGCTAATCCAGCGCAAAGAATCGCGTTTTTTCGCCACTGGTTAGAGCGCGATTGCCGAGTTCCAAAATTGTTTTGATGCATGAAGTTTCCTCCGTGAAAGGTGACAGTTATCCGTAAAATAGACGCTTGAGCAAAAATATAAGAGCGACGCCCAATAGCCTTAGCTGGTAATATTAGCGCATCCCGAACGTAAGGGTTATCGGCACATGAGGGCTTATAACTTGAGGCGTTCGTCGGACTATGGTTTGGTTTATTCGCCATTGCGAATACTAAATGGTCTATTTCAGCGGCGGTCCGCGCCGCAGGAGACGCAAATATCCAGCCTGTCGGGCGGCGCGGCCGATCGCCATATGCGCCGGTGCCGGTGGCCGGCTCGCGTGACGAATCAATAGCTATGGCTGTCCAGCCGGACTTTATCGCGGAATATCCAGTAAATTGCGGCGGTATAGGCCACGACCACCGGCATTCCAATAAGGGCGATTACGAGCATAATCACCAATGTATGGTGGGAAGAGGATGCATTATAAACCGTAAGACTTCGCGAAGGATCATTTGACGCATAGACCAGATTTGGAAACAAGCCAATAGAAAGAACCGCCAAAAGCATCACCATTGCAGCGCAACTGGAAATGAATGCCGAAAAATCTTTCCGCCGGGAAATTTCACGCGGCACATTGGCGATTGCAATCATTAGCAGAAGCGGTACAAGAAACAGGATGGGATATTCACGGAAGGGCATGGTGAGCCGCGGAAAATAAAGCAGTGTTGCCATGGTGGTTGTGACTGCGCAAATAATGAAGAAAATGATGCAATTGTTCACCCAGCCGCGGATTCGGTCGTGAAATTCTCCTTCCGTTTTCATGACCAGATAAATGGAACCATGCATCATAAACAGCGACACGGTCGTAATTCCAACCAGCATCGCATAAGGGTTGAGCAGACTCCAGAATGATCCGATGAATGACCCGTCGGGTCCCAGCGGCAGTCCGCGGGCCAGATTTCCGACAAACGCGCCCAGAAGGAACGACACTACCAGACTTCCGGCGAAAAATGCGATGTCCCACGTTTTCCGCCACCAGACCATCGGTTCCTTCGATCTAAATTCAATTGATATGCCCCGAAAAATAAGGCCCAGTAACAGCAGCATGAACACCAGATAAAGCCCGGAAAAAAGCGTGGCATAGACCGCGGAAAAGGCCGCAAACAGCGCTCCGCCGCCTGTTACCAGCCACACTTCATTGCCATCCCAGACCGGCCCGATGCTGTTCAGCAGCAGTCGCCGGTCATGGTCGTCATGCACAAACAGATGCAGCATGCCGACGCCCAGGTCAAAACCATCCAGAATGGCGTAACCGGCAAACAAGACACCGATCAGGATAAACCACACAATTTGCAGTGCCATGGAATTAATCTCCGGTCTGACCTTTGGCATGTCATCCTATGCCGCATCCATTTTAGAACTCCGGCAACAGAGCCAGCTTACGCATCCATGCGGGCATGCGTCGGCAAGGGGGATTCTTTGGGAAGTTTAATTCCCTCGGTGTCGTCCGGCCCATGTTGAATCTTGCGGTTCAACAGATAAATAAACAGTGCCCCCAGCATCAGATACACCGCGCCAAACATAATAATGGATGCAAGCACTTGTCCGGCGGGCAAATGTGGCGAAACACCCTGCGACGTTTTCAGAATGCCGTACACAATCCAGGGTTGGCGGCCGACTTCCGCGGAAAACCAGCCGAACTCGTTGGCCAGTTCCGGACCGGCGACGGAAAAGACAAAAATCCAAAGCAGCCACCGCTGCCGATTCAGACTGCCGCGCCACCAGAAGAAGACTCCAAGTACGGAAACAAGTATCAGTCCCATGCCGATACCGACCATCAGATGATACGACTGAAACACGGGATTTACCGGAGGCCAGTCCGACCGTTTAAATTGATCCAGCCCGACGACGGCATGTTTGGGATTAAAATAAAGCAGCCAACTTAACATGTCATGAAGTTTAATTCCTTCCACCGTCTGGGCTTTGCTGTTGGTCCAGCCCATGATGCTAAGCGCCGCGGGCGCGTGCGCCTTGTAAATGCCTTCAAATGCCGCCAGCTTTGCCGGCTGATATTTGGCGATCATACGGGCATTTAAATCACCGCTCAAAAGCTGCGCTACCGACCCGATGCATGCGGCAACCAAGCCGATTTTCAGTGACCGTTGGGCCAGTTCCAGATGCCGATTTTTGAGCAAATACCAGGCGGAAATGCTGATGACCAGAAATGCTCCGGCCATTTCCGCGCCCAAAATCACATGCAGCAGTCGGTCCAATGTGGATGGATTCAGCACGACCTGCCAGAAACTGGTGATTTGTGCCTTAATCACCTGGCCATGCGACAGCAACGGATGGAATCTTCCAAAATTGGCGTCGGGTGGGAATACAAGGGTGTGAATGCCGCCATCGTTCTTTACCAGCAGTTTGAAACCCGCGGGTGTCTGCATCCAGGAATTGGCGACATTGATCCAGACCGCGCTGAAAATGGAGCCAAGTGAGACCATTAACGTGGAAAAAAAGTGCATTTTTGGTTTAACACGGTCCCATCCGAAAAGCAGAATGGCCAAAAAGCCGGATTCCAGAAAAAATGCAAAAATGCCCTCCGAAGCCAGCGGACTGCCGAAAATATCACCCACAAACCGCGAATAATTCGCCCAATTTGTGCCAAATTCAAATTCCATGACAATGCCGGTGGCCACCCCGATGCCGAATGTAAGGGCGAATATCCGAGTCCAGAAACGCGCCATCTGTTCATAAATTTTGTTTCCTGTTTTAAGATACAGTCCCTCCATCACCACCATCAGCATCGCAATGCCAATGCTTAGTGGCGGAAACAAATAATGAAAAGAAATGGTAAGGCCAAACTGAATTCGCGAGAGCATCAGGGTATTCATGGACAAATTCCCGCATAAGTCGCGTCTGGCGGCTGCGTCCGGCGGCCGCCGGTGCCACACACCGCCTTTTCACGTAACCTGCCCCGATACACGATAGACCTGTGCGGAAGCTTTTGCAAATGTTACAGCACTTTGCGGTGGAATGAGGTGTGTGACACATCATGCAGCAATTCTTAAGTCTCCGATGAAGCAGGAAGTTATCCAACAGCCAGTCTTGGCCGGGTCGCAGCGCGCGGAAGCCAAAATTGCTTCTCTGCCGCCTCGGCTCCAGAACTGTGGGGTGCCTTCACTCAAATTATTGAATCACTTGATTTCCGATTCGGTCATAACCGATCCAATTGTCCATCCACAAGCACGGTAACGCGGATAATTCATGACTGATGATGGTGTATTTGAAAATAGCCGCGGTCTTATTAATGCGTACCGTCGCTGGCATTAATGAAAGTTGTTATATTGACCAGTCAGCCGTTGTTATGATAATGTGTGAGTGAGCTGGACCTGTTTTGGGTTTTTGCTGAAGCGTCGTTTAAGATCGGCGGACTGTCTTAATGAATCTGTTCTATAAATTGGCATCGCCGCGCACCGTGGCGGGAGTGCTCATTTGTCTCGTGCTCAGATGTCCAGGGTGCGATGGCGAAACTCCACACATCAGGGCCAATACACAAGCCGCGCTTTTTGCGCAACGCGGCCAGCGTGTGCTGCAAACCACGCTTCGGCTGTTCCGGCCGCGCGGCTCGCCGCGAATGGTGGAAAAAATTCCCGCCTGGCACGCCGACCGCGGCCCGTCATTCGAGTTTCAGTCCGCATTCGCCTGGCCACAGTCCATTGAACTGCTGATGCTGGCCGCAGCCACGGAATATAATTCCGCCCATGCGCCGCTGCTCAAATCGTTTGTCGGAACCCTTGGACCGTATTGGCGCATGCATCATGGCATCGGCGGCTATGGCGATGTTGTCGCGCCCGGTCCGCTGCATCGGTATTATGATGACAATGAATGGATGACCTGGGGATTTCTGCGGGCCTTTCAGGCAACTCATGACCCGCAATATCTGGAGCAGGCCCAGGCAACATTTCGGTTTGTTTTAAGTGGCGAAAGTCCGCGCCTGGGTGGTGGAATTTTCTGGTTGGAACAGAACAGGAATTCAAAAAACACCTGTTCCAATGCGCCGGCAATCGTGGACGCATTAAAGCTTTACCGCGCGACCCGTCAAAAACGTTATCTTCAAACTGCGCAGCGGCTGTATAAATGGGTCAATCGCCGCCTGCTGGACCGCCGCGACCACTTGTATTTTGATCATATTGATCTGACGGGGAGAATAGATCGTACAAAATGGTCCTACAACACCGCCGCAATGATTATTGCCAATTGCCAGTTTTACCGGATAACACCCGAATCTGTGTTCCTGCGGCGCGCCGAGCAACTGGCCCTGGCGGCTCAAAAACGGTGGGTGAATTCAACCACGGGCGCGATCAGCAATCCCGGGGCGTTTGCGTGGGTTCTGATTACCGCATTTGTTCGGCTGAACCAATACGATAAACAGGGCAAATGGGGCAATCTGGCCGTTAGGGTCATGAACTTTGTCTGGGAACATTGCACAGACGGACATGGCCTTTACGGCTCCGCATGGGACCATCCACCAAAGCGGAACCGGCCACTGCGGCTGATTGATCAGGCCGCGGTGGGGGAGTCTTATTTTGAACTGGCGGATCGTTTGCGACCAGTGCGTTAATTGACGCATGTTTTCGGCATTTTTCAAAAGGTGACAGCCATGCTAACCCGACGTCATTTTATTGTTTCCACCACGGCGGCTGCCTGTATACAGTCAGGCGCTTCCCTGACCGCCGCGGCCAGTCCGAATTCCGGAAAATATGCATCGCGACGCCCGGCCCTGGCGAAACGGCGTTTTGTGTCCAGCGCCGTGGAACAGACAATTAAAACCATCAGCGCCGAGATTGGAGATCCGAAACTGGCGTGGCTTTTCACCAATTGCTATCCGAACCCGCTGGATACCACAGTGGAGATCGAAAACCGCCATGGGCAGCCGGATACCTTTGTGCTGACCGGCGATATACCAGCCATGTGGCAGCGCGATACCATGGATCAGATGTGGCCCTATCTTCCGCTGGTAAAACAGGATGCGCGTCTGCAATCCATGATCAAAGGTGTGATCAATCGGATGGTGCACAATGTGCGCTTGGCCCCGTATGCCAACGCCTATCTGAAAAATGCGGCACAGCATTCCCCCTGGGAAGATGACCTTACGCACATGTCGCCCGGCGTGTGGGAACATAAATGGGAAGTTGATTCGCTTTGCTCGGTGATTCGATTGAGCCATGGCTATTGGCAAACCAGCGGCGATACCTCTCCATTTGATGCCAATTGGACCGCCGCCATGGACCGCATTATTCAGACGTTTCGGGCGCAGCAGCATTTCGACGGACTCGGTCCATATTATTTTCAGCGCCCCGCGCCGGCCCGGCGGACACCTGTGCCCAAGTCCGCCTATGGGCCTCCGGGCAAGGCGTGCGGAATGATATTCACACGGTTCCGACCTTCAGATGATGCGGTCACCTATCCTCTGCATATTCCGGATAATCTGTTTGCCGCGCTTAGCTTGCAACAATTGGCCCATATGCATGAAAAAATTCACGGCGACCAAACCCGTGCGGCCTCTTGCCGGTCGCTGGCGAAGGAAATTCAGACCGCCATAAACAAATATGGCATTGTGAATCATCCCCAGTTTGGCCGCATTTATGCCTACGAAGTGGATGGCATGGGCAATAAACTCATGATGGATGATGCCAATCCGCCCAGCCTTCTGGCTTTGCCGTTCATGGGTGTTTGTGCGCCGCATGATCCGCTGTACAAGGCCACACGCGCATTCTGCTGGAGCCGGGCGAACCCATGGTTCTGCAAGGGAAAATTTTCCGGCATCGGCAGTCCGCATACCGGAACCAATACCGTCTGGCCGTTAAGCCTGATTCTTTACGGTCTGACCGCGAGCAACGCCACGGAAACCGCCTGGGCCATTGGCGAACTTAAGAACTCCTCGGCCGGTACCGGATTTATGCACGAATCGTTTCACAAAAATAATCCGGCCCAGTTTACCAGGCCGTGGTTTGCCATGGCCAACGCCATGTTTGGCGAACTGGTTATTCAAACGTATCGGCGGTACCCGCATATTCTGCGGGCATAAGCCCCGGTGCCACGGGCGGACGGACTCGGCGGCATTGCGGTGAAACTGGCAACGGGCGGCCCGGAAGGCTAATATAGAATGCCGATAAACGCGGGAATGCCCGCCATGGCCTGTTGGAGATTTGCAAATGCCTGTCTACGAATTTGAGTGCAATGCCTGCGGAAAAACATTTGACTATCTTGCGCCCACGATGCAGTCAACCGGTGTCAAAACCAGATGCCCGCATTGCGATTCGGCAAAAACGCGGCGGAAAATGTCGGTCTTCGCGGTTAAGAGCGGAGCCGCCGCCAGCGCGGGCGCACCGGCTGCGGGTGGTGGCGGCATGTGCGGATGCGGCAAAATGCCCGGTTCATGTTCAATGAATTAGCGGCCAATGCGCGGGAAATATGCCCCGTTGGGCAACGTTGCAACACCGGTCGCGGCGACCAATGCAAACGCGCCGGTAGAAAAAGGTGACCCATGAGCGAGCCGTTGAACAATACTTCCATCCTCATGTTTGTGGATGACGTATACGAAGACCTCGAACTTTGGTATCCAAAATATCGACTGCAGGAAGCCGGAGCAACCGTGGTTCTGGCGGGGGCAAAGGCCGGACAGCGCTACACGGGCAAGCATGGGTATCCTGCGGTTTCAGATACCGCTATTGCCGAATTAGATGGGAATCAATTCCACGGGCTGGTTTGTGTTGGCGGCTTTGCTCCGGACAAGCTCCGCCGCGACCCCAAGGTCAAAGCGCTTGTCCAGCATTTCCATCAGAAGCGGCAATTGATCGCGGCCGTGTGCCATGGTGGCTGGATTCCGATTTCGGCGGGCGTCTATAAAGGAGCTCGCGTCACCGGCTCTCCTGGAATAAAGGACGATCTGATTAACGCCGGTGCCCACTGGGAAGATGCGCCAGTTGTGGTAGACCGCCATTTTGTATCCAGCCGCAAGCCCGATGACCTGCCCGCGTTCTGTCGGGGTATTCTGGAAGTATTGACGGTTCAATGATGCCTGATTTGGTGGGCCGCCACCAGACGCCGGAAACGGCTTTGTGCATCTGGGGAACGCCCCGCGAGGTTGGAGCAACTGTTCGTGATTAAAGTCGCCATGATCGGTGCCGGAAGCGTGGTGTTTTCCCGCAATTTGACCGGGGATATTCTCAGTTATCCGGAATTTCATAACGCGCATTTTTCCTATATGGACATCGACCCGCGGCGGTTGGAGACGGGTTCCAGGCTTTGCGCAAGAATTGCCGCCGGCGCAAAGGTCAACCCCACAATTGAAGCCACGCTTCAGCAGCGCAAAGCCCTGGAAGGCGCGGATTTCGTGATCAATATGGTCCAAGTGGGTGGCTTTTCGGCAACCTTGGTTGATTTTGAAATTCCGCGCAAATATGGCCTGAATTTTACCATTGCGGATACGACTGGTCCCGGCGGAATATTTCGCGCGTTACGCAGCTACCCGATGCTGGTGGACCTGTGCCGTGATATGGCGGAAGTATGTCCGAATGCCATTTTACTCAACTACGCCAACCCCATGAGCATGAACATGCGAACCATCGCCCACCATGGTCATGCCAGCCGAGCCGTGGGGCTTTGCCACAGCGTGCAAGGAACATTTGAGCACCTGATGTGGTACCTGGGTGAAAAGCCGGAGGACGTCGCGTTCATTTGTGCTGGTATTAACCACATGGCGTTTTATCTGGAATTAAAAAAGAATGGGGTGGACCTTTATCCAAAATTATTCGCCGCAATGGACCGTCCGGATGTTTACAATTCCAATCGGGTGCGGTTTGAATTGATGCGGCGGCTGGGATATTTTGTGACCGAATCCAGCGAACATAACGCGGAATACAATGCCTGGTTTATGCCGCATGGCCAGGAAACCATTCAGGCCTTCGCCATTCCTGTGGATGAATATTTGCGGCGGTGCGATGAGTCCGCCCGCACGTTTGCGGAATTGGAACATGAGGCCACTCTGGTGACGCCGCTTAACCATCAGCGGTCGCATGAGTATGGGGCGGCGGTGATTCACAGCGTTGCCACCGGCTGCCCACGGGTGGTTTATGGAAATATGCCCAATCATGGGGCAATTTCCAACCTGCCGAATCAGGCAATTGTCGAAACCCCGACTCTGGTTGATCGCGGCGGTCCGCGGCTGACCACTGTGGGGGAATTGCCGCCGCAATTACTCGGTTATATTCAACCCCATTTGATTCAGCACGAATTATTTTTGCGGGCCGTGGTGGAAGGGCGGCGCGATCATATTTATCAGGCGGCCATGTACGATCCGCTGGCGGCAGCCATGCTTTCACCGGACAAAATTGTGGACATGTGTGATGAATTGATAGAGGCGCATGGGGATTTGCTGCCACCGCTGAATAGCCGAACGCTGGTGCCGACCAGCGGTAAAATCTTTAAGCCGCTTAAGGGTGCGGAACTCAAGCGAGTCAGGCAGAGCCGCGCCTGACAGGAGCGGCGATCAGGCGGGCTTGCCCTTCTTTCGGGGGCGGGTAAGCTCCGTTGACGCATCGGGTGCGTCGCGCCGGTGACTGTCGGCACAGGCCGTCAACGACAGCGGAATAGTAAAATCCGCCTCCGAACGTTTCCGGAACGGCCTGACGATATGTGCGGAAATCGTGCTATCGCCGCAAATTCTCAACAACGCCACGGAAATGTGTTGCAGCAGAAATGGAGCATGGAGATGCTGAAACGACGGCATTTTATCGGGTTGCTGGCAACCAGCGCCGCGGCTGCGGCAATCAGCGACGCGGTGCCCCGTAATGCTTTGGCGGCCAACTCGATGCCGGTTTTCCCTGAGCACGCATTTGAATCCACCTGTTATCGCCTGGCACTTTCAGATACCGCTCCGGAAGTTGTTGCGTTTGGTCTGGACTCACTTGGTAAAGGCAAGCTGTCGGTGAACCCGATTCTAAGGGAAAAGTCAAAATCTCCACGTGCCTGGCATGTCAGCCGTACGGGTAACACCTTCAATTATTTCGCGGAACATAATGGAAAGCCAACCAAGGCTGGTTGGGCATTCAGTTGTCAGGCGACACATTTTGTCATCCGCTGCACCGCGGCCAGGGGGGTCGCATTAAATCCGCTGACCATTACCTTCAATCAACTCGCCAACCATGCCACACTTCTTGGGCGGATGGACAAACGCCGACAGGCGATGCAATTGCCCTGTCTTTTGCACTTGCCGGACCTGGGCACCACCCGCATTACCTGCAATGTTCCGGGGGTGTCGTTGGGCTATGACGCATTGCGGTTCGCCAAAACGCCGTTTGTTGCAATCAGCCTTCCGCCAGCCACCGCGACAAATCCAATCGTTGAATATTCATTTGAAATTGTTGCCATCTATCCACCGTTGCCCGGTTTGGAATCCGACCCGCGTTATGACGGTTTTCGCCGCAATTTTCTCAATATCTTTCAGATCAATCCCAGGCTTCGCGTGCTGGCCAATAACGCCTCAAGTGATACCTGTGCGTTTACCGTATATGAATACGCAATGGTGGCCGCCCGATGTCCTCCATTGGCACCGGGGTTGTCCTGTCTGGATATTCTTCGTGACACGCTGGACCGATATTGCGACGGAATGCTGGCCTACGGCTTGGTGGGGTATGCCGGCAATTACGAAGGTGCCAACACCAGCACCTGGAAAAGTGATACGCCGTATGATGCCTTGGACTCCATGCCGTCGTTATTGATTGCCGCATGCACATATATTCAAGCCTCGCATGATTGGAACTGGGCCAAGGATAAATTTCCGGTTCTGAATGTCTGGGCCCGCAAGATGCTGCAATCCGATCATAATCGCAACGGCCTGATTGAATACCCCATGAGCGGCAACCTCGGCTGTTATACCGCCGGTCATTCCTATCGCCCCGCCAATTGGTGGGACAACATCGGTTTTGGTCATGAGGATGCCTATTGCAATGCGCTGGCCTACCGTGCCTGCGTGATGTTGACCGAAGTTGCCGATAAAATTGGAAAACACACAGACGCCGGATTTTTTAAGGCCCACGGCGAGAAAATCCGCGCGGCCTATTTTCAAACGTTTTTTAATCCCGCCACCGGTCTGCTGGCCGGCTGGAAAAGCGCTGATGGTCAGCTTCACGATTACCACTTCGTTTTTGTAAACAGCGTAGCGGTCGCGTTTGGTCTTTTAAATGACGCTCAAAAACATTCTGTCATGAACCAGGTACTGGCTAAAATGAAGTCAGCCGGCTACCGCAACTTTCGCCTGGGATTGCCGGGCAATCTGATACCCGTGGCCGCGGACGATTACAATGTCACCTCACCACGCTGGGGTGGCGGCGGTAAACAGGGGTTCCAGAAATATGAAAATGCCGGTGCCACCGCTTGTTTCTGCTACTTCACCATTCAGTCCCTTTTCGAGCTTGGCCGCGTCAACGAAGCCCGTGAGATACTGTATCCCATGCTGGAAAGTTTTGAGGCGGGAACATTTCAGGGCAAAGGCCTGGACGGCATGAGCAAAGACTGGAAAACATGGTCTGGAAAATGCTATGGCTATGAAGGCTTTCTGGTGGATGGGTATTTGACATTGTTGACCGTATTGGCGGATCGCGTTCCGATTGCGAAATAAGCGCAAAAGAGCACCAGCGACAGGCGGCGCACCTGATGCGGCCGTACCAATGCGCATCCCGCGTCCTTGGGCGCCGTGCGATGGAAATCTGGTCAAAATGCCACGCGGAATAACGCGTTACCCGGATATGCTCGTTGACTATAGGGTCGGGCGGGTTTTAAGGCGGAATATTTAAACTTGGATTTCAAGAAGGCTTGCCGCAGGTCGGTCAGAGGCAAGGCTTCCAGTGCCAGTATGCCGCCAGCGCAGGGTTGCTTCGTCCGCATGCCCATGCGCCTCTACGACTGCCATTGATTCGCTGGGCATTTGCGTTGGTCATCATTCATTTTCCGCCCAATAGCCATTCCGCAAGGCCGCAAAGCGATTCATTGGGTCGCGAAACAGGACAATCGCCGATTGCCCGGAAAATCGCCGGTCCCTTGGGCATATTTTGTCAATTGCGCCGTGAACAAATTTTTATGCGCCGGCGAATCTTGCCAGATTTGAAGGCTGTGTGATAATGCCAATGAGTATGTTTTATGCTCCGGCGCTCTCCAGGCGCATAGGTGCTCTAAATCCCATAGGACATATGTCCACATTTAATCTTGCCCATGTACTGGCGCATCGAAACAGCAAAGATTATAAATTGATGATCAGCAATATCGATGCGATTGCCGCGCAACTGCTGAAATTTAAGCGTGCTGGAATCCCCGTACTGTGGCGACCTTTGCATGAAGCTTCCGGCGGGTGGTTCTGGTGGGGGGCGCATGGGCCTAAGCCGTTCAAACAATTGTGGCGACTGCTGTACCGGCGATTCACGCATCATTTTGGTTTGCATAACCTGATATGGGTCTATACCACCAGTGGTACGGGAAAATGGTTTCCGGGAAACCGGTTTGTGGATATTGCGGGTGTGGACCAGTATCCAAAAGATATGCGCGATCCGCTGGTTGGTCTTTGGAACAATTGCCGACCGAATTTTCCCCGCAAGCTACTGGCTGTCAGCGAATATGGCGGCGTTGTGGACGCCCGGCGGGAATTTCAATTCGGCGTGTACTGGGATTACGCAATCAGTTGGTCGGGCTATACGCGACCAATGCATATTTCCCGCCGGCTTCTGCGGCAATTGTATCATCGGTCAAACGTGCTTACGCATGTACAAGTGAAACAATGGGGCTATTGATCCTGTAAAGGAGTGCCGGCATCTTCGACCGTTCCGCCCGCCGCGCGGTCGGACGGGTGGAATGAAGCAAACGCGACAGCCAGTTGATTCATCCGGGCGCGGCTGATACGTACGGTTTTAAAGAGCAGGGGTTGTGGACCGCTGGTTTGAATCAGCCAAAGCTCATAAACCCGCACTGCGCCGCCATAACTGTCCCACAGAAGACGTTCGCGGGTTTCAAAGGTCTTGATATCGGAGTTGGTCAATGCGCGTGTACGCTTCGGAAAAAGCCATTGTGTTTGCACCAACAGACGGATCGGTTCAGCAATCAACAGGCAGGCTGTTGCCAGGGCGCTTACGCCACTCAAGAACTGGCCTTGTCTGAATGAGTGCAGAAGAAAAACAACACCCGTACCGACCACCCCGCATACAATTGGCAGCAGAATGCCGAATACGGCAATCAGCGTTACCGGCGGCCAGAAAGTGGAGGCACGGCGAATGCGGATGATCAGCAGGTCCGTTGTGCGAACCACGGTCATCCGCCTGTCCGGTTTGAGCGGTTCGTGTTCCCGGAATTCTTTGGATTCTTGGCCTCTGGCGATACCCGACGAATCACGATATTAAAATACGGAATTGTCCCGACCGTCGCGATTGTGGCTGAGCAACTGACCTTCGCAGGCCGGTTTAGCCGCCAATAATGTTGGTCTGGTCCTGTACGGTAGCTTCGTCATGGGCGGATTCTTCGCCGGATTTTGCCGGAAGGTTGCTGGGGCGCTGATGCTTTTTGCGGCCATTCAAACAGGCATCCATCTGGCGGAGCGCCTGTTTGATGCGCAGGTCGTTCTCCACCAGGGCAATCCGTACAAAGCCTTCTCCGTTCTCGCCAAAGCCGCGTCCCGGAGCCACGGCGACATCGGCCTCTTCCAGAAGTCGCAAGGAAAAATCAATGGTGCCT
The DNA here is from genome assembly GCA_027451365.1 of Phycisphaerales bacterium. Lineage (GTDB taxonomy): Bacteria > Planctomycetota > Phycisphaerae > WQYP01 > WQYP01 > JAJYPG01. The sequence continues at coordinate 9,250 of DAIDJN010000023.1, read as the reverse complement.
TGTCCCATTAAATGTTTGTCGGCCACCTTGGCCCAGACAAACATGCTGGCTCGTGGCGATTCAACTTCCCAGCCGAGTTTGCGCAGACCGGTTACCAGAACATCGCGGCGCTTCTGGTAAATGACGGCCTGGCTTTTAACGAAGTCATCTCCCTTGCGAAGTGCCAGAATACTGGCGACCTGTATCGGAGCAAAATGACCATAGTCATAATATCCCTTGATGGTGGAGAGCGCCCGAACCATTTCGGCGTTGCCGCAGCAGAAGCCGACGCGCCAGCCAGCCATATTGTATGGCTTGCTCATGGTGGTGAATTCGACGCCGACATCCTTGGCGCCGGGGGTGGCCAGAAAGGATGGGGCCTGGTAGCTGTCGAAGCAGGTTTCGCCATAGGCAAAATCGCTGATGACCAGGACATTATATTTGCGTGCCAGCGCGACCACCTGCTGATAAAACAGCGGTTCGACCGTCATTGCGGACGGATTATGGGGATAATTGAAAATCAGCAGTTTCGGCCGCGGATACAGGTTCTTCAGGACATGTTCAATGCGGGCCAGAAAGGCCTCATCATTGCCCAGCGGAACACTGATGACATTGGCGCCAGCCAGGGCGACCGCGTACATGTGAATCGGATAGGCCGGATCGCCCACCACCACCGTATCGCCAGCGCCAAGAAGGGCCAGCATCAGGTGCGAAAATCCTTCCTTGGAACCGATGGTGGCGACCACTTCGGTTTCCGGGTCCAGATCCACCCCGTAACGGCGTTTGTATTTCATTGCCACTTCGCGACGCAGGTTGTAAAGCCCGATGCTGACCGAATAGCGATGATTGCGCGCGTCGTGGGCGGCCTGCACCAGTTTTTCAACGACAAATTCAGGCGACGGGTCGATCGGATTGCCCATTCCCAGATCGATCACATCATGCCCCGCGCGGCGTTTGGCGGCTTTCAGCGCATTTATGCGGGCAAACAAGTAGGGAGGCAGTCGCTTGATGCGCGTTGAAACTTCAATATTAAATGGCGTGTCGTTTCCACCAGCCATGGCAGTATAACCTCAAAGAAAACACCGGAAGTAACCAATTTGGACCGCGCGTACTGGCCGATTCACAGAAAAATAGCCGTTCGCCGGACGTGCCGGCAATCGGTCTGCGTGAAGCGGCCTATTTCGCGGGCGCGGGTGCGGGCTGTGTGGCTACCGTTCCGCCGGCATTTTTTTCTTCATCCTGCATCAGCCTCTGCTGTTCCTGATACGCTTCCTGAATCTGGGACCATTCGCGATCCAGCGTCGGATTGTCAATTTTGACCTTGGCGGCCAGCATAAGGCGGGCTAGCTCGCGGCGACCCCACTGGAGTTCCAGCGTGCGGGTCAGATCCGCCTTCAGCGCGTCGTGCACTTTGGACAGCGGAATCTTGCTGGCGGGAATTTTCTTGACCAGCCACAGCAAATGATACGCATTGCCCAGCGGAATTGCCGGCGACAAATGCCCTTTGCGCAATTCACGAGCCGTACTTAGAAACAGCGATGGCAGCGTTGAATCTTTAATCGGAATCAGTTCCAGGCCGCCCTTGACAGCGGTCTGTCGGTCCACGCTGTATTTGGCTGCAACCACGGCGGCGCTGATATGCTTATCCATAATCAGATGGCGCACGGTGGCCGCGTCCTCAAAATTCTTAACCACGATGTCCCGAACTTCAATTTTGGGGCCAAGCTTAACTTCATAAGCCAGCTTAATTTCCTTTTCCGTAACATGAACGTGCCCATGCGCCAGGGCCAGAATGTAGGCATTGCGTTCAAGATCCATTTTGAAGGTCAGTAGATTTTCGCCGCGCTGGGCGAGCAGTTTGGCCAGAACGGGCAGGCGTTCATTGACCGGAACATTGTCCGCGGCGAGCGAATTTATAGCGATATCCAACTGGTCCTGAATCTGCGCAGGCCCAACCATCAGACCGGCTTTGTCGCAGGCCTGTTTAAGGAGCGTCAATTGCATCCACTTCTGAAACAGCGGGACACCATTAAGCAGGATCAGCGAGTTAATGAATTTCTTTTCACTTAACCGTTCTCCGTTAATGACCGCCAGCGCGGGCTTTCCCTTGCTGACATAGGCCGGCGTGACCGAATAGGGCAAATTAAGCAGATTAGCCGGCGCTGCTGGCGCTGTGGCTGGAGCCGCATGACACACCGGATTGCGGCCCACCGTTGCTGAAACGACTGCCGCTGCGGCCAGCAATAAGCGCGTGGGACGGGCGATGAATCGCGTGGAGAGTTGCGTATGATTGGCCATAAATGACTTTCCTTTATGCACGGGCGACACATTTTCCGCGAATCGGCGTCGCCAAAGCGAGCCGCCTGACGGGCGGTCGGAATCCTATCCGGGTCCGAAAACTTCGGTTATGATACCCGCTGATGGAAAAGTCTTCCATGGCGCGGATGCCATTGTTGACCCTGCCGCTAACAACCGTAAGATAGCGGCGTATCATGAAGGGTGCGAGCAAGGGTGCGTTGGCCCGCACGGATGCCGGCCAGAAACGTTCGGTCGTATACATACGTTCATGCTGCGAGGAGTGTTCAATGAAGCGTTCCAATGCCAGAAGTGTTATGCCACGGTGGTTTTCCGGGGTTGCGTGTATTGCCGTGGTGCTGCTGGCATCCGCGGTTTGTCGGGCGGCAACGGGTAAAGCCTATGCGGTGCCGCTTCTTTCGCGGGCCACCGCCAGCGCGGCGAACCTGCAGTTGCGCTGGCAGACGCCCATCGGACTCTCGTCATCCAATCGTGACCATGTCGTGAATCTCTGGCACGTCGGAGATATGTTGTATGTACTTACCAGCAAGAGCTACATCGTGGCCATTGACGCATCTAACGGCACAGTCCGCTGGACACGGCAGATTCATGGCATGAATGCGGCAATATCGCGACCGGTCGTTTCCGGCCCGCACCAGATTATTATCCTTTCCAGCAGCGCGGCCCACTACCTTAATACGCGCACAGGCGCTACCCAAACTCAGGCCAAACTGCCTTTTCCACCCGGCACATATCCGGTGCTGATACCGGGAAGCCGCCTGCTGATTGGTTCGCTGAACGAAGGGTTCAATGCCCTTTCCGCCGTTCCGCCTTTCTTTCCTGAATGGACGGAAGATTCGCCGGGCGACTCCTATATTTCCACGCCGGTGGTGGCGAGTTCCACGGTTATATTTGGTTCGCGGCTCGGCTATCTTTGGGGCCGTATTCCGACTGACGGAAATCATGGCTGGAAGCGCACCCTGGAAGGCGGCATTCGTGCCCCGCTTACGGCCAATGATTCTCTGGCCTTTGTTCCCTGTCTGGATAATAATCTTTACGCCGTGGACCCCCAATCCGGTGTTTCACCATGGGTACGGCATTTGCCTGGTATCTTGGCGCACCGTGCGGGAATCTCCGGAAAGAAGCTGCTTATCATCACCGGTGGAAAGGGCTTATTCAGCCTGAATTCCAGCAATGGAAAAATTCTGTGGGGCCCGGTACCGGGCGTTGCGCGCATTGTCGCGCGGAAGGGTGCCACAATTTATGCGTCCACCGTTTCAGGTAATCTGAAGATGATCAACATTGGCTCCGGCCGGGTTACGGATAGTGCGGTATTAAACGGCGCAAAATTTTTCGCATACAACGCGACCACGCCGACAATTTTTGTTGCGTCTAAGTATGGTCGTGTCGCGGCAATTAAACCTCGACGGCAGTGGTAACCCGCTCGACAACTGTGCGGCATCCCGACGGCTTGCCTGCAATACATTGCCGTGTCGGAGTGATACCGCACAATTCATAAGCGCATCGCCCGGCAAATGTTTTGCGCTTCGACAATGCTGCCTGCCGCCACTTGGCCAGAATTGCGGCCAATCGCCGAAAACTTGGCGCCTGTTCGACTTTTCGGGACATTCCCGCCTGTTACTTTAATAACGGATTTTAACGATGGATTCCCCCGACATTGTGCCTGTTCGCCGCGCCCTTTTAAGCCTTTCTGACAAATCTGGCCTGGTGGAGCTTGCGACCGCGCTGGTGCGGGAATTTAATGTGGAGCTTGTTTCAACGGGTGGTACCGCACGGGCGATTCAGGAGGCGGGTTTGCCCGTCCGCGATGTGGCGGATCTGACCGGCTTTCCGGAAATGATGGATGGCCGGGTTAAAACCCTCCATCCGGCCGTGCATGGTGGACTTCTGGCGCTGCGCGACGCTCCGTCACATCAGCAGGCGATGCGGAACCATGGCATCTCACCGATTGATCTGCTGGTGGTGAATTTGTATCCGTTTGAAAAAGTTACCGCCGATCCCGCGTGCCCGTTTGATCATGCGGTTGAAAATATTGATATTGGCGGTCCGGCAATGGTTCGATCCGCTTCCAAAAACCATCGCAGTGTGGCCGTCGTCACGGATCCGATTCAATATGAAAAATTGCTGAATATCATGCGTGCCCACAAGGGGGGCACAACCCATGCGTTTCGCCTGGATCTGGCCATGTGGGCTTTCGGTCGCACGGCACAATATGACGCGGCGATTCATGCGTATATATCGCGGCATTATTTTGCATCCAAGAATCCGGAATCCGCCGAGCTTGCAGGCCTGACTCCGCAGTTAATCGCGGATTTAAGCCGCGTTCAGTTATTGCGCTATGGTGAAAACCCGCATCAGCGCGGAGCTTTCTACGCGGCATCGCGGCCGCCAGAAGGCGTTGCCGCCGCCAGACAATTGCATGGTAAGGAACTTTCCTGGATTAACCTGCTGGACGCGGACGCCGCCCTGGGGCTGGTGCGCGAGTTCACCAGGCCGGCCGCGGCTGTTATTAAACATGCCAACCCCTGTGGCTGTGCCACCGCAGATTCCCCGGCGGAAGCATTTGATCTGGCTTACGCCGGCGATCCGATAGCGGCTTTCGGCGGCATTGTGGCTTTGAACCGGTCGGTGGATGTTCCGACCGCCCAAAGCATTGTTCAGGGCAAGCGATTTTTAGAGGTTCTGATTGCGCCCGATTTCCAGCCCGCGGCACTGGCCATGCTGCAAAGCCGCTGGGCGGATTGTCGGCTGCTTGCCACCGGACCGGCAAATGCGGTTCCTGCCCACAGGTTAGATTTCCGAAGTGTGGCGGGTGGGATGCTGGTGCAAGAGACGGATATGCGCGGATTCAATAAGGAAGCCTGTCGCGTGGTTTCCAAAGTTGCGCCAACAGATGCACAGTGGGCGGATATGGAATTTGTCTGGCTGGCCTGCAAGCACGTGAAAAGCAATGCCATAGCTCTGGCGGCGGGTGGGCAGTTGCTGGCCGCGGGTGCCGGACAGATGAGCCGTGTCACAAGCTGCCGTTTGGCGGTGGAATTGGCCCGTCAGAATGGCCATGCCGGGAAACTGCCGCAATCGGTTGCCGCATCAGACGCTTTTTTCCCATTTGCCGATGGCCCGCAACTGCTGATCAGCGCAGGTGTGCGGGCAATCATTCAACCGGGCGGTTCAAAGCGCGATCAGGAAACAATTGACCTGTGCGACCAGCATAAAGTGGCGCTGGTGCTTACCGGCGAACGTCATTTCCGGCATTAAAGAGGCGGCCAGTCAAAAATTGCGGTTTGCCGAATTTCTTTCTGTGGCTGAATCAGCTATTTTGCGGTCTTGCCAACCCATTTGAGACGATACACGCAACCGTTGGAATCGGAACTGAACACAAGCGTTCCATCCGGAGCCTGGGCACAATCCACCGGCCGGGCCATGAAACTTTTATGGTCAGAATGCATGGTGGATACGATTAATTTTGATCCATATGGTTTGCCCGTCCATTTATCAAATAGAACCATTTGCAGCCGATAGCCGACCAGCGGAATGCTGTCCCATGAACCGTGACAGCAGATAATGGCATTTCCAGCCTGACCTGGAAAATAATTCCCCCGCAGAAAGCAGAAACTCACAGTAGACCAGTGGGCACCGAAATCCCACGCCGGTATCGTACACATGGCGGCCCATTTGGGCAGATTCGGATGGCCCGTTTTAAAATACTGCTTCACGTATTCATAGCGGGGCATGTCATTGCCGGTAATGAACGGCTGACCATAAAATGCGCCGCGCACATAATGGTTAAATTCGTCCGGTGGATTATTATTTGTAATCGCGTGCATCTGCCAGGTTTCCCCGAGCGGAATCCCGATCTGATCACTGCCTTCATCGCATCCCCAGAGTTGATCGGTTCCTGGCCGGAAAAGCAGCTTTTCGGTATTTCGCAGACCAGAACAGAAAAGCTTTCGACCGGTCCCATTCAGGTTGTATTCCCAGATTTTGCACCGGTCGGTCTTAATTTGATCAGAGAAATTCGCCGGGTCGCCGATGCTGGTATAAAAGTGTCCGTGCCGAATGCACAGGCTTCGCCACCAGTGGCCACCGCCATGGGGCAGGCCACCAAGCACTTTGACTATTTTTGCGGCCTTTCCCGGTTTGCCATCATCTTTTGCGCGGTAAATTCCGCCGCTGACGGTAAACCAGAGCCATCCTTTGCGATACACCATTCCCTGCACGGTTCGGTAGCCTGAAATAAATGTATCGCGCTTTTGAAAAAGACCATGTATATCTGGATCGCGCAACGCGACAATTTTGCCGATTGCCGGTTCGCTCACAAACAGCGTTCCGTGCGGACCAAAACAGAGAAAGCGAGCGTTTCGCAACCCCTTGGCGGCTAACGTCACCCTGTAACCAGGCCGCACATGAAAGGGGGGCACACCGGCACCAACCGTGCCGGCCGCGGCGGCGTGACCGATTTGTGGCAGACAAAGTATTATCAATGATATAGCCAATACAAATGCTGCCGTGCGGACGGGGATTAAACGTTTCATATCTTTTCCTTTGGACAGGTGCAAAACGCTACTGATTGGTGCGCAATATAAAACGGTCACGCGGCCTGTGCAAGGGTAGCCTGATAATGTGCGGGCTTGCGGGGGTGCCGCTGTGGCCATTGCTGCGGGGCGCGGTTCTTCCGGATTTGGCGAACCGGCGTGTTCGTACGTAACCGTTATAAAGGTGAACGTGGTCGATAATGGCGGCGGGCGCAACACACCGGCCACCCCGGCGGTCTCAAACGAACTGGCAATGCATCGCCCGCCTTGAACGAACCGCTTCACTTGAATACTGGGGTACTGCGCTTCCTTTTACTCCGTATGGGCCGTGAGCCGAGGGTATCGGATGAATGGACGGCAAAGAACGTGCATTGGCTTGGCACACAGCAACTGGCGACGTTATGATTTAGGCACCAAGGTAAGGTCGGCCTTTCTCAGGGCAGTTTATGGTCGCGCTGGATAAACAATTTGTTCGCCACCACGGCACCAAGCCGCGAAGTTGCGGCCGCTGGCGCAATGAGTCTTGGCAGACCGGAAAATCTCCTGGTCACCGGACCGCAGAAATCCTGCCTGCCCGTAGCCACCGCGATACCTCCAGTTCCTCCAATACCTCCTGTGCCAATGAAATAATCTATTGCGGCTACCGCTTCGATCCAGAAACGCAGCTTTATTACGTCCGCAATCGGACGCATAACCCGGTGCTTGGCCGTTGGATTCAACGTGATCCAATCGGGTATGCAGGCGGGATTAATCTGTATGAGTATGTGGAAAGCGGTCCGGTAGGGATGGTGGATCCGTGGGGGCTGATCCCGACGAGGCCACCTGGTCCCTTTCCGGCGGACGTATTGCCGACCGTCCCCAGAGGTAAACTTGCGGAGACTTTTGGCTGGGATTTGCATCAGGGCGCGACCACAAAGAGCTTTGGGAAATGGACGGCAATTCCGGGGGAAACCAAGTATACTGTTTCTGTCACGACCTGCCCTCCGCTCTGGCAAAAATGGGTCAAGCAAACGCAGAATATCTATACCTCAACAAGGTTCAGCTTTTCGCGGACGAAACGTTTCGGTGACGGATTCGCAGCCGGTGCGGACACCTTCCCGGTCTTCGGTGGGCTCGGCGAGCCCGGGCGAGCGATATCCTTTTACCTCGGATATATTGATCTGATAAACCTTTGGGAGGTGCATTTCCCGGATGGTAGGCCCAAGTCGTTTACCGAAATCGAATACCAAGGGGCTAGGACAAGGTGGGTGCCAGACGGCCCGCCTGTCCCGATGCCAACACCCTAGATTAAAACAACCATGGGTCAGGCGGATTTCGATTAGCCTCGGTTCCCCTGACCGGCAAGGATCTTTGCCGCAGCGGAGCCTGCGATGCTTGTCAAGGGTATATTTCATGAAGGAATATCAATATGTCAGAGCTACCTAAACCAGTACCGCTCTTGTCGGATGCTGACCGCGAAGTGTTGGCCCGGTGCCGAAAGAAATACTTAAGGCGCCCTTTGGGAGGGTCGAGGCTTCTGCTCGCTTACGATTTATTTATCGTTGTGGCTTTAATGGTTATGGGCCTACCGGGTGTGTTGCCGACGACACCCCCGTTCGTTACCTATCTCTATTTGGCGGCCTGTTTCGTTATTCTATTACAGTCGCGCTATAGTCGGCGATTGCGTGCCGATATCGGGCTTCTTTCGGGTATTGCGTCAAAATTGGCGGAGGGATCACAGGGTAACACGATATAGATGGCCCGTATAACTATCGACAAGGGGTGTTGCTTCCCAGGGGCGCCTTGAAGGGCGTTGTGGTCCAATCCTGTTGCGTCGGACCAAGTCCCACAAGCGGAATCAGGGTAAGCGTCGAATCCAGTGATCGTGAGAATTGATTTTGGCAAGTGATTTTTCTTGCGTTGGGGATGGTAGAGGGGTATAAACAGGGCATTGCAAATGGGTATGCCGGGTTCGCGGCGTGGTGATTGTGGTTCAAACGGGGCCGTAAAATGGTCAGGAATGCGGATTGCATAGAAAACGCGATTGGTCCCCAGCGGCCAGGCGGGCGATATGCGTATTGGTTTGGCGGAACGGACGAGCCACAGAGATCACCGAGGACACAGAGCGTTAGTTGCGGCCGCCGGGGCAGCGGCAGCACGGATACACCGATCAGGCAATATGTGTGGGGGGCGTATATTGATGAGTGTATTCAAGTCAACATAATGGCTGTCGTTAGCCCGCAAGACCTGCCGCTTGGTGCGTATTACCTTCTGCAGGATTTGCTGTATCGCGCGGTGGCGCTGACGAATTCCGGCGGCTATATCGTGGAAGCCTATGACACGGATGCATATGGCAACACGTTAATTTTTATCGAGCCTGGCACTGACGGCCGCTGGTTCACGGATGATGACACACAGTCCAGCTACGGTGCCAATGAAAT
>DAIDJN010000022.1:0-29964 GCA_027451365.1 Phycisphaerales bacterium | reverse complement strand
ATACGCGAGGGATGAACCTGATACAAACCCGCCAACTCACCAATCGTCCGCTGGCCCTTCATCGCCTCCATGGCCACCTTGGCTTTGAACTGCGACGTAAACTGACGACGTTTTACCGACATAAAATAGACTCCGAAAACTGGGAAAAAACTACCTTAGCAGCGCGCCCAGTTTTTGGGGAGTATTACACTGGCGGTCGAACCATTTTATCCGCGGAATCGGCGTGATCCGCGGTTCATAACAAACCCTCCCGCCAAAAAGGACTGCCACGCAATGCAAATTGTGACGCAGCTCGGGGCAAGTGTGTGGTCATTTTTATCGGGAATCGGATATTTGGCCGCAGGGCCGCTGTCTGAGTTCACTTGCAGGTTTCGTTGCCAACCCAAACACTGTTGTCCCGATATATTCGCTACGCCCCACGATTTACCCGGACAGAATGCCCTGCCGACAGAAACCCGAACTTGAAATTGGTGCATTAATAGGGGACAATATGACAAGGTGACCTATGCTAGATGTCAATCCAATATTGCGACAACAATTTCCCTTAGGCCAGAACTATGCGCCTATTACCCGGCGCAGGACAGTTTATGGTGATGAGATCGCGGACGTAATTGATGAAATCGAGACTAATCGACAGCGACGGCAAATTTCCGAAGATGAGGCCCATTTGTTATTGCAAATAGCCATTGCCCGGGCAATTCGTGAACATATCAGCCATTTGATTGACGAAACGATCACCACCGCGACCACCCGCGGCGAAAATGCTTCATATGTTGGCGTGCTGTCAACGGAAAACCAGGGTGCCTGAGGAAGATATTGTAAAACCTCCCATTTTGCCCGCAACCGAAAAGGAAGAGCGGATAAATTCGCTTTTTCAACTCGCAATTGGCAAGCCTTCATACCAGCCTACGGAAAAGCAGGTCGATGAGATATTATCGCAGCGCGGCAAAGTTATAGACCTTATGCATAAGGATAAAATACGAGAATCATCAGATAAAAAGTATTATTTCACCGTCACTTTCGTGTGCTCTCTGACGGATGTCGTGTTGGTACTTTTCTTCGCGAAGCAATATCTTACCCAGGTATTATCGCTGATCATTGGCGCGATCGGTGGCTATGGATTTGGCCGTTCGCAACGATAATAACAACTGCCCGCCTAACCCCGCCGTCTTCTTGTGCATCAGACCAGCGATTCAATTACGTCACCGCACTTGGCCGTTAAATCTCGAATCCTTCTGGCGAATTAAATGCAGATTTAACATCCTCACCGGCCCTTCACCCCGCACCGCTTTACCGTGCCAGAGCCAGCGGAGCAGCCGCATCTGGCGAATTTCCGACAGCGTTGCGCAAGGCTTGAGCGGATTGAAGGTTCCGCCAGACACGGTCCCACCGCAGGTGCGCCAGAACAACATCCACATACGCGCCGCGACGCAGACCAAAATCATAAAAATAGGCGTGGTCGCTTAAGTCCAGCGCCAGAATGGGAACGGCGTTAAAGAGTGGAAATTGCCCATTCTGACTGCCCGATAAATTCCATATCCGACCCGTGGTCAGGTCATAAACCGTCCAGACCCAGCCGCGACTGGAAACCGCGGTCATCCGTAAATCCAATAAGAAGCCTTCCGTGCTGTCGAAGGCTTCGTCAATGCAGTCGGCAAGTTCCTGATGCAGGGGAACGGTCTGATGACCGAGCAGGTCAAAATAAATTTCATGGTTGCGCACGGCTGCCAGCGCAAACTGAAGATCGCCCTTTAAATTGGCAATGTCCGACATATCCAACGCACCGCGTGTGCGCTGGCGCTCACATATTTTTTCCGTCAGACTGTTGGCCTTGTGAACAAAGCCAAGATAAAGCTGGTAATGCTCATCCAGCGTCGGCCGGCTAAGGCCGGCCACCGTGGCAAGATGAGCAAATTCTCTGGCTTTCAAAAGCTGGCAGGCCATGGCGTTTCCTTTCGATCCGCTTGGAATGCACTTTCACCGCGCGGACCTGTCAAGTTCTCCGCCGCTCCATCGGCCTGAATTATAAAATCCGTTCAAACCAATCAAACCATGTTACCGCAGGGCACCGCTTGTCGCCAAACCGGCTTTTTTCAGCGCATCTGAAATGACCTGCAGGCTTGCCGGCGTCGGTTCGCAAAGCGGAAGGCGCACGTCGCCGGTATCCATGCCCAGCAGGGCCATCGCGGCTTTTACAGGTATCGGGTTGGTTTCCACGAACAGCGCCTTTATCAGCGGAAAAAGCGCCAGGTGGTCCGCACGGGCTTTGGCAATGTCTCCGGCCAGTGCCGCATGCACCAGCCCGCGCACGCGGTCGGGAACGATATTGGACACAACGCTGATCACCCCCTGAGCACCGACGGAAATCATCGGCAGCGTCAGCGAATCGTCACCCGAAAGGACCTGCATTCCGGCGCAGACGGCCTCCGAGGTAAGGTCCAGATTCCCCGCGGCATCTTTTACCGCCACAATATTGGGACATTCAGCGGCCAGACGTACCATGGTGGCCACCGTCATGGAAATGCCCGTGCGACCGGGAATGTTGTACAGCACAATGGGAATATCAACGGCGCGGGAAATTTCCTTGAAATGCCGGTACAGGCCTTCCTGGGAAGGTTTATTGTAATAAGGATTCACCAGAAGTGCCGCATCCGCCCCGGCTTGTCTGGCATGGCGCGTCAGGTCTATGGCTTCATCCGTGGCGTTGGAACCGGTGCCCGCAATCACCATCATGCCCGTGCCGCGCGCCGCATGAATGGCTGCCTCTACCACGCGGTGGTGTTCCGCATGGGACAAAGTGGGCGATTCGCCAGTGGTTCCGACGGGGATAATTCCATCTATTTTATTTTTTGCCTGGTGGGCAATTTGTTTTGCAAACTGCGCGTCGTCAAAATGGCCGCCACGAAATGGTGTCACCAGTGCGGTAAATGCGCCTCGAAGTATCATAACATCTCCAAAACCGGCGTTTTGCCGTGATTATCACGACGCCGACACGTTCATTATTTTTCCGCCACGGCAATGGCCTGCTTCATTTCCCGAACCGCGTTTGCCAGGCCCACAAAAATCGCCTGACAGACAATGGCATGGCCAATGTGCAGCTCGCTGATATAGGGCAATTGCGCCACCGCGGCCACGTTGGTCAGATTCAAGCCATGACCCGCATTAAACTGCATTCCGTGGTTCAAAATCTCCTCGCCGGCACTGCGCAAACGCTCCAGCGCGGCGGCCTTTTTTACGGGGTCCGCCGCGATGGCATAGGGTCCCGTGTGCAATTCGCAAATTTCAAAACCGGCCCTGGCGGCGGCATCCACCTGGCGCGGGTCAGGATCAATAAACGCGCTGGTGCGAATTCCCTTGCGGCGCAAGCGTCGCACCGCACCGGAAATGACGCGAAGCTGCCCGGCCACATTCAGACCGCCTTCTGTGGTTACTTCCGTGCGCTTTTCGGGAACCAGCGTCACCATTTGCGGAACAATTTTTAGCGCGATGGACACAATTTCCGCTACGGCGGCCATTTCCAGATTCAACGGAACCCGAACGGTTTTGGAAAGCAGGAACACATCCCGGTCCTGAATATGACGTCTATCTTCGCGCAAATGAACCGTCAGAATGTCCGCTCCGCCAAGCTGCGCTTCAACCGCGGCCCAGACCGGATCCGGCTCGGTCGCCTTTCGCGCCTGCCGCAGAGTCGCGACATGGTCAATATTCACGCCCAGTTTTACCATCACACCGCTCGTTTCCAGCTTCACATACCGGCGAGCACGCCCTTACCGGTTTCAAGTCACGCAATTATATCCAAATCCCGCACCAATGGCAGGTTATCAGGTAGAATTGCCTGGGCCGGGCGATCTGTTATTTCAGAACTGGCGGGTCCCGTCAACCGGCAGGCGGAAAAGCGCCGCCATTTTTTGCGGATTTCGGAGTATTTCCGGAAATGGCCCCACACAAGAACTATCGCCTGGATAACCAGCCACTCAGGAAATCAGGTGCCACGCGCAGTATTCCGCGCTGGCTCATGGCGGTTTTTCTTGCTGTTGGAACGTTTATCGGAATCACGGTTATCGCCGGCTCCATGCTGCCGGATGTGCTATCCACCCTTTTTAATCTGTCATGGGTTTTAGTCATTCTGTTGCCGGCAACCATGCTCGGATTCGCCCTTACCCGACCGCTGCGCGGGATGTTGGCCATTCAGACGTCCATCTGGCCGGACTTCTATCGGCTGGTGCTTTCGGCGGCGCTGGGGCTGGGCGTTTTATCATTGGGCACACTGCTGCTGGGAACGCTTCATCTGCTCAGTGGCTTTTACCCTGGCGGACTGCTGATTTTATCCGCTGGCATCGGCTATACGGCCACCCGAGACTTTTTTTTGCAGGCCGATTACGCGAAGCTAAAGGCTCCTTTGGACGCCAAATTTCTTTGGCTTCTGCCCGCCTGTCTGCCCGCAGCGGTTCTGCTGATCGCGGTCACGTTTCCGGCCGGTTCGCTGTGGCATACTGAAGGCAACGGCTACGATGTGCTGGAATACCACCTGCAATTGCCACATCAGTTTCTGCGGGCGAATTCCACCGCACCGGTGCGCGGCAATATTTATTCTTTTCTGCCACTGAATGTTGAAATGCTGTATCTGCTGCTGGGGGCGGTGGCGCGGTCGGTGCTGCATGACCGGATTATTTATGTACTGGTGTATGGCGCACAAATGCTGCACGCGGCAATCGTACTGCTGGCGGGACTGGCTGTGGCACTTTCACCCATCCGCATGAGCGTTCGCGGACGGGTGGTGGCGCTGCTTTTTTTTCTGGCAACGCCATGGACTCTGGTCATCGGTTCGCTGGCCTATAACGATGGGGGGGTCCTTTTGTATGGCGCATTGGCCCTGGGGCTGGCCTGCGCGGAACTTGAATGGCGCAGCCTGCTGGTTATGGGAATTTTGCTGGGTCTGGCGGTAGGCTGCAAAATGACCAGTGGCGTTTTAATTGCCGTGCCCGCGGCGGCGATGCTGCTGGCCCGCCGCCGCGCAGGGGGGCTGGCAATCGTCACGCTGGTGGCGCTGGCGCTTTATTCCCCCTGGATGGCGCGCAGCATGGTGTATACGCACACGCAAACCGCCATGGGAAATCCCATTTTCCCAATTTTTTCCGGCACGCTGGGGCGCGGGAACTGGTCCGCATCGCTGGCCAACCGCTTTGACCGCGGGCACACACCGCCACCGCGCGAGGCATCCTTTTCCGGCCATTTACACGCGCTGGTCTCTCAAACCATTCTGGACCGGCAATGGTCGCCCGGGCTGGCGGCATATGGCGATGCCCTGCGGCCCGTACCGCGAATTCCAACCACTCGCACGCCTTGGCCACTGCGGGTCGGCCTGCTGTGGCTGCTGGTGGTTCCGGTGGTGGTCTTTGCCCTTTTCACCGGCCCCGCTGCATGGCTGATGGCGTTGTGTCTGCTGGTACAGCTGATCGCGTGGCTGACCTGCACGCAATTGCAGGCACGGTTTTCGCTGCCATTTGTCCTGCCGCTGGCGATTCTATTTGGACTGGCCGCGGAATTTCGACCACGGTTAGGCTCGGCGGTGCGCGGCCTTCTGGTGGCCCAGAGCCTGTTTTGCCTGTTGCTGCTGCGACCGGAATCCGGGCTGTTTTTCGGGCCGTTAAACGCCCGGATGAAGCCATTTATCGGCGGCATTTTTACACTGCCGGCAGACTGGATATCCGACGCCAACGGCATGCAGTTCCCCCCGCACGCCACCTGGTATCTGGAAGGTGATTCGGCTGCGCTTTATATGCGTGGCCACTATATTTACAACACCGTGTTCAACCGTAATCGACTGGCCCGGGCGTTGGCCGCCCATGGAGCCGGCGGCGCGCTGCGCTGGCTGCAAAGCCACAAGATTAATTATGTGATTCTGGACTGGCCCGAAATTTATCGTCTGCGCCATACCTACGGTTTTGACCCGGCCGTCACGCCCGGCAATGTAAATGCCCTGATCCGCGCCGGCCTCGAACCGGTCCCTGTAAAAACCGCTGCCGGCATTCAAATATTTCGCGTTCCGAAAAATTGAACAAAAGAGCCTGTAAACGCCTTCATACAGGGCGATTCCTTCATGTGACCACCTCTGCGGCGATTCGGTTTGCCGGTTGCCTTGGCAACACAACAGTCCTAGCATATAAGCGTCAAAACGGCACGGACGGATCCGCAGTATTCCGCGGCCTTTGGCGAAAGGCATAAGCAGCCGGAGAAATTCCAATGTTAGAGGTACCCCTGATGGCCCGAAACAGCCACCCCACCGTTAAATCACCTCCCATGCCGGATGTTCAGTCCGCCGATGATTCACGGGAAATCGCGATAGATCAGGTGGGGGTCAAGGGCGTTCGTTACCCGATTACACTTTTGCGTCCCAATGGTGGCCAGCAGCACACCGTAGCGCAGATCAACCTGTATGTGTCGCTTCCCAAACATAAAAAAGGGACGCACATGAGCCGTTTTCTGGAAATTCTAAACCATCATCACCGCAGCATTACGCCGGAACTTATCACACCTATTTTGCATGAAATGCGTGAAAAGCTTCATGCCGACGACGCACGCATTGAAATGACGTTTCCGTATTTCATTGAAAAATCCGCGCCGGTTACCGGCGCACGGGGTCTGATGGATTACGTCTGTTCATTTGAAGGTACCAGCAATGGCTCGGATGATTTTATTCTGGGCGTGCGGGCACCGGCCACCAGCCTTTGCCCGTGCAGCAAGGAAATATCAGCCTACGGCGCGCACAATCAGCGGTGTGAAATTTCCGCCCGCGTGCGATTCACGGGCAAACTCTGGATTGAAGACCTCGTGGCCATAATGGAAAAAGCCGCCAGCGCGCCGGTGTATGCCGTGCTAAAGCGGCCGGATGAAAAATTTGTCACCGAGCAGGCCTTTGATAATCCGAAGTTTGTGGAAGACATTATTCGCGACCTGGCGACTGGAATGGAACGCGATTCCCGCATCACCTGGTATCGGATTGAAAGCGAGAATTTTGAATCCATTCATAATCACAACGCCTACGCCCAAATTGAAAGAACCAAAAACTGACCGCCGGGCCGGCGACGAAAGGGTCCTGTGATTTCTCTTAAAATCGGAATTGACGTTATACTTTCCAGCGGTGGTAAACCCTTTACCTGAAGACCAAAGGAGACCAGTGCTTGAACCCGCCAGGAATAAACCCGGTTCTAACCAGCATGGAGGGATGTCAAATTCAGATCGCCGGTTCCATGAACGCCGCGATTCACCACCCGGCCTGGTATCGCCTGGTGGGACTTATTTCCGAACATGAATATGAGTCCGCCATCAACGGGAGGCCGGCAAGTGGACCGATCTCTTCCTCATTTCTTTTTCGCGCCGGCGAGATTCAATGTCAACCCCAGGCATGGACCGTCTCCACTGCGCAATTGGAAGATTTGTCGCCGATTGTAACCATGGCTGCGAAACTATTTGACGATCTGCTTCCCCATACCCCAATACAGGCCTACAGCATCGGCTTCTTCTTCCATGCCGGGGTCCAAACCGGTATTGACCCGCGACGCGGCTTGCTTACTGCGATAAGTAATGCCAACATTGGGCTTGCCGGGCCACCGGATGGAACGGCCCATTTCAGCCATAACTTCGGTAATGAAGCTCAGGAAACGTCCGTGCTCATTGAACCGTCAAATCGGGACCGACAGAGAATATTTCTAAATTTTAAGACCACCTTTACGATTCAGCCCGGAACCGACCACGCCGGAAGGGTGAAATTCGACCAGTTTAATATCGGACCCCTTCTGGCCAATCACGCGACAGCCACACAAAGCGCCGCGCGGCAGCAGTTGCAGCGCACGCTTGACGCTATAAAATGCTTGCAGGAGTAAGATCATGGCGCTAGCACATGCAATCGAAATTCCCGCAGAACCCTCCAATCGGGTGCGGGCGGGAGCCTTATCTTTTAACGCTGTCGCCGGCACCCGGGAATCCGCCTTGCAACTGCCGATCAGGCCGCCGTTTAATTTATCCCCCGGCAGCCTGCCACCCAACACGCCGGATCCCAGCGAGCTTTTTGAACTCCTGGCCAAATGGGACGGCCCCTACGCCGGAGGTAATTGCCTGCGCCAACAGACCGCGGCCTGGCGGCTGACTGGCGCTGAAGGCGCCGCATGGCTGATCGCGCGCAGTTCAGAAGAAACGGACATTGAATTATTAGACCGCGTGGCCCTCACGCTAAGTGAAATTGGACAGCCGGCGATCGATCCAATTCTGCGCTGGGTTGATTGCAGCGCCGGATCGGAACATTTGTGCGCTTTATTCCAGGCCCTTGCCTGGATGGACCGGACGCAAACCGCCGAGTCAATTGACGCCATCGCCGCCGCCATAGACGTTGGCTTAGGCTCCGACTCCAAGGATGTCCGGGAAAAGGCGATTGCCGCCGCGGGCGCACTACCATACCAAAATGCCGCGACCTTGCTTCGCGAACATTTAGATGTCGAACGCGACCCGACATTAAAAGCGCTCACAACCCAGACTTTTCGCTCCCTTGGCGCGGAGTGCTGATACGACATGTGTTGGCTGATTCGATCGGTCAGGCGAAGCCGCTGGACACCCGATGGGACCGCGCCGGTTTCGCGGGAATTCACACAAACCGCTTCAGCGGACCTGATTCCTCGCCCCATCGACAACGGTGGTCTTTCTGTTTACCAAATCCCGGACAGCGCAGAAGAAAAACTGACTGCGACACTTCCCGTCGTGCTGACCCGCAAGCCGGAGACCGTTCACTTTTTGCGAATCCGGCGCGATCATTTCCAAAATCTTCAACTGGATATAAAGCACGAATTCTCACCTGATCAGCACCCGTATCTGAAAGAGCGCCATCGGAACATTTATGGCATCACCGCCGAGCTTTCGGTTCAAATTGCCGGCAACATCCTTCCGCAGGGCGCAGATGTGTTGACAATTACCGCAGGTGAAATCAGGACAAGGGGGGTTAAGCTTCTGGAAGACCGGGAATTTGCGGCCCATATTGCCTTTCCCAACGCCTATCGCCGATAAAACCTCCTCCGGGCGGGAAAAAGTCCGTCGAACGTCGTCCATTTAATCGCCCCAATACTGATTTGCTGGAATAACATTCCGCCGACAACGTTATATGAATCGCCTGCAACGGCCCGCCGGTCGTGAATTAATAACATTGAAAGGCTTTTTGTGCTCAGCCTTTGGAGATACCGTTTATTCCATGCCAAAGATACCCATACACACGTTTCATTATTCCTTTATGCCGAAGCGCCTTATAAGCCGCGTTGCCATGCTGTTCTGCTGCGCCCTGGCGTTGCTTTCGGCCGCGTGTACCACGCTGCGCGTCACCAGCCCTCCGGAAACCGCGGATGAACAATATTTACTCTCCGATGCGGCATCCAAATCCATCGCCCGCCTTACGGTTTCAAATCTGCGTGACCGGCGGGTATTTGTGGATGCCGAGTTTCTGGATAAATCCATTGACCAGCAAAAATTTCTGGTTGCAGACCTGCGTGCCCATCTTCTGGCCGGTGGTGTGCGGCTGGTCAACACCCGTGCCAAAGCGCAAATTGTTCTGGAAGTCCGCTGCGCCGCACTGGGAATTAATAACCAAAGCCTGTTGGTCGGCATTCCACCCGTTTACGCCACCAGTACGCCCACATCGGGCCTCGGCTATATTCCGGTGCTTATCCCGGAAATTGCCTTGTTCAAAAATATTCATCAAAAGGGATATGCCAGCGTCGCCTATGTTGCCTACTGGCGAAAAACCGGCGACATTGTGGCCAGCTCCGGGCCGTTTGTCGGCCGGACGTATCGCAGCGACTGGTGGATCTTCGGTTTTGGTCCGCAAACCTCCGGGAATATTCCGCCTGCCCAGCAGCCTTAATGGCGGTATGATTCAGCCAGGTTTCAACAGGCTCAAAGCCTAAAGGATTGTCATCCCAATGACTCAGACTGACCCCATTCATCAGCCTTCCGCACCGCCCCGGTGGCGCCGTTTTCGCCGCGGAATTCTCCGCCTGTTTATTCTTCTGTTGATTATATCGCTGGCCCTGACTGTCGCGGCGATCAGCGGCCGCCGACTGCTGCATTCATCGTATGCGCATCATTGGGTTATCGCAGCCATCGAAACGCGGACCGGCCTGAGAATCTCGGCCGGGTCAATCCACATCAATTGGCTGGGCAAAACCACACTGCAAAATGTTTCCGCATCGCTGCCGCTGGGCCATCGGCCAATTCTGCGCGTCCGCAGGCTTTCACTGCGACACAACAATGTGCTTTGGTTTTCCGTGACGGGTCATCTTGGGCTGTCCGCCATCAGCCTGACTGCCCCGCGATTCACTATTCGCCGCGCCAGACAGGGCGGATGGACACCGGCACTGGCGTTCGCGGCGGTGCAGCAGGCCTGGGTGCAATGGAAACTGACGCATCCAAACGCCCGACCACTTTCCGCGATAAGCCTTCCAAGACTTAAGCTGGTCGACGGCCAGCTCATAGCCCCCGCCTTTGGCGGCAAAATTCTGAAAATCAGCCACCTGAGGCTCATGGCCCGCCCGCACGGATCACTGGCGTGGCATTTCCATTTGAGCACGCCGGTCCGCACCGGAAAGCCCAGTGTAAATATCCGCGGAACCCTGGTGCCGCAGCAGCAATGGATGCACACGCTGCGGGTCCGTGGCACCCGACTCCAACAATGGCTGCGATTGTTCTGGCCGCAATGGCGCGGGCCGGCCGGACTTCAGGCGAATCTGGTGGGACACGTCACCGGGTCAACGCTTACGGAACATGCATCGCATATTCACCTTTCAATTGGGGGGTTAACCGTAAGCGGCCGTACCAATATTGAATATTCCGGTCAGCGCTGGCAGGTCAATCCGCGCAGCCTGAATTTCCTGCTGGCGGAGTGGCCCCGCCCGATCCGCGTTTTTCGCGGTACCCTTTGGGCAGACAGCCGCGGCGTGCACGGATCGGGAATCCGAGCGCAAGCCGCCGGCGGAGATCTGCATCTTAGCGGTCTTTTTAATCCGGCCGCTGGTCATGCGGAAATTCAGGCCGCCTGGCGAAACGTCAGTCTGCTGGGGGGCGACGCACAAAGTGGAACCATTTCCGCATCACTTCTTTCACCCTGGCCGGGGCAACGCGTGATTACCGCTCGACTGACAAGCTCTGGCCAAAGCGCACACGGATACTGGAATTCGCAACTGGCCATCGGGGCGCAGGGGAGCTTGCATCACGGATTTTCCTGGCAACTTACCACACCGAAATTTGAGTGGAATCATGGTTCAGTCGTTCATCTGGACGGCCTGACCGCCCGCGGAACTGCCAACCAAAGCCATATTGTCATCACGGCCTGCACGCTCCCGACCGATCCATACCTGAAACTCACTGGCCGCTATGCCTTTATTCCCGGTGTCTGGCATCTGCGGCTGGCGTGCCACGGCAATTCCATTCCGCTGGCCGACCTGCCCGCCGATTCAAAGGTAAATCTGCATGCCTATGGAAACGCTGGTGGAATGCAGATTCAGAATCTTCTGGTGGCCAACAAAACCTGGAGCCTGGCGGCCAGCGGAAATTGCATTTTTATCCGGCAATATCCGGCCCATCTCCTGCTAACCGTCACCGGACTTCCGGTGGTCAGCCATAGCAGCGGCCGGGCCGCGCCATGGGCCATCGGCGGTGTCATGAACGGGCATCTGCTGGCCCACGGAGACTTGCTGCCGCTGAAACTTCAATTAAACGGCCGGCTCGCCGGCGCTCAATTGCGAATCAACAGCCATCCGTTGGCCATGCCGCCGGTGGTGGTGGACGGCGCAATTTCCAATTCCGCCATTCGTATTGCCACGCGGCAGGTCAAGCTTCTGGGCGGAAATGTAACCGTGGCCGGTCACGCGCGGCTGAACGGCCAATTGGCATCCATGGCCATCACGGCACAGAATATTCAGGCAAAACAACTCGCCGTCCTGCTGCTGCCGCCCATGAAAGGAACCATCGCCGGACGCGTCGGCCTGAAGTTGGCCATCCATCTGACTGACCGTAATCTGGCCGGTGCAAATGTCGCCGGCTCGCTGAATGTCACGCACCTGCTGTGGCCGGCGCTTTGGCCCGGTACACTTCCCCTGAACATTACTTCGGCGGGAACTCGAATTGTTTACCAGCATGGCATGCTTTCACTGGCACCCATTGCCGTGCAAAGCGCCAATGGCGGGAGCATCAAGGGAACTGTTCAATGGAAACGCTCCGATCCGCAGCACGTGGCAGTCGCGCTTGCTCTTGCCCGCTGGCCACTGACCGTTCAAAGCCAGGCACTTACTTTCACGCTCAATGGCTCAACTGCCGGAAGCTGGAATCCGTTTACCCACAGCTTTCGCGGTGATGCAACGCTCACGGCGGGCATCCGCAAACTCATTTTTCCCATCGGGTCCCTGAAATTGCAGCTTCATGGCCTGGGCCGCACGCTCGGCATTTCCCATCTGCGGGTGCTGGTAATGGGTAATACACTTGCCGGCCATGCGGTTTACATTATGGACAAGCCACTGAATTCTTCCGCATCGCTTACCTGCAATCTGTCGAATATTCCCATTCTGCTGCCATCCGTGCGGGCGCTTCATGCCCTGCGGGGCGGCTTCCATGGTACGCTTTCCGCTGGCCCAAGCCGCAGCGCCCACCCGCTGGCACCTATGGAAGCCCTGTTGAACCTCACACCGGATAACGCCCGCCTTGGCGCCATGAATCTGGGGCCAATTGTGCTGCACGCCTTTGTTTCCGCTCATTCCGTGGTGATCAACCATTCATCAATCAGTCTGGCGGGCGGCCTGTTGCGACCCTGGGCACGGCTGGCACGACATTCCGGCGGCGCATATTCGGCGCAACTGAACCTGCATTTTTCAGATATCAATCTGGGGCAAATCACCCGAGCCGTAAAACCGCACGCATTGCCCGTGCCCGGCCTGCTTTCAGGCCGCATGACAGTTATCGCCACGCCCGGCCGCTGGAATGCCGCATTCGGCCAGGGCAGTTTGCGCATCAGGAAATCCGATCTGATCAACACAACCATCATCGCGGCGCTTTATAATCTGCTGCATGTGGGAACCGGCAGCATAGCGCCCACCGGCCATGGTCATGCCACCTGGCGGCTGGAAAATGGGGATGCTCATATCACGTCACTGCATTACACAGACCGTGGTGCCAGCACTTTGGCCACAGGTACCATTACCAATATATGGAACATGCCTAAAAGTGCGATTGCCGGCTATGTAGTCGGAACCGTCCAGCCGTTCGGGACCATTCACATACCATTTGTGCCACAAACCAAAGCCATTTTAGACGCGCTGGAATCGAATGTCAGCACCATTCAGGTCGGTGGCACATGGCAAAATCCAACCGCAACGCCCGTGGCATTCAAGCAACTTAACGATGCAATTCATGAAACATTTATCCGGGCCATTGTCGGGCGTCAGCACAGCACACAAAGCCCGTAATTGTGTCACGTTTCATACCCCTGCATTGGACAGCAAACCATGGCGCATGGTACGATATATTGTGTTGTTTGTCATTTGTTCGGACAGCATCTTGTAATGAATGCAATCAGCAGCATCGGACAGAAAAAAGGGCCGCGGCAATGGAACTGAATCAGATTTATCAGCGTGATTGTGTCGAGGGGCTGGCGGAAGTTCCGCCCGGATCCATTGACCTTATTTTCGCCGATCCACCCTTTAACATCGGCTACAAATACG
Organism: Phycisphaerales bacterium; assembly: GCA_027451365.1. Lineage (GTDB taxonomy): Bacteria > Planctomycetota > Phycisphaerae > WQYP01 > WQYP01 > JAJYPG01. Next base: position 16,216 of record DAIDJN010000022.1, on the reverse strand, counting down.
ATGTGTATGAAGACAAGCGCGCCGCTGATGATTACCTGGACTGGACCCGCCGCTGGGGTGCCGGCGTAGTAAAAGCACTAAAGCCGGATGGCACTTTCTGGCTGGCTATTGGCGATGATTTCGCTGCGGAACTTAAGCTGATTTTCCAACGTGAACTCGGCCTGACCTGCCGCAGCTGGGTGTTGTGGTATTACACTTTTGGCGTGCAATGCAAATTTAAATTCGCACGCAGCCACACACACCTGTTTCATTTTGTCAAAAATCCAAAAGCATTTACCTTCAATATTCCCCCCATTCGCGTGCCGTCGGCTCGAACGCTGGTCTATGGCGATAGCCGGGGCAATCCGGATGGCCGCCTGCCCGATGACACTTGGATATTGCGTCCACAGGATATCCCGGATCAGTTTCAGCCCAATGAAGATGTCTGGTACGTTCCCCGCGTCTGCGGCACATTCAAGGAACGTGCCGGCTGGCACGGCTGTCAGATGCCGGAGCAATTGCTCGGCCGCATTATCAAGGCCTGTTCCAATGAAGGCCAGACGGTTCTCGACCCGTTCGGCGGCAGCGGATCCACGCTGGTCACAGCTAAAAAACTGGGCCGGCAATTTCTGGGTTTTGAACTTTCACCGGAATATGCCGCACGCATCGAAAGCCGCCTGGCGGAAACAAAAGTGGGCGATGTACTTTTAGGTTCCGATGCGCCGCTGAACTCCGTACCGGCAACCGCCAACGGCATACGGCGAGTGAATGGAAAGCGGGTGAAAGCCGTCGGACAAAAACCATCGCCTGCACATGCGGAAATCCTGTTTTAGCCGATTGACTGAGCGCCGGCCTGCGGACCGGGTGGAACGTATTTATACGTAGATATCTTAATATGTTAAAATTATAATAATTCTTTTCACCCGGCGCGCCGTTGTGCAAACTTACCGGGCCATCCGCCGGGTCGGCCAGCACCGGACCCCGCAGGCCCCATGGTCGGCAAACCCCTTGTTTTACAGGTAATTATACAAATTTTTCCTGACTGTTTGACACATCATCAAAGGCTGCGTATCTTGTGGATAAGCCGCCGGGTTCATTGGCGCAAAGGTGTAAAAACCTGCGGTAAACGGTCCGGCGCGGCGCCAAAAGGACGGAAGATAGACCGGGAGAAGAGAGTCAGCGGGCCGGCCAAATGGCCGGTTGCGGGTTTGGATGCGGCAGCCGGTGCGGCCGGCAAGGATGGATTTTCTCCGATGGCCCGACGTGGCGGAATTCCCGCCAGCGGTCCGGTCAGGGTACAGTTGGTTCCACCTCCTGTATCCGCGTTCCGATTCACGCATCAATTTCCGCGGTCCGCTTTTTGCTGGTAAATCAATCCGTCCGATACTCCGGTTTCCCCGGATTATCGGCGGAATAAAAACTGCGGCGACACCTGGCGCGCGGCATGGAAATGCGATGCGGTTAAACATCCGCGTACAAACCGTGCAATCACGCCTGACGACTTGGGAGCATTTCGTCATAGTCCGCCGCGCAGGATGCAGCTAATTTTGAAATAATTGAGTTTCCCGCATGCGGTTTGAATCGGACCGGCCCCTGACGGCCCGTGCCAATTCCGGAGTCTTTGCGCTCACGCCGCCTGATGGACCCATTGGAAGGAAATCTTGTATGGTGCCGCTTGATGCCGCGAGTCAGGCCCGCAATACCTGGAATGACATGCTGGTCTACCTGCGCCAGTTCCATTCCCCTGTTGTGCGCCAATGGTTCTCCGAACTTGAACCGATCGAGATTTCCAGCGGCACAATTACTGTCCGCTGCCAGACCCTGGTTCAACAGCAGCATCTGTCCATGAAGTGCCGCCCTGTCTTTGTGGAGGCGGTGCAATCCGTCACAGGCCGCCTCTTGGGCGTCAATTTCATCTGTCCGGGTTCCGCAGGACTCAATCCGGTCATGAATCTGTGCAATGAAGTCCCGCTATCCCCGGATTTTATTTTTGAGAATTTTGTCGTCGGCCCAGCCAATGATCTCGCCCATCGCGCCTGCCAGGCCGTGGCCATGCAGCCAGGCCGGGTCTACAACCCGCTTTTTATTCATGGCGCGCCGGGACTCGGCAAAACCCATCTGCTGCAGGCGACCTGCCAGGACCTGCTTAGCCGCCAGCCGGACGTCCGAATCCTTTACATTACCTGCGAACAGTTCGTCAATCACTTTATGGAATCTATCTCCAGCGGAAACCAGGGCCAGTTCCGCCAACTCTTTCGTAACAATTGCGATGTCTTAGTGGTGGATGATATTCACTTTCTGGCCGGTCGCGATCGCTCACAGGAAGAATTTTTTCATACCTTTAATGCCCTGCTGCCCCAGGGCAAACAGATTATCTTAAGCTCGGACAGCCCGCCGCGGGATATTCCCTCCATGGAAGAACGCCTGGTTTCGCGGTTCGCTAATGGCCTGCTGGCGGAAGTTGAACCGCCCTGTTTTGAAACCCGGCTGATTATCGTCAGGCGCAAGGCCGACCTTCGCGGCGTCGCCCTGCCCGAAGATGTCGCTGAATTTGTCGCCAAACGCTGTGAAAACAATGTCCGGGAAATTGAGGGCGCTATCACCAAACTCATGGGCCAGGCCATGCTCAACGGCGGGGTGTACAACTTGACGCTCGCTCAGGCCGCCCTTGGTGATCTTCTGCCCCAGGCCAACCGCATGGTTTCTATTTTGCAGGTTGTCGGGCACGTCACCCGTTTCTTTAATGTTCGTGTGCCTGACCTTCAGGGTAAAAAACGCCATAAATCCATTACCCTCCCGCGCCAGGTCTGCATGTATCTGGTGCGCAAATATACCCAGTATTCACTTGAAGAAACCGGCGGTTTCTTCGGCGGCCGCGACCACACCACCGTCATGCATTCCGTTAAAACTATCGAACACCTGCGCCAAACCGATGCCGCCTTCGCCCGCCAGATTGAACAGATCGAAAACAGCCTCGAACGGGAAATAAGCCGGCCCGCCTTGGCCGCCAGTCAGATGGCATCTTAACCATTCCGCCAAACAGCAAACGTATGCGAATAAAATCGGTAACAGAAGCTCTTTTGTTGTTGAAGCGCTCCGCCATTGGTATTATCTGCCATGCGTAAAGTCGGTCTGATTTCCCGCACCGGTGTCAGCGTAGGAAATACAGGGATTCATACAACAGGATGCGAATTCCATGAAAGCAATTGTTCATCGTCAGGCTCTGGTTGAAGTACTTGGTCTTGCTTGCAGTGTGGTACCCACGCGGTCGCCCAAGCCGGTTCTTGCATGCGTGCGTATATGCACCGCCACCGCGGGCAGTGCGCGGGTTTTGCGCATTGTCGCCACAGACCTGGAAATGACCATTGAAACCTCCCTTTCTCAGGTGGATATAAAACAGGATGGTGTGGCCCTTCTGCCCGCCCAGAAGCTGATGGAAATCGTCAACAATTCACCCGATGAGACACTGGCTATTGAAGTCACCGGCGAAAAGGCCACCATCATCGGCCAGGACAGTACCTTCACCCTTCTGGGGTACAACACTGAAGACTTCCCGCCTGTCAGTGGTTTTGAAGGCGAACCAGATTGCTCCCTTTCCTCCGCTCTGCTGAAAACCATGCTCGACCGCACGCGTTTTGCCGCCGCCAAGGAAATGACACGCTATGCCATGAATGGCGTTCTTTTTGAACGTAAAGGCAAAAAAGTAAGTATGGTCGCCACCGATGGCCATCGTCTGGCCCAGACCCGCGACGATTTGGAATCCGCCGATGCCAAAGAAAGCGAAAGCATTATTCCAATCAAAGCCATCAACATGCTTGAACGTCTGCTTACCGACGGCCAGCAGACTGTGCAGCTTCAATTCCGTGAAGGCAAGCTTTTCGCCCAGGTCGTTTCCAAAACCGCCGGCGAGAAGGGTGAAGGTCTGGTAACCGCATCGCTCTCCGCATCGCTGGTGGAAGGAAATTTCCCGCCATATAAAGATGTCATCCCCAAAGATTGCGATCATAAAGCCACCATGAACCGCGACAAACTGCGCAGTGCCGTGCAGCGCGCAGCGCTTTTAACCAATGAAGAATCCAAATCCATCCGCTTAAGTTTCGCCAATAAAAGCCTTACCATCACCGGACGCGCGCCGGAAATGGGCGAAGCTAAAGTGGAAATGACCATGGATTACTCGGCCGAACCGATGGATGTCGGCTTTAACCCGATCTATCTTCAGGATGCCCTGAAAGTTGCCCCGACTGAAGACATTACCTTTGAATTGCGTGCGCCGAATAAGCCCGGCCTGATTAAATCCGGACCCGGCTTTCTATATGTTATTATGCCGGTAAGCCTGACCTGATCCACCCAACACCGACGCCCAATGGCAATCGGCACCGGGCAACGCCATTCATCTGATCGGGTAACCGGATTGAGACGGCGGGCATTCGCACCCGCAATCGGCTGATGGACCGGTCCAGCACATGTTCCGTCAATATAAAAAATGGCAGGCCGGTTCATCAATCCTCATTGCATGGAGGTGCCCGTGACCGTCAACTTTTCCAAATCCGGTTCGCCATCAGGTGAAAACAGACGCCGCACGCGCCTTGCCAAAGCGGAAAAAACAACACCTTTGCCGAGCAGCAAAAAATCTGCTTCGCCGGACAACCCGGAAAAATCGTCTGAAATTTCCTCTCTGCTCGCGGATTCCCGCCAGAAAAATAAATTCGATACGCTCTCGCGCATTATTCGAAGCCGCCCCGCCCTGGATCGCCATCCACCGGTCAAACTTGGTGAATTTCTTCCTGACTGGTTTGAAAAAAATATTGCAAAGCCAGAAATTCTTCTGACTGATCTGGTGGAAATCTGGAAGGCGGAATTGCCCGACCGACTCGTCCGCGCAAGCGCTTTAGCTGGCATTCACCGTGGCAGTCTGCTGGTGTATATACAAAGCGCGGCCGCTAAGTCTGAAATTGATTCCCAATTACGTTCGCAATTGCTTGCAAAAATTCAACTTCGTACCCGTGGAACCGTTCGCCGCGTGAAGACGGTCGTAAACAGGATGAAAGCCGATGGCTGAACCCTGGAAAAAAGCCCGGTTGAATAGGGAAAAGCGAATGTGAAATAATCAGTAAATACCGTGTTTTCGCGCCAAATCAAACAGATTTCTCAACAACTTATCCACAATATCTGTTTGGTCATTTATTCCATCTTGCGTGAAAGGCAACAATCGCGGCCCCTTATATCTTTTTAAAAATAAGTAGTAGTAGTAGTAAGGGCTGTTGGAATGTGGATAAATGATCTTAAAATAATCATAAGTAATTTATTTTACTGATTTTATAATCGAAAAGGTTGTTCGCGTGACAGGTGCGTAACCTGACACTGACCTGTTGGCTTTGTAAATGACATGTTGGTGTTTTGTGAGCGTTTATACAGTAAATGGCGTCTTTTATGTTAGCCGCCTGCCACGACATTTTGTCGTTCATCGCTCAACGGATAATTTATCCACAGGTTGTTCACATGATTTATGACAGGTCTATGCCCGCGGACTCCTTGCGGCCCGCATTCCCTTAGCCCTTGCCGACCTCCCAAATAAAATCCCCATTGATTTAAGTGTATTAAAAGAAAAGATTTCCAGAGTCTGCCCTTAAGGTGTTGATGTCGGCTGGAGGTTCCAGACAATTTGTAATCGGCCGAAAAAATTGATGTTTCGATTGGCGTTTCGCCTGCATCCGGTGTGCGCCATAAGCGGGTCTGCCAAAAAGCCGTTCGAGCGGCGAAAACAATTGGCCGGCCGCAAATATTGGCGGACTCCCCAATAAATGCGTAAAGCCACCTGAAAGACGGGTAGAATTTTTTACGCTACAATTTCATTCGTTATGACTACCCCAACCGACGGCCACACCGAAGCAGAATCCTATATACCGCCCGCCAAAACGTCCGGCCAAATCGCCCGGTCCGCGCTGCTTTTGCGGATGGCGGGTTCGCCTCTGATGCCCTTTGCCACACTTTCCGCCGTGGGACTGCCTGATGGCATTCCGTGGGCAAATCGGTTCGCTCTGCTTAATGCCCTTAGCTGGTCCATTGTGCTGGGAACACCCCTGTTCCTGTATGCCAAGAATCTGGGTGCAGATGATGCCGCCCTCGGTTTCCTTGCCGCGTTGCCGCCATTGCTGGCGGTGTTGCATATCCCGGGCAATCATCTGATTCCCCGTTTAGGGTATCGCAGGATGCTTATTTTTGGCTGGGGTTCGCGAACCGCGGTTATTTTTCTTCTGGCGCTGGTTCCATTCGCGCTGCCATCAGATCATTCCCGTCTTGTGGGTGTGTTCGTCTGCATTATGACCTTCAGCACGCTGCGCGGCTTGGCGGGCGGAGCCTGGATGCCTTGGGTGACCTCACTTATTCCACCTGATGTGCGTGGCAAGTTCTTTCTGCGCGATCAACTGTTTGGCCAATCGGGCAATCTGCTGGCCATTTTCGCAGCCACCATTATTCTGCTGGGTCATCCGCAGCGTTGGCAATTCAGCCTGGCGTTTATATTCGCCGGTTTAGGTGGCCTGGCCAGCGTGCTTTGCCTTTTGCCGTTGCCCGATATTTCCACTCCGGAACACCATGCCGAAGCCGGGTCGCGTGTGCCGCTGCTGGTGATGCTGGCGCAGCGGCAATTTCGCCAGCTTTGTCTGTTTAATATCGCGTATATGCTGGTATTGGGAGCATTGGCGGTTTTTACCGTCGATTTTCTCCGCGGGGTGGAAGGCTTTTCGCAAAGCGCCATCGTTCTGCTTTCCGGTATGTCGGTGCTCGGTGGAATTATATCTCTGTTCTGGTGCGGCGCGGTGATCGACCGCATCGGTTCGCGACCCATTATTCGTGCCAGCCTGTTAGCCCTGATTCTCGTCTTCACCGCCTGGTGGGCTGTAGCCGCCGGAATCGCGCCGCTTTCTCCTCTTCTGCTGGGCGTCGTGTATCTGCTTTCGGGTGTGGCTGGCTTAAATTTCGCCGCGGCCAACAACCGTTTACAGAGTTTGAATATTCCAAAAACCGGCCGCAATCATCATTTTGCGGTTCTTCTGGTGGCGCTGAATGTGGCCGCTGGAATCTCGCCGCTGCTGTGGGGTTTTATACTGGAACTTATCGGCAATCACACAGTGAAAACCGGATTGATCCGATGGAATCGCTATAGCATTTTCTTCGGCTGTGGCGCCTTATTCCTTTTGCCCATTCTGTTCATGGGACGCAAACTGGTGGACCACTTGAACGCAACTCCGGCCGCTGTGCCCGCAGAAACATATGATGAGCCTGTCTAAGTGCAATCCTGGCACCAGGCAGCGGAAAACAAAAAAACCATCCTGAATTCGTCCAACCTTCCGCGGGTCCGCGGTTCCAGTCGTGGCGGATACACAGGTCACTTTGCCGCCAGATTCAATTGAATTACCGTGGCCACGGCATCCAGTGGTTTGGCAGGCAGATAGATCAGTTGATTCTGCCCGCTGGCCGCTGTCTGAACCGCCACATACGGATTTGCCAGAAACTTCGCGCTGACAATTTTTCGCGCCATCGGCACCACCAGCGTGCGGCTTGCCGGCCAGTGTGTTACCTCCAGGTACAACCGCCCCGGTTTGCGTGTCACATAGCCAAAGGGCATTGCCTTGTGAAAAGGTGTCCGATGCGAACCATAAATGGCGACGCCGTTTACCCGCAGCCAATTTCCGATCGCCAGCATCCGCCTTACCTCCGGCCGCGGAATAATGCCTTTGCCGGTCGGCCCGACATTCAGCAGATAGTTGCCTCCGCCGCTGGCGCATTTAATTAAATTGGTAATCAGCATACTGGCCGGTTTAAAGGCCTTGTCATAGCTCTTATAACCCCACGTGTTGTTGATGGTCATGCAGGTTTCCCAATGGCCACGCATGCCTTGCGGCGGAATGTGCTGTTCCGGTGTGCCATAATCGCCGTATCCGTACCACAGCCGATTGTTTAAAATCACCGTCGGATCAATCTTACGTACATAATTAAATACTTGTGAAGCATATTGCCGGTTCCAGCCCGCGACATGTTGCCCGGTGGAAGTTGTCCATGCCATCGCCGCCGGATTATCAAACCATATCAAACCGGGATGATATTGATGAATCAGCTCCCCCAATTGCGTTTCCATGTAGTGAACATATTTTTCTCCGCCGCCATCGGCCGTGAACCGTATCGCCTGCCAGTACGGCTTGCCATTGACAACGCGATTGGGCAGTGTGTACCGGCTGTGCCAGTCTTGAACTGAATAATAGGTGCAGAAGCGCACACCATATTTCTTACAGGCTTTGGCCAGCATGGCCATCGGATCTTTGTGCCATGGCGTATCCCGCACAATGTTGTATGTGGTTGCTTTGGTATTAAACATGCAGAAGCCATCATGATGCTTGGTGGTGATCACAATGTATTTCACGCCCGCGTCGTGGGCCATTTTCACCCATTGGTCGGCATTAAATCCCACCGGGTCAAATCTGGCGGCCAGCTTTCCGTAAGCTTTCCGGGTGATGTGTGCGTTGTTCATGATCCATTCACCAATTCCGCCAATGCGCCGGCCATGCCAGTATCCAGCCGCCTGGGCGTAAAGCCCCCAGTGAATAAACATGCCAAAGCGCGCCCTGGCCCACCAGGCCATATCCGCCGTATGGTGGCGGCTCGCGGCACGTGTGAGTGCTGCGGGGTTAAGGAATATGGCCACCAGAAGTGCAATCGACAAACCGGTGCGGGATATCCGCTTTGCTGCCATGATAATCGTCTCCAAAGGCCGGTCGTTGATTTTTGAATCGCGGCACGCCAGGGCGAACCACTGATTAAAATATATAACGTTATGATAGATATTTTATTGCCAGAATGCAACCGGCCCGGCGCGACCGGCGCATACGCTGGCTACCGCACTTGGACCCGCTTCGATTCGGATTATAAGCATGCATGACAATCAATCTGCTATTTTCGCCGCGTCAGCATGATATTATTATTTTCCGCCAGTCGCCTATGCTTTCCAGCTGCTCGGCAGCTTTACAACACACTTGGAGCCAAGCAAATGCATCGTTTTGGCGGCAGGTTCGCCAGCATTGGTCAGGAACAACTGTGGGTTCATCTGTTGGCGTCGACAGGTTCTGATTATGCGGTCTGTGCTGGATGTGGCATTTTCCGAAGATTATGATGCCTCACTGGCCAAGAATTGTAGGGCGGATGGTCTTGCAATGCCGCTATTATATGACTTTGCGAAACGCGTAAAATTCTATAAAATTAATAAAATTCCGCAATCATTTCGCTTAACAGATCGTTATACTGATGGTATTATCTTAGCAGGGTGGGTGCGCCCTTTGCGCATCTGCGGCCTGCCAAGCCAAAATTGTGAGGTGCCACATGACGTTCGTAAAAGCTGGAACTTTTGCTTCAACGCTTTTTGCCGCGGCCCTTATTGCCGTCGGCGGAGCCGTTCATGGGTCATTTGTGAATCCCAAAGCCTGGGTTCCGCCGCGTGCGCACCGCACCCGCCTTGCCGGCGGCGAAGCCACCGCTCCGCTGCCTCTGCCGGCCACGCCCGTTCGCCGGTCAGAACACCACCGCAAGCCCGCACCACCGGCCCTTATCGGCATGTTGAATCTGAATGTCATTAAGGACCACCGTGTCGTCAACTATCCGACCGAAACGCTGGATCTTGAAACCCTGATGAACTGGACCAATTCCCAGCTCGGCCTGCATTATCGCTACGTTCAGGTGGATCCCACCCGCTTCAGCTACAGCCCGACGCAATTGCCCGTACTGTATATCACCGGCTGGACTCCGCTGCCGAATTTCAGCCCGGCGATTCTGGCCCGCATGCGTGGTTATGTGGTGGCCGGCGGAACCATTCTTATTAATTCCAGCTGCGGCCGACCGAAATTCAACCAGAGCGCAATGGCCTTTGAACATGAACTTTTCCCGCACCATCCGTTCGGAGCGCTGCCGCTGGATGACCCGATGTTCCATGACTTAAACCGCATAAAGACCATGCGTGTGCGTGTGGGTACCGGATCGTGGAAACAGATTCCCGCCTATCTTCGCGTGATGTACATGGGCTGCCGGGCGGGGATTATTTTCTCGCCGGTGGATATGAGCTGGGGTTGGGACGCCGCGACGCATCCTATTAAGGGCGGTACGCTGTATGCCCAGCAGGACGCGCTGCGGCTGGGGGCCAATATCCTGACCTATGTACTGGCCAATTTCCAGTATGGCCGGGCCTTTGAAATTCAGAAAATTTATCAGCAGTCACGCATCGCCACGCGCGATCAGGTGGTGATTGCCCAGGTGGTGAACAATGGCGACTGGAATCCGACGCCGCACGGCCTGCCCAACCTTTTGAAATTCATCGACCAGAAAACAACCGTCAGCGTTCAGTTCAAGCGTGCGAAAGTTTCGCTGGACAGCCTGCAAGTCGGTAAATATCCATTTATTTATATGACAGGACTGCGCAATTTCGCCTGGACCGCCACGGAAATCAAAAATCTGCATAATTACCTCCATGCCGGCGGTGTGATTCTGGTGGATGACGCCATGGGGGCCAGTGCGTTTGATACCGCATTCCGCAAGGAAATCCGCCTGGTGCTTCCACACCACAAGCTGGCCCTGCTGCCTATGACCTCGCCGGTGTACAACGATGTGTTTAATGTGCGGCATGTCACCTATTCGCCGGTGGTGGCCACCGCCGCTCCGGGATTGAATAACCCCGTCCTGGAAGCCGCCACAATTGATGGCAATCCGGTTGTCATTTATTCACGGTTTTCGCTTTCAAACGGCTGGGAAGACCTGCCCAACCCATATGCGAAGGCCTATTCCACAACGGATTCGCTGAAACTGGGCACCAATATTCTGGTATACGCCCTGACGCATTAAAGCTGAATGCCTGCCATGAACGTCGCTTGAATGATGCCCTCACCCGTTCGGGTGGGGGCATTTTTTTTACTCCGTGGCACCCTGTGCGCCGGTGCTGATACGCAGATGATCGGCCACGATCCGATTAAACCGGCCCAGCAGCAGCTTGCGTATCTGCTGAAGCACCATCAGGCAGATTCTGGCCTGATCCTGTTCCGCCGCGATTGCCGAATTTTCCAGTGCTTCAAGACTGCGTTCCAGCGACACATCCAGGAGATTGCGAACCTTGCGTATATCATCGGCGTGGGTCAGCCGATACAGGGCCTCGGCAGGGGCCGCCCGGCCGGGCGTGCGATGAGAAATCGCCCGGTCCAGAATGGACCATTCCGCATCCTGGTTGGGAAATGCATCCTGCAGAAGCGGCGTCTGGCGGGCCTCCTGCAATCCGGTCAGCATGTGGCGGGCCATTACCCGGCCGAAATAGGCGATTGCGCACCGGCGGTTGGCATCGTAGCTTGTCAATTGTTCCATGGCATGCACCACTGCGGCACTTATCGCATCCTCACAGTCCTGTGTGGATTTGAATTTAATGCGGGATGACACACATATTGCCAGCTCGTGCATGCCCAGAAAAATGTCGTGCCATTTTCCCTCCGGCGCGGCCAGAAGGGTGTTGAGTTTCCGGTGCAGTCCAGCATATTTTGCCATAATAAAACTCCTTAAAAATAAAAAGGAATGACTATAAAATGCGCCTTATCCCATTTCTCGCGGGCGTTAACCTGTGTATCGGGGATTCAGCCAAAGGGCGGCGGTCAGCAACACAATGAATCGGTGTGCGGTTGGGTACGCAAGGCCGCCATGGCTTCGCGAAGCAGTTGTCCGACCCGTGATACATGCACGCCCAGAAGGCCCGCGATTCCGCTGCGCGGCATTTGGGCCACGAAATGAAGTTCCACCACGCGGCGCTGCGGAGCCGGAAGGGCCGCCAGCAGTTGCTTTACAAGATCAGCCGTTTCAACCGCGGCAACCGCGCTGGCATCATTCCGGTCGGCGCATATGGCGGTCGCGGTGGCCGAGCGGCGGCTCCAGCGGCGCAAGGCATCCAGAATCGCGCCATGCATCCGCCGACGGGCGAATGCACTGAATGGAACCTGGTGCCGCGGATTGTACGTTTCCAGTGCGCCACACAAGCTCAGCAAAGCCTCTTGTTGAAGGTCTTCGCGCGACAGGCCGATGGCGGCATGACGGTATTTGATGGCCAGGCGGCCAGCCGTCGGAATCAGCAATTCCATGATGCGCTGCTGCGCGCCAAGGCGAACAGCGGGCGTCTGTCCGTTTCGCCAAAGTCGGCACAGGTTGGAAAGTTCGGGTTCCAAATCAGGGTAGCCACTGCCCATTCCGGCATAAGGGTGCTGCGATAATTGTACCGGCGCAGGAATCGGGGTTGGGCGGGGCACCGGTGGAATCCGTTGGGGAACTTTTGGCATTCGGTCGGTCACGCATGCCAGCGTGGCACGCTGGCGTATCCAGCCGATGAATCGGCCCAGCAAGCCAGCCTCTGGTTGGCCGCCTGGGAAGTGCGACGGGCCTGCAGTCGCCAGAATATCAGCGGAATGGGCAGATTTTTTCATCAATTCAAAACGCATCATTTGTATCCTAACATATACCTAACATACACCCATTCAATCGTAGTGGCAAGGGTAATTATGAGAGTGAAAATCGGAATTTTCGCAGGAAAATTCCAAGATCGGCATGCCAATTAAAATGCGCTTTAATAAAACTTAATTATATAAACACGACAACTTAGTCCTGATTTTCTTGACTCCACGTTCATTAGGGATACGATAGCGGCTGATTCGCTGAGCAATCGCCGAATGTGGCCGCTGTAAACAAGGCCACAGCGGGGGAACCAAAAGGCCCAATGCTGCGGGCCGGCTTCAATTTTGTGCGTGGAAGGGTTTAATCCCGCCGAAGTACAGAAGTTGAGTTGCTCATACGGGGCTAATTCATCGGATGGCCGGTGAAGGGTCAAACGGCGGAACCCAGCCCGACAGCTAACCTCGCAGGCAAACATTGAAAGGCCGGTCGTTGCCGGTTGCGGTTCACCCGTGACCGGCCGAAGGCGGACTTGCAAATGCTGGATAATTCGGTCACGCGAAAAGAGCGGCCACGCGAACTTAAGTGGTATCACGCCGGCGCGATCCTTTATGGCGATTGGGGCACCAGCCGCTTTTACGTGCTGGGTCTGGCGTTTTTCTATTCCCTGTACGAAAGTTTTTGGTACGTGGTGGCCGTCGGTATTCTGGTGGCCCTGGTCGGTTGGGCTTATACCATTATTTGCCGCTGTTTTCCCGATGGCGGCGGCGTCTATTCTTCGGCAAAACAATTCAGCCGACAGTTGGCGGTCATCGGGGCGTTGTTGCTCTGTGCGGATTACATTGTGACCGCCGCCATGTCCGCGTTTGATGGCATCCATTACCTGGGTGTGCCCAATGATGGCCCGCTGATTCCGATTTGCGCTATTGGGGCAATTGTGGTCATCGGGTTGTTGAATTATTTTGGCCTGCGCCGCGTGGGCGTTGCGGCGCTTATTGTGGCCAAAGCAACCCTGATTCTGACGTTGATAATTGCGATATTCTGTATTCCGCATTTGGCCACCGGCTGGCATCGCATAACGGCCTTGAGAAATCTTTCCGGAAATTTCAGTTCCCGCTGGTTCAGCTTTGTCAATGTCGTGCTGGCACTTTCCGGAGTTGAGGCGGTGGCCAACATGACCGGTGTCATGGTGCAGCCGGTTCTGCGTACAGCCAAGAAAACCATTTATCCGGTTCTGGTGGAAGTGGTGGCGCTGAACATACTGCTGGCCGTGGCAATGTGCGCCCTGTCACCAAATCCAAAACATCCTGGCGAAAAATTCACCACGCCAGCGGTACAATTGCAGGCCAAAACCGACGCGTTTAAACAATCCCATCCGGATTGGAAATCGCATCCTGCGCTGGCGGCCAAGGTTCAGCAGTTGGACAAAAATTATAAGCGCGAAGACGAAATCCAAAATTCGGTTATGCGCGTCATGGCCACCGATTACGTCGGCAAAATTTTTGGATGGATATGCGGCATTGTGTTCGGCCTGCTGCTGATATCCGCGGTAAACACCGCCATCGGCGCGATGATGAGCGTGCAGTACACCATGTCGCGGGACAATGAACTGCCCAAATTTTTAAGTCGACTGAATTATTTCGGCGTGCCCTGGCTGGCCCTTATTCCCGCGGTTCTGGTGCCGGTGCTGATCCTGAGCATTTTCCAGAGTCTTGCCACACTTGGTGACTTGTATGCCATCGGTGTGGTGGGGGCCATCACGATTAATCTGGGCAGCGCCGCGGTCAACCGCGATTTGCCAATTAAGGTTTGGGAACGCACCATGGTGGCGGCCATTGCCGTACTTATGGGGGCTATTGAAATCACCCTTGCTGTGCAGAAGCACGAAGCGCTTATTTTCGCCGTCAGTGTGCTGGCCGCGGGTCTGCTGGCCCGGTTTTACACCAAGCAGTTTCCAGCTTTGTCTGTGCGCGGACGAACCTGGGCACTTGGTGCCAGCAGCGCGGCGGGTTTGCTGCTGGCCTACGGTTTGGGCAGACTTGGAATGGTATTTCTTGTGCACCAGCCGGTGTATGCCGGATGGAGCTTTGCCGGCGGTGCGATTTTTGCGGCCATGGGAATTACCGCGGGGTACTATTGCCGCGGTTTGGTAAATCAACTGCGCGCCGCACCCGAGGCCGCCGCCGAGCCGGAGGCCCCGGCCGCGGGCCTGGCCCTTGGCACTCCGGGCCGCGAACTGGATATGGGCATGCCCAAAGTGATGGTGGCAACGCGCGGCTCCCCGCGGCTGCTGGAATTCGCGGCCAAATATGCCCAGCAGACCGGTTCGATTCTGTTCGTTATTTTCGTGCGACCCTTGAATTTAACGTTTCTGGCCGAAGACCAGGGGCCTAATTTAAGTGAAGATCCGGAAGCCATCGCGGCGTTGCGCGCCGCACAGGAACAGTGCCGGAAACTGGATGTGCCGATGGTGCCGATTTATGTGGTATCGCCGGACGTGGCCTGGAGCATTCTGGATTTTGCCGCCACCTACAGTGTCAATGCGCTGCTGATGGGTGTTTCGCGCCGTGGTTCGCTGATGCGCGCCATGCACGGCGATACGCTGACGGCTGTCGCCGATCAGTTGCCACAGGATATTCCACTTCTGATCCATGCCTGATTCCGGGTGTGCCGAACGCTTTTGTTAACGTCGTGTTCTCTTGGGCCTGGGCAGCAGGATCGATTATCCGCATGGTGAATATGCTATAGCTTGATTATGGCATCTTTATCCGCACCGGTTCAAAAATCCGCTGACGATTTCTGGCTTACCATGGGCAGTCCGTTCCTGACCCAGACCGGCGGCCGGCCCATTCCAACCGATGCCCAGCTTCTGCTGGAATATCTGACCAATGATCTGGTCTATACATGTGTTAATTGGAATGCCGGTGCCGTGGCCCGCGTGCCCATGCGGCTGTATGTCCGCACGCGGCCGGGTGATGCGCCGGTCGCCTGCTTTCCCACGCGCATGCTCGGCGATACTGAAGTGCGGCGGTTGAAGCATAATCCCAATCTGGCGCGTCGTCTCTCGGGCGTTTCCACCATTCATGAACTCACCGATCATCCGCTTCTGGACCTGCTGGAACAGGACAATGACGGCCTTAATGGTTTTCAACTTCGCTATGTCACGGCCATTTATATGGAGGTGTTCGGCGGCGCTTACTGGCTGCTGGAAAATGGCGCATTTGACCCGGTTGAGAAAATCAAGGTCCTGCCGACGCAGCGTGTCATTCCCCTGCGTAATGGAGACCTTGCGGTTGTCGCCTACCGGTATTTGCCGGCCCTTACCGGGGCTTCTGTGGACCTGCCGCGCCAGGATGTTCTGGATTTCCGCTTTCCCGCCGTGGAAGATCCGTATGGCGGCCGCCACGCGCCGCTTCGTTCCGCATTTATGCAGGCCGAACTGGCGGCCAAATATGCGCTGTACGAAAACAGCCTGATGGACAACCGCGCCCGCATAGATGGAACATTTATTCCCAAGGAACAGATCGGCCGCAAGGAAGCCGAGCGCGCCGAAATGCTGTGGAATCAGAAATTCGCCCGCCAGGGCAATGGCCGTGTGCTGGTCGCGGAACAATCCGGCACCTTTATTCCCACGCGCTATCCACGGGCCTGTGACAGTTTATGCTGCGTTTTTTATTGTCTTTGTCATAACGTAGGCGGGTCGGTTGGCCCACAGCCGTTCCCAGCGGGCATCCTGACTTTTCCAGGCTGCTCTTAAGGCGAGGATGGCCTCGACCCCTGG
>DAIDJN010000021.1:0-53104 GCA_027451365.1 Phycisphaerales bacterium | reverse complement strand
TGTAATACTCCCCAAAAACTGGGCGCGCTGCTAAGGTAGTTCTTTCCCAGTTTTCGGAGTCTATTTTATGTCGGGAAAACGTCGTCACTTTACGTCGCAGTTCAAAGCCAAGCTGGCCATGGAGGCGATGAAGGGCCAGCGGACAATTGGCGAGTTGGCGGGTTTGTATCAGGTTCATCCCTCGCGTATTGCCGCGTGGAAAAAGCGTCTTGTAGAATGTTCAGCGATGGCGTTTGAGGAATCGTCTGTTCAGGGCTCCAACCATTCCTCGCCGGCGTTGATGGCGCAGTTGTACGAGCAGATAGGTCGGTTGCAGGTGGAATTATCCTGGCTAAAAAAAAAGTCTGGACTGGACGCCTGACCAGAAGCGTCAGGCGGTGGATGTCGGCCATCCCCGGTTGTCGGTGCGGCGGCAGTGTGAACTGCTAGGGTTGTCAGCCAGCAGTTTGTATTATCATCGGGCTCCTGTGGATCCGGAGGATTTGATCATCATGGGTCTTATTGATCGACAATATCTGGAAACTCCATTTTACGGCGTATTGCGTATGACGGCCTGGCTGCGTCGACAGGGCCTGAGGGTGGGAGTTAAACGTGTGCGGCGATTGATGCGGCAGATGGGGCTGGAGGCGATTTATCCCAAGCCGCATACCACGATTCCGGCCCCTGAAAACAGGCGGTTTCCCTATCTGCTTAGGGGCTTAACGGTGGATCGCCCCGATCATGTCTGGTGCATTGATATTACCTATGTGGGATTGCATACCGGCTGGGCCTATCTGGTGGCGATCATGGATTGGTTCAGCCGATACGTGTTATCGTGGGAACTATCCAACACATTGGAAACAGGCTTTTGTCTGTCGGCCCTGGAGCGTGCGATGCACCTGCGGCGGCGACCGGAGATATTCAACAGCGATCAAGGATGTCAATTTACGTCGGACGCGTTTGTGGGCGCTTTGGAGCAAGCACAGATCAAGATCAGCATGGACGGTCGCGGGCGTGCGTATGACAATATTTTTATCGAACGTCTCTGGCGGACGGTGAAATATGAAAACCTCTATCTCCAAGAATACGAAACGATGGCGGAGGCGACCATGGGTTTGAGGAATTATTTTGAGTTCTATAATCAGGAACGGTTGCATCAGTCGCTGGGTTACCAGGCACCGGCGGAAGTATATCAGGCTCGACCGACGGTCGGTCGCAACCGTGGCGCGGCGGGGCTGCCTTGTTAGGAAGGAAGACTCTCTCTTAGCAAAGCCTGTTTTGCGCCCAGTTGACAGGGAGTACCTCACGGTACTGTTCCAGAACCTGGGCAGTTTCAGCGGAGCTGGCACCAGCTATAGCTGACCGTTTGTGCGTTGGAGTAAGCAAGGTCCCATTGGACGGGTCGCCATAGCCGTATCGAAACACCGGCCTGCTGGATACATTTACGGCACTATACACCGCCTGATACAGCGCTAAGTCAAAAGGAAATTTGCCAGTTGCAGGACCAGGGGCCGAGATGGTACAATTTCCGGTCTGGTTGCGGCGGCGTAGCTCAGTTGGTAGAGCGCGGGATTCATAAGCCCAAGGTCTCCGGTTCGAGTCCGGACGCCGCTATTATGTTACAGGAGCTGTGGCTCCGGGAAGAACCAGTGTACCGCCTGCAGGGCGGCATTGAATAAAAGAGGAAATCGCCATGAAAGAAAATACCCATCCAACTTACAACTTTGTCAAAGTTCGCTGCGCCTGCGGCAACACTTTCGAAACCGGTTCAGCGCTCAAGCACATTGAAGTTGAAATCTGCGGCGTCTGCCATCCGTTCTATACGGGCAAACAGAAATTTGTGGATACCGCTGGCCGTGTGGAACGCTTCCAGAAGAAGTTCGCCAACTTCTCGATGAAAGCCGCTCCCGCAGCCGCCAAGTAGTTTATCTGTCTTGAATCCATTGAATCGTCGTGCCCGCTGGCAACAGTTGGCACGGCGATTTTGTTTTGTCCTCCCTCCGCCGCGATTCTAAGCGAATGGCGGGAACGATTCATTCACAGGATGCGTACCATGTCAGTTG
Organism: Phycisphaerales bacterium; assembly: GCA_027451365.1. Classification (GTDB taxonomy): domain Bacteria; phylum Planctomycetota; class Phycisphaerae; order WQYP01; family WQYP01; genus JAJYPG01. The sequence goes on along the minus strand of DAIDJN010000021.1, from coordinate 51,062 downwards.
ACCGAGACCAAGCGGCCAAGGCCATTGTTCTAAAGTCCCTGGCGGACATGGCGGCACGGCAGCGCCAGATTGAACTTGACCTTCAAGATCCACAGATCGCGACAAACCCGGCACGGCTGGTGGCGTTGTCACGGGAAAATGGACGACTGATCCGGTCATTGGCCGCGTATAAGGAATACTGCGCGGTAAAAGCCGAATACGACGACGCCCTGTTTCTGTCCAACGACCCGGCGCAAACATCGGAAATGCATGCATTTGCCGCAACCGAAGCAAGCGGCCTTGCGGCCGAACTCGCCCGCCGGATGGAACGGCTGGTGGATGACGTGCTGGAGGCGGATCAGGTTCAGGTGGAATCCGTGATTCTTGAAATTCGGGCGGGCACCGGCGGCGACGAGGCAGCTCTTTTTGTCGGGGACCTGGCGGACATGTACCACCGCCATGCGGATAAATCCGGCTGGCGGTTTGAAGTGATTGATTTTTCGCCTGGCGAACGCGGCGGTTTCCGGGAATTAATTGCCAGCGTGCGCGGCAGCGGCGTGTATCGCGCCCTGGCAATGGAAGGCGGTGGGCATCGCGTGCAGCGGGTGCCGGAAACAGAAACGCAGGGACGGGTGCACACCAGTGCGTCAACCGTGGCGGTTTTGCCAGAACCGGACCAGTCGGACATTGTCATCAATCCCGCGGACGTGCGCGAAGATGTGTCTCGCGCCGGAGGGCCGGGCGGGCAAAATGTCAACAAAGTGGAATCCGCAGTGCAGTTGACCCACTTGCCCACGGGCATCACGGTGCGCATGCGCGATGAACGGAGCCAGCACAAAAACCGTGACAAAGCCTGGCGAATTTTGCGTTCGCGCGTCTTTGAACATTTTGACAATCAGCGGAACGCTGCGCGGTCCAGCGCCCGCAAACAGATGATCGGCAGCGGAGACCGAAACGCTCGCATACGCACCTACAACTTTCCACAGAACCGATTGACCGATCACCGACTAAATGAAAATTTCGCTCTGGAACGGATTATCGCGGGGAATATGGATGAACTGCTTGCGGCACTGCAGCGTTACAACCGGCATTTGCAACTGGAAATGCTGATTCAAAAATAAATCCCAGGCGCTGGCTTGTGGCAAACAGCGGTCGGTTAGCCTAAGCACGCCCAGGTGCCTGAGCGGACTCAAGGCGCTGGTGCTCTGCCTGAAGTTGACTGTACGCCTGGTCCAGGGCCTGCGGAATGACCCGCACCTGACCGACGACACTCATAAAATTCACATCACCGCTCCATCGTGGCACCACGTGCATGTGGACATGCCCGGGCAGGCCGGCCCCGGCGCAGCGTCCCTGATTGATACCGATGTTGTACCCCTGCGGATTCATCGCGCCGAACATAAGTTTTTGTGCATGCACGGCAAGTTCCATCATGGAGGACCGTTCTTCAGCGGAAAAATCACCTAGGTCTGCTGCGTGACGATAGGGCGCCACCAGCAGGTGCCCATTGACATACGGAAATTTGTTCATGACCAGGAGCGCGTGGGGCGAGCGGGCAATGACCAGGTTTATTGCATCAGCCTGCGGAGCGGCGGCATACTGGCACAGGAAGCAGCCTTCATTGCCGGTGGCCACAGACCGGATGTAATCGAGCCGCCAGGGTGCCCACAATAGACTTTCGCCCGCGGGTATATTGGTCTGATTCATATTTTCTTTCAGAAAAGAGCCATGAAAACAAAAGACTCAGCCGACGGGGTTGGCCGCACGGCTAGTTGAGTCTAGAATACCTCCGGTTTTAGAATGCTCAAGCGCAGGCATTGGAGTGTAAGGAATGTCGGAAAAGCTGCCTCCCCCGTCCACGAAGCAAACTGGTGAATCCGCCGGGTCATCCGCGCAACCGTGCGTGATTGTGATCTTCGGTGCCACCGGGGACCTGACAGCGCGCAAGCTTTTGCCGGCTATCTATAATTTAAGCCGCGAAAATCTGCTTTCCAAATCGACCGTCGTGGTCGGGTTCGCGCGGCGCCCCAAAACGGATGAACAGTTCCGCCAGGAAATGCACGATGCAATCAGTCAGTTTTCCCGCTGCAAACCGGCTGACGAAGCCATCTGGCGGGATCTGGCACCGCGACTCTATTACCACCAGAGTTCCTTTGAAAATGCCGACGGCTACCGCGACCTGGCCAAAAGGCTGGAACAGATTGACCAGAGGCATGGCACGCAGGGACGACGGCTTTTTTACCTGTCCACCAGTCCGGCGGAATTTGGAACTATTATTGATCACCTTGGGGATGCGGGCCTGGGAAATATTGACCCGTTTAATGCCGGTGCATGGCGGCGCGTTATTGTCGAAAAGCCATTCGGCACCAACCAGCAGACCGCCCGGCAACTGAACAACCGCATCAACCGCGCGTTTGATGAATCACAGGTGTTTCGCATAGACCATTACCTGGGCAAACAGACCGTGCAGAACCTGCTGGTGCTGCGCTTTGCCAACGGTATTTTTGAACCTATCTGGAACCGCCGATATGTGGACCATGTTCAGATTACCGTGGGGGAAACACTGGGCGTGGAAGGCCGCGGCGGATACTTTGAAAGTGCCGGCACCCTGCGGGACATGGTGCAAAACCATTTAATGCAATTGTTGACACTGATTGCCATGGAGCCGCCGGTGGCGCTGGATGGCGATGCGATCCGCGATGAAAAAGTCCGCGTGCTTAAATCCATTCCGCCCTATTCGGCGGACCAGGCGGCCCAATGGACAGTACGTGGCCAGTATGCAGCCGGTGAAAACAAAAGCAAACCCGTAAAGGCCTACCGGCAGGAGGACCGTGTTTCCCCTGAAAGCACCACTGAAACCTATGCGGCGGTAAAGCTTTATATCAACAACTGGCGGTGGCAGGGCGTCCCGTTTTATCTGCGAAGCGGCAAGCAGATGAAACTGCAAGGCTCGGAAGTCAATATCCATTTTAATTCCGCACCGGGCGTTCTTTTTAACGCACCCGGCCGCCGACTGGAACGCAATGTACTAAAGGTGCGGGTTGGACCCAACGAAGGAATTTCACTTCTAATGAACGCGAAAATCCCGGGTACTGTTACGCAAATCGCCCGCGCGGCCCTGGATTTTGAATACCATGAAGCCTTTGGCAGCTATTCGCCGGAAGCATACGAGCGCCTGCTGCTGGATGCAATTATTGGCGACTCAACACTGTTTATCCGCCGTGACGAAGTTGAAGGATCCTGGGCGATCATTGATGCGATTGAAGATGCATGGAAAGCCGATGCGGTGAAACTCTCATCGTACGCGCCGGGAAGTTGGGGGCCGGAGGAAGCCGATGCCCTGCTCGCACGTGATGGCCGCGCGTGGGATCCTCTTGGAACGCCAACCACGGCACCGCAGAATGCCCCGGCAAAATAGACGAACGTGCCAATGTTCCTAACCGCAGCGGAATCATGCACAAAGTGATGGAAATTAAAAAATAGAATAGAGTCGCGAATCGCCAAAGCGGGAAGTATCCCGCGCCGTCGGGGCACGCCCCGTAAAAGAGTTAAGGCCGCCAGAAAAATCGCAGAGTCTGTCGTTGGCCCCGGTTTTCGCCGCCAACGCCTGGCATCTGGCCTGTTTGCGGCCAATCAACTCCAACTTTGAAAACGCGACAGATCACTCATACGGGCGCTTGCGAACGGACCGGCCGACCGCTTAGTATGTGGTCATGAAAAACAATGGTGAATATCGACGTTTTGGTCTTGTGACGGCAATCTGGTGTGCGGCAATCGCGTTGCTCGCCAATGGACTGGTGATGGTATTTCATCAAACATCCGATCGGATATTTCCTGCGGATATTTCTCTGGCGGGAAGCGTGCAGGCGGCACCGCCAATGGGTGGGGCAATGCACATGTCAGATGGCACCTATTTGATGCCGGCGCAATTGGGGCGCAATGATTGGGGGTTCTTGCTGGCAGATCCCCGCCGGCATGTACTGGCGGTGTATCGCATTCTCCCGTCGGCGTCACGCATTCGACTGCTGGCGGTGCGCGACTACCGCTATGACCTTCTTCTGAAAGATTTTAACAACTCCTCGCCTACGCCGTTCCAAGTCAAAGGCATGGTAGAATCAGTCAAGCCCGCACCCAAACCATAAATTGGCTGACATCTCGAATTTCGCCAAACGCGGAATGTCCGGCGGCCTGCTGGCCGGCCCCTATTTTCCAATTGGGTATAAAAGCCGCAAATCGCACCCAATAATTTTGCGCACAATTTAATCGCAATTTGCTCGCAAAATTGGTTGCAAAATGCGATGGCCTGCTTTACTTTAACGCCCCTGCAAATGCGGAAATGGATATCTATCCAACCGGAGTTGCCTCTGAACTATTTGGAGATACGCATTATGATTCGTACTCAATCTGGAATGCTCCGATATCTCTTGGTCAACCTGTGTTTCGTAGCGTTTGGCGGAATTTTCAATTCCACCGCCTTGGCCACCCCCCCCACTTCCATTCCGAGGCCGGCCTTGGGCGTTTACAATGTGCGCAACTACGGAGCACTGGGCAACGGCAAACACCTGGACAGCCCCGCAATTAACCGGGCCATTCTTGCCGCTGCAAATACCGGTGGTGGAACAGTGGAAATTCCTGCCGGAATTTATTTATGCGGCAGCATTCACCTGAAAAACAATATTAATCTTCACCTTGACTCCGGCACCACAATCCTCGGTGCGCCGCAATCCATGCATGCGTATGACCCGCCGGAACCGTTCCATGGAACTGCATATCAGGATGGCGGTCATACCTATTTTCACAATAGCCTTATCTGGGGTGTAGGTCTGCACAACGTCGCGATTACCGGCATGGGAACCATTAATGGCGGAGGCCTGATTCGATGGGACAAAGGCGTCAACCACGGCCCGGTGAACAAAGGCGATAAAGCGATTGCCCTGGAGCTTTGCACGAACGTCGTATTGCGTGATGTTACCATTTTTCACGGAGGCCATTTCGGCATTCTGGCCACCGGCTGTGACCTGCTGACACTCAATAACCTGACGATCGACACCAATCGCGATGGGGTGGATATCGATGCCTGCCGCAATGTCTGCGTCTCGAATTGCCGAATTAATTCGCCACGAGATGATGGCCTTTGCCTGAAAAGTACGGATGCTTTTCACCAACTTCGCCCGACCGAAAATGTCGTCATTACGAATTGCCAACTTTCCGGCTTTAAGGAAGGGACTCTTCTTAACGGGAAAATGCTCCCCAGCAGGGGGGAATATGGGCGCATCAAATTGGGAACGGAATCGGATGGGGGCTTTAAAAATATCACCATTTCCAACTGCACGTTCCGCGACTGCATGGGATTGGCCATTGAAGAGGTTGACGGCGGTGTGCTGGAAAATATTACCATTTCCAATATTGCCATGTACAACGTCAAGGTTTGCCCTATTTACATCGCGCTGGGGGACCGCAACCGGGCACCACCGCCAGTGCGAACCGGTCATTTGAAGCATATTCTGATCAGCAATATTTTGGCGACGAATATTGATTCGACGAGCGGCATTCAGATTGCCGGGCTGCCCGGGCATGATGTACGCGATATTCGTTTAAGCAATATTCGCCTTATTTTTAAGGGCGGCGGCACGCGTAAACAAGCCCAGCGGATTCCACCCGAACTCGGTGCGAGCTACCCCGGACCGCGACATATAGGCGTGATGCCCGCTTATGGGGTTTTTATCCGCCACGCTCGCCATATTGAGCTTTCCAATGTGAAAGTCAGTTTTCAAAAGACCGATTTACGACCGGCGATTGCGTGCCGGGATGTCAATGGCCTGCGCATTAACCGGTTTCAAGCCAAACTGGCCAAGGGTGTGGTTGCCGCGAATTTCAAGCGGGTAAAAAATCTGAATATTCATGATTCACCAGTGCTACATGACACCGCGGGGAATTAATGACGCTAATTGTAAAATCGGTTGGCGCGGGCAGTCGAACAGTCTTATGGGTGAAAATTGGTCTATAAAATGCCTTTAGCCTTGAATTTTATGGTGAATGGTCGGAAAACTGCCGCTATTTTCTCCATTTGTGACACAAAAATCATTGAGTCTGCCTTGCTTTGCGGCTTTTCTTTCCACCGCTGCTAGAATATCATTCTTAAGCAGGCAGGCTCAGTTTATTTTTTGGGCACTGCCCGTCTCGGCAGTGTTGGGCTTATACGGATGTAAGCAACTGGCGGAACGAAAGCATGGAAATGGTCGGCCAGTGGTGGGACGGCCGAAAGGCGTTTTGGCCAAGGCCTGATAACGGGTAGAATTGTGTATTGCCGCGCGGCAGCATAAAACTTCCGTCAAGGCTTAAATTTTCGTCTGGATGGCGGAATCCATGAAACCGAAGGACTATGTGAGAACGAAGACTATGACCAAAATTCTGGATACGATTGAATCGCCAGCCGATCTGAAACACCTCACGATGGAGCAGTTAACGGCTCTAGCGGCGGAAATCCGGCAGACAATCGTAAACACGGTCAGCACGAATGGCGGTCACCTGGCACCTAATCTTGGAACCGTGGAAGTATGCCTCGCCCTGCATCGCGTTTTTAATATGCCCCACGACCGGCTTTTGTGGGATGTGGGCCACCAATGCTATCCGCACAAGCTTATTACCGGCCGCTACAAACGGTTTTCCACTCTTCGTAAAAGCGGTGGTATTTCCGGATTCCCGGAACCCGCCGAAGGTCCGTATGACCTGTTCAGCGTCGGGCACGCCGGCACAGCGATAAGCACGGCCGTGGGCATGGCCCGAGCCGATCAACTGCTCAAGCGGGATACGTGCGTGATCGCTCTTATTGGTGATGCGTCAATCGTCAATGGTGTAGCGCTTGAGGGCCTTAACGGCGCCGGCACACTGAAGCGTCAACTGCTGATTATCCTTAACGATAATTCGATGAGCATCAGTGAACCCCAGGGAGCGTTTGCCAATTATCTGGAACATTTGCGCGTAACCAACACCTATGATGAAGTGAAGCGCCGTGTGCAGGAACTGCTGGACCGTATTCCGTATGGCCAGCGCATATCCGATATTGGATTTCATATTAAACAGGGTATTAAAAACGCGATTGCGCCGGGGCATATTTTTGAAGACTTGGGTCTGAAGTATTTTGGCCCGGTGGATGGGCACGATCTGCCTGGGCTGATGGAAAAATTCAATGAATTGAAAAACCTCAATAGCCCAGCCATCCTGCACGTCAAAACGATTAAGGGTAAAGGCTATGAATGGGCCTCCGAAGACCCCACAACATTCCACAGTCCCAAGCCATTTAGCGTGGAAGGCTGTCGCGTTGTCATGAATCAGGGCGCGGGAAAATCATGGACATCGGCGTTTGCCGACGCCATGACCGATCTGGCGAAAAAGCATTCCAATGTGGTGGGAATAACCGCGGCCATGCCAGACGGTACCGGAATGATCAAACTTAAGCCGATGTTCCCCGACCGATATTTTGATACTGGTATTTGCGAAAGCCACGCCACCGCGATGGCCGCCGGCATGACCAAGGCTGGACTGCGGCCGGTCGTGGCAGTCTACAGCACGTTTTTGCAACGTGCGTTTGATCAGATTTTCCAGGAAGTCTGCCTGCAGGGTCTGCCGGTGATTTTCTGTGTGGACCGGGCCGGTCTGGTCGGTGATGACGGTGCCGTTCACCATGGCTTCTGCGATCTGGCATTTTTGAAAAGTCAGCCCGGAATTGTACTGATGGCCCCCTCCGATGAACCCGAATTGCGTGCCGCCATGGACCTGGCCATGACACTCGAATCGCCGTGTGAAATTCGCTATCCGCGCGACAACTGTCCCGCCGAACCGCTGGCTGCGCCGGAAGCGTGGTCTATCGGTCGAAACGGCGGCGTATCACGACGGCTCCAAAATGGTGCGGATGCAACGATCGTGGCGTATGGTGCATTGACGAATCAAGCCCTGGCGGCGGCCAAACTGTTGGCGAATGACGGCTTGGATGTGGGTGTCGTGGATGCCAGATTCTGCAAACCGCTGGATGCCCGCATGCTGGATGAATTATTCACCGCTGGTGCCCCGATTATCACCGTAGAGGATCATGCAGTCATCAATGGTTTTGGCACAGCCGTGCTGGAATATGCCCAGCTTCGCGGGCATGATGCCCGTGTGGTGACACGCTGCGGCCTACCGGACTGGTTTATCAGAGCGGCCAGCCGTTCTGAACAGTTGAAGGAAGTCGGCCTGGATGCGGCCGGCATTGCCAGTGCCGTGCGTAACGCTATTAGCGCTCGCTCGGGCGGCGAAAGGGAACGGCCCGGTGCGTTGCGGCAGACTGCAACTCTCCGGCACTGAAACAAGGCCGACATTGCCGACCATTCAAAGGGCCGCAATGGCTGATCGCGCGCACGCGACGCGGCGAATTTCCGAAAGGCCGCCAACGTCGATTTTTCGCCCCCTTGGATGACAGGCACGTCATGAGCACGACATTGAATCCGATAAATCGAACAGACAGCCACACCAGGCTTCGCGGTGAATTTTCCGCGATGGTCACAGGCAATCATCAATTGTGTCAGGAACATTATCGGCTGGCGCTGCGGGTGGAAAATTTTCCAACCAGCGAACCAGGGCAGTTCGTTGAAATTTTATGTGACCTTCAGGCCCAAACGAACGAACCGCGTGAGCTTGAATGGCAGCCCGGCCACAAGGCTCCCGCGCCTGACGAGCCATACTTCACCACGGACCTGCCCTATCTGCGGCGCCCGTTTTCTATCGCAGGCAGACGTGACGGACCCGGCCGCACCTGGACGGATATTGATATTATTCATCGGGTGGTCGGCAAAGCCACGGGCATTCTCGAAAGGCTCCGCCCAGGCGATCGGGTGTCAATTTTGGGACCGCTGGGCAAGGGCTTTCAGATTTCGTCTGACATTAAAAATACACTTCTTGTCGGCGGTGGAGTGGGAATACCACCCATGATTTACCTGGTGGAAAAGGTTTCCCGATCCGGTAAAAACGCGGTGGCGTTTGCCGGTGCGCAAAAAGGCTCGCTGATTTCACTGACCTTCCCACCCGGATCCCCGTTACCGTCGCCTGATGCGGTCCCGGTTTTGAACACCGCGGAATTTGCCGCCTTTGGTGTGCCAACAATCATAGCGACGGATGACGGATCACTGGGTTTCGCCGGATATGTAACCGAGGCACTGGAACGTTTTTTGGCGAGCCGTTTGGAATTATGCCGCGCGAATACCGTGATATATTGTTGCGGCCCGACCCCCATGATGAAGGCCACAAGTCTGGTGGCCAGCAAATTTGATATTGCATGCCAAGTGTCGCTGGAACAACCGATGGCCTGTGGCATGGGCACCTGCCAGAGTTGTGTGATAAAATTCCGCATGCCGCAATCGTCGGATTGGATGTATAAACTCACTTGTACCGATGGTCCGGTTTTTGACTCGGCAGATATTATCTGGCCCTGATTCCGGCACCACCCAAACCGAACCGATCGGCTACCCGAACGGGCCACTGGAGCGCTTCACTAAGATGAAAATTCTGCACCTGATTGACCCGACCTGCGGTCTGGATTCCCTGGATACGCTGGTACTGCTGCTTAAACAACTTCCAGCCGAACACCATGTAATGGTATTGGGGAACTACGGATGGCGCGATGCGGCCCTGCAAGCCGGCGTTGATCCGGGACAGCTTTCCTGGAGCCGTGGACTGGCCCGCTGGGACCCTACGCTGCTGCGTAACGTCAGCCGTTGCGTAGGCAACTTTACCCCCACTCACATTCACGCCTGGGGCAGCTGGGGCATACGTGCCGCGTCCCGTTTGGCCGTTGACTTGCCGCGAATTGCGGGTGTTCAAATCGCCCCCAAAAAAGTCCTGGTTCGTTCTTTGGCCCGCTCGGCCGCCCGATGCCCGATGCTGTTTGTGACACCGTGGAAGGTGACGCTCCAGACACTGTCGGCGGCGGGCATTCCCAAGGAGCGGATTCTTAAGGTTTCGGCGGCAACATGGATCGCGCCAAATGAATCGCCGGCCCCCGCGAATTTGCGGCGGATACTTGGCCAGCCGGCGCGCGAAGGTCCGGTAGTCCTGTTGACCGGCTGGTCCGAGCAGGCCATGCGGCATGATCTGGGCATCTGGGCGGTCGGAATTCTTTCACAGGTGTATCTGGATATCTGGGCGCTTTTGCGGTCGGATCATATTTTTCGCCATGAGTCGGTCAATCCGTTCGCCGGTTATATGTCTTTCAGTAAAACTGTTAAAGACCCTGGATTGGTTTCCATTGCGCCGTCGAACAAATTTTCATGGGGTCAGTTGACCGCGCTGGCATCCGTGGTCGGTTTTCCCGTCGGTGAGTCGACTGGTCTGAATTGTGTGCTTGCGGCCATGGCTCAGGGCAAGGCAATTGCCGCCTTTAATACCCCACAAATCCGCGAATTGCTTTCTGACCGCGTCAATGCGCTACTGGCACCGGTTGGCGATCCTAAAGAACTTGCGTCCCGGCTTCACGCGCTTCTGAAGGACAATCAACTTCGAGAATCTATCGGCAATGCGGCCCGGAGCCACTATGACCAATATTGCTCACCTGAGGTTTTTATTGAACAGATGGCGTCAGTATATGCCCAGATACAAAGCGATCCGGCCCTGACACGGCAAATTGTTCTGCCCGCCGAGGCGCAATTGTTATCTGGACAGGATGACTGAATCCGCCACGAATGCCCTGGATTTTGCCGTGAAATCCACACTAAGCGATTGCAATTTTAAATTTTCCTCCGCCGTAAGCCGTTGCCGGGCCGCGCTTAGCGCGCCAGCCGTTTGGCGGTGCGGCGAGTCAATTCGCTGATGGGGCGACGGCCAGCAAAGCCAGTATGAGTTTCATGCCAGTGATCGACCACATCCTCACCGATTTCCCAGCATAACAAAATGTCGCGACCATCCAGGAGAGCCGGAAAATCGAGCAGGCCACGGGTGGGGTCTTTAAGCTCCACGCCGATCTGATTCAATTCTTCCATAAGGTCAAACAGCCGATGAGTCAGTTTATCAAACTGTCGCTCCACTTCGCGCAATTCTGTGGAACTGGCATCTAATGAATGCGACAGATCCACCAGATCACGTCGCTGGAGTTCCACGTGCTGCACATCTTCAGCGATGCGGCGCACCAGCGGAATTGCCCGATTCGCCTCCGCCACTGTAAAGTATTTGCATTCCCGCGATGTGGTGGATTTATTTTTCATGTCCGCTCGTGAAACAGCCATGGCATCACCTGTTGGTCAACTTTGTCACGGCTGTGGATGGGAAACACTCCCAATCAGCAGTGCCGATAACACGTTCCTGTTGATGCAATCGGCTTGCCGGTCTATAAAACTTAAGCCAACCCGCCAATTGGGCTGGAAAGTCCCCGGATTACCACCCTTGAACGACGAAAGCAGCGAAAGCCACGCCATTGGGATGATGTAACGCCCGCCACACGTTCCCGGAGACATTTCTGATCAGGCCTTGTAAGCCTCCGCCGCGGGTTCCTTAATGGCAACCAGCAGCTTATCAATGACTGCGTCGGTATCAATTCCTTCAGCATCGGCATTAAAATTCGTGATAATACGGTGTCGTAGCACCGGCTTGGCCATTTGCCGCACGTCGTCCGTGCTGACATTCAGCCGGCCACGGATCAACGCGCGTGCCTTGGCTCCCAGAATAAGATTCTGTGCCGCTCGCGGCCCGGCCCCCCAAGTCAGCCAGTTGGTAATAAAATCGGGTACATCCTTTTCATGCGGACGTGTGGCCCGGACCAGATTCACCGCGTAGTCCACCACATGATCGCTGACCGGCACACGGCGCACCATTTTCTGAATGGCAATAATGTCCTGGGCGCTTAAAATTGGGAGCGGTTCGCTGCGGGCATCCACTGTGGTGGCTTTTACGATCGCCCGCTCCTCGTCGCGTTGCGGATAGCCGACTTTTACCATGAACATGAAACGGTCAAGCTGCGCTTCGGGCAACGGATAAGTTCCTTCCTGTTCCACCGGATTCTGCGTCGCCAGCACGAAGAATGGGGCATCAAGCGGATATGTTTTGCCGCCCGCGGTTACCTGAAATTCCTGCATGGCCTGCAGCAGTGCGGCCTGTGTTTTCGGTGGGGTTCGGTTGATTTCGTCGGCCAGCAGCATATTGGTGAAAATCGGGCCGCGTACAAATGTGAAAACCCGTTTTCCCGTCTGCGAGTCTTCCTGAATAATGTCGGTTCCCGTGATGTCTGAAGGCATCAGGTCCGGCGTGAATTGAATACGATTGAAATTCAGATTCAGCACCTTGGCCAGCGTGCTGATCATCAGCGTTTTAGCCAGCCCCGGCACGCCCACCAGCAGACAGTGCCCGCGGGAAAAGAGTGCCAGCAAAAGCGAATCAATCACATCCGACTGACCGACAATCACCTTGCGGATTTCCGCCAGCATCGCCTCGCGCACGAGTTTAAGTTTTTCAAGCGGAGCGGTTTCCGGGCCGCCCGCGGCCGGTGGCGAAATTCCCGCACGTGATTCAGCGGATGACATAATAACTCCTATAAAGCAGCCTAACCAAGTTTTGCCGTCTATTTCCCAAAAACCATGGGAAATGCTGATGTTTTAACGCCCCAGCCACCGGATTGTTGCCGTGGAGGGTTCTTCACCAGCCCCGCCCGGATGAGCGGTAGCCGATGAACTGCACGCCTTTCCGCTACTGGTCTAATGGCAACGCCTCCAGCAGACGGTCAATTTCCGTTTCACTGTTATAAAAATGCGGCGAGGCCCGCAACCTTCCCTCCCGTTCCACAATAATGACATGACGCTGCTCAAGATCATTAATAATTTGCTCATGCTTTAGCCGGTTGCTTCTGAAACTCACGATGCCGCTGGCCTCTCCCGGCCGGCGACTGGATACGACCGTATATCCCTTGGCGGTCAGACCCGTCACCAGCCGCTGGGTAAGGCCCAGAATGCGTGCGGTCACGGTGGTCATGCCGACTTCCGCAAGCAACTCCAGCGAAGCACCAAGTCCCAGAATACCGGGCACATTGTGCGAACCGCATTCAAATCGGCGGGCATCTTGCCGCAGGGTAAAATCGTAATTGCCGTAGTCACTGGCGTTTTCCACGTTCATCCAGCCGATTTCGGGCCTCAGCAGGCCTTGCAGGGCCTGTCGGCAGTAGAATATTCCCGCCCCCTCCGGCCCAAGCAGCCATTTGTGCCCATCGGCGGAAAGAAAATCAATGTTCATCGCTTGCACATCCACCGGTACCGCCCCGCAGGCCTGAATACCATCAATGCATAAAAGGATATTTAGTTCACGGCAAAGCCTGCCGATTTTAACCAGATCGTGCTGAAATCCGCTGGCATATTCAATGTGTGAAAGCGCGATCATTCTGGTGCGAGGAGTAACCGCCGCCGCCAGCAGAGTTGGATCGATGCGGCCATCGGTTTCCGGCAGCATGGTGTGCACCACGCCCAGACGCTGGGCAATGTCCATCCATGGATAAACATTGGAAGGGTATTCCACGCGCGTGGAAATAACCTGATCCCCCGGTTTCCAGGTCAGGCCGTTGGCTACGAAGGCTATGCCTTCGCTGGTATTTTTAACAAATGCTATTTCCGAGGCTTTGGCATTTAAAAACCCGGCCGCCAGCCGCCGGACTGATTCAATCTGCTGATACCATTTGCCGGTCAGATAGGCGTCATCGCGTGCTTCGGCGGCAAATTTTTCAATGGCGGCCGCGGCCCGCGCGCTAATGGGTGCCACACCGGCATGATTCAGAAAGGTCCAGCGCCGGGTTATGGGAAATTCCCTGGCGACATCAAATGAGCCGGTAAGCGGGGGAATGGCGGCCATGGTCCGGACTCCAAATACAATCGCGTGCGATCATATATTGAAGTATGCTCGAAACCGGTGGTTTTGACAAACCTTTCCGTTCATATCCTGAAATTTCCATCATTTCCCGCCGCGACAATACCGATTATAACCATGCGTCAGAGGACCGCGATGTCCGGGTCGTCTGGCACCGGCGCGGCAGAGATACAAATGCGGATTCAAAACGGAGAACGCAATGCGTTATGCAACCATTATGGCGGGCGGTTCAGGCACGCGGCTTTGGCCCATGTCCACCAAGGGCAGGCCTAAACAGCTGCTGCGCTTCATCGGGGGCGAATCTTTGCTGGAAATTGCCGTTAAACGATTGAACGGTCTTGTGCCACCAAGTGGTGTTTACATCTGCACCTCCGCTGGTTATGCCGACCAGATACAACAGGATATGCCAGCGCTGCCCGCCGAGCAGATACTGGGTGAACCAATGGGCCGCGATACCGCAAATGCCGTCGGCTTTTCGGCCGCCGTGCTTTCTCGGATCCAACCGGACGCAAGTATGGCGGTTCTTACCGCGGACCATATCATCACCCCCATTGATGTTTTTCAGAAGCATCTTGCCGCAGGTTTTGAACTTGTGGAAAAATCGCCGGAGTTACTGGTCACGTTCGGCATCACGCCGACCCATGCAGCCACCGGCTATGGCTACATTCAAAAAGGAGCAAGTCTGGAAGCAGGCGGAGCCTATGCCGTGAAAACTTTCAAGGAAAAGCCCGATGCCGCGACGGCCGAAAAATATGTTGCCAGCGGGGAATATGGCTGGAACAGCGGCATGTTTGTGTGGAAAGTCCGCACTATTCTGGAGCAGCTTAAGACCCATCTACCCGAAACGTATAAGGGTGTCATGCACATTGCGGAAGCCTGGCAGACCACAGACTATCCGCGCCGGCTGGCCGAAATTTATCCGACATTGCCCAAAATAAGCATCGACTATGCGATTATGGAAAAGGCCCCGCATGTGGCCATGATCCCCATGCCCGTGGAATGGCTGGATGTGGGCAACTGGAACAGCTTTGCCGCCACTCTTGCCCCGGATGAAAATCAGAACCGCAGCGCCGGCTGCACCATCGCTTCATTAAAGAGCCACAATATTCTGGCCGTTTCCGAGCAGCCGCATCTGGTGGGCGTCATCGGCCTGGAAGGGGTAACGGTCATTCATACGCCAAAGGCCACGCTGGTCTGCCGGTCTGACGAGGCGGAAAGCATTAAGCAGCTTGTCGGATGGGTAGAAAAAAACGTGTCGGCCGATTTTGTCTGATCGCCGACATTTTTTCTCAAACAGGGTAATTCGATATGGGTCAGCGGGCGATTGCCATAGATTACGGTTCTCGGCGAACAGGCATAGCCATTGGCGACACTGAAAGCCGGATGGCCGCGCCGTTTGAACGGTTTGAAAATCTTAGCGAACCGGAGTTATTGACCGCCATCGCCGCGCTGATACAGCGCGAGGGAATCCAGCTTATCATCTGCGGCCTGCCGTTGAATGAAAATGGATCAGCGGGGCCGCAGGCAATGCTGACCGAAAAATTCGCGGTCGAACTGGAAAAGCTCATTCACCTGCCGGTGATACGCGTGGATGAACGCCTGACCAGCCACGATGCGGAATCCCGCCTGGCGGGCCATTTCACACGCAAGCAGAAACGCCAACGGGTTGATGCCATTGCCGCGGCACGCATTCTTCAAGACTACTTCGACCATCTGCCTTGAACCAATTCCTGATGTATCGAAAATTACGACGCAACGTCCGCGGCAACGGAAATTTTATCAGGAAATGCAAGACGGTTGTCATGATGTATTCCGCCCCGGGACACTCTATGATTTTTGACCATGTTCTAACCCAGATCGGGCAAAGTATATCGGCATGGGCCATCGGACTTGCTTTTGCGAAACGATGATCCCGTTCCGCTGCCTGTCAGGCAGCTTCGGCGGGTTACTGGTCGGCCGCGCGGAACCAATGAGCTGCTCCTGGCAACCACGCTCCACCGAATGCCGCCGGAGATTCTCCATGGTCAATGCGCAAAAGCCAACCGCCGTGACTTGCGGATTTTAATTCTGCATCGGTTGCTTGCCTTGCGTAGCCGTTCACCCTCTGGGATTTTGCGCCCAGCCCAATTTACGGGCCAGCATGTTCCAGTGCGACATTGCCGGATTTTCGACCAGACGCAAGGCACACGCCGATCGGTTCACCTGAACATATTGATTCTCTTTGAGTGGACGATTGACCTGACCGTCGAAACTTACCATCGAACCGGGATTCACCCGCTGGGCATCTACCCGTACCTTCGTGTCCGCCGGCAGCACCACGGGACGAAACGAAAGCGAATGCGCGCAAATTGGCGTTACCACCAAGGCCGCCAGGTCTGGGGAAATAAGCGGCCCACCAGCGGACAAATTGTACCCCGTGGACCCCGATGAGGTGGATACTATCAGACCGTCGCCGCGGAAATGGACGGTGGGCTGACCGTTGATTTGCACACGCATATCCAACATGCGAAACGGTAGGCCCGCGTTTAAAACAACATCATTGAGTGCCGGACAGGAAAACACCGGGCGGTCCACGCTATCTGGAGATTCTGCGGTCTGATAAATGGTGCCTTCCAGCATCATGCGGCTGGTGACCGGGGCTGTATCTGCCAGAATTACGTTCAGATGCGTCAGAAATTCGTCCAGTGAAAAGGCTGCCAGATAGCCGAGTTTGCCGAAATTTATTCCTACCACACGGGCGGCGGTGCCGGCAATGAACCGGGCGGTTTGCAGAATTGTTCCATCGCCGCCAAGAATTACCAGAAGGTCCGGGGCAAATGCCGCCAAATCGGCCATCGCACCGGGTTCCATCAGATGCAGTTCGCTGCAATCGCTTCGGCTTTTCAGTACGTCCGTAAGCTGCGCTGCGGCGCTTAGGGCATCCGGCTTGGTGGAATTAGCGATAAGTCCGATCCTCATGCACAATAAAATACCCGCAGCGGCACCCGACAGCCAGCGTCGCGTGTTCCAACCCCGCAAAGGCTCGCAAACACGATGAAAGTCCCCATCCAACAGGTTGCGTTGCCCAATGGAGTACCCCGCCAGCCCAAAGTTGGCCGGTCTTACCATCCATTTTTAATCGCCCCTGCCATGGAATAGTTTGCCCGATATAATAACGGGTGGACAATCATGGACCATGCGTTGCCGCTGGGACGAGTCGGGTTTGTCCGCGGGTCGGGAAACGCATTGTGCTAAGGCGAATTAAATAATTCGCCAGGAAGGTATACCTAAATATGACTGCGGCACCACGTGATTATTACGAAGTACTGGGAACCAGCCGATCGGCCAAGCCTGATGAAATTAAGGCCGCCTACCGGAAACTGGCGCGGAAGTATCATCCGGATGTCAATCGCAACGACAAAAGTGCAGAAGGTCGGTTCAAGGAAGTTCAGGAAGCCTACGATGTCCTGAGCGATCCCAAAAAACGCCAGGCCTATGACCAGTTTGGACATGCGGGTGTCAGCAGCGCCGCAGCCAGTGAAGCAGCGGCCGCGGCGGCCGCGGCCGGACGGGGTGGAGGCGGCTTCCGCTACCAGCGGCCAACGCCGGGTGGCGCCACCATGGACTTCGGCGAAGTTGACCTTGACGATATTTTTGCCACGTTCGCCCGCGGACCAGGTCGCGGCCGATCGCGAGGGCGAACGCAAACTTCGGCCGTACCGGTTGAACCGCCCGCTGTGGATATTGTCCACCCGGTCACACTGACTTTTGAACAAGCAGCGCGCGGCACCAAACTCGACCTGCGGTTTGATACCGTGGGAAAGGCCCATTCCGAAACTATAAGCGTTAAAATTCCGGCGGGCGTAACGGAAGGATCAAAAATTCGGGTTAAGGGCCGCGGCCAGCATACCGCCAACGGACTGGGCCGGGGTGATCTGATTATTGTCACGCATGTTTCACCCCACGACTATTTTTCCCGTCAGGGACAGGATATTGTGCTGGACCTGCCGATTTCGCTTACGGAAGCTGTTGCGGGTGGCACGGTTCGTGTACCGACGCTGGACGGCGCGGTGGAATTGCGTATTCCAGCCGGCGTAACCAGCGGCAAAAAACTGCGTATTAAAGGACGCGGAATTACAATGGGAGACACTCCGCCGGGCGACCAGCTTTGCCGCATTCTGGTTCACGTGCCGGAACAGTTAACCGATCTTGAGCGCAAAAGCCTGATCGCCATTGATTCAGCGCATCCGGCGGATCCACGAAACAATACAGGCTGGCGATTTTAATTCGACCGTCGGCGTTCCGGGTTTCAACTGCCGGATGAATTTATGAAAATGATTGTGCTTTTCGCTTCGGTACTGCTGGTTCTAACGGGCCTGCCTGGTATAACAACGCCCGAGGCGCGAGGGCAATTTGCCACCACCGCGTCGGCGGCCTCCGGCGTGGCCAAATCGACGCCAGTATCGGCAGGCACCGGGTCAACCACCATGCCGGCATCTTCAACCAGTTCGACGGTAATACGGAAATCACAAAGACTGGCGATTTTAATATGGGCGGCCGTGGCCGGATCGCTGGCGATTCTGGTTGTGATTATTGCCATGAGTTTCATTCGCGCCACGCGACGTCTGCTGCTGGGCCGCGAAGTGCGACACGCAAAGACGCCGTATGTGGACGCCTGGAAACTCGCGGGCAAACGTCTTCGACCGCCGCCACCGCCGGAGAACAGCGACGAACTTTCCGATTCGCCCGACCCTTAGTTGGACAGGCCAAAATGCAATTTGAATCATCTAGATACAACGCGGATCGGCCAGGAATACAGAATCTGCGGAAAATGACGTTTGATTTCCGCGAATCGGCGTCATTGACAAAGGCTGAGGCTGTTTGAACCAAATTCCCCGGTTAGCGGATAGCTTATCGCCTAGGAAATAGAATCTTCATCGGCAATGCGGACGGCCTGCACAAAGCGGGCCATCCGCTCAGGATTTTTAATTCCCGGATGTCCCAACTCCTCTACTCCGCTTGATACGTCCACCCCCCATGGCTTGACCAGCGCGATGGCATCGGCCACATTTTCCGCGTTCAGCCCGCCGGCCAGGATCATCGGCGGCAAGCCGGTCAGATGCCCTTGAATCGAAGCGGTCTTAAGCCAATTCCAGTCAAATCGGTTGCCCGTGCCACCTAACGCGCCAGGCGTAAAGGCATCCAACACCAGTCCATCGGGCCGCCACCTGATCTGCGCGACGCCATCGGCAATCCGGAATACATCAGGCAGCGAACTGATGCGAAGCACCGGCCATATCTTAAACGGCTTGCGCTTTGCCATGGCCGCGGCGACCGGACCGAATCTGACCACGTCCGCGCAATCGCCATACACCTGCAGGTGCGTGATCTGGGGTGATTCGAGAATGGTTTCCAACCCGACCATTGCGGCAGAATCCGGAATATGAATCAACGCCACGACACAGCATGATTTTGGCAGTGCGGAAAGAATTTCAGCGGCGATAACCGGAGTAATTTTTCGCGGGCCGGCAACAAAGTTCAGCCCAATGGCCCCGGCACCAAGGTTAAACGCAAGTTTGGCGTCAGCGGGCTGTGTGATGCCGCAAATTTTTATAAACGTTGATCGCATGGGTACATATTAGCACAACGGCGGAGCGTCGGCACAATTAAAAATGCCGCCCGTTGCCGTTGGGCCAACCAACCGTCGCGATCAGGGCAGTTTTACCATAAGCGGTTGGCCACTGTAGGTGGCCACCGCATCCGGTGTCGCCTGTTCAAGGCCCGCTCCATGGCCCGGCCGCACCACCACAATGCGGATCGTGTGGCGGCGGATCATGCCCGGAAATTCACCACGCCGGGGCCCCATGCTCAGAGTACGGCTTTTGTCATTCCATGTCAGGCGGATGGTTGCGTGGGTGCCCTTTTCGTAGTTGTAGTTGTCATATTCGTCGTCATAAAGGGTGAATTCGCCATCAGCGCCAGGATAAATGCGCAATTCCAGGTCCGAGGTCCGGTCCATGGCGCTTTGGGATGCCGGCCCAAGTGGCAGAATGGTTCCAGAGCGGACATGCAGCGGCATAGTGGAAATGGCGGCATCCGCGAAAATCGCCTTGCCGCCTGACAGCATCGTTCCCGTCCAGAAATCATACCAGGCCGAACCGGACGGCAGATACACTTTCCGTGTTTTAGCGGCCGGTTTGGTGACCGGGCTTACCAGAATACCCGGACCAAACATGAACTGATCGGCAATGGCATGAACCTTTTTATCTGTGCGGAAGTCCATGATCAGACCGCGCAACATGGTGTAGCCGCGACTTGTGACCTGCCACGCCACGGAATAAATGTAGGGCAGCAGGTGGTAACGCAACCGGTTAAATTTTTCCAAAATAGCCATCGCGGGCTGACCGAACTGCCACATTTCCTTGGGATAATTCACGCCATGCACGCGGAAAAGCGGGCAAAATGCGCCGAATTGGAACCACCGGATGAATAGCTCGCAATAGGCCGGGTCCTGCGGATTGCCGCTGACATATCCACCTATATCTGTATTCCAATAGGGAATACCGCTAAGGGCAAAATTTATACCAGCCGGAATTTGCTTGGCAAAAACTTCCCATTTGCCTTCCACGTCGCCGGACCAGGTGATGGCGGCATGACGCTGCTGACCCGCCCATGCGGACCGGGTTAAAATCATGACGCGCTTTTCACTGCTGACGCTGCGCTGGCCGTCGTATACCGACCCGGTGTGCATGAGCGGATAGGCATTATAAACAAACGCGCCCCACCCGGCATGGGTTTTGTAATCAGAGAAGGTGCCCCAGGGGCGAACTTCAAGTTCCGAAGCATCCAGCCACCAGGCATCCACTCCCAGTGCAAAGAGGTCTTTATTCAGCAGGCTCCAGTAAAGCTTCCGTGCCACCGGATTAAATGCGTCATAATACCGGGCGACCGGGTCCCACTTGGGGTCGGTGCCGCCATTGTCAGGATAAAGCACGCCGGCGTCTTTTAACAATTGGTAATTGGCGGATCCGGCCACAAATTTGGCCCAGACCGAAATCATGAAATGGATATTTTCCTGATGCAGTTGGCGGATCATGGCGCGCGGATCCGGATAGCGCACCGGGTTAAACGTATTGGATCCCCACGCGGCAGGGGTCCAATAGCGCCAGTCCTGCACAATACCATCCATCGGAATTTTCAGGGAACGATATTCCGCGGGAATGCCCAGAATCTGCTCCTGATAGCGGTAGCGGTTTTTGCACTGCCAGAAACCCCAGACCCAGCGGCCAAACATGGGGGCGGCACCGGTCAGCTTCCGGTATTCAGCAATGACATCATCCAATTGCGGGCCGTACATGACATAGTAATTAATCGCCCCACCCACCATGGACTCCCACACCACTCGGTTCTTCATGCCGGCCGGTTTTGAAATTCCAACATGCACATCTGTAATTGCCGGATTATCCCATAAAATGCCGTAGCCGCGGCTGGAAATCAGAACGGGGATCGCCACGTGCATATTTTCCTGCTGCAGGTGAATACTGGTGCCACGGTAGTTCATCAATCCCTGCTGATGCTGGCCCAGGCCATAAATCGCTTCATCCGCCGCCAGTCGGAAGTCCTGCCGCACCTTCCAGGTGGCGACATCCTTGAACATTTTCGGCGTCATTGATTTTCCGTCGGACGGTTCAGCCAGAAAAGCCTTTCCCGTCGCGTCCAGAAACTCAACCGCACCGGATTTTTTATCCACACGAGCATGCATTTGCGTTGTGGAAAGTATTAAATGCGTTTGCCCGGCGTGAAATTTCCAGGCCGCTTTTTGCGGGCCATGAACCACACAAAAGCTGGTATCAGCCGCCGAAGGTGACGGTGCCACGGCTCCTGGCACAAAATTCACACGAATGCACCGTGGCGAATAGACCATAAGACTCAGCAGGCCACCGGCCAGCCGCACATGCACGCCGGAGGCATCCTTCTTCCAGCCCGTAACCGCCTGCGGCCCCTTGACCGGGTGACGGACATCGGCGGCATGCACCGCAAGCGGATCCTTAAGCGCGACGGTGGAAGCAACGGCCGCAAGTTTAAGAAAATCGCGACGGTCAGTTGAGCCAGCGGACAACGTCGAAAGGGAAGACGATTTCAAGATAATCACTCCTGCAAAAAACAGAATCAAAAACAACCGAACGGAACGGGAGCGAACCGAATCGGGATGTTTACAGCGTAATTGAACGCGGAAATAAAAAAAGCCGGAGCCTTGCGATCAACGGTAAACCGCACGACTCCGGCTAGAAGATACCGCCTCAGGTCATTGCATCTCTCGGTCTGGTCAGACAAAGGGAGGTAAAGCTGCCCAGAAAGGAGAACAAAACAGTTTGGCGGATCATGGGGGCGTCTGATAACCCATCGGCAATTCCTGATTGATGATATTCACGACGCGAAGGCTGGTGGTGCCTTCGGTGGCTGCGCTGGGCTGCGCACCGCCAGGGTTGCCATTGGGCAATATGGATCCCACATGACCGTCAAAAAACAGCGCTTCAGCGGTTCCAAGGTGGCCTGCCGTTTGACCGTGGCGATAACGCAGACCGGTTTCCCAACCATTTGCATCAAGCTGGGAATTGCCCGGGAACAGGCCATCTGGCGGAATCATAAAGTCGAGGTCCTGATAGTCGCCATTCAAAATTGGCGTCCATTGCGATCCCAGTGCGGTGCTTTGATTCCAGAAGCTAAAGGTTTCGTTAGAAAAATATCCAACGGTATCACCGGACTGAGTTGAGTCGCCCACAGCAAGACTTTCCGCCGGCGTCTGAACATTGGATGTTTTAAACGCGGTGCTTACTGGTTGGCTGAAGCCATTGGGCTTGCCGTAGTACAGGAAGAAGTTGGGATTGGCTGAATAGGTACTGGAAAAATTTCCCACTACCTCGGTGCCCTGTACCTGCCATTGATTGAACGGCTGACTGACAATTGTGGATGCCGGACAGTCATAGGTTTTCAAAA
This sequence comes from Phycisphaerales bacterium, assembly GCA_027451365.1. GTDB lineage: Bacteria > Planctomycetota > Phycisphaerae > WQYP01 > WQYP01 > JAJYPG01. The sequence goes on along the minus strand of DAIDJN010000021.1, from coordinate 28,238 downwards.
ATAACAGAGACCACGCCTGCACGGACGCGCTTGGACCTGTCCCGCTCCAGGCAACATCATTTGGATCAAGAAAATCGGCCATTGGATGACCGGAAGTGTAACTGAACAACATTGTGGCCCACCCGACTGGCGAGGGCAGCCAGTAGCTCGGATTGGCACCATCCGGATTGCCCGGGAAATTGGTCGGATCGTCATAGACTCCGAAGGGAATGGCGCTTTCAAACGATGCACTGTATTCCGCAAGTTCCTGACCGATGGAACGCAGATTCGCGCCACATGCCACGCTTTCCGCCGCGGCCTTCGCTTGTGCCAAAGCTGGCAGCAACAGCGATATCAGCAGAGCGATGATCGAAATGACCACAAGCAATTCCACCAGGGTAAACCCGGCGGCGGCGCGAAGGAGTGCCCGCAAATTGCCAGTTTGGGTTTTATTGCCACACACCATAAAGTGTTCCTCCTTTAGGTAACGGACCATGTGACATGTACCCGGCGAACAGAAATGTCGCCCCGGTAAGCCGCTTAGCGCGGACTACCGGTTTCATGAAGGTAATCCCGTGAAGGCCGGATATTGAACTGAGCCGGCAAATGCAAGGGAATACATATCACGCTTTGAAGTCTAGAATACTCCGCAATCGACCGCCACTACGCCAAGCGCGAAAAGTTTTGCTTATAGCGCAAAGTAGAGTACTATACCAGTGAAGCCGGTCGAGGCCTTGGGCGTCGCCGCAAATGCTATAGCACGTACTAATAAGGAACCCGCATGGCCGCAAAAAGCAAGACCGTTCGCCGCCGAGGCAGGCGTACGCTCCAAATTGCCCTGTTCACCCAGGACTTGGGAAGTTATTGGGAACAGGCGGTGCAAGGCATAGCGCGACGCAGCCGGGAAAAGGCCAATTGTGCCATACTAATGGCCCGCTTTGGCGAGGTAACCGAAACCGATATATCCCACGGCCTGGTGGACGGCGTTATTATTGACCAATGGGCCAACAATCAAAATCTGCTCGCCAAATGCCGGGTGGCGCGCGTGCCGGTGGTGGACATTTCGGGTGATGGCGACCGCGTAGGTGTCGGTATTATCGCTCCGGACGACCGTTTGGTTGGCAAAACCGTCGCAAATTATTTCCTGGGTCGCGGCTTTCGCAATTTCGCTTTTTACGGTTTGCCGACGCCCATTGCGACCGTCTGGGACGAAAGTCGTAAGAACGGCTTTTCCCAAGCAGCACAGTCTGCCGGTTTTTCGTGTGCCATTTTCCAAGGCACCGCGATGGACTGGGGACAAATGCACCAGCCGCAGCAGTTGCAAGCCTTGGAAAAATGGCTCAGTGCCCTGCCCAGGCCGACCGCAATTCTGGCCTCTATTGACGCATTCGCCTACGAAATTTTAAGGCTGGCCCTGAAAGCAAAAATCCGCGTACCCGACGAAATGGCCGTCTGTGGAGTGGACAACCGCATCTGGATATGCACTTTGGCCAATCCGACCATCAGCAGCATTCCACTCGACGGCCAGCGGGCGGGCAATGAAGCCATGGACATGCTTCTGGGCATGATCAGAACCGGCAGCCTGGAAGCGCCACCACGCTATATTGAACCGCTTCCTATCGTGCATCGGGAATCAACAGATACCTACGCATTCCCCGATGAAGCCGTCGTCGGCGCGCTAAACTTTATCCGTGACAATGCCCACCGGCATATCGGCGTGGAAGACATTCTGGATCACCTGCTGGTATCTCGGCGGTCATTGGAAGTTCGCTTCAAAAAGCTCACCGGCGTAACCCTGCAGAACCATATCTGGTTTTCACATGTTGAACTAGCGAAAAGGTTGCTTCTCGAATCCGCCCAGCCGATGTATAAAATCTGCGAAAATTCCGGGTTCCGTTCGGCGGCGGTATTTAATGTCGTATTCCGCCGACTGGTCGGCACCACACCCACCAACTTCCGCCGGCGCACGCGCCATGGACCTTTGTAATAATTCCCGTCCCGCTGCCGCCTGATTTCAGGAACTGTTCATAATGCCCGCACAGACCCCGCAAGCCATTTCCAATCGTCATCTGGGCCACCTGAGTTTCCAACGAACAGACCTTAAATGGTATCAACGCCCGCTGTGCCGCGCCCCCGCCGGTATTGGGGCATTGTTAGGCCGGCTCGTTTTGCGCGATATTTGGGGGCAAGGAGGATGCTTTACTCGCCAGTTTCCGCTACAATAGGTAAATTGAATGTTCGGCAATTGGATGCCGGGCGCGAAGCCGTGACATTGGAAGTCGAGGGTCGCAATGGCCAACAAGGCATCATCGAGGCATTGGCGGGTATTGCGTTTAAGTTTAGTGCCGGTCGGATGGGTTGCATGGATATTTGCGGCCCTCGCCCTGCTTTCATTTCATGTGTCCGACCCCACCTATCTGGCCAGTTCCCCAACCTATTTTGCCACCCATGCGCACGCACAGAACTGGTGCGGCCCGGTGGGTGCAACTTTAGCGTTTGTTCTGATGAATTATGTCGGCCCGGGCATCTGGGTTGCTGTCGTGATGTTGTGCTGCACACTTTTTGTCTGGACGGTCGGCGGCAATGTCACGCAAATGGCCTTTCGGCTGCTGGGCGGAGCCGTCCTGGTAGCCGTCGGAAGCGGCCTGGCCGCGATGGCCAATATCGGGCACCAGTTGCCGGAAGGGGCGGGCGGCCTGCTGGGAATGGGCATCGCACATTTCCTGACTGTAAAATTTTCCAATATCGGCTCCACACTTATCCTTCTGCTTGGGCTGACCATTGGCCTGCTGCTGGCGGCTGATGAAATCCTTCTGGCCGTGCCCGCCCTGGCTCTGGCGATATGGGAATATCTGCCGCGCAAGAAAATCGCCCGCAATTCCAACAAAGTCGCCGAAGCCGCAATGGACGGCATTGGAGCTATGACCACTGCGTTAATTGCCTGGTGTTTTAAGCGGCCACAAAAAGGGAAGAAAAAGGGTGACAAACTCGATCCCATGCGGTCGCTGGTAAAGATGGCACCGCGACCGCCGGTCACCATTGGCGAAGAAAGGCCGGTGGAAAATTCCGCATCAGAGATCACCACAAACGCGGAAGCTCAATTCCCGCCGCCTTCGCCAGACTCCGCTTCAACCGATTCTCCCCCTCCGGCTGAAACCGCACGACCCGAACCGGTCGTGCGCCGCCCGCGCACCAACATGGAACCGCTTTTGCCATTTAAGCCGGCCCCTCCGGCCAAGCAGGACCTCGGCAATTACCGCCTGCCGGATCTTGAACTGCTGACCGAACCGGTACCATCCAATACCGATGGCCAGGAACAGCGTGTGCGTGAAAAGGCCCGCGTGCTGGAGGAAGCTCTGCACCACTTCGGCGTGCAGGCGAAAGTGGTCGCCATCGACACGGGACCCGTCGTCACTCTGTACGAACTGGAACTGGAGCCCGGCGTAAAAAGCTCCGCCGTGGTACGGCTTTCCAAAGATATTTCACGCGCCCTTAAAAGCCCGCCGGTCCGCTGCATCGATAATATTATGGGCAAATCCACAATGGGAATTGAAGTCCCAAACCTGGACCGTGACGAAGTACGTTTGAAGGAACTGATGCAATTGGGCCATCAATCATTGCCACAAATGGCACTGCCGATGTGCCTTGGCAAAGATGTATCGGGAAATCCGCTGATTGAAGATCTGGCCAAAATGCCCCATCTGCTTATCGCCGGCACGACCGGTTCTGGAAAATCCGTCTGTATTAATTCCATTATCATGACCATTCTTCTGACCCAGCGGCCGGACCATGTGAAGTTGATCATGATCGACCCAAAAATGGTAGAAATGCAGGATTATCGGGATATTCCACACCTGATGACACCCATTATTGACGACATGGGCAAAGCCGAAAGCGTCCTGGAATGGGCGACACAGAAAATGGACGAGCGTTATGAAACACTGGCCACCGCGGGCGTCCGGCATATCCGGGATTACAACAAACTGTCGCGGGAGGAGTTGATAAAGAAATTTGAACCAGCCAGTCCGGAAGAAGAGGCTCGACTGCCTTTTCATCTGCCCTATATCATTATCATTATTGACGAACTGGCCGACCTGATGATGACCAGCAAGGAAGTGGAAGGTCACATTGTACGTATTGCCCAGAAGGCCCGCGCCGTGGGCATACATCTTATTCTCGCCACGCAACGACCGGAAGCGCAGGTGGTGACCGGTCTAATTAAATCGAACATGCCCGGCAGAATCTGCTTTCAGGTGCGGGCACGCATTGATTCACGCATTATGCTGGATCAATCCGGCGGAGAACTGCTGCTTGGGCAGGGCGACATGCTGATGCTTAAACCGACGGGCGGCAACCTGATGCGCGGACAGGGAACATATGTTGATGATTCAGAAATTAAAAAGGTCTGTGGATTCCTCCGCGAAATCGCCCAGCCGGAATTCCACCCCGAACTGCTGCAGCTTGGGACCCCCGCCGGCCTGACCGAAGCCGATAAAGACCCGATGTTTGATGATGCGGTGAAAATTATTATTGAATCCCGCCGCGGTTCCGTCAGCCTCCTGCAGCATCGGCTGGCTATCGGCTATTCCCGTGCCAGTCGCCTGGTGGATCAGATGCGGGCGGCAGGCATTGTCGGCGCTTACAAGGGCAGCCAGGCCAGCGATGTGCTGATCAGTATGGAAGATTGGGAATCCATCAAGGCGGCCAGCAATGCCGCCGCCCAGGAGGAGGCCGAGCGGGCCCAGCACCAGAGTCACGCCACAGTGCCGGAAGACCCGCACTCCGAAGATGACCCGGCAGCCTGAATCATGGCACGCCAGAACTGTCGCAGGCGGCCTTTTTGCGACCAGCGCATATAGCATCAAATGGACTGGCACGGTCTACGGCCCAAGGCTCCGCGGAACGCCCGCGGATGATCCGGGGGCCACCACTTTGGGAGGGGGAAGTTTCTTGGGCTTGGGGACATTTACCGGCCAGGTTCCCTGCTGAATAAAAGGCTGCTGGCCACCAAATTTCGGCGGGGGCGGACCGATCCACGCGCGACCAATATAAATATCGCCATCCGCCAGAAGCCCGTCAAAATGCAGCCGCTGGCCTGGTTTGGCCAGCATGGTCGGCGCTCTTTTCCCGCCAAAAAAAAGAACAGAGGAATTGTCCCACCAAAGCGTAACCGGATGACCGTTCCAGCGGGCTTGCGCCGCTGACAGATACGGATTGACGCTGACGATTCGCGCTGTCCCCTTGCACAAACGCACCCCGCCCGTACGGGGAAGCGGTGCACCGGTCCGACAACCGGCGATACACCCGGCCGCAATCAGGAGTACCGTCAGAACGCCGCCGGGCCACGCGCTATGTATCGATGTCTTTTCGGGAACCCAAGTCATGAGCCGCATGATTCACCACACACAATCCAGCAAGGCATTGTCGCGTTTTTTTTCCGGTTTGCCAATACCGCAATTTGCCCCTGCATTGAAAAACTTGGGTCCACAAACGCCGCTCCCGTCCAGGTTTTAATGAAAATAGCCGTTCGGCCAACGGCGAAGCCACGCCGGTCCATCCGCGTGAACCGGAAATTCACCCGGCGCGGTGAGACTCAGTCGTTCCAGCAGCGAGCCTTCCTGAAGGTAAAGATTGGCACGGGCATCCAGATAATTCACCACCGCCTGGGCTTCGGCCAGCCGAGCCGACAATAGATTGCTTTGCGCCTGTGCCACCAATAATGAAGTGCTTTCGCCGACTCTGAACTGGCCAATGGTGGCGCGCAATGCCTCGGCCTGAGCGACACGGGTGGCACGGGTGGCGGCAATCTGCTGATAGGCAGTCTGGCAGTTTATATATCCCGTGCGAACACTCAGTTGAACAGTCTGCACCAGATTGGCCAGCGCGGCCTGGTCCTGGTCTCGTGACAACTCGGCGCCCTGAAAATTTGCCTGCGCCGTGCGGTTGAATATGGGATAACTGCCATCAATTCCCCCTACCACGCCAAAATTCTGCCCGTTCAACTGATCCACAGATCGGCTGAATGCGGCTGCGTAACCGGTCTTACCGAGCGTGATAAATAAATCCAATTTGGGCAAAAGGCCATCGCGGGTCTGTACCACCGAAAGATTACCCTGTTCAATCTGCAAGCGGGATTCATTTATTACCGGGCTTATCCGCATCGCCAAAGCCGTATGCAGTTTCAACGGCGAAAGTTGCCGGTGGGGCACGTAGGGCTTGTTCAATAATTTAATATTGTCATTCCAGAAAGGACTTCCCGGCGGCATGATCAACTCCAGCAGGTTCAGCCGCGCCACCAGAAGTGCGCCATCCGCGGCCAGAAGCTGCTGATCGGTTACGGCCGCCTGAGCAACAGCGGCCGGCAATTCAGATTGCGCGGTTCGGCCCACGCGAATTAATTCCCGAGTCTGATGTTCCTGCTGAAGGGCCACGTTGTAGGCGTCGGTCAAAATACGAACATTTTCCCTGGCCAGAGCATAAGCCCAATAGTCTGTCACAATCTGGGCCACGGTGGAAATGGCCAGGGCGCGAAGCTGATAATCTGATATCGTTTTTCCTATTTCCGCCTGATGAATTGCCGCCAGATTCACCTCCACGCTGGCCCCCTGCAACAGCGCCTGGGTAACGCCAAGCGTCACATTCGTGCTGGCTGTTTGGCCATTGCCTCCGTTGCCGATGTTGGACGACGCATTGGCTGAAATGGCCGTACCGGTGGGCAGGTTTTCCGACAGTCCCACCTGACCGGAACCAGCGTCGCTATTGGAATAGCCACCGGAACCAGGCACCCGATTACGCCCATCCTGGGCGGAAAAGGTAAGCTGCGGGTCAAACAGTCCGCGTTGCGCATCAATTTGCGTCTGGGCAATGGATGGGTTGAAACGCTGAACCACCAGTGCCGGATTATTCGCCAGCCCCAGCAGCAAGGCCTGCCGCAGCGAAAGGCTCATGAGATTCGTCCGCATATTCAGAATGGATTTTCCACCGTGTAGGCCATGCTCCACCACGGCCATGCGGGTCGCCGCAGCGGATTCCTCCGTTGCCGCGGCCGAAACCTGACGGACGGCGGCGGCAGGCATATAGTTTTCATAGCCACCGGAATGAATAGTTTGACAGCCCGCCACCGCCAAAGCCGCCAGAGACAGCAGGCCCAGTGAGCGGCGCCGGAGCATCGCGCCCCCGGCGGTTGCCCGCCGAGCGGATCGGCTGTTTTTCTTGGGAAATGTTCCGGCCCGCCTGACCAAAGGAATATGGCGAATCGCCGGCCAGGAAACAGTCTGCTTATTCATAGCGAAGAGCCTCGATGGGATTTAATTTGGCGGCGCGCTTTGCCGGATAATAGCCGAAAAATAGACCAATGCTCGCGGAAATGCTTAACGCCAGCACCGCCATGGAAGGCTGCACTTGGCCGGAAAAATTGCGGAAATGTACAAAATGGGCGGCGGCAATTCCCACCGCCACGCCAATCAGTCCACCCAGAATGCTGATCAGCGAAGCCTCAATCAGAAACTGCCGCATAATGTCCCTTTCCCGCGCGCCAATTGCCTTGCGAATGCCGATTTCCCGCGTGCGTTCAGCCACTGTCACGAGCATGATATTCATAATACCGATTCCCCCCACCAGCAGCGAAATTCCCGCGACCGACCCAAGGAACATCGTAAAAGCTCCGCCGATACGATTGGCCATGCGGATCACCTGTAGTTGATTGGATATCCAGAAATCATCCTCATCGCCTGCAATAAGACTATGGCGTCGGCGCAGCAGACTCTCGCACGCGGCCTGTACCGGATCAAGATCTGATGAATGACGCACCTGCATATCAATATGGTTCAGCGCGACGGATCGGCCCAACAAGTCGGTCATGGCCGTTGTAAAAGGAATGAGCACCTGATTATCCGGATCAAACCAGCCGTGGCGGCCTTTGGGCACCAAGACCCCGATGACCTGAAACCGCACGGTGCCTACCGTAATTTTTTTTCCGAGCGGATCCACGGATCCAAAAAGTCGCTCCGCTGTTTCCGGTCCTATAATGGCAACCGAAGCCATGTCGCGCACATCATAATCTGTAAAATTCCGGCCGCTTTGAATTTTAAAACTGTGAATATGAATCCATGTGGGTGCCACGCCTATGGTATTGCAATTCGTAAAATTGCCACTCCATTTGACCGGTTCGTTGCTGGCCACCACGGGGGAGACCGCCTTTACGCCCGGAATCTTCAACACCGCCAGAGCATCGGAAATGGAAAGCGGATCCGGTGAACCATTCAGCACCGATGGAATTTTCGGATTGTGCGGAAAAATGGTAATGGTGTTTTTGCCCATGCGCGACACCCAGCCCAGGATATGCTGTTTCGCCCCATTGCCCAGGGCCATCATGGCAATAACCGCGGCCACACCAATAATCATGCCCAGCATCGTGAGAACGGCGCGAAGTTTGTTCGCCAGCATGCTGCGAAGCGCAATTTTTATTGTGGTCCAGATTAACATCGCTTTTCCTGCATTACACCTTCAGGCCGCGGAAGTGCCGGGGCCGCACACTTAATGATGGTGCGGCGACCACATGCTGGTCGTTTCCGTCTCATGTACCAGAACTGCCTGGCCCTGCTTCAAGCCGCTGACCACCTGCCAGTCCAGATCGTTGCGTTTGCCCATGTTCACCACTTTGGACTTCATGGCACCGTTCTTACCAACCACAGTCACGGTGTCCTGTCCATTGCTTATGACCACGGCCTGCAACGGAATATACAGGACATTGGGAATCTTATCCGCAAAAATATTCACATTCGCAGTCATTCCTGGTTTAAGCAGCGCCTTATCCTTTCCCAGAACCTCAATTTTTGCCTGGAATGTAACAATATTGCTGCTTGACGAAGTGGTTGTTCCGCTGGCACTTGCCTGATCCTGCTGAGAAACCGGCGCCATCAGCACCACGCGTCCAGCAAAGACACGGCCGGGCGCTCCGGGGGCGGTCACCGCCACTTTGTCACCGACTTTAATATGATTGATATCACTTTCGTTCACCGTGGTATCAATAAAGATACGAGAAAGGTCCACCAGACTCATGATGGTTGTGCCGCCGCCGACGTTGGTCAGAGCCGAGGCGATAATCTGTCCCGGCTGCACATTGACATCGGATACGACGCCGGAAATGGGCGCGGGAACTTTGGTATAGGATAAATTTGTCATCGCCTGCTTGAGCTGACTGGAACTGTTCATCACATTAATGTCCGCAAGATCTGCGGCATTTTTCTGCAGCTTTACCTGCAATGCCTCTGTTTGAAGTTCCTCGATGGCCACCTGTGCGAGGCGCAGCGTCTGCTGGTCGCGCACCAGCGTGGTTTTGTCGTTGTCATAAGTCTGCTGGGCGGCAAGATTTTCCTTCAGCAGGGTCTGGTCGCGCTGCAAATTGAGTTTATCATTGGCGACCTGGGCTTGATCCGACAGCAAATTGGCTTCATCGGTCTGGCGGGTGGTTGTCAAATTCAACTTCGCCACCTGGTAATTTAAGAGCGCTGATTTGTAATTTAATTTAGACTGATTCAACTGCTGACGCGCCAGGTCTCTGGCCTGGCGTTCCAGGGTTGGGTCCACTTCGAGCACCAGATCACCCTTCTTTACCACATCACCAATTTGATAAGGAAGCTTGGAAATCTGTCCGCCGGCCTGACATTTGATCTGAACGGTCAGGTTGGCTTCCACCGTACCGGTCGCATACACATGCACCGAAAGCGTCCCCCGCTTCACCAGCGCGGTGTGCGGCTTAGGGACATTTGCCAGTGCCATCGCCGCTTCATGCCGGCGATACGCAAAAAATCCCGCCCCCCCGCCGACGATTAAAACACCCAGAATCAGCCAACCTTTTTTTTTCATGCACAAACTTCCTGATTGCCGCGCCCGAGAGAGCGGTCAAAATTTTTAAGTTGTCAAACCGCGGCCAACGTCGGCGTGCGACGGGCCGCTTTTCCATGTTCCACGGTGGTTAATACTTTTCCATCGCGAATCTGCACCTCATGGTGGCAATGCCGCGCCACTTCATGGTCGTGGGTCACCATAATAATCGTTCGTCCCTGACTATTCAGCGTATGGAATAATTCCAGTATTTCCTGCCCCACCCGGGAATCCAGATTTCCTGTCGGTTCGTCCGCCAGCACAATCGCCGGATTGGTGACCACCGCGCGGGCAATAGCCACGCGCTGCCGTTGACCGCCGGAAAGCTGATTCGGTTCATGATGCATGCGGTCGCTTAGGCCCACAATCTCCAGAGCATGTTCAGCCGCGGCGCGGGCATCGCGGCGGCTCGCATACAACAGCGGAAGTTCCACATTTTCCAGCGCTGACAGTCGCGATAAAAGATTAAAATTTTGAAATACAAACCCAATGTATCGATTGCGAATTTCCGCCAGCCGGTCGCCATTCAGCCGGGATACGTCCTCTCCGGCCAATTGATAATTGCCGGAATCCACTGTATCCAAACACCCCAAAATATTCATCAATGTTGATTTTCCGCTGCCAGATGGCCCCGTAATCGCAATCATGGCCCCCGACCGCACACTTAGGCTTACTCCATTAAGCGCCAGCACGATCGCGTCGCCGATTTCATATTTCTTCACCAGATCCGACACGATTAGAATGTCTTGGTCTTTAGCAGGTGAAAATGGGCCGGATAATTTCATAATCGCTGTATCTTCAGAAAAAAAACAAACCTGTACCAATTGCGCCAAGCCGTAACTATAACGCATGACTGGACAATTAGTTGCATTCCAAATGCGACCAGATCGAAAGAATCTTAGGCGAAAAGGCGACAATTTTCCCCTGCGCGGGGAAAAATAAAACAGGCCGCCCAACTCGAAACGACCCACCATATTTGCGCACAAACCTGCAAGGCACGCTTTAGATGGGTGCAAAGGATCGACGACGCACATCTGGCTGAAATTCACCCGTCGCCGTTCCAGTACAAATGCCCTTTTCGGACGGAGTTACAGACTAGGGTGCAAGAAAAATATCGCGCGCCGAAACCGGCTGTTCGTAACCAGTGTAGCGAATACCCGCCACCGTTTGAATCGTGTATATATTATCCTGCCGCGGACCCACCAGCGGTGTGGTAACCCAGCGGACCGCACCGTCATCGCACAGAATGTTCTCCCCGGCGCCGCGATGATTAAACGAATTCGCCGTCACTCCGGCCACGGGGCGGCCGGCAAAAAGCGGATTTGCATCCGCCAGAATCACGACTTTTCCCGACCCGTTAAAATGATGGTTCCATTTTCCAAGTTCATCAATATAGCTGTAGCTGATGCGACGAAAATGGCCGCGCGCATCGGCCGCCGTCGCGCACGTCGGGCATACGAGTTCTTTCCAGCTCACGAATCTCGCCTTGGAATTCAACAGAGGTGCCAGATTTGCCGCATTTCCATCGCGCCGCAGGCTGGCTGTGGAAGAGATCGAATTCCCCGCCGCAACGCTCGCCGGAAGCCAATCCGCATTTTCCGCTGGCGCAATACTCGGTAAAAAGCCAGCATTCGCTGCGGCATATTCACTTATGCCCGCAGCGATGCTCGTTAAATTTGATGCGCAAAGGGTGCGCGCCGCCCGCTGCCGCTGTTTGCCGATGACCGCAATTAATACCACCAGCACAAGACTCGCCGCCACCACCATTGTCACAATATCCATTTTACGACCATTCCATGCCAGCCAGCGTTTTGATGGGCGAGCCGCAGTCATCGGATAATCAGCGTATCGCGTTTGAGAATTGGCTGGCTCCGCTGCCGACGCACCGGTACCCGCCTGTTCCCGCCGGATCCGCGCCATGGTCCGCGCCAGGAGCCCGGACGGTGCTTCATCCAAATTCAGCCGGCTCAAGGCCGTCAACGCTCGTGCCAAACCATCCTGGCCGTCAATATCCGGGGGACAGCCAGCCGGCAGGCCGGGAGCAGGTGCCTGGCCGGGCGGCGAGCCGCCTGATTCGAGCAAGGAGTTGAGAAAATCTTCCTGACGTGGCGAAAGCGCGTCTGCCCCCGGCTCTTGGCCAGAGGCTTGCCTGGACTTGTCATCAATCGGGTTCATGGGTTCATCCTGACTGAAAATCAGCATTATTATCAGTACGTTCGTCCGCGTTCAAGAAAATTGGGCTGCAGGACGGCTGATACGTTATCGGCGGCTGTCACTGGCATTCTGGGCTGCTTTCCAAGCCCGTGAAAAAGTCGCCATTGCTGTATTCAGGCGGCTTTTGACTGTACCCAGGGGAATGCCCAGAATCTCTGAAATCTCCTTGTACGCAAACCGATGAAAATAACTCAGCGTCAGCACCTCACGGTATATGTCCGGCAAGCCTGAAAGAACCTGCCGAACCCGTCGCGCCTCATCCTGTTCCACCAGAATTTGGACCGCCGATGGCTGATTAAGTTCCGGAGGGTCCAGACTCTGCTGCGAATTTGGCGAACCAAACGGACTATCCAGCGACTGGGTCCTTCGCCGCGCTGCAGCCCTTAAGAAATCCCGAGCCTTGTTCGCCGCAATCGCATACATCCACGGTCGAAAACGCCGAGACTTGTCGAACGACTGGGCACTCCGATACACCTGCACAAATGTTTCCTGAAACAGGTCATCGGCCGCGGAGGCGTCGTTTACAAAGCGCCGGAGAAAAGTGAACAGTTCGCGCTGGTGCCGGGAGACAAGCTCGGTAAACGCTGCTTCATCTCCGCGGATGAACCGGGCGAGCAGTTCTTCATCTTCGGCCATCGGGCCATTCCTTCTTAATTACGCCGCCATTCGGCCGCGGTTCGATTTTCCTTGTCTCAACCAACAATTCGTAAAGCCGAAAATTGTTAATGGATTTTCGACCAACATCCCCCTACTATCTCTTAATGATGCCGAAGCCGCAATTTCCATTACGTATTTTTTTCGACGGTCAGTGTCCACTCTGTAGCCGCGAAATTAAACATTATCTGACCTTGGATCACGAAGGTCGGCTCATTCCGGTTGATATAGCAGCACCGGATTTTCAGGCTCAATCCTACGGGCTGGATGCACATCTCGTCCACCAGTTTATGCACGCTCAGGACGCGGCGGGAACAATTTATACCCGAGTCGATGCCTTCTTGGGCATCTGGCAAGCGGTACGCCCCACAATTAGCGTTCGCTTCGGCCTTTGGCTGCTGCGCTTCAAACCGGTGCGAAAGCTCGCGGATATCGCGTACATGACCTTTGCCCGGAACCGCTATCGGTTGACCGGTCGCTGTACGCCGGAAACCTGCCCGAAATAGCTTGACGGCACACGAAAAACGCTGGAGTCAGCCCCGTCGAGCATCTGAAATTATGTGGGTAATTCAATGTCAATGTTCATCCGGAAGAGTGGTGAGCAAACGGCAAATTTCCACCATGCGCATCATAACCGGTTCACAGGCCGGATCTACACGCCGCGCCGCGCGTAACCACGCGAGTTCTTCCCAAGGCCGCGCCCGAACCCGATGCCGGGCCTGCCAATGCAATGCCAGCCATTCCCACGCCAGCAGCAGGGTCTCGCAAGCCAGGCGGTGTCCGGCTGATCCGGGCGGATAAACACCCGGCACCGGCAGCACCGCTATCTGCTGGTCCAAGTGCCGAGGAGACATTTTTTCCCCAGGATTTTTCGTGAACTCGGCCTCCACTCCGCAGCAAAACCGAACCGCCGCGGTTGAACATAGCCGCACCGTTTTACCGCCGTAAAGCCAGACCAGTGATTCTTGCGGCGAGCCACGCCGGCGCGCGGATCGATTCACCCGTGTGGCCATCTTCACCGCCCGCGGCCCGGCCACAAGCAGCGTGGCTGCCGCCGAGCTTTTGGCCACAGCGCGAGTCGCCGGCGAATGACCGGACCGCCGAGGATCATCTATCACAATGATGCCTTCACACGCCTGAAGTCGGGCCTGACGACACGCTTCCAACAGCGGCAGATAAATTCTTTCCAGACTCGCGGCATCGCGGCGGACAAACGCGGCCGCTTCAGCCGTTTCCAGCGCGAGCCTGGCGGCCACATACAGGCCGGCCGCCAGATAACGCTGTCCGGCGTCCCAGCTTCGTTGCCAGGAAGTCGCATCGCATGATATTAATTTAGTTATATTCATATAAACATTTAACTCCGCCGATCTACGGATGCCACACCCGCAGCAGAATTTGCAGTATCACATTCACCTGCACGCCGGCCGCCAGATCATCCAGCAGTATTCCCCAGCCCGCAGGCAGTCTTTCAAGTTGGCGGCACGGCGGCAGTTTCAGAGTGTCGGTCAGCCGGAAAAGAACATATACCGCCGCCGTCATCAGCCAGGCGTGCCACCAGTTGCCCACAACCCCGGCGGGCAGCGGCAGAGCCACCGTGGCCAGCCAGAAACCGGCATATTCATCCAGCACGACCGATCCGGGATCGTCATCGCCGAAATAGCCGATCGCCCAAGGTGACAGTCGAACCGTCAGAATTGCCGCCAACAGCACGCCAGACCCGCAGATCGCCGATCTTTGCGGATCCGGGATACCCGATCCCAGCAGAAGCCAGAAAATCAGCGCCGGCCCGCACGTCCCCCAACTCCCCGGAGCCGGCTTAAGCAGCCCAAGACCGCCGCCGGTAATCACCCACTTTCTCCATTCAAATCCCCGCATGCAACGATCAGCGGAAGGCCTGGCGGCGCACGCGTCAGTCATTTTTCGCGAATCAACGGATGAAGCATTCGGCGGATCATGCGGCGTATTTTGCGGCGGGTCTTGCAATGTCAGTGTCCTTCTATCCGCGGCCGAATTAATCAGTCCGGTTCCAGAATCATAATGCCTACGTGCACCTCCCCGCTACTAATGGATTGAACGGTGCCGCTGCATGCACGATAAATGTCTGATTTGTTGCTAAATTGCCCCGCACTGCGAAAGAAATGTCCGCCACGCCCGCTTGTTTTTACGCCATTTAGTTGCGGCTTGAATGACAATTTCGGGTGAATGAATATTTGCCGCCACAAACGCCCATATCCACATGCTGTAAATAGCCGGATTATGCAGTTGATGATTCGGGGCATTTCCATGAAGGCCTGTGTGCGGTTCGCCCTGTCGACTGGGCGCAAAACAGGCTTTGCTATGAGAGTCTTCCTCCGTAGCAAGGCCGTCCCGCAGGAAGCCCGAAGGACGAGCGGAGGGGCTGCCTTGCTGCCCGCAGCCGGATGCTGGGAGTCACTTCCCGGGCATGGCCAATACTCGCAATGTCCGTCCGGGCAGCGAGCAAATCCACGACATTTGAATCCCAATCCAGCAGCGCGACATCAGAAATATTGCGCCAATTATTTTCATCCGCGGGCGCGAATCAGAATTGAGCGAAATCTTGGGCAGCAATCTTCCGCATATCCGCCTTATGCCGCGCAGTTTCCTGTGCCAGAATGCGAATCTGAGCCTCAGCGTTAACCAGGTTCTGCTGTAAAACCGGGGCATTGGGAGAACCGAGGAGAACCTGCTGAAAATAATCCGCTGCGCCGGCAAGGTCTTTTTCCGAAAACCGATCGTAGCCCTGTCCATCCAACGCCCAGGCAAGCCTGCTTTTCATAAGCGCATTGCCGGGGTCCAATGACAGCGCCTGCCGACTGTCATAAATGGCCCCGAGATAGTTATGATTATCCATCGCGGTCTGGCTGCGAAAGACAAAGACACGAACCTGACGGTTAAGCAACCCGCTGTCCTTGGAATATGGCCTGATTGCGGGCGTCGGTCATCATGGCGCACCGACAGGCACCCATGCAAGCCTCGCGCTGCCGCTCGGCCGTCCAATCAACTCGCCCGATTTTGCATTTCTGAATGCCATCAAAATCCCGGGCGACAAGTGTACCGGACGAATAAACGATGGCCATGCCGAGGGGAATTAACGCCGCGAATCGGAATCGCCGTAAATCAAAAGCCCGTATAGATTACTCCGACCGAGGCCCAATTGCGGCGGCGCGCAAGCATCTCCAGGGAACAGGCCACACCAGAATCGGCTCGAGCGTATCTTCAGCGGCTGTGGCCGGTGAATGGCATAATCAAAGTCGAATGTCGCACCGTATCCGTTTTAAAACTGCACTGCCATGCCGACCATAATGCTTTGGCTATGCTGATTATTGGGACCAATCTGGGCCTCATAATTGGCAAAAAGAGTAGCATTGGGGCAGATTTTGCCGCTTACGCCCGCACCAAGCAGAGCGGAATCGCGTCCTGCGTTAGGAATATTTGTAATAAATGTGCCACCGCCCAGAC
Source organism: Phycisphaerales bacterium (assembly GCA_027451365.1). GTDB lineage: Bacteria > Planctomycetota > Phycisphaerae > WQYP01 > WQYP01 > JAJYPG01. The sequence continues at coordinate 12,026 of DAIDJN010000021.1, read as the reverse complement.
CGGACAGTGACGAACTGATTCCGCGGCTATTGTTCAGATATTCATGCTGCCAGAAGGCATTGGCGCTGATTACGAGCGGCATGGGAACCTTGGGCAGACGCAGCTTGTATTGCGCCTGGCCGCCCAGCAGACTCCGCAGGGAATCAACCGATTGACTGCCGACATTTAAGTCAGCCGGACTTCCAGTTTCTGAAAAGCTGGACATGCTGATGTGGGTATAATCAAGCCCCAAGGCCGGTCCGGCTTTGAAATGTCGAAAAATCGGGAAGTTGAAGCCGACCATCGTGTTAAGGTCAAACTGATTGGAATCCGGTTTTCCGGTTGCAGTGGAACTCGCACCGCCCAGTGTCACATTGCGGTGAATTGTGTACTGGTTATACGTGTAGTCGGTGCTGGCGTCGGCAAAGAAGTTGCCTCGCCGATAACCGGCAAACAGGCCGGGCGCATAGGAATTGTCCCGCAGAGTGCTGCCCAGAGCGTCCAGGTGCGCACCGGTATAACTATAATTAAAGCTCAGTCCGACCACCAATGATTTGGCAAAGCGATAATCCAATCCAGTGTTTAAGCCGCCCGTAAAGTAATTTTCACCGGAACTATCCGTGGGCTGACTTCCAAGAATGGCCTGACCGGCAATGAAGCCACCAAAGGCGTCGCGTGCCGATTCGCGGGAAGGCAACGGCACGTTACCGGAATTGGCATGCATGACATCATCCAGGTATTGGGTGGAGGATGTAGCGGCGTTGACGGTTGAATTCGATTGCAGCGCGGAGGCGAGTGCCAATGAGAACGGGTCGGTATTAGTGGTTTTGAGCAGTGTCAGACCGGCGGTATTGAAGCCGCCGCCATCAAAGTCGCTGGAGATCTGGCCGTTAATTGCCTCGGAATTAAATACACTATTGTTGATTTGCATATTGGCCAAACCGCCATAAACCAAAGGCAACATCTGGTTGAGCGCGTTGGCAATATCCTGCGGCGACTGACCGCTAAGGCTCAAGAGCAGACTTTGCAGGGTTGGGTTAATGCCCGGATTATTGGCGGCAGTATCAATGTAATTGGCTATCGCGAGCTGATTCGGATTCTGCGCATTAAGCGCAAAGTTGAACCCGCCCAGTAGAGTCAGCACGTATGTATTGCCCACATCCACGCCGGAAAAACTGACGGCGGTGGCCGATCCCGGCGCAAATGCATAATTCGCGAAATTGCCGGTAATCGGACTGCCCGCGGTGATCAGCGTATAGTTGACACGCTGCGCAATGGCGGGAACCGCAGCAGCGTTTACATCCAGCAAAAGCGTGCCGCCTAGCGCGGCCGTGCCCGTCACAGTGAGGGTGTCGGCCGAGGTGGGACTGACAATTGCCAAGGCCAAGCCACCACCGGATGTCTGGGTATAATTGCCCGCAACGTGCAGCGTGGTGGCGGTGCTACCATTGGTGGCCACCGTGGTGGATACCAGTTCGCCGCCGGACACCAAAAGATTACCTGTGCCGAATGCGGCGGCATTTTCCTGAATTACCGCGCCGCCGTTGATGGTGAAATTACCGGAGTAGCCCGTATTGGCATTCGAAACAGCAATGTAATCTGAATCACTGGCACCGCTTACGGTAAAGCCGCTGGAACCTGAAATGGCACTCGAAAGAATCGTCGGATGAGCCTGTGTGCCCGATCCGGCATCCACAAAGCTACCGGTCCCGCTAAGTGCAAGGGGATTGGATATATTGAGACCCGCACCGGAGGCGGCCAGGTCGGTCAGTGTACCGTTATTAAGCGTCAGCGTGATGCCAGTGGCCGGCAGATTCGTCAGCGAACTAAAACCAACGTTGGTATTCACCGAGCCGCCGTTGCCAATAATCAGATTGCCGCCGGTGAAAGTGCCGCTGGTGGTAGGTCCGGCAAGGATAAATGATCCATTTTGCAATGTGAGGGCGGAGGTCGCGTCGGTCAAATTTCCGGCAATGGTTAAGACTCCGCCGCCACCGCCGGCATCCAAAATATCAGGACCGGTGCCCGTTATATTTAAGCCGGAGGCAAGGGTTGCGGCGGCGTTGCCCGTATATTTAAGCTCAGCCTGGTTTAAACTGACAGTTGCCGCCGAGGCAATCAAATTCGCCGAAGATGAAAATTCTGCAAGGGTTGTCAGGCCGTTATTGCCAAGTTCCAGAGTACCGGATGAAAACTGAGAACCCTGATTAGACGCAAGTACAAAAGTACCGTTAACCAACTGAATGGTGGCACCGGCACTGCTATTGGCCAGTGCACCGGAAAGGGTAACGATCTGGGCACCCGCATTGATTCCATCCTGAGCACTGGCACCGGTATTTGTGATCGTATTGGAAATAGTAACCGCCGACGCTCCGGAATAGACCAGTGATCCCGCGTTGAGTTCTATACCGGCCCCCGCGCCGGGAAGATTCGCAGCACTCGTGAACGCAACAGAGGCTGCGGTGCCATTACCGACGATCAGGTTGCCAGCACTGAAAGTGGACGAATTTGTTCCCGTAAGTTGCATGGTTCCATTGATAACCATCAGGCTGTTGCTGCTGCCGGTATTGGTAATGGCACCGGAATATGTTTCCCCGGTCAGATTATTCAAATCCACCGTCGCGTTGGAGTTAAGCGTAACGGCGTTGCTTAGCGTCAGGCCAGCTGCGCCAAATTGTAAAGAGGCGCCGCCGGTGCCGATGGTAATGGCACCTGAGCTGAAGGCAGACGCGTTGTTGAAATTCACGGTGACACCATTTTCCAGTGTGGTGCCGCCAGTGTAGGTGTTCACACCGGATAGGGTAAGGGTATGGGCGCCGGTAACGGTCAGCGGATTGCTTCCCACCAGAGATGCACTGATAGTGGCATTATTAGCCAGTGAAATAGTACCATCCACTTCCAGCGTGTTGGCACCGGTACCAGCAATGGTGTACTGAGCGCCACTGGTCATGGCATTGAATGAAAGGTTGCTGACGACAATTGGACCGGCGTCAATCGTGATGGTTTCACTGGTGCCACCGTCTGCGCCAATGCTGGCCGAGGATCCGTTACTCCAAGCCTGGTCCGCCCCCGCCAATGCCCAGGTTGCGTTGGTGTTGGTGGTGTCCCAGTTGCCCGAGCCATCGCTTAGTAGGCCGGCTTTAACCGTGGCACCATCCCAGCTTAAAGTAAGAGGTACAACCAGCACAATATCGTTGGGGTGCAGCGTGGTGCCGGTGTAGTCAATTGCACCGGACCCCAAACCAGTAACCGACGCAAAGTGCGTTCCCGTCAACGTACCGCTGGTATCATCAGCAAGAACATATTGAGACTGGGTTTGCGTGCCAGTGATATTAAGAATCAAATTCAACCCGGTCAGGTTAATATTACCACTGTTGGCAATAAGATCACTGGAATTGCCAATCAGGTTCCAGGTAAGCGATCCAATTCCACCAAGCGAAGCGCCGCTGTCTATTGTGATATTGCTGTGGGCCAGCGAGCCGCCGGTGCCGATGTCCAAGGCACCGCTGGTGATGGTGGTTGGGCCGCTATAAGTGTTGGCACCGGTAAGGGTCAGGGCAGTGCCCACTGATCCGTTCTCGGTTACTCCGCCAGTTCCGGAAATAGCACTGGACAGAGAACTGCTGGCGGTCTGATGGAATAGTAAAGCGGAATTATTCACAATGCCGCCGGTAAGGCTGGCGGTTGAGCCGGCGAATTCCAGCGTACCGCTTGTGATGGTGGTGGTACCGGAATAGGTGTTGGTACCGCCAAGAATTTCTGTGGCGCTGGTGCCGGAAAGGGTTAAGCCTCCGCCGACACCTTCAATGATTCCGTTAAAGGTGTCGGTCTGGGATGTGGGCAAAGTGACGCTGAGTGTCTTGCTGCCCAGATTCACGGTTCCGCCGATACCAGCAAGCCCCAGCACAGTGGCTCCGCTGGTGGTGGCGGAAATATCAAAGGTTCCGCCCGGGCTTAATGCGATGCGGCTGGAATCGGCCACGCTGCCGGTGCCGGAAAGTGCCAGCGTACCGCCGCTGACGGACGTTACATCGGAATAGGTGTTCACGCCGGTTAGTGTTTGAGTGCCGGCATTGATTCCCAAGCCACCCGTCCCGCTGATGACTCCGGCAAAGCTCCCGCTGGCATTGGTGAGCGTAAGCGAATTGGTGCCTAGAAGGACAGATGCCGTTCCCGATCCAGTTCCAACGCTGGCGCTGGCCAGAGATTTAATGGAAGCGCTGCCGGTGGTCAACGCGGAAAGGTCAAATGTGCTGTTGGCGGTGCCGCCTGTATCCAATATCACACCGCTGGAATCGGCAATGCTGCCCGTTCCGGAAAGCCCAAGCGTGCCAGACGTGATGGTGGTTGAACCGGTATATGTATTTGCACCCGTAAGGATAGTGGTAGCGGTCGTTCCAAGAACGCCAATGATAAGAGAGCCACCTGTGCCACCGGAAATTCCACCATCTTTGATCAAACCGCCAAAGGTATATGAGCCACTTGCGGCGAATAATTCCAGAGATGTGGATCCCAAGGCAACTGTACCCAAGCCGGTAATCGAATGAGCCGTTTCACCGCTGACGGCTGAAATATCCAGAGTTGCGCCCGAAGCGATGGCGATATTGCTGGAATCATCAAAATCTCCAGCGGAAGCCGAAACGGCCAGCGTGCCGGCGGAAATTGTGGTGGCCCCGGAATAATTGTCAAAGAATCCGGTGACAGTCAGTGTTCCAGATCCAGTTTTGGTTAAACCGCCACCGCGCACGTTATTGACACCACCGCTGTCGCTGATTTCCCCTCCAAAAGAATCCGTTCCCGCCACGTTAACGGTTAGAGTTTCAGCGCCGGTATAAACGTAGCCACCAGACCCGGTAAGGCCGTTAACGGTGGCACCGCTTGTAGTTTGTGAAATATCAAATTTAGCACCGCTGGCCAGCGATACATTGCTCGAATCTGCAATACTGCCACCGGTGGAAAGCAGCAATTCGCCGGAGTTAATCGCGGTAACGCCGGTGTAGGTATTAGCACCGGTGAGCGTCAGAAGGCCTGTGCCAGTCAAAGCCAGACCAGCGCCTGTTCCTCCGCCAATGCCACCATTTTGGATAACGCCGCTGTAGGTGTAGGTTCCGGATCCGGTAATATCAAGCGTCTTGCTACCCAGGGCAATGGTGCCACCAGTGCCTTTTAACCCTCTGATGTTGACGGTACCGGCGCTGACTTGCGAAACGTCGAAAGTGGCTCCAGCGACCGTTCCGACATAACTGGAACTGCTTATGCTGCCGGTGCCGGATAGAGCCAAGGTGACCGTGTTACTCAGTCCAATGGTGGTAGCACCGCTGTATGTGTTGATGGCGGACAACGTCAAGATGCCGTCACCAATGGAATCGTGAACAAGCAATCCACCGGTGCCACTGATCACACCTGCCCAGGTTGATGTTGTTCCGTGCGCATTTATCCCGCCATTGGCAGCGAGAATCAACCGATTGCTCACCGTCAGATTAGCGGTGTATTCAAGCGTACCGCCGCCGGCTCCGATGGTAACAGTTCCACTGCCGAACGATGTACTTGTGTTGAAGCCCGCTTCCACACCGCTCAAAAGGGTGGTATTGCCGGTAAAAGCGCTGTTGTTGCCGGTGAGATACAGTTCTCCTCCGGCAACGGACGAGGTCACGGTAAGGCCGCCCGCCCCGGTGATATTACCCGCATAAGTAACGCCGCTGGTGGGGTCGCCGAGACCATTGGTATCAAGAACGGCACCGCCAGCTATCGCAAGATTATTGGCGATGGTCAAACTGGCGGCGTTGTATTGCAACGTGGCGCCGCCCGTGCCAACGGTGATGGATCCCGTACCGAAGGCTGAGGCATTGTTGAAATTCACTGTGACACCGTTTTCCAGCGTGGTGCCGCCGGTGTAGGTGTTGGTGCCGGTTAGTGTCAGCGTATGGGTGCCGGTAATAGTCAGCGGCAATGAACCCACAAGTGCGGCACTGATAGTGGCATTATTAGCCAGTGATATAGTGCCATCCACTTCCAGCGTGTTGGCACCGGTACCAGCAATGGTGTATTGAGCGCCACTGGTCATGGCATTGAATGAAAGGTTGCTGACGACAATTGGACCGGCGTCAATCGTGATGGTTTCACTGGTGCCGCCGTCTGCGCCAATGCTGGCCGAGGATCCGTTACTCCAAGCCTGGTCCGCCCCCGCCAATGCCCAGGTTGCGTTGGTGTTGGTGGTGTCCCAGTTGCCCGAGCCGTCGCTAATCGTCTTATTGGCCAGCGGGTCCCAACTTAGCGTCAAGGGCACCACCAGCACAATGTCATTGGGATTCAGGGTCGTGCCGGTGTAGTCAATTGTGCCGGACCCCAAGCCGGTTACCGTGGCAAAGCGGGTTCCAGAAAGGATTCCGCTGGCATCATTAGCCAAAATATATTGAGATTGGGTTTGCGTACCGGAGATATTCAGAATCAGATTTAAGCCGGTAATATTCAGCGTACCGGAATTGCTGATCAGGTCTCCGGTGTTGTTGCTCAAGTTCCAGGTAATGGTACCCGTTCCACCCAGTGATGCGCCGCTGTCTATTGTGATATTGCTGTGGGCCAGCGAGCCGCCGGTGCCTACATTCAGCGATCCGCTGCTGATTGTGGTTGGGCCGGTGTAGGTGTTGGCACCAGTGAGCGTCAGGGCGGTGCCCGCGGACCCATTTTCGGTTAGCGAACCGGTACCGGAAATGGCGCTCGATAGCGTGCTGGAGGCTGCCTGATGGAACACCAATGCGGAATTATTCACTATTCCACCAGTGAGGCTGGCCGTTGAGCCAGCGTATTCCAGTGTACCGCTGGTAATGGTGGTGGTACCGGAATAGGTGTTGGCACCGGAAAGTGTCAGTGTGGTTCCTGCAGAACCGTCCTCGGTAACGCCGCCGGTGCCGGAAATAATGCCACTCAGGCTGCTGCTGGCCGTCTGCACAAAAGCAAGGGAAGAATTATCTACAATATTTCCGGTCATGCCGCCGGTGGTACCGGCCAAATCCAGAGTACCGCTGGAAATAGTGGTGATACCAGAATAAGTGTTGGCCCCGGACAGGGTCAGGGTAGTGCCACTGGCGCCATTTTCCGTAACAGTTCCGCTACCGGATATAACGCCACTTAAACTGTTGTTCGCGGCCTGCTGGAAAACCAGAGCGGAATTATCGACAATGCCACCCGTTAACCCTGCAGTAAGACCCGATAGTTCCAGCGTGCCGGCGGAAACAGTAGTGGCACCCGAGTAGGTGTTATTACCGGCAAGCGTCAGCGTGGTTCCCGGAGCACCAGCTTGGGTAACCGTGCCGGTTCCAGAAATAATACCCGTCAGGCTGCTGCTGGCGGTTTGGCCAAAAACAAGAGCGGAATTATCAATCAGGTTGCCACCCAACCCGGCTGTGGATCCGGTGAATTTTAAGGTTCCCGCCGTAATGGTGATAACTCCGCTATCGGTATTGGCTCCGGAAAGCGTAAGCGTGGTGGCAGCCGAACCGTCTTGCGTGACCGTTCCGGTACCGGAAATAACTCCGCTGAAACTGCTGTTGGCCGTCTGTTGGAAATTCAAATTTGAATTATTTACGATTCCGCCGGTCAGGTTGGCGGTAGAGCCGGTGAATTCCAGTGTACCGCTGGTAATGGTGGTTGTGCCGGAATAGGTGTTGGTACCGCCAAGAATTTCTGTGGCGCTTGTGCCGGAAAGGGTTAAACCGCCGCCAGTGCCTTCAATGATTCCGTTAAAGGTGTCGGTCTGGGAAGTGGATAAGGCGAGGCTCAGCGTTTTTCCACCGAGATTTACCGTGCCGCCGCTGCCCGTAAGTCCGACAATGGTGGCTCCTCCGGTAGTTCCCGAAATATCAAAGGTGCCGCCAGAGCCAAGCACAACACCGGAGGAATCAACAATACTGCCTGTCCCGGAAAGTGACAGCGTACCACCCGTGATGGTGGTCGCGCCGGTATATACGTTGGCCCCGGAAAGCGTTTCTGTACCGCCCGAGACCGTTAATCCGCCGCCCGTGCCGGGCGAAATACCCGAATTTTGAATGACACCATCGAATGTGGAGGAACCGGTACCGCTGATGGTTAAGGTTTGACTTCCCAATGCAACGGTGCCCAGTGAGCCGGACAAGGCCTTAATTGTTTCGCCGCTGGTGGCCTGGGTAATGTCCAGAACGCTGGTGCTCAGATTTAATGTCACGCCGCTGGAAGCGGCGATACTGCCGCCATGCGACAGAGCTAACGTGCCATCGTTAATGATAGTCGCGCCAGTATATGTATTAATTCCCTTAAAGTATTGCGTGCCACCGGTTCCAGAAAGCGTCAATGAGCCAGTTCCTGACATCACACCGTCGAAATCAGCCACATTGCCCGAGGTTATTGTTTCGGCCAGCGGCTCTGCGCCAAGGTTGATATTACCATAACCTCCGAAAGATTTGACGGTGGCGCCGCTGGCGGTTGCGGAAATATCAAAAACCGCACCGGTCAGAATCTGAAGGTAACTGGAATCCGCAATTGTGCCGGTGCCGGACAACGCCAAGGTTCCATTAGAAATTTTGGTTAAACCGGCATAGGTATTTGCGCCGGAAAAAATGACTTTTCCGGATGAGCCAAGCGTGGAATCTTCAATATTCAAAGATGTCGTGCCGGAAATCACGCCGGAGAACGTATCCGTATGCGCGCCGTCAGTATCAATATAGGGGCCGCTGCTGCCACCGCTTGCCAACACAACGGAGCGGGCGGTGGTCAGGCTGGCGAGAGTTTTAAGTGTTCCACCCTGGAGGGTGATATTGCCGCTGGAGGCACCAAGATTGGCGTCGGTGGAAACCGCAAGAATGCCATCCTGGATAATGGTACCGCCAGTATAGGTATTGGCTCCGGAAAAGGCGAGCACCCCACCGCCAAAATTAGTGACGGTAACCGGTCCAGCTCCGGAAATAACTCCGGAAAATGATTCAACCTCGTTATAGGAATTGAGGATATCGCCGGTGCCGGCCAAAACAATATTACGAGCGGTATTGACCAGTCCACGGGTTTCAAGTTGCGCACTGTTCAGGGTGATGGTACCGGTGGATGACCCAAGATTATTATCAGCAGTAATAATCATATGTGAATTGTTTAAGACTGTCCCACCGGTATAGGTATTTGCTCCGGACAGAGTGATTGAACTGTTGGCAGTCGGAGCGGAATCCAGAACAGTAAGCGCACCAGAACCGGAAATAACGCCGGAAAATGAATCCTGGCCACCGTGAATGTCAACGGTGGTACCGGAAGCCGCATCAAGCGTGATAGTTCGGGAATCTGTCAGAAAGGCAGCGGTGGAAAGCAATTCGCCACCGTTAAAAGTTAACGGATTGGCCGCCCCACCAAGATTGCCCTCGGACGACACGCTTAAAATTCCGGAATTCAAAGTAATACCGCCGGTGAAGGTATTCGCGCCGGAAAGAGTCAGTGTCGTTCCGGCAGCGCCGTTGTCAATAAGTGTTCCAGAACCGGAAATAACGCCAGCCAGCGAGCTATTGGCCGTTTGCGCCATGTCCAGCGATGCGTTATCCGCTATGCCACCGGTGAGGCCGGAAGTGTCGCCCGTGAATTCAAGCGTTCCGCCACTGATAGTAGTGGTTCCGGTATAAGTGTTAGCACCGGAAAGGATTTCAGTGCCAGTTCCGGCCTGGGTGAAATTGCCCACTCCGGAAATGACGCCGCTGAATGTATTGATTGTGGTGTCATTGGCTGTGTAGCCGGTGCCCGAGGTATTAAGCACCAGACTGCCCGCGCCGGAAAGTCCCGCTGTGGCCACATTGGTATTGACCTGGACCGTCGCACCAGTCTGAATTGTGAGAAGCCCGGAGCCGTTACCGAGAGTACCGCCGGTGTTGATTTCCAGAGTGCCGGCATTCACCAGCGTTCCGAGTGAATACGTATTTGCGCCAGTCAGAATCAGTGTACCAGGCCCGTCATAAGTCAAAAGAGAAGTCCCACCGATGACGCCGGCCAGTGTAGCCGCAGTACCCGTGGCCGCGCCAATTTGAACGTTTTCATTGCTGAAATTAAGGCTGCTGGTGTAATTATTCAGTTGCAATGTACCGCCGGCGAAAGTCAATGCGCCGGTAGTGGGAATGGCAGCGTCCTGGGTAATGGCCAACGTGCCGGAATCGAGCGTGGTGCCGCCGGAATAGGTGTTGGTTCCGGAAAGGGTCAGCGTATCAGGCCCCACAATGGTAATTGCGCCGGAACCGACAATCGGTGCGCTGATAGTGGCATTGGCATTAAGAGTGATGGTCCCGGAAAGCGTCAGGTTATCACCCGATGCCGCCGATGCAATCGTGTACTGGCCTGTGGTAAGTGGATTGAAAGTTATGCCGGTGGCGCTAATGCCTGTGGTGTCAATCGTGATGGTATTGCCGGTACCGTTAGCCCCAATGCTGGCGGCAAATCCATTGGTCCAGGTCTGATCGGTCGATCCGTTGGACCAGATTGCTGTGGTCGTATCCCAATTACCTGCGCCATCACTTCCAGGGGTTGTGGGGGAAAGGCCTGGATCCCAGGTAAGCGTGGGGGCACCGTATTCCACCGCGCCCAATACATAACTGGCCGAGCCGTTGACGAGCGAAGTAAAGTGCAGAACCAGATCGTGGGCCGCTGCGGGATTAAAAATGTCGCCCATATCGTAAGGGTGCGTATCCTGAGTGGTAACGGCGTATGATGAAGACGACGTTACCTCGGCCAGATAGCCTCCGCTTGCAGGCGCAGGGGTCCATCCAGTAGTTGAGTGGGTGATCGGCTTTGTCCAATTGGCGTAAATCAAGGATTGGCTTGACGATGATATCTGATAACCGACTATCGTGGTATTATTTCCGACCAATTCCACATCGCCGGTAATTGTGTTCACCCACAAAACCATCTGGCCACTGGTTGGGTCGGTAAACGCGCTGGCATGAGCTGCCATAGGCAAAGCGGCGGTTGACGCGATTGCGGCCAACAGTATGAGCGTCTGTTTTTTCTTCATGACAAAATCCCCTTTTCAATTTTGAATTGCACGCAATGCATCCACATTCCACAGCCGGAGCGTAAACGGATAGTTACGCGGCCTCCGAAAGTATATCCCACCGCTTAGTGTTTGTATACCACACATTCAGATTGCCGACGCCGCGTAAGCAGCAACAGCGGCAAGACCCCCGCACCAACAATAGCCATCGCCGGAGGTTCAGGCGTCGCCTGTGATCTGTTGATGACCATCGGCGCATTGGCCAAAACCCCGGGCGAAAGCGACTGTCCATAGTTACCGAGCCACAGGGTAAAATCCTGAAGGTTTATCTTGCCATCATAATTAAAATCGCCCTGATCCCATTGGGCGCCCGATGTTGTTCCATAATGGCTTAGCCATATAGTAAAATCCTTTAGCTTTACCGAGCCAGCCAGTATTGCATCACCCGCCAGTGTCAGCATCACTTTTTCCTGGGTGCTGCCCAGACCGGTCGCTACGCCGTCGGCACCATCCGCATAGCCCACCGCATACTTCTTGTTGTTACCCGCCGCCACAGAAGAATTAATGACTCCGCCGGTAGTGGACGTGCCAGTCCACGTCCCGCCGTTGTAACCGGCGATAATGTCATTGCGAATCGTCGCATTGGGACTATTTCCCGCCGTGTAATTAATGGTAATGCCGTCACTGGCACCGGTGCTGTTCATTGCCACCGCAGATCCGGGGGCTATTGTCAGCGCGGTCGTGCCGGTTATCGCCGCGCCGGTTACCAGAGTCAGTATTCCGGAATTCACGCTTGTCGGGCCGGTATAGGTGCTTACGCCGGAAACAGTCAAATTATGCGCACCGGCAATCGTCAGGCCGCCGGTGCCCACCATTGAAGCACTGATTGTGGCATCGGCATTCATGGTCATGGTGCCGCTGCCCGTCAGGGTTAAATTATTGGTTGAACTGCCGACAATGGTGTACTGTCCCGGCGAAGTTGCACTGACCGGGTTAAACGTGATGCCGCTGACTGTAATGCCCGTTGATGCGATTGTAATCACCCCTGCGGTGCCGCCAT
>DAIDJN010000020.1:0-2114 GCA_027451365.1 Phycisphaerales bacterium | reverse complement strand
CTGGCCAAACGTTTCGTAATCCATCCCCAACAGCACCAGCGAACCCTGTCCGTTTATGCCGTTAAGCCAGCGGGCATAAGTATCCGCCATTAAAGGCCACTGGCACCACGACCGGCAGGAAAACCGCATGGCGATATCATCGCTTAAATGATAATGCCGCAGCAGCAGACGAATCGGCTCCCGATGCACCTGATACACCAGCCCGGGATTGCGCGAACCAAGCACCGCCTCCCAACCTTCGGTAATCACCGCATCAAGTTTCAATGATCCGAGCAGGCGGCCGACCTCATTGGAATAAATAAGATTCGTGTTGCGAAAAGTGCGCGGATTCTGTCCGAAAAGGCGCTTAATGGTATGCCGATGCAGACGAATCTGCTGGTGAAATTCATCGGGCGAATAAAGAAACGCCAGACTGTGGTAATAGGTTTCGCACAAAAATTCCACACATCCCGTCGCCGCCAAGGCGCGAAAGGATTCCAGCACTTCCGGCGCGTACAACTCGAACTGTTCCAACGCGGTCCCGCTGATGCTCACGCAAAACCGAAACGACTTGCCGAAGCGGTGACATAAATCCAGCAGAACTTTGTTTGCCGGCAAATAGCAAATGCGGGCCATTTTCTGCATGAACTCGCGATTGGCATTGCGGTCAAAATAATCGGCTTCGGTGTCGAATACCCCGTATCGCCGCAGGCGGTCGGGCTGATGAATCTGAAAATAAAAGCAGACGGCAACCATATTACAACCCACCTTATTTCGGGTTTCATTGCCAAAATCCCAAACACTGGGAAACCGCGACTGATTATACCATAAAAGTGATTCTGGCCATGTGAGCGGGCGATTTGATCGTCGGACGAGCAGGGTCTTTTAGTTTTCATAAGTGGCGTAAAATAGCTTGACAAGGGATGATAGACGTGTGCAGCCATGGAAGGCTGGACGATAACAGTCAGTGGCATGGAAAAAGGAGGCCAAGGAGTGGCCGTGATTCAGGGCATATCGTTGGTTGAGGCCTTTCGTTCAGTTCCGGATCCGCGTGGTCGGCATGGCCGTCGTCATCCGCTGCCGGCGGTTTTAGGCATGTTGGCGGTGGGCACCATGTGCGGTGGCCGCAGCATATATGCCATTCTGCAATGGGGAAGAGATCATGGGCAGGAAATGGCGCATCGGTTAGGTCTGGCCAAACACGGGATTCCCACAGACGGGATGATGAGTAACTTATTGCGGCGAATGGATATACCGGCGTATGAAGCAGCGTTGTCGCGCTGGATTGATGAGTTCCGCGTATTGCTGGACTGCGGCGAACCGGAGGCCTTGAGCGTTGACGGCAAAACGCTACGTGGCAGCCAGGGGCACGAGGTTCCAGGGGTGCACCTGCTGTCGGCGTTTGCGGTAGGGCTGGGACTGGTTCTCAAGGAGGTCCCCGCCGGAGCCAACAAGCAGGAAGGTGGTGAGATTACCGCCGCGTCGGAATTACTTACAGGCTTGGTATTAGAGGGTAAAGTGATAACGGGTGACGCGTTGTTCGCGCAACGCGGACTCTGTGGCCAGATCGTTAAAGCTCGCGGCGATTATCTGCTGGCGGTGAAGGAAAACCAGCCGAAGTTGCTGGCGGAAATAGAAGATGTCTTCCGTTCTCCCCGCGCCCCCTTTTTACCCATGAAACCATCGACAAGCATGGTTCGCGTGTGGAGAAACGCACGATCCACACCAGCGGCGAACTGGCCGGATACAAGCAATGGCCCGGACTCAAGACCGCGTGCCGGGTGCAACGGGAAGTCTGGAATCGCACGCCCGATTCGCACACCACGGAGACGGCCTATCTGATCAGCAGCCTGGACCACGAGGTACACAAACCCGAAATATTCTTAGCTCTCAACCGCGGACACTGGGGAATTGAAAACCGTTTGCATTACGTCCGCGACGTGACCATGGGCGAGGATGCGTGCCGCGTTCGCAAGGGATCGGCTCCTCAAATATTGGCTGGTATCCGTAATTCCGTCCTGAATTTGTTGCGGATGGACGGTTGGCAAAATATCGCGGCTGCACTTCGCCACCACTCCGTCAAAGTCCATAAGGCGCTTAAATTGGTCGGAATTCCAGAAAACTAAAAGACCCTG
>DAIDJN010000019.1:0-78399 GCA_027451365.1 Phycisphaerales bacterium | reverse complement strand
GTTGACCCGGGTGGAGGTAATTGCGGGCGGACTCGGGTTTTTCAGGGGTGATCAGGTTTGGGGGGCGCAGTTCGCTGTGTTCATACCAGAGCACACCTTTGCCGATGAGGCGCAGCTAAGGGAATGCCTGGAATTCTGCCGGGAGATGATTGCCCGTAGCAAAGCGATAACCGGGACGGAGCGATCCGGGCCTTCAAAACTTTCGCGGGTATTTGGCGTATTGGGATGGTATTTAGTACTTCAGCTGTGGTGGCTGGGAATCTTATTTAACATCATTGTCTGGTGGCCGCGGAAATGGTAGGACGGCTGGATGAATCGATTGGCCTGATACCGGGTGCGAGCAATGCCCGCATCAATTATATTGGCCACGACAGCCGGGGGAATCAGGCGGTGAGCCTTGATGGCAAGGGCGAATCGGGCGTCAAAATAATGGATGCCCAGGGACGTGAACTGGCTTGGCAGTTAGCAAATGCCAGCGTATGATTTAAATTACAGGAGCAAGGTCGGCCTTTCTAAAGGCAGTTTATGGTCGTGCTGGATAAACAATTTGACCACCACCACGGCACCAAGCCGCGAAGTTGCGGCCGCTTGCGCGATGAATCTTGGCAGGCTGGAAAATCTGTGGAGCGCCGAACCGCAGACATCCTGTCTGTCCGTAGTCCTCGCGATACCTCCATTTCCTTAAATACCTCCTGTGCGAATGAAATAATATATTGCAGCTATCGCCTTGATCCGGAATCGCAGCTTAATTACGTTCGCAATCGGACATACAACGCCGTCCTTGTCCGCTGGATTCAACGTGATCCAATCGGGTATGCGGGCGGGGTAAATTTGTATGGGTATGTGGGGGGAGAGGCGGCGGAGAAGGCCGACGCAAACGGACTCGGCGGCCGCACGTTGCCGCCGAAACCGGGCCCGGACGGATACCCGGTTTATGATGGCGCTGGCGGATGGTCGCCTGTGCCGGGCGATGGCGGCTCAATTTGGTATTACACCGGCCAACGTGGGAAAGAGGTCGTCGGTTATTCCAATACGAAATGGGCAAAATTTGGCGATCAGTGTGTAAAATTGGGAAACCCTGTTTACGCCCCCGCCGCGTTGGTCGCCACCGGCAACAATACTAATTGGTGGGAGCCTGTCGTACCCTCTCAGGTCATCGGTACCGCAGGTGGTGCAGCCGGAACTGCCATCGGGCCTGAAGGAACGCTTGGCGGTTTCGCCATCGGATTCGCGATTGGCACTGCTATAGGCTTAATCACGGGTTACGTATTCCAAGGCTCGCCATACCAGACCCAATGGATACGGATTTCTGGGCCGGTTGAGACGGGGGCCGAAATTGAGGTTGTACCGGGATCCCAATTCACGCCCGGGCCGGGTTGTCCGTGCGAAAGCGGGGGAGGATAAATTGAGGATGTTAAATTCTATTTTGCGGTACGGGCAACGAGCCTATCGCGGTGCGTATACAAATTTTGATCGCGCTCTTCTGTCAACTCGAGTCATGAGAAAGGGATTGGTTTACGGATACGCCCTGATTACGCTGCTGACCTTGGATCATCTGCTGAGCGTTCTATTGCCGCGCTACCTGGATAGTGGCTGTTTTGGCACGGCGGGTCCGACGAGGTGGTTCACATTTATTTTTGGCCTGTTATTGGTCTTTGTACTTCTTGCGAGGAGGCGACGGCCTGCGTGGCAAAAATTCGACGACGATAACACGCATGCGGCGCTTTCCGGAGCGAACAGCGTATCGCCAGAAATTGCCGACTTTGGTCAGCCTGATGGAGAGAGGCCTGAGCCTCCGAATTTCTTTATTCTTTGCAATCGCGGGCCTAAGGCCGCCGCGATTTTTACCGGAATTGGTTCTAGCAAGATGCTTGATTTAATACACCGTGCGAGTTTGCAATCGCGGACTTCAACTGGCGTCGGGGTCCGACAGATAGCCCGTATTTATTTCCGGATCATTTCCGGACAGGGAGAATGGGAGGGCTTTACCCATGCCGGCCGGGTTTGGGCTACGCGAATCGGCCGCCCGGACCGGAGTCAAATTGGTGTATTGGAGCTTCAATCGGAATTTCCTCCACCAAGAGCTGGGATAGCCGCCGTGCCGCCCCTTATGATTGGCACGCTGGCCATCCCCATTCCCCCGGTTGCCGCACTATTTTGCCTGCTTTTAATCAGCGGTTGTACGATTTGGGTAATCTGCGCGCATTTAACGGACCGGTCGGCGACTCGTCTGGCAGAGGGTATCTCACGCGGCGTTGATTCGATGCGCGGCCTGGTTAGACGGTGACCACAAGCCTTTTTAAAGTGTCTCCGAGGAGGGATCGCTGCGGCTAAAATGACCCGCAGAAAATGGTGCCGGACCATTGAACGGATGTTTTCTGGTTTGTAAATTCAGGATATTTATTTTTTGCTCCATTGAGTCACTCCATTAAAAGTTGTGGTTTTTAAGTCACTGTCGCGGTGGGCATCGTGGCTGGTACGGCGGTCGTCCTGGCTGCTACATTTCGGGCGAGACGCCCGACCCCCAAGGTGTTTTGACCTGCGGCATGTGTTTCACTGAATTTAGCCGTTGATTCCGTGCCTTCTGACGGGGTATTGGTGGCGCATACTGGTGTGACAGTTTATCCGCCTCCGCCGTGGTCTTTTACAATAAACGACGATCTATGAACAGAAAAATAGAACTCCCGCCGATTTGCTCGTGGAAACAAAATCTGTGGAATCTGTGGAATCTGTGAAATCTGTGGATCGGTTTATTCCGGTATGCCTTTGTGTCGTGGTGATGATCAATGGCTTCCGGTTATGCGTTACGCGGCGTCCTGGGCGGTGAACGCGGCCCCTGGCTGTTTCTTTTCAGGCGAGACGCCCGACCCCCACGGTGGTTTGGCCTGCGGCATGGATTTTGCCGAATATTAGCTGCTGATTCCCTGCCTTCTGACGGGGTATTCGTGGCGTATACTGGTGTGGCAGTTTATCCACCTCCGCTGTGGTCGTTTACAACAAACGACGATCAACGAACGGAAAAATCGAACTCCCGCCAATTTGCTCATGGAAACAAAATCTGTGGAATCTGTGGAATCTGTGGATTATTTTATTCCGGTGCGCCTGTGTTTCGTGGTGATGATCATTGGCTTGCGATTATGGGTTACCCGGTGTGCTGGGCGGTGAACGCGGCCCCTCGGCTGCTTCTTTTCGGGCGAGACGCCCGACCCCCAAGGTGTTTTGACCTGCGGCATGTGTTTCACTGAATTTAGCCGTTGATTCCGTGCCTTCTGACGGGGCATTGGTGGCGGCTATTGGTGTGACAGTTTCTCCGCCTCCACTGTGGTCTTTTACAATAAATGACGATTTATGAACAGAAAAATAGAACTCCGGCCAATTTTCGCATGGAAACATAATCTGTGGATTGGTTTATTTCGGCGTGCCTTTGTGTCGTGGTGATGATCATTGGATTGCGGTTATGGGTTACCCGGTGTGCTGGGCGGTGAGCACGGCCCCTGGCTGTTTATTTTCGGGCGAGACGCCCGACCCCCAAAGTGATTTCCCAAGGTGTTTTGGTCTGCGGCATGGGTTTCACTGGATTTAGCTGTTGATTCCATTCCTTCTGACGGGGTATTGGTGGCGTATACTGGTATGACAGTTTATCCGCCTCCGTTGTGGTCTTTTACAACAAACGTCGATCTAGGAACAGAAAAAATCGAACTCCCGCCAATTTGCGCATGGAAACAAAATCTGTGGAATCTGTGGATCGGTTTATTCCGGTGCGCCCTTGTGTCGTGGTGATGATCATTGGCTTCCGGTTATGCGTTACCCGGCGTCCTGGGCAGTGAACGCGGCCATTGCCTGTTTCTTTTCGGGCGCAACGCCCGACCCCCAAGGTGATTTCCCAAGGTGTTTTGGCCCGCGGCCATGGTGGCTGTCTGCTGCCAGCGTTGCGTTGCTTCCAGCGTATGCCAATACCCTTATGCCAACGCCCGCAGGTCGCCGGGGGACTGATTTGTTTAATCATAAACTTCCGTCCAATAATCGTCAGTTGGCCCACTCATCCGCTATTTTACCGATTGCCAGAAAAAGGGCTGTCCACCTTTTATCGAGTTACACCGCCAGTTTCTATTGTTTCACAGTTTGGGGTATGATTACCAACGATGATTGAAAACAATCGAAACTACACACGGTATTATGGATTGGCTGGAACGATGCTGGTGCTGCTTCTGGCATCGCTTGGGGCGGCGACAGGCCTTATGCGATACCGCGCGACGGGCGAATCGCCGCGCGGCAGGTTCACTCCGAATTCCGGCCATATCGTTCAGATCAACATAGACGGCCTGATGCGAATGGTGGCCCGTGTGACCATTCCGCTGTCCCACCCGGCGACCGCGACGGATGCGAATCGTGAGGCGGTGGAAATGCTGCATGGCTTTACATTAAAAGCCGGAAATCCCGGCTGGCTGACGCAGATCAACGAGACTCACGGGGGGCATTATTACTACATATTGCGCGCGATCTGGAGCCAATGGAGCGTTCCGGGCTTTGTGCTGATGGCTACCACACCGGAAGGAAATTCTGTGCGCGTACTTATTTACCATGGGGTTACCCCAATTACGCTGAAGGACAACGCGGTGTTTCAACAATTCGCTTATCAATTGTCGGGTCATTCGCCATCAAGCAGTCAATAATTAAACCGTCAGCGGAGTTGCAACGTGAAAATCAGTTTCTCATTACCGAGTCGCAGCGGCTGGCATTGGCACCGCGTCATTTTTCCCGCGGGTGGCCGAAGGAACCTGGTCATTGCGTGGCTTTGGCTGACGTGCCTGATGGCGCTGCCGGCCAGCCCGGATCGCGCGCTTGCGGCCAGGGCCAACCCCGGTGGCAGTGCGGGCAACGGAGAACTTGGCCCGGTCTGGCGGGATGATGCGGCGGCCTTTGAAATCCGTCGGCCAATAGACTGCATCGCCCTGCATCGCAAGGGCAATCAACTGGTTAATTTTGTAAACCAGCAGCGGCGATGGGGAATTACACTGCATCGGAGTTATCTGGCAAAAGCCACTTCCCGCGGCGTATTAGTGAAGGAAATTCTGGCCGAAGCCCGGAAGGATTTCAGTCATGTGCAGGTTCTGGTACGCGCCAAACGGGTAATATCCGGCCAGCCGGCGGCTGAACTTTCGATTTTATTTACCGCGATGTCCAATCATTCACCGCTGCAACTTTTGCGGCAGGAACTTCTGATAGAAATCAATCCGACCGAATATTACGTGTTCACCTTTTTTTCGCCGGCCGGTGATTTACCGTCGGCCACGCGCATGTTCAACGCGTTGACCGGATCTCTGCGATTACTGAATCAGGACAAAATCACCCGCCAGCGACTGGCGGCGGTAAAAGCCGGAAAGGCGTGGCTGAAAACGACCGGGGTCCGCGCGCTGATCGGGAAGTTTGGCGGCCGGATGGCCGTTGCCGCGGCCACCCAAGACAAAGCTGGGGGCGGGCAGGCCTTAAAGAAGGCGGCGGAAATTCGCCCTGAATTGTTTCGGATTCGGGTGCACCACCAGGATATCGGATTTGTGCGGCTTCACGCGTATGTTGGCCAGCAGGATGGGTTCCGAGGTGTATTCTGCAACATCAACGGGCGCGAATTTCTGCCCGGCGGCGTGATTATCATGACCAAATCGGTCCGATTCTGGGCGATGCGCCATCAGGCGGACAGACCGCACAATGAGATCAATTACAGTACCTGGACATCCGCCGTGGAGCGGCTGCAACCGATCAACAATCCGCAAATTGTGGCGATGCGGCAGGAACGGCGGATCGTCAATCCGCTGACCGGTAAATCTGTGGTGGAACATCTGAAGATTCCCTACCCTAATTTTTTCACACATTGGACGCAGCAGCTAGGCACGCAGCAGGCAGGCTTTTATCCGCTTTACGACAAGGCGGGCAAGATGACGGGGGCTTATCGCTATGAATGCCGCATACGAGTGGACCATAAAGATGATCGTGTTGTGGCGGGCGAAAACAATCGCCCGCTGCGGTTCGTGTTAGGCCCACAGATGCCGGGACTATTGCCATCCGCGTTGCAATATCTGTGGCCGCGTCTGGTGAATTTGAAGAAGAGGGGTGCGTTGGCGTTCGTGGTATTTGACCCGGCGACCAATCACCTGGGCCTGCGAGTGTTGCGTGTTCTTGGCCGCCAGAGCATTCAGATCGGGCATAAGCTGATCCGAGCGTATCATCTGGCGGATCAACTGGATCCGGATGTAAGCGAGTTGTGGGTTGACCAACGCGGCAGACTGCTTAAGGTATTGCACGGCGACGGCAGCACCTGGATCCCCACCACCGCCAGCGCAATGCAGCGACGATGGGGAGATAAACTGGCCGCCTTGAAGCAATAGAATGGCCGCCTTCGGGTTTATAAGGGTGAAGCTGGCTGGCATTTGCGGTCCGCCGTGATTGACAAACTGTTCGCCAGCCAAGGATGCATTGATGCAACGCTTTTTTAAAATGGTGATAGCGGTGGTTATACTTGCCACCATTGGCTCACTGGCCATTAACATTACACAGCACTACTTTGCCCGCCGCGATGAAATTCTGCGGCTCAAACGCCAGCGGGACGAATTGCGCAAGATCGTGACGCGCCTGACCGGGCGCACTCGCCGTGCGGAATTAATTGTAAATGGCCAGGTCCGCGGGCCGGACAACAAAGTCGTGCAAACGACTTTGCTTTGGCAGGAATTTACGGTCGGTCCGAACGGCCGGCAGATTCCGATGCCGCTGCAGGAATTCACAATTCCCGGCGATACACCGTATATCGATGCGCTGGTTCTGCAATTCAGCGACAAATATGTGGAAAAAGGTGATCTTCTGCGCGGAAAATCTATCGCATTTTTCCGCAGAATCTTTTCCAGCCGTGAAGCGCCCGACCAGGGTGCTTCACTATTAAGCAAACATGGCATACCCCGGGTGCTGGAACACCGTTATGGCAAACCGAATAAATTTCTGACCCATTTATGGCGAAATATATGGCCCCTGCTGAAGCACCCGCATTTGGGCAAAAAGATGGGGCTTGCCGTGGTTCAGGGCGAAGCGCATTACCGTCCAGTGCGGCCCGGAAAACTGTATGTCATCTATGTTCGAAACGATGGCGGCCTGGAATTCACTGAACAGCCGGGCGAGTCCGATCTGGTGAAGCGGCTGGCCAAGGAAGCCAGCGCGGATCGATCTATTCAGACCCAGCCAGCCGCCACTTCTCCATAGAAACGGTGCCGCCGATGCAAAACACAAGATCGTAGACCAGGGGGCTTCCGCTGGAAAATCTCCCAAGTCATTTCACCAACCCACCCGCTGGGGTACGCCGGACGGAGACCCGCGGCCCGCGGCGGCCAATACTGCTGATTGTCTGCGGGCTGGTTCTTCTGGCATCTTGTTTTGTATTATTGCTGAATTCCTGGCGGCTGTCGGCTGTTCTTCCGAAGAACGGTTCGCTGCTGCACATTTATGTGGAGTTTCAAATCGCCCTCGCGGGTCTATGGCTCACCTGTGTTTATTTCACGCGGACCGAGCTTTCCCGATTCATGTTCCTGTTTGTCATGTTGACGGGCCTGCTGTGCCGGATCATTCTTATTCCCGCCCCGCCGGTGCTGTCCACAGATTTTAACCGGTATCTTTGGGATGGAGCGCTTATTTGCCATGGCGAAAGCCCATGGTCAATTTCGCCCCAGACGGCCATTCGAGCAGGCGACGCCTTGGCCTCCGGCGGTCAGATTGTGAATTCAGCGCTACGTTCCGCCGGTCGGGCGGCCAATGAATCGCCAGCCATTATGGGCCGGATTAATCATGCCAACCTGCCGACCATTTATCCGCCGGTGTCCGAGGCCACTTTTGCATTTGCCGCACTTATTGCCCCTTTCAGCATTGCAACTTTAAAAGCCGTGTATCTGGCGATTGATTGTACGACCGTCCTGCTGTTGCTGGCGATACTCAAACGATTACGCCAGCCGTCGGGTTTAATTATTATTTACTGGTGGAATCCGATTGTGATCAACTCCTTTTTTAATCAAGCGCACATGGATTTAATCGCTTTTCCGTTTCTACTGCTGGCGGTTTTGCTGGCGGTTGGGTGGCGGACCAGAAGCAGTTTGGGGGCGCTGGCACTGGCTGGCGGGGCAAAATTCTGGCCGGTGGTGTTGTTGCCACTTTTTTTGAAGTCTGCCGGCCCCTCGTGGTGGCGACGGTTGGCGGGAATCGGAGTATTTGCAGTGTGCCTGACGGCGGCGCTTCTGCCCATGTTGTTATCGCGCCACGCGGGCACGCATTCGCTTCTGGCGTATGGCCGGTACTGGCACGAAAATGATGGTCTCTTCCGATTGGAGAGCCTGTTCTGGCATGGAATCTGCGGCGGGAACGACTGGCTGGGACTGTCGGCCGGCCTGTGGGCAAGATTAACCACGGCTGGATTGTTCTGCCTGTTTGCAAGCTGGCTGCTGCGTGGTCCATTGGAAGCCAAGGCGCTAGTCCGCAAATCAGGGATTCTGATCGGCGCGTTATTTCTGCTAAGTCCGACCCAATTCCCCTGGTATTACACATGGACGCTGGCGTTTCTGACTATTGTTCCGACTTGGAGCCTTCTGGCGTACAGCATCACGCTGCCACTGTATCAATTACATAACACGCCGCCTGGCACGGTATGGCTGGAGCACCTGCCTGTTTTTGCGGCCATTGCGGTGGAATACTGGTGGTGGCGGCGAAAGGCCTGGGGTGACAAACAGACCTCAGTCGCGGCTGCGGACGGCGATTGAATATTGACGGCCATGGACGTTTTTATATTTTAACACTGGGCCGAATGGCTGGCGTGCCGCGGGGGTGTGATGAAAGACTGGCACTGGTGCCAACTGCCGCGGCATTCGGGCCGGCGGATGCTCCAAGTATCATGCTTTGCAGTGGATGGCCGATCGCCAGGCGGGTTCCGGCACGGAAGCGCTCCGCCGTGACGAGCATGACCACCAACCCCACCACGGGCCATAGCACATACCTGGCCACAATAATAGCCCGGTGGGCAAATGAGATACCATGGCCGGGAGGCGGCAGGAAGGAAATCGTCAGCGTTGCGTGAAGTTCCCGCCACCCGTAAAGAATTCCGGGAATTGGAAACTGCGGCAGCACATACTGCCACGGCAGAACCAGAAATATAAGAATCACCGACCAGATCAGGCTTCGGCTAAGGTGCGAAACGCCCGGTGCCTGGGCTACCAGAACCACCAGCAGACAGACAAAAATAATAATGGCCTGAGATGCGGCGGCCAGCAGCCCCAGCAACTGTGTTACCGGAGCCAACATGTAATAGGTGGCGACCCATTGCTGTCGCAGGTTGAGTTTCCGCCCAACAGTCACTTGCTTATACCATTGGCTGCCGGAAAGGTTTTCCACCGATCCGGAACCCTGAGGCACCTGATCGAAGCCGTCGGATTCCGGCAATTCCACGGCGACACCAGATTGCACCTTGCCGGCGTGCAAAGACTTGGAATGGATCGCGGCGGCAGTCTGTCCGGAGACAACCTTGCCACCAATATAAGGCTGGGTGGTAAATCGCATTAAAAAAAAGCCGACAATTTGCATCAGCACGCAGAAAAACAGGATATAGCCGAGTGTGTTGCGGGCACCACGCAAATTCTGCAATGCCGTTCCGTAATCGCCATAGGGATGGAGCGGACTGGCCATTTTTCACCCGGTTCATTAAAGAATCTCTAGGGTTACCCGCAGGCATTGCGCCGACAGGCCCACGAATCATTTTAATCGCAGGAACGCGCCGCTGAAAGCCCTTGATATTTTGCCCGCCGGTCCGCGCCCGCCATAAAGCTGCCGACGGTACTTGCGACAATCAGAGGGTCGGGCCACGGCGGCCCATCATTAAGAGGAAAGCCGGTTTTCATCAATCGCGCTGTCTGGCAAAAAGTTGCAGCAGAAAAAGAAACAGGTTGATGAAGTCCAAGTACAATTTAAGTGCCCCGATGATGGCCGCCTTGTGATTTTCCTGCGATCCTTCGGCACCGGCCAGATATAAATATTTGATTCTCTGGGTGTCATAGGCGGTCAGCGCCACAAACACCAGCACACCGACAACGTTAATCAACAGATTCAATCCGCTGATGTGCAGAAACATGCTTACAATTAAGGCGATAAACAGGCCAAAGAAGGCCATGCCGGCAATATGCCCGATGGAGGTCAGATCCCTTTTGGTGACATAACCATAAAAAGCCATGCCGCCGAATGTGGCCGAGGTGATGAAAAACGTGGATTCAATGGAAGCTCGCGTGTAAAGAATAAATATAACTGAAAGCGTCAGTCCCATTGAGGCGCTGTACAGCAGGAACATAAGTGTGGCCACGGCAGCGCTGATTCGGTTGATGGCCAAGATAAGCCCGAAGCTCAGCGCCACCTGCAGCAGCATGAACAAAAAGGCCATACCGTTTATTTCCATCACCAGTTTGGGGCGTTGTGCCACCAGCAGCGCCACAAAACCAGTAATCGCCAACCCGACAGTCATCCAGCCGAAGACACCGGTAATAAAGCGGCTCTGTTCAAGACTGTCATTGCGACTCGGGGGTACCAGAGTGTCATCAAAACTATTTTGCGAGGAATTAAAAAACTGACCCATAATTATAAAACTCCGTTCTGTTTATCGGGTGGCCGATGGACAGTTCCACCGCCGCGCCGCTCAATCGTCTGGATGGCCAACGCCAAACAGCGGAAAGCATTCCGGTTGTATACGCCCTGACGGCCGGGAATGTTTCCGCCAACATTTTAGCGGCTTAGGCGTGATCTGCCACAAGTGGCGGCCAAGCGGAAATATAGAAAGAACATAACTATTTTATTTACAATCACTTAAAGATTTTTTTATGACGGCTTGATATGGGTTTATGCGTGCCCAAATGGCAAGTATGGTGCCGGACCTGGCAAAGAGCGCGGGCTGGGCAAGCCCAAATTTTTGCAACTATGGCGAATTGTTTTGACTATCGCGGTCAGGCACGTTACAAGTAAGGGTGTAAATCCGGTTTATAGCAGAGGCCGCGCGGCCGAAAACCGGATGTTTTATCGGAGCGCATACCATTAGTCAGCACGGTTTACGTTGCAATGAGCAGATTCGCATCTCTCCGGTTCGGTTAATCAATGAACTCAACGAGCAAGTGGGTGTCGTGCCTATTATGGAAGCGCTGCGCCTTTCCCGTGAAGCGGGGCTTGATCTGGTGGAAGTATCGCCGATGGAGCGCCCACCGGTTTGCCGCATCATGGATTACGGCAAATGGAAATACAAACAGCGCAAAAAAGAGCAAAAATCACACGCGGGTTCCCACGTTCAACAACTTAAGGAACTGCGCATCAAGAGCGTAAAAATTGATACGCACGACCAGACGACCACCCTTAATAAAGCCAGGAAATTTCTGGACGCTGGCCACAAGGTACAATTCAACCTGATGTTCCGCGGCCGCGAGATGGCCCACGTCGGACTTGGTCGGCAAATACTTGAACACTTCAAGGCTGAACTTGACCCGGTATCCAAGGTGGAACGTGAGCCAAAACTGGAAGGGAAGCGCATGATTCTGATTCTGGCACCCAAGGCTCACGGTTCACACGGCACACACGCGGCACACACTCCGAATGGCGGCGCGACGGTTCCGCATGTGACTCACGCCTGACGGTTGGCCGGGAAACTTTCAGAGACATTTAAAATACCAGACCTGGGAAATTGTGTATGAAGGTCTGCGTCGGCGGCTGCAACCGCCCGCAGAGCAACCGGTTTGGAGACCTGCGCGTGGCCAGGGCGGACCGGCTGTCTGAATACCGGCCTTTCCGGAGAAATATTTCTGACGCTCACAATGGAACAAAAAGAAATTTCCCGCGGCAGCGCCGTCCGGCGGCTGTTGATTTGGGTTGCCCTGATTCTAACGGTCATGATTTTTGCCGCCGCGATCGTAGTCATGGGCCATCAGGGCTGGTATGCACTGCTGACACCGGGGCAATTCTGCGGGTTAACGCTGATCGCCTGGCTGATACTTTCGACGCCGCGCGGCGCGATTCGAATCCCGGCGGCGCCGAGTGTCACCCTTTTGATGTCCGCATCGGTGGTGCTGTGCACCGCCGCAATGTTGTTGCACCGGACCGCCGGCAATATTGTGACCGGCACACTGACGATAGCCGCGGCAGCGGGGATGTCCATACTGCTTCGGCAGAGGTCGGCAAGCCCGTGGTGGCTGGCGCTGTTTGTGTTTCATCCGCTGGTGCTGGGCCGCTTGACCCACGGGTTTGGCTGGTCAGCAGGCGTGCTGGCGATTATCATTTGCGTGCTGCTGGCAGGGCGTCTGGCGGCGGGAAAGCCGCATTCGCGGTTGTGGGGAAATATCGCGGTAATAGCGGCATTGTGCGCACCAGGCGCGATGACGAGTATCGCCATTTTCCCGTTGGCGTTGTGCACGGTAGAATGGAATCTGGCGGGGTGGCTAATTTCACTGCTGGGGGCGTTATGTCTGAACTCGGCTTTGCCTGGATGGCTTTTCTGGTGCTTATATTCCGTCTGTATATTAACAGCGCTTTGGCAGATCGGCGGTGACTTGTTGAATCCGCCGGCCAAACAGGAAAAGCCAAAAACAAAGATCAGCGAGCCGATTCGCGGCACGACATTTTAAGTACTCCGGAAGCAGTCGGCCAAGGATGGCGGCATAGCGGGTCTTGGCGAAAGAATACGAATGGCGCAAGTTTCCAACAGCCCAGCATTTAATGAAGCGGATACGCAGAAGTCTGCCGTCAAGCCGCAGCGCGTTATCAGCAGGGGCAAGTTTTTTTACCTTAACGGTGAGCCGTTTCTGGTGCGCGGCACCACGTATGGCCCGTTCTGTCCGGAGGCGGACGGCAGTGAATACCATTCCCCGGTGGAAGTGGAACGGGATTTTGTGCTGATGGCCGCAAACGGAATCAACACCGTGCGTGTCTATACGGTACCACCGCGCTGGCTGCTGGATATCGCCAGGCGAAATCAACTTTTTGTGCTGGTGGGCCTGCCCTGGGAAGAACATCTGGCATTCCTGGATATGCAGGAAACACGGGAAAAAATTTTGGACAAGGTCCGGCAGGGCGTGCGCGCCTGTGCGGGGCATCCAGCGGTCCTTGGCTTCGCAATCGGAAATGAAATTCCCGCGCCAATTGTCCGCTGGTATGGCCACCGGCGTGTGGAAACTTTTCTGCATAGACTGTACGAGGTTGTGCGTCAGGAAGACCCGACAGCGCTGGTAACGTACGTCAATTACCCGACTACTGAATATCTGTATCTTCCATTTCTGGATTTTCTGGGCTTCAATGTATACCTTGAAACGCGGGAAAAGCTATCGCGGTATATCAGTCGGCTGCATAACATTGCCGGAGACAAACCACTGCTGCTGGCGGAAATAGGCCTGGATTCCCTGAGCCGCGGGGAACATGAACAGGCCGCGATTCTGGCCTGGCAGATACGCGTGGTTTTCCGCGGCGGTTGCGCGGGAGCCATTATTTTTTCCTGGACGGATGAATGGTTTCGCGGCGGAGAGGAAATATCCGGATGGGCCTTCGGCCTTACCACGCGCGACCGCAAGCCCAAGGCGGCGCTGCCGGTGGTGGCCGACGCCTTCGGAAAAATTCCGTTTGGTCCGGAAGTCAAATGGCCCAAAATATCGCTGGTTATTTGCACCTACAACGGTTCGCGAACGATGCGTTTCTGCCTGGATGGCGTGCAGAAACTACGCTATCCGGATTTTGAAGTCATTGTGGTCGACGACGGATCTCGCGATTCGGTTGCCACGATTGCCCGCGAATATCCGGTGCGTCTGATTCAAACCACCAACCATGGTTTAAGCCATGCGCGGAACATTGGATTGTCCGCCGCACAAGGCGATATTATCGCATATCTGGATGATGACGCCTCGCCGGAACCCTACTGGCTGCACTTTATTGTGGAGACGTTCCGCCGCGGAAAATTCGTCGGCGTCGGTGGTCCGAATATCGCGCCCGCCGGCGACGGCGCGGCAGCGGACGCAGTGGCTCATTCCCCCGGCGGACCGCTGCACGTCCTGCTGACCGACACGGAAGCCGAACATATTCCGGGGTGCAACATGGCCTTTCTGGTCAAGGCGCTGCGCGCAGTCGGCGGTTTTGATGAAACTTTCCGCATTGCCGGCGACGATGTGGACGCATGCTGGCGCCTGCAGGAACGCGGTGGCAAACTCGGCTTCAGCCCCGGCGCGGTGGTGTGGCATAAGCGCCGCAACTCCATTCGGGCCTATTGGCGGCAACAGCTTAATTACGGCAAAGCCGAGGCGATGCTGGAAAGAAAATGGCCGGAAAAATACAATGGCATGGGACATATAGCCTGGCATGGTCGACTTTACGGACGCGGAATCTGGCAATTTCTGAACTGGGGCCGGCGGCGGATTTACCACGGGTCCTGGGGCAGCGCGCTGTTTCAGTCTGTTTATCATGGCAATCCGGGCGTTCTTATGTCTCTGGCCATGATGCCGGAATGGTATCTGATGGTTTTGGCGCTAAGCGTGATATTCATGGCCGGCTTTTACTGGCATCCAATTTTTCTGGGACTGATGCTGGTGGCCGCCGCCGGGGCCACGGTGACTCAGGCGGTGATCGGCGCGATGTACAGTCCGTTCAGCGAAATCCCCCGGACCGGCAGCGAATTGTTTAAATTGCGTCTGCTGACGATGTGGTGCTATCTGATTCAACCGGTCGCCCGCTTAAGCGGTCGACTTTCCCGCGGACTGAACCCCTGGCGCATGCGATTTCCGCGCGGCCTGGATATTCCAATACCGCGTGAATTTGCGATCTGGTCGGAACGCTGGCGAAGCACGGATGACCGGTTGACGGAAATTGAAGCCTATCTGAAGACTGAAGGCCTGTGCGTACAGCGCGGCGGTGATTTTGACCGCTGGGACCTTTCGCTGCGCAGCGGTGTGTTTGGTTCGATTCGTCTGCGCATGGCAATTGAGGAACATGGTTCCGGTAAACAACTCGTGCGCCTGCGAACGTGGCCAGTGTTTCCGCAGCTTTATCTGGTCATTATCTGCGTTCTGGCGGTGCTGGGCCTGTTTGATCTGTTCGCCAAAGGCTGGCCGGGAGCGATTCCCATGCTTATTCTTGCAGCGCTGATGATGCTGCGCGGAAGTATGGATGCCGGCGGCGCCCTGTCCATGATTTTCATGTTTGTCGGCCGTCAGCGCGAGGGAGAATGTGAAGTCAGGAGCAGCCGATGAACGCGCCAGCGGAAGATTCTACATCGGCCGGCCGCCCGGCCGCGCACAATCCGCATCGCGCCGGATCTCTGGTGACAGCCGCCAGGCTTCTGAAAATGTGTATGCCCGGGGAGCGAACCGGCACGCTGACAGGCATGGCCCTGATGTTATGTGGTTCGCTGGTGGGACTTCTTCAGCCATGGCCGATGAAATTCATCATTGACAGTGTGACATCAAAAACGGCACCGCCGGAATTTTTATCACGAACGCAACATTTTATTGCGGCGATCATTCCCATCGGAACCGGAAAATCGGGATTGATTACAGTTTTGTGCATTGCATTGGTGCTGATCAGCCTTCTGGCGGCGGGAATCAGCGTATTAAGCACTTGGATGCTGATTTCCGCGGGCCTGCGGATGGTGTTCAAACTGCGCTGCCGCGTATTTGAACATATTCAACGAATGGAACTGGGCTTTCACGATGCAACCACCGTGGGCGATTCGCTTTACCGCGTCACCTGGGACACATATTCAGTTCAGAGCCTTTTTAATGAAGGGCTGGTGCCCGGTGTATCGGCGGCGGTCACACTGGTGGGCATTTCCGTGGTGATGGTCAGTCAGGATTGGAGCATCGGCATTGTGGCGCTGATCGTTGGAATGCTGCTCCTGATAATGGTACGGCGACTGGAAAAGCCCACCACCGATTTTGCCACCCGCGTGCATGAAAATGAAAGCCTGGTCAGCACCCGTGTCCAGCAGACGCTGACGGGAATTCGGGCGGTGCAGGCATTCGGCGGGGAGGCACATGAAGCCGGCCATTTCGCACAAGATGCCCGCCGCAGCCTGCTGGCGAGCCTGCGGCTAACAGTGCTTCAGACCGCATCACAAAGCGGAGTAGCGCTGCTGCTGGCGGCGGGAACCGCGACGGTCATTTGGCTGGCGGCGGAACGTGTCATTCATGGCCAATTGACGCCGGGGGATGTCGTCCTGCTGGCCGGATATACCGCCCTGCTTTTCAAGCCGCTGGAAACGCTGTCCTATACCGTATCATCCATTCAGGGATCGGTGGCCGGTGCACACCGCGTTTTCAAAATTCTTGACCGGAGTTCAGCCATATCCGACTCTCCGTCGGCCCGGCCGCTGACAGCACCGGCACGCGGCGAAATTCATTTTAAGGAAGTCACCTTTGGCTATCGGCCGGACTCGACGGTTCTGGCTGGCATCGACCTGATCATTCCGGCGGGAACCTCTCTGGCACTTGTGGGCGCATCGGGTGCGGGCAAAAGCACATTGGCGGCATTAATTCCACGTTTTTATGACCCGCAAATCGGCACGATTCTACTGGATGGCCAACCGCTGAAGAATATTACACTGCAAACACTGCGAGAGCAGATTACCATCGTGCCGCAGGAACCGGTTCTATTTGATGTAAGCGTCCGCGAAAATATTGCCTATTCGCAACCCAGCGCCACGATTGAACAGGTCCATGCCGCGGCCCGCGCCGCAGGGGCCTGGGATTTTATCAGCCGGATGCCGTTGGGGTTCGAAACACCCATCGGCGAACGCGGCGTGCTGCTTTCGGGTGGCCAGCGGCAACGGCTTTCACTGGCGCGGGCATTCCTTAAGAATGCCCCTGTCATTATTCTGGATGAACCGACCACCGGTCTGGACGCGCAGACCGAAGCCGACCTGCTAACCACCATGCGCACGCTGATGTCCGGCCGAACCACTGTGGTTATTTCTCATCACCTTGGCACGGTGCGGCATGTGGATAAAATTGTGGTGCTGGAACAGGGAAAAATTCGGGAATCAGGTACGCATGAGCAGTTGCTGGCGGGAAAGGGGCTTTACCGCACGCTGCATAACCTGCAATTCCCGCCTGACGTTCCGGCGGCAGGAGAACCATGAATCCAGCGAACGACATGACTCCCCCTCGCCCCAACGCCTGGGAAGGCGGCCAACTGCCCGTCGGCGTCACGCTGGGCGACAACACGGTGGTGAACGGAAAGGCGGCCTTCCGCCGGGTTGCCTCGCGGCAACCCGATGCGCTGGTTATCGGGGCAAATGCCACGATGGATGGCGTGCAGTTTTCAATTGGACCCGGTGCCCGCATACGCATAGGCGATTACTGCTGCTTCACCAGTGCGGTACTGATGGCGGAAGAATATATATGCATAGGAAGCTATGTATTAATCGGGTGGAACACGGTCATCGCCGACAGCGACTTTCACCCCATCGAGCCGGCTCTGCGCATTGCCGATGCGGTAGCCTGCTCGCCCGCGGGGGCGGGCAATCCGCGTCCGCCGGTACGCCGCGCGCCGGTCATAATAGAGGATGATGTCTGGATCGGGCCGAATTGTGCCATTTTCAAGGGCGTCCGCATAGGTCGTGGCGCATGGATCGGCCCGGGCAGCGTGGTCACGCGTGACGTGGCCGCGGGCGCTTGCGTCGCGGGGAACCCTGCCAAAGCGGTGGATACGCCATGACCGCACGCACACTTCCATGGGACTGGCATCCGGGCGTTATTCCGGAAAACGTGGAATTGCGGACCGGCGCATATCTTGAAACCACCTACAGCTTTCAGTTTTACCGCAGCCGTCTGCCCGTTGGCATGATTCTAGGCGCGAATTCATCCGCGTATATGGGCTGCATGTTTGATCTGGGCACCAAGGCCTGTTTTCAAACCGGCGAAAATACGCTGCTCAACGGGTTATGGCTTATTTGCGACCAGCGCGTAACCATTGGCGATTCCTGTCTCCTGTCCTGGAACGTGGTTATTATGGATACCTACCGCGCCTCGCCCCGGTCGGACCGGCGACGCGCCATGTTGCGCCAGTTCGCCGGCACGCGGTCACCGGAGGCATTCGCTGGACAGGCGACGAAAGCGGTTACCATCGGCAACAATGTGTGGATTGGGTTCGATTGCTGCATTCTGCCCGGCACAACCATTGGCGACGGGACCATTATTGGGGCCAGGTCCGTGGTGGGCGGGCAGGTGCCACCAAACTGCATTTTTGCGGGAAATCCGGCAAAATTCATTCGTTCCATCGCCCCCGCAAACGCGCCGGCCGAACAACAGGAGAATTACCATGACTGACCCATTGCGCCGGCGACCGCGCATCATTGTGTGTGGCATTTTGTTCTGGTATCCACTGGCCGGAGTAACCTGGCAATTTCTGCATTTTATGCTGGGCCTGCGCCAACTGGGGTTTGATCCCTGGTACGTGGAAGATTCCGCCCGCTGGGTTTACAGCCCGACACTCGGCGACAGCACACCGGATGCCGACGCCAACATTGCCGCCATCGTACCGATTCTCAAGGAACACGGCCTGGCCGACAGATGGATTTTCCGCGGTCATTACGAAGGTGGAAAATGTTACGGTCAAACCGAACAGCGGCTGGCGGAGTTGTATAAAACCGCGGACATTATTCTTAACGTCACGGGTGCGCAGGAACTTCGCACGGAACATCTGGATTGCCCCATCCGGGTGTATCTGGAAACCGACCCGGTCGTTTCTCAGATTCAGATCGCACAGGGTAACGAAAATGTGATTGCAGCGCTGGATGCACATACGCATCATTTCACTTATGGTGAAAACCTGGGATGCCCGGATTGCCGACTGCCGACCGGGCGCTACAAGTGGCATTCCACGCGCCAGCCTGTGGTGCTGGACTTCTGGAACAGCAAGCCTTCCGAAGCTGGAGAATCGTTTAATACAATCGCCACCTGGCGGAACAAAGGTCGGGACATTGAATATGCCGGCGAAACCTATTACTGGTCCAAGGACCGCGAATTCTTAAAATTTCTTCAGGCCCCGCAAATCACCGGTGCCGCATTTGAAATCGCCGCCGGCGTGGATGAACCAACCCGCCGCCTTCTGACGGATCACGGCTGGACGTTGCGGGATCCGGTCCATCTTTCACGGGATATGGCCCGTTACCGCGATTATATTCGGGGATCGCGTGGAGAATTCAGCGTGGCCAAGGATCAGAATATCCGGCTGCGCAGCGGCTGGTTTTCGGACCGCAGTGCCTGCTACCTGGCGGCAGGCCGGCCCGTCATCAATCAACAGACCGGGTTTGGCAATCACCTGCCGACAGGTCGGGGGCTGTTTGCATTTGAAACCATGGAGGATATTGCGCATGCGGTTGCTGAAATTCGGCGCGATTACGCCGGCAACTGCCGTGCCGCAAGGGACATAGCAGAAGAATATTTTTCCGCGCCTAAGGTTCTAGCCAAAGTCATGCGGCAGATTGGAGTTTAACCGAAGTGCATGCAGGTTCAGCGCCTCAACTTATCGTGAATGCGGACGATTTCGGCCTTAGCTCATTGACCAATGCCGGCATTATGAAATGCCGCCGCGACGGAATTCTGACCAGCGCCAGCCTGATGGTCCGATCACCGGCGGCACTGGAAGCTGTTGAGCTTTGGCGAGACGACGGCCATTTGAGCCTCGGCCTGCATGTGGAGCTGGGCGAATGGATATTTTCCCACGGCGAATGGAAAACAATTTATGAAGTTGTTCCCACACATGACCCGACATCAGTGCGCGACGAAATTTGCCGGCAACTGGATCGATTCCGTCAGTTAACCGGCACCAATCCGACCCACCTGGATTCACATCAGCACGTGCACAAAGGTCCGGCGGCGGGCGCTGAAATGCAACGGCTGGCAAGAGAACTCGGTGTGGTGCTGCGCGGTGCCGACCCGTACGTCCGGTTCTGGGGCGCGTTTTTTGGACAAAATGAATATCTGGAACCGACGCCGGAGAATATCAGCGTGAAGGGAATGGTGTGGATTCTGCAAAAACTTGACCAGGGCGTGACCGAATTGAGCTGTCATCCGGGGCTGGATCTGACAATAAAATCCCAGTATCGCGAGGAACGATTAACTGAAGTTCGGACGCTTTGCGATCCGGCAGTACGCAACGCCATCATGGCTCGTGGCATAAGGCTGATCGGTTTTGGCGATCTGTCTATGCCAAGGACCGGCGTATAAACAAAAGGAGTCCGGACCTGTGCGGTCCGGCCCCTTCTGGATGAATAGCTGTTAAATAGTGTTGCAGCGGTGGGGCACAGCCTTACTGATAATAATTGAAAATCCAACTGCGTCCGACCGACATATCACCAATATTTTTCCAATTGACGGAACCGTCATTTTTCAAGATATTTCCACCATCCGGCTTGCCGTTGTTGCCGCTTACGTGATTGGATGTAGGCATGTTATATGGCCAGTTCCAATTGCCAGCCAGATTGGCGGTGATATCCGAAGCCAGAATTGTATTCGGGCTGTCGTTGACAATTTGGGTGTACTGAATATTCGGATTGGTCAGAGCATTTGGCGAAAACGGATTGCCCGGCTGCTGCTGATACCAGTAGGAATAGCCATAATAAATGCTCCACCAACTGATTGGAGCGCCAGATTCCACTTCCGTCGGGAGATACAGGTTGTAATGGGCCATGGCCGGTCCGAAAAAGCCCGGCTGGGTGCAGTACAACATAGTGGAATTGGTGAGGATGCCGTTGGTGTACAGCGCTCCGAAACTGCCCGGGATCGGCTGGAAGGTTTTGGTGTAACCTGCCACGACCGGACCAAAAGTGAAAATGGAATTCTTCATATTAACCGGATATTGGTTCTGGTTTTCGTCGGCATAAATGTGCATACATTGACCGATCGACCGGAGATTGGATGCACAGTCAACCCGATTGGCCAGTGAACGAGCCTGACTTAAACTCGGAAGCAGCAGCGAAATCAGAAGTGCGATGATACTGATAACGACCAGAAGTTCCATCAGCGTGAAGCCTTGCGGTGCTGTAACTCTCTTAATACCTGCCATGACTGCTCCTGATTTTAGAACCGAACCTCCGAAACATTCCGCGGAAAAGCAACTTCCACGGATTGAAGGACGGACATTTTTAATCTGATCGCGGCCGTTGCGAAGTGATGCCTGGCAGCGATATTCAAGAAGAGCCGAATTTGGCTCCGCACAAACTATCGGCAGCTGTTTGGCACGGGCAATATGATTTCATTGGGTAAATTGCCTGTTTCAACGCCCCATATTTCCGCGACTGATAAAAATCATTTCACGGCACTGCGCGTGGCGGCGGCGGCCGATTTACTGGAAATGAATCGCTGATTGAATTGGGATTATTTTTTTCGCGCGACAGAAAAGATTCTGCCCGGTGTACGCCCCGGCCAGCGCCCTTGGCATATAAAGTCCGATAATACACCGTTTCAATGGGTATCTGTCTATAAAGAACTGTAATCGCAGTTATTGCGGTTCACCGAATATAATCTCTTGTTACGGTCCGCTTGCGTCAGGCGCGGACCGGATGCGAAAAGGGAAAGGCTTATGGTCGGCAGAAACTTGCATATAGGTGATCGCGTATACGCCCCGTGGAACCGGGAGCGGTTATTCCCAGCGCGCATCACTTTTCTGGCAAATGGAACCGCCTATTTCGCCTATCAGGACGGCGAGACAGATCGCATGCCGGCGCGTCGCCTTCAGCCTTCCAATAAAGTGTTCCTGATAGAATCCGTTTCCCGCAAACCCACCGAAAAGTATTGGTCGGAAGGTCGGTTGCTCGGTGAATTTCTCCGCATGATCGGCGCAAGACCGCTCTATTCGTTTATCCGCACCAAACTGGAACTTGGACATTTCCTGAGGCTGGCACGCCTTTCGACCAGTCGCCACATTCACCTTTCCATGCACGGTTTGCAGCGAAAACTGGTGCTTCAACTGGAAGAAGTTGACGTTGATGAAGTCATTTCTCTGGCTGGAGACCTGCGCGGGAAGACAGTTTTCTCTTCCAGTTGTCTGACCGGTAATGACGCCTTCGGGGAAGCCTTTGTCCGCGGCACCGGAGCGGACGCATTTATCAGTCCGCGGAGGGAAATTCGCTGGGCCGATGCCGCTCTGGTAAGCCAGCTATTTTACAAAAAACTGTTCTGCGACGGCGTGACTGCCTACGTCGCCTATCGGTACGTCCGGAATATGTATCCAAAACATGCGGACCTGAGATTTTTCAAGCCCTGACCCCACCGCCGCGGCAGCGCGCGGGTTCACTTTATGCGATGGACGCCGCCCCCTGAATTATTTGATGCGTACCTTCACCAGACGCTGCGCTGTAAAGACTTGCCCGGTCAAAGCGTCGGTAAATGCAACCTTAAACGTTATTTGCCGGTGTGACGGCGGCAGTTTCCACGGGCAATCAAACGCAAATGCATTTATGCCGAACATGCCATACCAGTCTTTCTTTGATTCCATGGGTGTAAACACCCACCGGCCGACGCGTTCCCGCCCGGCCGGTGCCGCAAGGTCAAACGCTTCAAGGACAAATTGTCCCGTCGCGGGCAGCGCCATCCCACCGGCCATGCCAGTGCGCACAAAAATGCGGAATCCGCGGAGTGTGGGATTATTCCCCAGCCGACTGGATCGCGTATCGCCGGAAATGCTGACGCTGGTGACGGTAAACAACTGGTCCAGCCGCCCCGGAGGCAGAGTGGCGAAGCGCGGGGTTTTTGCGGCGAGTTGATCTTTCAAGTCCGCCACTTTTGCGCGTTCACTTTTTAATTGACTTTCAAGCAGCGTGTTCTGATTCTGCAGCGCCACGTTCTGCCGGTATAGAGGCGCGTTTTTCGCATAATTAGCGCAGCCCCCCATCAGGCCCGACAGGCCAACAATGGCCAGAAAGCCCGCCAGTGGACACAAGCGGGCTCGCATATTAACTGGAATTCGCCCGCACTTTCCAACCAACCGTTGGCTTACATCAGCGCTGCATTGCGGCATAAGATGAACTCGCTTGTATCCAGTGAAAAACTGAAACCCGCCAAAATTACTGGTCGGCTGAATCGGTGGTCCCGTCCGGCGGCGCAAGGTCGCTTCCGCGGA
Source organism: Phycisphaerales bacterium (assembly GCA_027451365.1). Classification (GTDB taxonomy): domain Bacteria; phylum Planctomycetota; class Phycisphaerae; order WQYP01; family WQYP01; genus JAJYPG01. Next base: position 55,257 of record DAIDJN010000019.1, on the reverse strand, counting down.
CCACCGGCGATTCGGGCATTCGTTCCAGCTTTTTATCGACTACGCCATAGGTAATCGCTTCATCGGCTTCCAGCCACAGGTTGCGATCGCAATCGCGATGAACCTTTTCCACGGTTTGCCCGGTATGAAACGACATAATCTCGTACATTCTGGTTCTAAGACGCAGCATTTCACGGGCTTCAATGGATAAGTCGGTCGCGGTGCCCTGCATGACTCCGGAAATCAGCGGCTGGTGAATCATGACGCGGCTGTTAGGCAGCGCAAACCGCTTGCCTTTGCGGCCGGCCGCCAGAAGCCATGCCCCCATGCTGGCCGCAAGGCCGACACATGTGGTGGCCACATCGCAGCGCAGGAACTGCATGGTGTCATAGATCGCCAGACCCGCGGTAACCGATCCGCCCGGGCTGTTGATATAAAAATGAATATCAGTCTTGGAATCTTCGTTGGAGAGAAAAAGCAACTGGGCGATGACCAGATTCGCGACTTCATCATCAACCGGTCCGGCCATAAAAATTACCCGGTCGCGCAGCAGTCGCGAAAATATATCATAAGAACGTTCGCCACGGCCGCTTCGTTCCACCACAATGGGAACCAGCGTGTTGGCGGTGGGGTTGTTCTGATACGCCTGACGGATGACATTGGCGGGGTCACCGGAAAACTTCAGCATGTAAGACTCCTGCAAGAGAAAAAAACGTTGTTTAAGCGTAGCCGCCGCCCACTCCGCTGGCAACTGAACCTCTTATTCCTGTTCCATACTTCCACACAGGCCACCCAGGATTTATCCAGCCGATGAATCCGCAGGCGTAAACTGATGCAACGCCCGCCGCACCCGGTCCAGCGTTCGTTGCCGCCCCAACAGCAGAATGGTTTCCAGCATTGGGGGTGAAACCGCGCCCCCGGCAAGGGCGACGCGCAAAACTTGCGCAGCTTCGCCCCGCTTTTCGCCCATGGCAATAATACGCTCCATGGCGGAATTAAGAGAGGCCGCGTCCCAGGCCGCCACGGCTGAAAGTATATCATGAATCGGGGCCAGCCATCGCCAGCCCTGATTACGAACAATGAATTTTTCACCCGCAGCGCCGTCAATCTGGGGTTCGATGAAAAAGAACCGGGAATTTTCGGCCATTTCGCCGAACGTGGCCATGCGTTCCTGATACATAGCCAGTATCCGCCGCAGGCTGGATTCATCAGCGTTTGCCAGCGGGTAATCCGTCACCTGGCAGAAGCTGCGCACGGCGAGAACCAGACTGTCTGCGGGCGAGCGACGTATATATTCACCATTCATCCACTGAAGTTTTTTGCGGTCAAATCGGCCACTGGTTTTGCCAATGCTCTCCAGTGAAAACAGATTCAGCATTTCCGCACGGGTCAGAATTTCGCGATTCTCTCCAGGCGACCAGCCGATGAGGGCTATAAAATTAAGCAGCGCGTCGGCCATGTAACCGCTGCGGCGGAAATCCTGGACATCAATTTCCGGCAGCGAAACACCAATGGCGGCGGCCAGCAGCGCGGCCAACGCGGTGTCGTCATTCTTCTTGGCGACAAAATCCACAATTGCCTGCCGGTCGGTTTTCAGACTGTCAGCCAGAGCGGCATAAGCCGGATCATTTTTCTGGCGGGCATAAAGCTGCAAGGCCTGACGCGCCGCTTTGGCTTTGTCGCGCTTGGACATTTTGGTATTGTCCATATTAAACACCAGTGGCATGTGGGCGTGGCGTGGCGGCACCCAGCCGAGCGCGGCATAAAGGCCCAAATGCTTCGGCGTGTTCATCAGATGCTCCTGCGCACGAAGCACATGGGTAATACCCATCAGATGGTCATCCACCACCACCGCAAAATGATAGGTTGGAAAGCCATCTGATTTACGTATGACAATATCATCATGCTCATCGCCAGCCACGCGAATATCGCCCAGAATCTCGTCGGTGAACTGAATCTCCTCCCATGGCATGGCAAACCGAATCACGCAGGGGCCTTCACCTTTGGCGGCACGGCCCGGCATGTTCTGGCGATAACGGAAAGGCTTTTTGGCCTTTTCGGCGGCCATTCGCATGGCGGCAAGCTGCTGGGGCGTTTCATACGCTTCATAGGCCAGCCCGCGTTCGATAAGATGACGAAGATATTGGTTATAAATATCCAGACGGGTACTCTGGAAATATTCATTTTTGCCCGCGCCGGGAACAGGGCCAAAATCCCAGTTCAACCCCAGCCATTGCAAATCACTTAGAATGCCCGCCGCGGATTCGGCTGTGGATCGCACCTGATCGGTATCTTCAATACGCAATACAAACTGCCCGTTATTTTTTCGCGCATAAAGCCAGTTGAACAGCGCGGTCCGCGCGCCGCCCACATGTAGAAAGCCGGTCGGAGAGGGCGCAAATCGCGTGCGAACCGGCGTCATAACGGCATTCAAACTGTCGGTCATAAACTTAATTTTCCAGATTGATCAAGTAAGAACTGAAACTCAAAAGCCATATTCTTTCCACCGGCGGCTCACGGTGGCAATGGTCGCGTCATCCATGGAAATTTCCTCAGGCCAGTCGCGCACGGTACCCTCGCCGGGCCACTTCCGCGTTGCATCAATTCCCATTTTACTGCCAGCACCCATGAACGGAGCGGCATGGTCAAGAATATCCAGCGGACCTTCGGCAATAAACGTATCCCGCCGGGGGTCCACGTTGGCCGCCACATGAAACAGCACATCATCAAGGTTGTGCACATCCACATGTTCATCCACCACGATCACCATTTTGGTCCAGGCCATCTGGCCCGCGCCCCAGACGGCGTGAATCACCTTGCGAGCATGGTAGGGATAATCCTTTCGGATTTTCAGCACCGCGCAATTATGAAACGCCCCGAACATGGGCAGGTCATAATCCACGATGTCCGGTATCAGAATTTTCAGCAGCGGCAGAAACAGACGCTCCGTTGCCTTGCCCAGATAATAATCTTCCTGCGGCGGCTTGCCGACAATAGTGGTCGGATAAACCGGATTTTTCCGATGCGTCACAGCCGTTACGCGAAAAACCGGATATTGGTCGGCCAGTGAATAAAAGCCGGTGTGGTCGCCAAACGGCCCTTCCAGGATCGTCTGGGCCGGATCAACAAAGCCTTCAATCACTATTTCCGCATTGGCCGGAACTTCCAGAGGAATGGTTTTACACGCCACAAGGTCCAGCCCCCGGCCCATTAAAAAGCCCGCAAAAAGATGCTCATCAATTCCCGGCGGCAGCGGCGCGGTGGCGGCATAAGGCAGCACGCTTTCCCCGCCAAGCACAATCGCCAGCGGGCACGGCTTGCCCAGCTTTTTCCAGGCACGAAAATGCCGGGCGCCATCATGGTGCATGTGCCAGTGCATTGCGGTGAGTTTTTTGTCAAAGACCTGCACGCGATACATGCCCATATTCCGCGATCCGGTTTCAGGATGTCGGGTAATCACCTGACCCAGCGTAATATATTTGCCGCCATCTTTTGGCCAGCATTGAATCACGGGCAATCGGGTAATGTCCGCATCATCGGTGTGCACCTCCTGCTGGCACAGGGCGGCACCGGAACGCACTTTCGGGCCGTATCCGGCAAGTTTCAGCAGGTCCAGCCCTTTGCGAATTTTGTCCATCAGCCCGACCGGAGGTTCTGGTCTGGTAAGCTCCGCAATGCGCTGCGCCAAAACATCCAGATTGTCGCACCCCAGCGCCTTATGCAGCCGGTCATAGGAACCAAAGGTGTTGATCGCCAGGGGAATATCGCTCCCTTTGACATGGGTAAACAACAGGGCCTGATTGGTTCCCTGCGTGCCGTGCAATGGGTTTGCCCCGCCGAAGGGTGGCGGCCCGGAGGCTGGCCACTGACCGCTGCGCGTCGGCGACTTGCTGACGCGATCGGCAATTTCCGCCACCTCCAGCACGGGATCTACGGTTGCAGAAATACGGCGGAGTTCGCCGGCCTTTTCCAGAGCGGTCAGAAAGGATTGAAGATCGTCATACGCCATGCACATTTTTCCTTAGGCCATTACAGGTTCCACGATATTAGGCGGGGAAGCCGCCATCTGCAATTGCCCCGGCCACGGCCCCGCAAAATCGGCGTGAGGTCCGCCGACCACTGGCCCTGCCGCCCCGGCTGGCCTAAACTACCATACTTTGGCTTGCAGGAGATTGCCCTTGAGCACCGACAAACAGGACCTGTCCCAGTTGACGCAGGACATCATTGCCAGCTATGGCCGGTATGCTGAGACACAGTACATCGGCGCCACATTTCTGCCCAATCGCGACGTGGTGATTCAACTGGTCAAGACAATGCGGGAATTGCTGTTCCCCGGCTTTTTCGGCCGCCAGAATCTGACCCAGGCTGATTTACAGTTTCATGTCAGTTCCATTCTTGGTTCTGTCCGCGACATGCTGTTTGACCAGGTTCGACGCGCGATCCGCCACCAGCATCAGCGTTCCGGTAAAGGAGACTGCCCGAATTGTGACACGACCGCGGCAGCCGTTACCGACGAATTTCTCGGATCAATACCGCGTCTGCGGGAAATTCTGGCCACCGACGCCCAGGCGGCTTTTGAGGGCGACCCGGCGGCGGGCAGCGTCGATGAAATTATTTTCTGCTATCCGGGGTATCTGGCCATCACGATATATCGCATTTCACACGAACTCCACCGGCTGGGCGTTCCACTGGTGCCGCGCATCATGAGTGAATACGCCCACAGCCTGACGGGTATTGACATTCATCCGGGCGCGGAAATCAGCAACTATTTCTTTATAGACCACGGCACCGGTGTGGTCATTGGTGAAACCACACACATTGGCCGCAATGTAAAAATTTATCAGGGCGTAACGCTGGGCGCGCTTTCCACGCGCGGCGGGCAGTCATTGCGCGGTTCCAAGCGCCACCCCACGCTGCAGGATGATGTGATGGTGTATCCCAACGCCAGCATTCTTGGAGGAGATACAGTGGTAGGACGCGGTGCGACCATCAATGGCAATGTATTTGTTACCCAGTCGGTTCCGCCTAACACCCGGGTCAGCGTAAAGCACCCGGAACTGCAATACCGCAATCGGCCGCCGCGGGAATTTGTTCAGGAACAGCCGCTTGATTTTCAGATTTAACCGGAACCTTCATATGGCTGGCACCTTGCACGCGCGACCGCACGGTCCCTTTGCGACCGCGAGGCCCATCAGCCAACGCGTGCGCCCGATTCCCAATGATGTCGGCGCCTGGTAAATTTCAGGTACGCATGCCGCGTGGTTCGGCAAGTAAATAATGAAAGTATTTCACATCCACATGGCCGTTTTCAGCATTGTTGTTGAAAGTGAAAATGCCGATCCGATCGCCCCGATAAAATCCCCAAGCCAGCCGAAATTTATCGCCGAAATCCACAAACCGGCGACCGTCCAGACTAAACGAAAACCGGCTTTGTCCGTTGATGTCCCAGATGGACCTGAACCAGACCACGGAGGCCGTCATCGCCAGGCCATACGTCAGCTTCCCATTATGGTTAAACGCAATATGCGTCTGGTCGCCCCGCCGGGCCGCACCAATGGTCCAGAAATGTGATGCAAAATGGCATATCCCCGCGTGTTGGCCGTCGGTCATGCCCGTTATATCCATCTGAACAGTTACCACATTCCGATTGGTTTTAAATACACGCTGAGTAAGCGTGTTACCCGCAGTTAACAGATTATTCGCCCGCAATGGCTTAAACGCGTGAAGCCGCAGGTATCCCGGGCGTTGGGTGAGCGACCATTTGTCGGCGCGCGGCTGGTAGTTCCATTCCCATTGGGCCGCCAGAACGGGGCGATCAAAGGTGTCACTGGTCTGCGGAACACAGGGCGCGTGGCCGTGGATGGGCATCCGGTCCCGCCAGACCATATTGCCAATGCCATCCGATCCAATTTTCCCAATAATCGGCCAGTCATCGACCCAGGTTACCGGCAGCAGACAGCAGGCACGGCCATACCAGCGGCCGGAACCCTGGTGCGTCAGGAACCACCATTGGCCGGCCGCGGTGCTTACAAACCCTCCCTGATTCGGTTCATGGTCTATTCGCGGATTCACGTGCATAAGCTGGCGCGTTTCCCATGGTCCATCGAGGCGTCGAGACCTATCCATCATCGGTACGCGCCCTTCGCGCTGCACCTGACTGTAATAGTGATAATACCAGCCGTTGATCTTATAAAGTTTATTCGCCTCACTGCCGCGCGACTGGTGAATAACCCGTCCGGAACCGGGAATGATTCTCCGTCCATCGGCGGTCAGCTTGAAAAGATAAATTTTATAGCCGGCGGAAAAATGGCTGGTCACAAGATAGCCTTGCCCGTCGTCATCCCAGAATGGACACGGATCATCCCAGCCGGCGGCGCGCATTACCGCATGAATCGGCGTCCATGGCCCGGAAATATTGTCGGCCGTACTCATGAAAATACCTTCATCCGGCGTACAGACATAAATCCAGAATTTATGGTTATGGTGGCGAATTGCCGGTGCCCAGATGCCCCGTCCATAGCGGGCCATGCGGTTCCAGTTCAGTTCGGGAGTAATGCGCGTTAAATCTGTGATCGCATGGCCAACGATGGTCCAGTTTACCAGGTCGCGCGAATGTAAAATAATAATTCCCGGCGAGAACTGAAACGTGGAGGAAATAAAATAATAATCGGTTCCCACGCGGATCACATCAATATCGCTGTAGTCCGCCGGCAAAACCGGATTCACATAAGTGCCGTCGCCCTGATCTCCCCAGTTGCCTTGCCGGTTTGGCTGGTCGGCATCTGGCGGAAGCGCCGGCGGCAGGTTGAACCGATTAAATTTATTGCGTGCCACCTGTGCCTGTGCGGCGGCCTGGCGAAAAAGGCCGCGGCCCGCCGAAATAACCGTGCCGACGGCTGCACATGAACGCAGAAAATTCCGTCGGTTGCCGCCACTTAGTGCGCCCATGGTTCATCTCCAGATTCTGCCGGCCGGGCAGACATTCTATAGTTTCAGTGGCATGAAATCAAAGCTCGCGATTGGCGCGGAGTTCCCAGCACAATTCCCCGATCAGCGCAAAATCAGGAGGCGCGAACCGGACAAACTACCGCTATCGGGTTCTGATAACAGATCGCTGTTCGTGCCGGGAGCTGTTAACAGTCCGCTTTTACGGACAAAGCGTGTCCCCAGATACGCCATGAACAACCACGTGCCGTATAAGTTAACACTTTAGATCGGGACAGGATTTGCTTGCAATTGCCGGGCATTAACGCCCACGGCACAACCGCCGTTCAGGAGATACCCAATGGCAGACACCCACGATTTTGAACAGAAAAGGCTACGAAAGAACGGCTTGTTTTTATTGAGTCTTGCAGGAATTGGGACGCCCAGGCCCGGTAGTTTTTCCGCAGTTCTCGGCGGTCTGGCCATTGGGACGGAAAAGCGGTCTCCTCCGAAGCGCGATATCTGGAGTCTGGCCACGCGGCCGGTAGCGACGTGCTGACATAGCCGTTAACGGCTGAATTTTATCGCGAAGCCGGGATGGCAAAATCGGCGTTGCGGCTGTTCTGTGTTCGCGCGATTCGGGTAGCCGGAGAGTCCCGATTTGATTGCGGCAATGCCGCGGGGTGTGCTACGGCAGGCCGGTCAGCGCCTTCTGCGTCCACCGCCACTGCCGCCGCTGCTACCCCCACTGCCACTGCGACCACTGCGTTGCGATCGGCCTCGGCTGGAATATCTGCGACTGCCATGCCCAGTTCGCATGGGACGGGCCACGCCCACGGTGGGGCTGTTCGAGTCCTCCGGCGTGGCGGGTGGTTGTGGCACAGGTACCACCGGTTTGGCCGCCGGCACTGTGACTGCTGGCGATGCGGGCGGCGAACCATTGGACGCAACCGGTGCGGGTCTGGGACCGGGCAAAGGAGCGGGGGCAGCCAGCTTCGTCGGCGAGGCCAGACTCTCCCAGAACTGGGCGTTGGCCTGGTAACGGGACAGGGCCTTGACCAGGACATCCATGGCGGCAACCGGGTCACGTCCGATCAGGTCGCGGCGCAACATGCCCGACTTATAGGCATGGGTGGCACCAAGAAGTAATTCTTCTTTTCGGGTGCCGGACGCGGGCAGGTCTATCGCGGGCCAGACCCGCCGCTCGGCCAGTTTTCTGGAAAGCACCAGTTCCATGTTGCCGGTACCCTTGAATTCCTGAAAAATAAGATCATCCATTTTGCTGCCGGTTTCAATGAGGCAGGACGCGATAATGGTAAGCGATCCGCCATTTTCAATATTCCGTGCAGAGCCGAAAATAGCCCGCGGCTCAACCAGCGCACCGGAGTCAACACCGCCGGTCATGGTGCGTCCTGAACTGCCGACAAAATGGTTAAATGCGCGTCCCAACCGGGTAAGCGAATCAAGCACCACCATCACATGATGGCCGAATTCGACCATGCGCCGCGCGCGCTCAATAACCGTTCGCGCTGTACGCACATGAGAAAGGACATCTTCATCGTTATTGCTCGCCCAGACTTCCGCGTTCAGCGTGCGTCGAAAGTCGGTGACTTCCTCGGGCCGTTCATCGACCAGAAGAATGAACACCTTCATATCCGGATGGTTCCGCAGCGTGGCTTCGGCAATCTGCTTCAGCAGCGTGGTCTTACCGGTTTTTGGCGGCGCGACAATCAGCCCGCGCTGTCCGCGGCCAATGGGTGTCAGCAGGTCCATGATACGCATAGAAATGGGGCCGCCCACGGTTTCAAGTTTCAGACGTTCGCGCGGATCAATGACAGTCAGGTCGCCAAATGCGGGCATCTGCCAGTATTCTTCAAGGGTTTTGCCATTCACCGAAACGATGTCCATCACCGCGGGAGCGGGTGACCGCCCATTGGATTTAGCGGTGGCCGTCACCATCAGCCCCGGCCGCAGATGATCCCGTGCAATAACCTCGGCAGAGACGGTGGGGTCCGCCGGCACGGGCTTGAACTTGCGCGATTCGAACCGCAAAAAGCCCTGGCCTTTTTCGGTAATTTCCAGCAGACCCGTCACTGTGGTTTCCTGTACTGTCTGATTGTCTGACACATAACCTCGCTTGAAGTAAATTTCCGGTGCGGCGTTGTTTACTCCGCTTAAATGCCGGATTTTAAATTGATTGTTTCACGGCCATCACCCGCCAGACGGCAAAAACTTCACTGGGGGCCATGGGAACAGCTTTAATATTGCCGCCCGCAATTCAGGATGGCACACCACGGCTGCGGATTAAATCCGGGTAATCCGTTATGACACCGGTGACACCCATGGCGGCACATGCGGCGACTGTGCCGGCGTCGTTGACGGTGTACGTCCACACCGCAAGTCCCGCGCTTCGTATCTGGCCCACCCGTTCCAGCGACAGAATTTCGGTATCTGCCACAATAATTCCCGCCCCAGTTTGAACGCAGCGCTGGGGCAAATCAGTTGTCCATACATCCGCCAGAAGTCCGATTCGGATATTCGGAAGAATCGGTCGCAGCGGGGCAAGCATAAAAGCTTCAAAACTCAAGACCACCGCACGGTCGGTCATGGCAAAATCCGTCAGAATATCCGCCAATATGCCAGCCGATACGGTTGTTTTCAGTTCCAGCACCGGAATCGCCAGATCATCTATGGCCGCCAGAGCCTCAGCCACCGTTGGAATACGGGTTCCGACAAAGCGCGGATGTTTCCACGAGCCTGCGTCCAGCCGCAACAGCTCCAGCCGCGTTAATTCGTTTACACGGCCATGCCCATTCGTGGTTCGATCCACTGTTTCATCATGCACCACCACCGGAACGCCATCCGCGGTCTCCCGCACATCAAATTCGATGGCCGCAGCACCCAGACGGATGGCCTCATCAAATGCGGCGACAGTATTTTCCGGGGCGTAAGCGGATGCTCCACGATGGGCTATACCCATCAGGGAGGCGTTTGCCATCTGTTTAGTTATATCACAACGGGCCGCCGCCGCAATAGTGCCGAACGAAGTTCATACGATAGAGGCAATTGTATCACCATTGGCGGACAACGGTGGTTGGCGTCATGGTGCAAACCCAATTGTCTTGCGGGCTGCCTTTATACCTTCCAACTGCCCAACCGCGTACATTGGCAGAAGGTATGGTCAAACTAACTCTAAATTGGGGCTTTGTGTGTCTCTATCGACTTTACCGATAGAGCGGAACGGTGGCCCCCGACGCGGCCGCCAAACTGAATCAGCCTGGCTTGGACAAGCGCGTTTGGGAAATTACGGCGCTGCGGATTCGCGAATTTGCGATGGCGTCTGCCCCGTATGTTTCCGCAGCCAGCGGCAAAAATAGCTGACTTCCAGAAACCCACATTTACGGCTTATATCGGCGACCTTAAAATCGCTGTGTAAAAGCAGCGATTGCGCTTCCTGAAGCCGAACCTGCGTCAGATAATCCTTCAGAGTCACGCCGGTACTTTCATGAAACATGCGGCTTAATGACGCACGATGATAGCCCAGCCTGGTGGCCACCCGCTTGGCGGAAGTGTCAGGATCGGAAAATTCCTGCTCAATAAGGTGGCGGGCCTGACTGATGACCGAATGCACTTCCGGCGCGCGAATGGTGTTGGCGATATCGTACCAGGCCTGTATTGCCAGCAGACTGGCGCGGCGACGTCCCTGAATGGTATGGTCGCTTAGCGAATCCATCATGGTGTCAATCACCGCCAGCGGCGCGGGACCAAACGGATACACGCCTGCACGCAAATTCAATTGCAGAACAAACGGTTCGGCCAGCGGGCCATCAATCGAAAACCAGCACATTTCAACAATTTTGGAAACCGCCCATATCTGATGCGGCATGGAAGGGAGATACAATGCAAAATCGCCGGGCTTTATGGGCACACGCCGGCCCCCTACGCCCATCAACGCCTCTCCCTTTATCAGCCAATTGGCCAACACAATGCGCTTGGACCAAGGCGGCTCGAAGCGGCCGCGGCTGATTTGCGAGTGCTGGGCGGAACGCAGCGCTATCGGGATTCCATGCGGCGGTTCATCCTGCGGGCGCGTGACGGCTCGACCATCCAGCCGTTTGGCAAAAGGCTCCTGCGTCTGACTGATAATCGCCTGTGAAGCCATGTCCGCAATCCTGTCGCTATAAATTCCTGTTCAAACCGGACGGATTCCAGGCCGGCCGTTGCATGAAAAAGGGCGACAAAAACACTACTATTCATACACCGGGTGGCGAAATCTCCGGAAAAACAACGCCATTGGCCATATCGACATGGCCATGCAATCCGACAAAAGGATAATAGGCCGTAAAAACGATGCATGCAAGCGTTAACCGGTCACCGGCGGACCGAAGAAAGAGTCTGTTTATTTGACCAATAAGACTGCCGCCGGCCCGCCCGCGCAACAAAACTATAACAACAGGCTACATTTGTACAATTGAGCAGTCGACGGAACAGTGGATAATATCATCCAGGACATGGCGCTTTGGTTCGGATAAATCCGAACGGCAGGCTTGCAGAAATAAAGGGCTATAGCCGCATGAAAAGCAATAAATGCGCGGCTTTCGCTTTTGCCGGAATTTAGTTGCAATCAATTCGCCGCTTTGGCCGCTGTGGCGACGCGATGCTGCCGTGAATAGGAGCAAGGGTGGCCGCTTAGACATCTCTTACCAGGTTTCCGGCAATTCGCTGTGGGCTTTGCACCGCCCAATAGAGACACTTCACCCTGCATGAGGCCAGGAAATCATGCGACAAAAGTATAACAAGTGGTCACAAATATACTCTAGATATGCTGAAAATGCCGGGTATACTTCCTTTAAGTTGATGACGTTAATGCCATACGAAGGAAAACGTCACAAGTTGCACAGGCCGGTCGATTCTTAAAACTGGCCTTGAATGAGTTGAAAAAATCAGAGGCGTTCAAACTTTTCCTGATTCTGTCCCGCGTCTGTTCCGCCGCTCTTGAACGGAACATCGGAATGGTGCAAAAGGTTTGACCGTCGGCGCGAATACTAAATTAAACGGGTCTCGATGGCTGATGCCTTGTCGGTGTTGGTGAGCGTTGAGATTGAGCCTGCCGAATCGTGTGATACGCACGAATTATCGGCGCCCTTTTCTGGAGGAGTTTCCTATGGCAAGTTCGCAGCGGAATCAAATGATGCTCAACCGGCGCAATCGGTTGCTCGGTTGCGCTACACTGGCGGTTGCTCTATTGGCCGGTTCGGCAATGCTAAGCACGCGCCCAATTGCGGCAGACACACTCGTTTACACTGGTGCCACCAATGGCAACTGGGACACCACCGGCACCGACCTGAACTGGAACGACACCACCACCAGCACCAACGGCGTCGCCTATACCGACGGCTCAGCTGTGCAATTCACCGGTGGTGCCACAAACCTGGCCCTGACAGTCGGCACCGGTTCGGGCGTCAGCCCGGCTTCCGTCGATTTTATGACTGGTGCGGGCAGCTATTCCCTGACCAACTTTACCGGCGATGTATCCGGAATTACCGGCGCCACAGCGCTGAACCTTGATACCGGCTACACGGGCACCGTGACGCTGAAAAGTGCCAACACCTTCAGCGGTGGGACCAATCTGAATGGCGGCACACTGATCTCGGGCACCAATCCAGGCACTGGAACTATCTCATTTAATGGTGGCACACTCGGTGATTCAGGAGACATTACAAGTAACTTATATGTCGCATCGGGTAACACCGGAAACATCGTCATGGAGCAGACCAATAACTATGACACCCTCGGAGGCAATGCCCTGAATACGGGTACACTTACCGGCGGCGGCACATTGAACATCAACGCGTTTTACGTGCGGAATAATATCGGCGGTGACTGGTCGGCCTTTACTGGCACGGTCAATGTTTCCGCCGCCAGAAATGGCACGGACCTCGGTTTCAACGGTTTCGAGGACAGCCTTGCCGCTGGCAATTCTAAGGGTAACGGCGGATTCTATCTTAACAACGGTACGTTGAATTTGAACGGTACTGCAACCGACTCGTTGACCTTCTCGTACCAGAACGAACAAAATAAATCCACCCTCAATGGAGTAAACGCGGTAATCGGCGCGCTGACCGGAACCAAATACAGCACATTGGGGGGTTACTCGTATGGAAGCTTCCCGTACCACGTTCTCAATTATGTCATTGGTACCGCCAATACCAGCACCACATTCGCAGGTACGCTGGCCGGAGTCGCCGGTCAGGTAAACCTTTACAAAGTCGGGACCGGTTCGCTGACGCTGACCGGCGCTGATAATTTCCAGGGAATCACTGAAGTCAACGGTGGCTCGCTTGTGGTGGACGGGGCATTGGGCGTCACCGCAACGCCGGCGGGCACCACGGGTATCACGGTGGATGCGGCCCTGACCAAAGCCACAACAATGGAGTCAGGACTGGCTTTTGCAGCCGGCGCTGGCGGGACGTTAGCCGGCAATGGAACCCTTGGCAACGCTTCATTTCCTATTACCGTGACCAACAACGGAATCATTGCACCTGGCGATCCGGCCGTCAGCAGCACCGGCACATTATCAGTCATAGGCAACGTTACCAGCAATGGCGCATTAAACATCAATGTCGGCCCATCCAGCGCCAGCAGTCTGCTGGCAATAACTGGAAATCTGACGCTTGGGCCCAGCAGCGCCTTGAATTTAACAGGTCTTACCGGCAGTTTTGATGGCAGCGTTTATACGATCGCGAGTTTCACCGGAACCCTGAGTGGAACCTTCGCGACCATTAGTGGATTGGGGGCCGGTTACACGGTCAACTACAACGCCAACAACATTACCCTTTCGGCAACGGCAACCCCCGAACCAGCTACCCTGGCCCTTTTCGGCGTCGGCTTTGCCGGCCTGCTGCTGGCGGGCCGTCGCCGTGGTCGCGTATCTGCCTGAAGAAAAATGGTTAACCCGGCCGCCTGACCGTGCGTTGCGGCAGGCCGGCCGGTTTTAAATTCTTATGGCTTCGCACCGTCTCCTTTTTTGGAGGATTTCTTATGCGTCCCTTTAAACCAACCCGTCGCAGAGCGTTCACACTCGTCGAGCTGCTGGTGGTGATATCAATCATCGCCCTGCTTATTTCGCTGCTGCTGCCCGCACTGGCACAGGCGAAACAATCGGCAATCAGTATTCAGTGTCAAGCCCGATTGCGATCCCTCGGCCAGTTAACTATTGAATATGCAGATTCTTACGAAGGGTTCTATCCCCCCTCGGGCTACGATACGAATTATTACCGCGCCGGCGAATGGGCCAACCTGCTGTTCTTCATGTATGCCGGCGCACCCGTGCAGCCGACGAACTACGGTTATGAAGGCAAAGATGGGCAGGGCAAGCCGCTTCCCGCATTTGATCAGGTCAAATGGGCCTCTCTGTTTGAAGATCCAGGCGCGCTGGTGCAGAATTCCGGATACGCTTTGAATTACGCAGCCAACCCATTTGTCCTGCTTGGCTACTTTAGTGCGAAAAAGAATCAACCCGCGGAATCGTTGCCCACCAGCTATGTGGTCAACGCGGGAAACTGCATTCTTTATGGCGATGCCACACAAAACTGGTCGAATGGCACCAATGATTGGCTGTTTTATTGGGGTTCACCTGGCTGGTCCGGCTGGGATGACGACATGAAGGCCTCCATTCCGGGCGGCAAATACAGCATCACCGGTCAGATGTTTGCGGCCTCGCCGGCCAGCGGTGGCAATTCCGATTACCCAGCCCCCGCCAACCTGTACAAGACCGGAGCTCGGTTCCGCCACATGCTGACCGCATCGTCGACGTCTGGAATGGCCAATTTCGTCTGTGCGGATGGCCACGTGATGTCCCTTCAGCTAAACACCCTGGAACCGCTTTATATCCTGCCAGACCCAAATGACGGAGGTGCCAAATAAACCCGGATTGTGGTTCCGTTACCAGATTTTCAATTTGAACGTCAGCCGCGCCGGGCACCGATTCCGTTCGCCGCCGGCGCGGTTTTTTTATCTTCCACTTTCGTGAGCGGAAGCAAAATCGCATGGTGCCAGAGCTATGCGATACATATACGATGGACGGCAAACCGAATAAAAAGCCGCGTTTGTGTCAAAATCCGCCGGCGTTAATGTATCAGCGCAATCCGAGTTGGGTATATGCTTCGCACGCAAATTGCGTGGCATCCATTTTATTTTTAGTTCACCCTGAGTCAAAGTTAATGGCATCGGGGCAAGCGCACACGGAGGGTTTTCTATTTCGCAGCAACCATTATTGAAGCGGTACCACCTGGTCGCACTACTTTCATTGGCAGCCGCGGGATATATTTCCAATTCGATCCAGACAATCCGCGCCGGCACACCACTGGCCATTCCTGACGCACTTGGTTTTGGCGCAAACGCCACGGGCGGCCGCGGCGGCACGGTTCAAGTGGTCACCAATCTTAATGATGCAGGAGCAGGCTCGTTCCGCCAGGCCGTCAGCCAGGCCAATTCAATTGTGGTATTTGATGTCGGTGGGGTCATTAATCTGCAATCTGAACTCGCCATCGCCAGCAATGTCACCATATTCGGGCAGACCGCGCCGGGACAGGGCATTGCCATTCAAGGGGGCACCAACGGATACAATCTGTCATTGTCCAATTCCACAAATGATATTGTCCAATACCTTCGTGTCCTGCAGGGCGGCCCAAGCACTGTGCAGAAAACCGCCGTGGACATGTACGGCACCACCAATGCCCTGTTGGATCACGTTTCCATCGAATACGGCCCTTACGACAATATTGATGCCGTGGGAAACGGCAGCACCGGCGGCGATATCACCATTCAGAACTCCATTGTGGCCGACCCCATCGCCGCCCAAACCTTCAATATTCATGACCAGACCGGACCGACCAGCTTTTTTAACAATCTCCTGGTCAGCGCGCATAACCGCAATCCAATGGCCAAAGCCGACGCGCAGTTCGTTAATAATGTTATTTATAACTTTGAAGCTGGATATACAGTCGCCGACACAAGCGGCCATTTTAATCAGGATATCGTCGGCAATTATTTTATCACCGGGCCATCCACCACCAACCCCGGTGATGCCTTCTTCCAGATGGATTCCAACATTAACGCCTATGCCAGCGGAAACCTGGAAAACTCCAGCCGCAACGGCGTGTTGAACGGTTCGTCGGTATATCCGACCGGTGTCACATCGGCCAGCACACCGTTCTATACAGAGAACGCCAAAACCGCCCTGCAGGCCTTTTCCAATGATGTAGCCAACACTGGCGATTCCCTGCATCTAAATTCCGTTGATGCCCAGGTGCTGGCTAACGTGCAATCATTAGGTACCAGCGGCAGAATTTTAAACAGCCCCGCGGACACCGGCATTTCCAATGCGGGCTTTGGCACATTGCAGGGAGGCTCGCTACCCTTGGGCGGACAGTCCGGCTCAGTCCCCATAGCCTGGATTCAGCAGCATGGTCTGACCTCTGCGGATTTCGCCAACCCCGCCGGAGACTACAACAACACCGGCTACAACAACATTGAAAAATATGCCGCCGCCATTGCCGGCGAACAGATACAATTGGGCTTCAGCGTATATTGGAGCGGGGCCGACGCGGATAACACTTGGAATACCAAAGGAAACTGGTCGACATCCCCAAATTCCCAAGTTGCCTATAACAACACACCCCAGTCATTGGATGATGTCTATTTTGCATCCGGCGCCACAGTCACTCTTGGTGCCAATCAGACTGTCAACAGTGTCAACAGCACCTCCGCCGCTGCCGTTACAATTGGTGCCGGCATCCATACGCTGACTGTCGGGTCCGGCGGAATAAACGCGACCGGAACCGGCGGAATTGTATTTGATTCCGCCCTCATTCTAAATGGCGACATACACGCTTCCGGCAGCAACATCACCATTGGCAATGGACTGACATTGAACAATGGAAGCGACGAATGGATTGCAGGCAGCGGCCATACATTAACCATCAACGGCCCGCTGATCCGCAACAATGCCACCATCGATTTTGCCACAAGTGGAACGGTCAATGGCAACAGCCTGACCAACAATGCAAACACCGGCATAATTGGCGGTTGGGCCACTTTCAACCAGACCGATTGGGCCACCGTATCAAACAACAACGTCGTTCCTTACGCCGAATATCTTGATTTTGCCGGCGGTAACACCGTTATCAGCCAGATGAGCGGCTATCACTCCAGTTCTAATTTCCGTATCACGGCCGCCTCCACCGGAAATATTGCGGTGGCCAACGGCACAACAGATATCAATACACTGCTGGATACCGACACCACCACGGTGCGACTGCTGGCTGTGGGCACCGGCCAAACGCTTCGGCTTGGCGCGGCAGGCGGCGTCATGCAGGCGGCCAACGGGCTGGGGCTTGTTATTGGCACAAGCGGTACCGCTGGCATGCTTACCGCCGGCGGCCCAACGGATGGGAATCCTGGTGAACTGGTGCTGCTGAATTATTCCACCGCCGCGGCCCTGACCATAAATGCGAATATTACGGACAACGGTACGGGCGCGGCCACACTGACGGCAGCGGGTGCCGGCACCATTATTCTTAATGGCACCAATTCTTATTCCGGCGCAACCAACGTGAATGCAGGCACATTGTTCCTGGGAATCGCTTCGGCGCTGCCTGCGGCAACCGAGTTGAATATCAGTTCCAGCGCTACGCTGGACATAGGCGGCAACAATGTCACCATTGGCTCGCTGAATGGCACAGGCGCTGTGGATAACAACAGCCCAGCCAATACCGGAAACTACACCCTTACGCTGGGTGGCAATAATTCCGACAGCACCTTCAATGGAGTCATACAGGATTCCGTGGGAACGCTGTCCGTGATTAAAAATGGCAGCGGTACGCTGACATTGGGGGGCGCAAATACCTTTTCCGGCGGCCTGACACTGAATGCCGGGACACTGAATCTGAATAATGTTTCCGGGGCGGGCGTGGGAACCATAACTATTAATGGGGGCACCATGAATGACTCCGGAGAAATATTAAACAATTTGTATCTGCCAACCGGTAAGACCGGCAATATTGTGTTTGAAAATAACAATTATGCGGTGCTGGGCGGAAACATGGCTGACTCCGGCACTCTGTCTGGTGGCGGCGTGCTGGACATCAGTGCATTTTATGTGCGAAACCTGATTGGTGGCGACTGGTCCGCATTTACCGGTACGGTTAATCTGATGGCCAGCAGGAATGGCACCAATGTCGGTTTTGACGGGGTATCCAACGCGACCGGCGTGATCGGATTTTACCTTAACAATGGCACGCTTGATCTGAATGGAACCGCCACGGATTCCATCACATTTTCCTATTTCAACGGCCAGACAGACCATGCACCTTATGGCTATAACGTTGTTCTGGGGGCGTTAACCGGCACGACGGAAAGCACTTTGGCGGGCACGCAGACAGCTCCAGGCGCGACACTGGACCACGCCCTGAATTATGTGGTGGGCGGGTTGAATACCAGCACCACATTTAACGGCTCGCTGAATGGGACCAGCGGTTATATCACCAATTTCTATAAAATCGGGACGGGCGCTTTAACGCTAAGCGGCCCGGAGAGCTTTGGCGGAAGGTTGGAAATAAACGGCGGAACGCTGGTGATTGACGGCAGCGTTACCAACGCCATGTCTCTAACGGTTGATGCGGCAGGCATCGTGGTGTCCACCGATGAAAGCAACACCACGTTTGCCGCCGGCACCGGCGGTGAACTGGCCGGAACTGGCATTATCACGGCGAATGTAACCAATTACGGCGTTATTTCGGCCGGGGATCCGGCCGCGGGTCCCGCAGGCGAATTGCATATCACGGGTAATCTCGACAATGCCGGCACATTGATGGCCAATTTAGGATCCAAGGGTACCAGCAATCTGCTGGTGATCTCGGGTAACCTTGCGCTGAATAATACCAGCAAGCTGAATCTGACAGAATTGGCCGGCGGCTATGACGGAAGCAGCTATACGATTGCCACTTTTACCGGCACGTTGACCGGCAGATTCAATTCTGTGTCGGGGCTGGCGGCGGATTATCAGCTTGAGTATAGCCCACACAGCATCATGCTTACGCCCACGCCCGAACCGGGTGAATTAGCGATTACATTTTTGGGGCTTGGGGCGATGGCGCTCCGACGGCGAAGCCGCTTTTGCAACAAACGAGCAAGTGGGCCGTGCTAACCCATAGAAATGCCGCGTAAATCTTAGCAAGGAAATTTAAATGAACCACATGTCG
Organism: Phycisphaerales bacterium; assembly: GCA_027451365.1. Lineage (GTDB taxonomy): Bacteria > Planctomycetota > Phycisphaerae > WQYP01 > WQYP01 > JAJYPG01. Next base: position 36,091 of record DAIDJN010000019.1, on the reverse strand, counting down.
CAATTCAGCAGGTTTGCAGCAAGCTTTTTGGGGCACCGGTTTGCGGCGGCAACCGGCCTTTTACTTGCCCTGAATATGGTTCCCGCGGCGCACGCGGCCCAGTTGACACCCCCGCTGAAATTTCAATTCGGACCGGGTACGACTGTTCCCGGATACATCCAGGTTCTTCCCGACACAAAATATACGCCCCGCCGCGGCTACGGTTTTGATCTTGGTTTTAAGGTCAAAGGTGTCAATCGGCACACGCCGCGCGGTCTGGACGCTCATTTTGTAACCAGCAGGCATCCATTCTTTTTTTCAGTGCGGCTGGCGCCCGGCAATTATAACGTCACCGTCACACTGGGAGATGCCAAAGCAGCCAGCGTCACAACAGTAAAAGCCGAACAGCGACGTCTGATGTTCCGCCGCATTGTTACCAAACCAGGCCATTTCGTGATCCGCACCTTTACGGTCAATACACGTGTGCCGGAAATTTCCACCGGTGGCCGCGTGCGACTGAAAGGTCGCGAAATCGGTTCTCTGGAATGGGATAACAAGTTGACTGTTGAATTCGCCAATTCCCGTGCCTGCCTGTGCGCCATGACGATTACCAAATCCCGGCATCCAATAACGGTTTACATTGCCGGAGATTCCACCGACACCGATCAGCGTTTTGAACCCTGGTGCAGTTGGGGGCAGATGTTCACCCGCTTTTTTGTTCCGCGCCGTGTGGTGGTGGACAACTACGCCGAAGATGGCGAATCCGCCAACAGTTTTATCGGGGAGCAGCGCTATAAGAAAATAATGAGTCTCATTAAACCCGGCGATTATATGTTGATCGAATTCGGCCACAACGACCAGCATGAACGCGGCCCGCATGCGGGTCCGAAAAACGAATATCGGCAATCCCTGCTGACCATGATTCATGGTGCCCGCGCCAAAGGTGCCATCCCCGTACTCGTAACCCCCATGGCCCGCCGCATTTACAAACATGGCAAACAGATTAACACGCTGGACGGCTTTCCCGCCGAAATGCGCCTCATTGCCAAACAGCAGAATGTGCCGCTGATTGACCTCAACGCCTTAAGCACCACATTTTTTAACGCCCTTGGCGCCGAAAAATCTGCGATTGCCTTTGTGGACCGCACGCATAACGACGACTACGGCGCCTATGAAATTGCCAAATGCGTACTGATCGGAATTCGCGCCGACCACCTTGGCCTGGCCAAATTCATCCGTCCCGGAACCGGCCGGTTTAATCCCGCGCATCCGGACAAAGTGGCTTCTCTGCATCTTGTAAAAGACCCGCAGTATTCCATCAAAAAGCCCTCGGGCTGGTAATATGTGTTGGGCGGTCACCAAATCTTGCACCAGCGTGCGGCGTTGGTCGCGGGCGCTTTCCAGTACCGTGTTGAGCGAACCGCCCAAGTCCGACACCTCCATTTTGTTCGGCGGTTTGCATATTTATTGGGAATTGAGACAGCCTTTATTCGTCCACCCCCGCCAATTCATGAGTCATGATAGGAATGACAGCCAGCACATGATACCGGCACTTGCCCGATGGAGCCTTCACGAACAGCCGTGGTCTGTGCTGTAGCCAGCCTGGGAAAGTTACCGGTGCGTCATAGGCCGCATTCACAAAGAAAGCGCCTGTTCGCGGGCTTGTGCCAAGGCGCAGCTGGCGCACGTCAATTGTATTGTCTGTTCATGCGTTGATTTCGTGAATTGTAAAGGCGCTTTCATAAGGGTATAAGTCCAGAGAATGGCCGTCGTGACTGATAGAAAGATTGTCGCAATGCGCGTTTGGACAACCATCCGAGGGCTTTGCGACTAAACGTACAACACGGCTATGCGCGGGAAACATCGCGGCAGGACGCATGGCGAAGGAATATTTTCAAGGGTTGGGCATCCGGCAATTTGCTTTTTTGGTGACTATTACCACGAGTATGCGGGAATGAGAGGGGCCGGGTTTGAAGATACGTTAAGAGCCGCCACAAATCTGGAATGACGGCAACAAAAATCGCTATTGGTCGTTCATTATTGTGAGCGCGGAAAGAAAAACTGGAGGGCCGACGTCCGCGGGTAAATCGGGTCAATGCAATTCCCGGTTTGAAGTTTTATAGCCAAGGATCTGCTCGCGACTGATTTGCTGGAATAATCCGTGCAAACCGGCAGGAAAGTCCCGGAGGAAATCGCCATGCCGGGCGTCAATAATGACGACCTTCAGCGCAGTCTGGCGTATCCGCGGGAGTCCAACATTGTGCCGGGTTTTCAACAGGTTGTGCGGGCGGAGATGGCGATACCGGTTCAGACGGTGTATCACGGGCGTGCATGATCGCTTCCCGATTTCGGTTGGTGATACGCGGACTGCGCATTTTGGTCGTATGAGGTGACAGGAACAGATATGATTTACTCCTACCCGTTTCGCTGGATGGCCTGTGTCGCAATTATCATTCTGATGCCTGGCCGCGGACTGGAAATCAGTCGCTGTTTTGCCAAGCCCGCACCCGCGCCGGTCATGCGCTATCTGGATAATGGCAAACTGCGGGTGGGTGTCAATCTGGCCATGGGTGGCGCGATCACCAGTATTTCCCGGTCTGGAAAAAAGACCAATCTGATTAACCATTGCGATCTTGGCAGAGAGATTCAAATGTCTGATTATTCAGGCCCGAATCCGTATATTCCACCCGGCAAAATAATTGCGCCGGCATGGCGCGGCCTCGGATGGAATCCAATTCAGTGCGGCGACGCCTTCGGCTTTCGGAGCAAAATAACCTACTTCCACCAGACCGCGTCGCGTCTGGTGGTACGCTGTATTCCGATGATCTGGCCGCTGAAAAATGTTCCGGCACATTGCACGTTTCAATGCACTATTAGACTCCACAACAACGCCATCTATGTACGGTGCGCCACCATTCTTCACCGGATGGATCACACGCAATACCCCGGACGGCCGCAGGAATGCCCAGCCATTTATACTGTTGGCAAATACTGGCGGCTGGTCTCATATACCGGCAATCGGCCTTTCACCCATCGGCCACTCACGTTCCTTGACACGCGCCAAGCATTGGCCCGCGAACAGGCCGTTTTCGCGGGCAAACTGCGCGGCGACCCCTGGATTCCGTTTCACGCCACAGAAAATTGGGCGGCCATGTTAAACAGCAATGACAACGGAATCGGCGTCTGGTCACCGGGTACTTTTGATTTCTCCGGCGGCTTTTTTGGCGCGCAAACCGGCCACGGCGGTCCTGCCAGCGCTCAAACGGGCTATATGGCTCCCAACCAATCTGTGATTCTTGATCACAATATTATATATCAATACCATTATGTTTTAATTGTGGGCAATCTGAAGGATATTCGTGATTTTGTTTATCGGCATGCAAAGCGGCCGCGCCCACCGGTATGGACATTTACCCGCGATCGGCAGGGCTGGGTCTATCACGACGCAATCGATACAGGCTGGCCTGTCAAAGGACGGCTGAATATTTCGCTTGCCGGGCACCACCCGGAATTGGTCGGTCCTTCCGCTTTCTGGCCGGCCCGGCAGGCTCCGGTTCTCTACATGGACGCGGCTTTTAAAACCAGCCGCAAAAGCGGCAGGATGTTCTGGCGCAACACGCGGCAGACGGGCTTTGCCGCGGAACGCAGCATTGCTTTTAAAATCATCGGCGATGGACATTATCACCATTATGCCATCAGACTAAGTGCCTCGACCGCTTATCGGGGCCACATTGCGCAGATTATGATCGCGCCCGTGAAGGCCGGCGAACCGGGGGCATGGCTAAGGTTGCGCTCCATTGGATTTTCACCAGCCGAGCCCCGCGCCGGCGGCAAATAAAAGGCACGCACGTGGGACGACCGCCTCCACAAAAATGCTCGTTCTGGCGGCAAGCAAAAAGAGTGCCCCTTTTTACCGGAAGGCTCAACCTACACTTATGTGTGAGCGGACGATCCACCGAAAGCGAACAGATGGAGTATTCCAAGCGGCCTGGGACCACGGTCACAAGCCGGCAGACAGACTTTCACAGTTGTTCTTCACGAACCATTCCGCACGCAATCGGACAACTTCGGACCAAGACGGGCAGATCCGATAAATGCCGAATGTCGGGCTTCGCGACGATACGCCGATAACGGACTACAATATGCTGACTGTTGATTCCGGAGTTATCGAATATGAAGATCACCACCCGCTATTCGGCACAACGCAAACCCCGGCTTTGGCGTGTTGGATGGCTACTGAAGTGGGCTGGTGCCGCTGCGGTATTTCTGGCGGCAAACGCCGCAATGTGCCAGACCGAAACGGTGGCCGCCATCAAACCGGCCGCCCAGGGGGCGGTGAATCCAGCGATGCTGCGGCTTCTTGCGAAAGCCCGGCACGAATTAACCACAGGAGAGTGGGCGGCGAGCCTGCGACATTTTCAGCAATATCTGAATGCTCATCCGACTGACACGGCCACAATGCTGGAATATCTTTCCCTGTCCCGACAGCAGCGCAGGACTGGGGCGGCACTCCAACTGCTGGCCGGTGCGGCGGCCAATGGCATCCTAACTGCGGGCGTGGTGCGGAACGATTTGTATGTGCTGATCGGGCCATATCCCACGCAACGCGAGTTGGCCAACCTGGTACGTGCAACGGGCGACCACCACACCGGATTGCCCGCCTCGGCGGCCGTCGGACAAAATCGGATTTCCAGCACGCTAATTCAGCGGAAAAGAGCCTGGCGGTACTTTTTGCTGGCGATTGTGGCCAGCGCGGCGGGAGACCATCTGGCGGCCACGGGCTTCGGATACGCGGCCGAAAATTCAGATTCGCAATTGCCGGGCATACAGAAATTTATTGCCGGGGAATTATTTCTGCAGCACGATTTTGCCGCCGCCAGTAAAGAATTGCGTACCGGCATCCGGCATTTGAGCCACCACCCGGACCGGCTGGTCATGCAATTGGCCATGGACCTGGGTCAGGACCGGACAGACTCCGCATTGCGATTAGCGACAGCATATCAGCGAATGAATAAACATAGGCTGCTGGGATATTGGCTGCTGGCCAGAGTATATCGGGCACGCGGCCAGCAACGCCCGGAAATTCATGAACTCCTTATTCTGCTGAATTTGTTTCCGGATTTCGCGCCGGCTTACCGCGGCCTATTGCGAATCGCGCAAAATAAAAACAATACCGTCCTGACACAGAGGCTGGAACACCTTTACGCGGTGAATTTTCCGACGGATTCCCGCAGCATCGTTTTTGCGGCAAATCATGCGCTGGTCGCTGGAAACAGTATTCTTGCGGATAAACTGCTGCGAAACGCCGCGAAGCACAATCCGCGTGATAAAAGAATCGCGATGGCTCTCTGGAAAAGCGACCTTGCCCGTCATGCGTTCGCACAATCCTTAAAGGATATTCACGCAGCTCTTTTTCAACGCCCGGATGATCCGACGCTCATGGCGGCTCTTCTGCAAAGCCTGCTTGCGAACGGCCATCCTCACAAGGCGATGGCCAGCGTCCGCGCGGCGGCGGAGCGGGAATTTCGTTCCAGTTCCCGTCAGGTCATGTATGTGGACTTGCTTCTGCAACTGCACCATTCGATCGCAGCAGCGGATTGGCTGGCAAAGTTAAGCTCGAAATTGCCGAATCGGAATTGGGTCAAACGCCTGAATGTACATTTTCTGGAGCAGGTAAACAGGCCAAAGCGGGCGCTGGCTGTCCTCCACAATCTGGCCTACCAGCCCGCGCCGCGAATCGCGGACATTCAAGCCTTTGCGGACCTGAGCTACGAACAGGGCGATACGACCACTTATGTCACACAGATGAAAAGGATTCTTGCTATCGAGCCGAGCAATGCCGAAGCGAACAATAATCTGGCGTTTTTCTGGGCGCAGCGGCGAATGCATCTGACCAAGTCACTGGGCATGGCGAAACTGTCGGTGAGGGAATACCCGCGGGATACCGCTTCCCGTGACACGCTGGGATGGATTTACTATCGGCTTGGGCATTTCCGGCGGGCACTTGAAGAATTGCGTATTGCCGTGGCACTTCCCGGCGGTGAAAATGCCGCGGAATTTCTGCACCTTGGCGATACGCTCCATAAGCTAAATGAGAACAGCTTAGCACTTGATAGCTGGAAGCAGGGGATTAAGCTGCTGACACCCGCAACAAAACTGCCGCGCCACGAACAGGAATTGCGGATCAGACTTCTGAAGCGCATCGCCCGGGAAAAAAAGTATCAGTCGCTGGACACCCTGCACGGCGGACAAGGATTATAAAGCGGGCTGCGGCAGCCTGATGCCGCTGCGCACCATCAAAAATAAGCGGACCGATTACAAGCGTGACTTGTGGCCGCACATACGCGGGATATGGTGATCTGGCCTGCGGGGCGTGAAAGGGGGAAAACCCCGTCACGGCTCACGGGCGTGAAACGGTCGCTGACAACACGGGTATCAGCCGATGCCACCGAATTCATTTAAGGTCTGTCGCATGGCCGAAGCGGGAGTATTGCCGTACACCCGGCCGCCGATGCGATTGACAATGTGATCGATCTGGCTGCCCTTCTTTCCACTTAGCCAGACCGTCGTCATATCGTGCAAACGAACCCCTCGGACAGACGGTGCCTGAATGGCGCTCTGGCATTTAATAACAGCATCACGAAAAAAGCAGTAAATTCCCAATCCCCAGGCCTCGTGATCGGTCACGGTATCGGCCACTTTGTACGATGCGTAGCCATCGGTCTGGCCAGCCATCCATGATGCCTGGTCGGGCGGATCGTACGGCATTTCAGATTGATACATGTACACTCGACCACGGTTGCCATTCCAAAGCGTCTGGTATTCCTCGTGGTGTTCATTGAATAATCCATAACAGGTCACGTCGTCGGCATTCACCACCAGTCCGTGTTTTGTGGCATTTGCCCTCCACCCGACGCCGTTGCCATGATCCGCCCGCCAAATCCAGATATTATCAGTCACCACATGGCTACTGTGAATGACAATTCCCGCGTCGTTGCGTCCTGCCGCCGGCCCGGCCGTGCGCACGGTTAAGTCATAAAGAAAGCTTGGGTTAGCCGAGTGATCGTCCGCACTGCCGACAGATCCCAGTTCCAGCAGGCAGGGAGAGTTGACCGGACCGGCATCCACAATAAGCCCGGCAATGGTCACGCCGTCCACATCAGAAACCGAAACCGCGGGCCGCCCGGTCATGGCTTTCAGCGACGGCACGGCCAAACCCAGAAGTATGGTGTTCGGGCGGGTCACTCGAAGTGTGTCACTTAATTCGTATGTGCCGGGTGTGAAAATAACATGCCTGCCATCCGCCAGCGCCCTGTTCAGGCTGGCGGCCGAGTCTTTGGCGGGGTGCGCGATATAAAATTGCTCTATCGGAATTGATGCTCCCGGCGTTGCACCCGAAGCCCAGGACACTCCAATGGTGTTGTGCCGCAGCGCGGGAACAAAGACCGCGAAATCGCCAGATTTATCGACATATAAATATGGCTTCTCACGAATCACCGGCGTCCGGTGAACCACCGTATAGGCAGGATTGGGAAATGTGTTCCCCGGAGCATGTTGACACCCTACAAACACCATGTTCCACACGGCGTTGCTCCAGGCTGACCACTTGCTGTTGCGCGCCAACCATTGCTGTTGTGACGCGGGCACCACTTTGCCATCCACCACTGAATCCGCCAGAAACCCGCCACTTGCGTAGCCGGCGCCGCAATGACATGACTTCCACACGTCGAAGAGGTTAAGATCGCCCTTCACGTGCAAACGTCGCATAGGCGAGGCTTGCGACACGGCAATGCGCGTCGTACCGCCGGTAGCCGAGGGCAGCACAGCAAAGTTACTGATTGTCCGCCAGAAGTTGACCAGGGCGGCTCCGCCACTCCACTGGGCATTGATGTTCACACCGCCGTCAATAAGTACATCGTCAGGATTTTTTCCCAGGCCCGCGACTTCCGTATAAAAGCCGACATTAAAATTCACACGGTATTTACCCGGTTTGAACAGGAATGCATACCCTTGCGATGCAAACTGATTCGATTCCATCTTCCCGAAAACTTCTCGGGTGATATGGTTGATTCCATCGGCAGGCATTTCCGCATCGAAAACGTACACATTTTCACCGAAGATGGTCTTGTTTGCCCGCGATACGGATGCGGCACGTCCAGTGGTCGGGACCGCCACCGCATCGGTTCGCGCAGCGGCTAAAGAGGCGACAGCGGCGGTAGTGATTATTTTCAGAAATTGTCGTCGATTTGCCATATATATAAATTTCTCCAAGCGACACGATAACCATCCTGTACGGCAGGCGCAGGATAGCTTTCATCGCCTCGGCCGTCAATTTTATGACCTGACATGTTTAAGGACGGGCCTTATCAGACCACAGCTTTTAGCTGCAATCAAAACCTGGCAAGCAGATCGCGATGGGAGCATTGGCCGGGACGCTGGTCGGAGGGGATAAAAAAGAAACCCATGCCGCGGGTCGAACCGCGGCATGGGAAATAAATGTCTATCAGATCACGTCGAGTTGATGGTGACCCGGCTGAAAGTTGCCTGCCGAATTGCCGACCAGGCAGCATTCAACGCAAATTAAACACAGTGAACTAAATACCCAATTGATCGGCTAAACAAATTGGTCTTCATAGAACAGACGCCATCAACATGGACAAGCCATGAAAACCGCGCGCAGTCCAAATGATTTCCGCACAACCGCCAATTTCAGGCATCGCCGCCAATGTCAGCGGAACCGTAAACCGGTAACGCACGACACGGCAACACCCAACATCGCCACCAAGAACGCGACTGCATCGCATGTCCGCCGGTCTGTTTAAACAGGCCAGAGACAATCAACATCATTCGGTCCGTGGCAATATCCCAGGCTTCCGAAGATCATGCCCGCAGGCAACCGCAGCCACCGGCTCGCATGATCAGCTTCAGAAATTCTGGTGCGAACTTATTTAGCCATGTCTTTAAGAGCCTTAAGCGGGCGCACTTTGATGACGCGGCGAGCCGGCTTGGCTTTGAACATGACTTCTTCTTTGGTGAACGGATTGATACCTTTGCGAGCTTTGGTGGCGGGCTTGTTGATGACGGTAATTTTCATCAGGCCCGGGACTACAAAAAGGCCTGGACCTTTTTTGCCCACGTTCTTGCTGATGAGGCCCGCCATCGCTTCCATCACGGACGCGACCTGCTTGCGCGAAAGTTCCGTCTCCGCGGAAATGGCCGAAAGAATTTCACTCTTCGTTGGTGCTTTGTCTGCCATTGGCAAATCCTTTATAAAGAACAAAGAAAACCAGAAACTGCGTGTATCATAGTAAGAATTCCGCAGGATACAAGGGCTCATGAAAAAAAAGGCTATTTTTTAGCCAAATTAGTATCCACCACGCTGAAAGACCCTTTCAAATAAGCCACCGGACCGGTACGGATGCCTTAACCGACGAGCACTTCGGCAATTCGTCGATTGAACAAGCCATGCATTCCAAAGGAGAATGCCATCGCGGAATACCAGCGGTCGCGATTTTACCCACAGTATTGCAAGAACCGCCGAATCGCCTGACCGGCGGTGTGGCTTCAGCGGTTCACATAAGCAGGGTATGCATTGAGTTTCGGAGGCTTACACTTCCAGCAGCAGTCGCGAAGGATCCTCAAGCGATTCTTTCATGTGCACCAGGAAGGTCACGGCCTGCTGGCCGTCGATCAGGCGATGGTCGTAACTAAGAGCCAGATACATCATCGGGCGGATGACAATCTGATCGTTGACGACAACCGCGCGCTTTTCAATTTTATGCAGACCGAGAATAGCGCTTTGCGGTGGATTCAGGATGGGCGTGGACAACAGCGATCCGAATACGCCACCGTTCGTAATGGTAAACGTGCCCCCGCCAAGTTCTTCCAGGGAAATTTTTCCCTCGCGGGCGCGGGTAGCCAACCGCTTAATTTCGGCTTCAATCTGGGCCATGGAAAGTTTGTCGGCATAGCGCACCACGGGCACAATAAGGCCCTTTTCCGTAGCCACGGCCACACCCAGGTGCAGATGTTTTTTGTAGACAATCGCCCGCTGCTGAAGCTGGGCATTCACCACGGGAACGGCTTTGGCGGCGGCACAGACGGCTTTTGCGAAAAAGGACAGGAAACCGAGCCCGACACTGTGGGTCTTTTCAAATTTTTCCTTGTATTTGTCGCGCAACGACATGACCGCGGACATATCGACTTCATTGAAAGTAGTCAAAATCGCGGCGGTGTGCTGTGCCTCGACCAGCCGTCGCGCCACGGTTTCGCGCAGCTTGGACATTTCCACACGCGTTTCTTCCGGACCATCAGCGGCCGCGGCTATGACCGGTGCGGCGGATCTGGCGGCATCCGCCGGGACGGCGGTTGGCCTTCCGGGTTGGGACTGGCGGACGGCACGGGAAGTTTCAGCGGCGGCGGCATCCGACTGGGACGTGGCTCCCGCATCTTTGGCATCCAGATGGGTCACGACATCCGCTTTGGTGATGCGATTTCCCGGACCGGTGGGCGAAATTTTTGCGGGGTCCAGATTCTTTTCCGTCACCAGGCGCTGGACCGATGGTGCCAGATTTCGGGCCGGTGGCGTCTTCTGGGCCGAGGCGGCGATCGCCTTACCACCCGCCGCGCCGGGTTCAATGCGCGCAATCAGGTCACCTACGTTCACGGTTTGACCGCGATCTTTGACAATCCGCAATACGCCAGTTGAACCGGCGGGCAGTTCTACCGTCGCTTTATCCGTTTCCAACTCCGCCACCACATCATCGGCAACCACTGAATCGCCATCGGTCTTCACCCAATTGGCGATTCGGGCCTCCGTAATTGATTCGCCCAGGCCTGGAACAAATAAATCTACTTGTGTCGTACTCATGGAATCATACTTTCCTGTTAACATCCTTGCGGTTCCACAACATCCATCTGGCCCCGGCCGGCGGCCGGGCGTTGTTTTACTTGCCTACGGGTGTCCCTTCCGTTACTTCGACCTGGCTGGGCGCGGCTACTTTGCCATTGCTCAGGCTGTGGTCCTGTTTTTCCAGTTCCGTCAGGGAAAGATTCAAAGCCCGTATAATAATTTCTTCCTGTTCGTGGTGGTGGCGTTCATGCGAACCGGCGGCGGGACTGCTGGACGGTTTGCGGCCAATGTACGTCAGCTTCTGCATGCCTGGCCAATGATAGTGCAGTTTGGCACCAATAAACGGATACACACCGTTGTTCCGCGGTTCCTCCTGTACCCAGACCATTTCCACTCCCTTGGGATAGGTGCGGGCGATTTCAGTCAGCCGTTCGGCATGGAAAGGATAAATCTGTTCCAGTCGCAGAATGGCGATATCCGTAATGCGGTGGCGTTCGCGCTCGGCAAGCAGTTCGTAGTAGATTTTTCCGCTGCAAATCAGAACACGGCGCACTCGCGAGCGTTCCAGCGGGCGGATTTCATCAATAATTTCTTCGAACTGGGCACTGGCAAAATCCTGAATGCTGGAAACCGCCAGTTTGTTCCGGAGCAGGCTTTTGGGAGCCATGACAATCAGCGGCTTGCGGAATTGGCGCAGCACCTGCCGCCGGAGCAGATGAAAATATTGCGCCGGCGTGGTCGGGTTGCAGACCTGAATATTATCTTCAGCGGCCAATTGTAAAAACCGTTCCAGGCGGGCATGGGAATGCTCCGGCCCCTGGCCTTCGTATCCGTGGGGCAGCAGCATGACCAACCCGTTGTATTTGCCCCATTTTGTTTCGGCAGTGGTGATGAACTGGTCAATAATCGGCTGGGCCATGTTTACAAAATCGCCGAATTGCGCTTCCCACATGACAAGCGCCTGCGGATCTGCAGATGAAAAGCCGTATTCAAATCCCACCACAGCCAGTTCAGAAAGCATGGTGTTGATGATGGTAAAACGGGATTTGTTTTCGCAGAAAGCACCGAGCGGGGTGTGGCCGCGACCGGTCTGGGAATCGTAAATAACCGCATTGCGATGACTAAATGTGCCACGGCACACATCCTGTCCGGTCAGTCGCACCCAAATTCCCTGATCCAGCAGCGAGCCAATCGCCAGCATTTCGCCGCAGCCCCAGTCAATGTCCGTACCCTTGGTCACGGATTCGAGCCGCATTTTGTACATCTGCGCAACCTTCGGGTGGACATTGAATCCCTCGGGCATAGCGCAGACCTGACGGGCGATTTGAGTCAGGCGTTCCGCGGGTACCGCGGTTTCCACACGCCAGTCACGAATATCACGTGGCGCCTTCACCACGTCTCGCCAAGGTCCGCGGGTCGGGGGCGGCAAATCTGTGGGCTTGAACGTTTGTGCATATTCCTGAGCTTTTTCGAGGCGTTCATGCACCTGTGCCGCCATGGCGTCCAGATCGGCCGCATTGGTAACGCCAGCCTCCAGAAGGCGCTTGGCGTACAATTGGCGGGTCGTGGGGTGTTTGGCGATTTGCCGGTAAACCACCGGCTGGGTCACGCTGGGATCATCTAATTCATTGTGGCCCCGGCGACGGTAACAGACCAGATCAATAATGACGTCCGCCTTGAATCGCTGGCGGAATTCCATCGCAAGGCGTGCCGCGTGCACAACCGCTTCCGGATCATCGCCATTGACATGAAAAACTGGCGCCTGAATGGCGCGGGCAATATCGCTAGGATACCGCGTGAAACGGGAATCGGTCGGGTCGGTCGTGAATCCGATCTGATTGTTACAGATAATATGAATCGTGCCCCCCGTGCGGTAGGCCTCCAGCTCTGATAGATACAGTGTTTCAGATACAATCCCCTGCCCGGTAAAGGCCGCGTCGCCGTGAATCAGGACGGGCACCACGCGCTGACGGGTCACATCTCCTTTGCGGTTTTGTTTCGCGCGGACGATGCCCTCCACCACCGGGTCCACAATTTCCAGATGGCTTGGATTCGCCGCCAAGGAAAGGTGGATAGACCCGCCGGCCTGCGTGGTATGATCGTACGCATAGCCGAGGTGGTATTTCACATCCCCGTCGCCACCCAGTTTCTGTGGGCGGTCCAGAACCTCGGCAAGAATCATTTCATAAGGCTTTTTGAGGATATGCGCCAGCACATTCAGTCGCCCGCGGTGTGCCATCCCGAAAATCATTTCATCTACACCCAGTGCGGCTCCATGTTCAATTAATTCGTCCAGCAAAGTAATTTGTGATTCCGCCCCCTCTATGGAAAAGCGTTTGACTGTCGGATGCCGACGCTGGAGAAATTGCTCGAAATCTTCGGCCGCGATCAGGCGAGACATGATAAATTTCCGCTGCGCGGCGGTCAGCTCGGGTTTGTTCAACATCGGCTCCATGCGTTCCTGTAAAAACGCGCGCTGGGCCGGATCCTGTATGTCCATATATTCCACGGCAAGCGTGCCGCAGTAGGTGGCGCGGAGCATGGAAATAAGCTGCCGCAGCGACACAACGCTGTTGCCGGCAAAGCTTCCAGCCTTGACCATACGGTCCAAGTCGGCTTCGCGCAGGCCGAATTCTTCCAACCCTAAAAACGGATGCTCTGTCTGATTCCGCCCCAGCGGGTCCAAATCGGCGATCAAATGGCCCCATTCGCGATAACTGTGAATCAGGTCGGCAATCTGCAAATCTGGCTCAGCCGCCAGACCTGTCGGCGCCGCTGTGGCGGTGGACTGGTTGGCCCCCGCCGATAACGCCCCGTCGGATGCCAGGTTAAAGCCCTGAAAAAACCAGCGCCACTGGGCATCAACCGATTGCGGGTCCTGCTGCCATTTCTGATAAAGGTCTTGAAGAAATTCCGCGTTCAGGGCATTTACCGAATCAATTGGACGGCCCAAAGAGTCCGAGGTGTCCACGATGAAGTCTCCGAATGATCACAGGCTGATTTACAACAAGCTCACAGCCTGTGGAATAATAAAATCTCTCTACACACTTGTTAGTTTAGCCGAACAAATCAGCTAAAACCACAAACGCAACAGACATTAATTTTGATATTTGCGAAAATTCGAATCATTCGCGGCTCACCGGTCGTCCATGTCCAGTTCTTCGCCTGCGGCGGAACGCGAATCCGCCCATCCGGGCTTGCTAGGTCGAATGCATCCAAACAATCGCACCATTATTTAATTATCGGATGCTGGCAGGTTACTCCTTGATTGGAATTGGCAACCAAACAGAAGTTTGGCCCTTTCCGAGCCTGAATTTTCTCACGAAAAGCCAAAATTGCTTTTGCGAATAATTATATTTACTCTGCGGGAATGCTGGTGCCCACCAAACAGCCACGGTCGAAAGAAAATCCACCGATTCGCGTCTTGATAGTTTCTTGATACCACCGGCCGATTTTTTTACAGCATCTTGAAATCCGTTCACATACAACAGGCTTGTGCATTGTGCATGAAACGTATGTTGCCGGAGAAAAAAATATGGACTGGCTTATGTTGGGTGTGACTTCTGCACTTATGGCGCTCACGCTTGGGCTGCTTAAATTGTGCATCATTTTAGGAGACAGGCCATGACGGTGATGGATTGGCTCGGTGCACTGTTGTCCTTGGCGATGCTGGGCTATTTGATTTTCGCCATGCTTTTTCCGGAGAAGTTTTAATGCCTTTGAATGCCTGGTTACAAATGACTCTTTATATTGGAGCGCTGCTTTTGCTGGTGAAGCCACTGGGCGCGTATATGGCCTGCGTTTATGAGGGCAGGCCCAACTTTATGAAAAAGGCTCTCGGATGGCTTGAAACGCTGACCTGTCGCCTGTGCGGCATTAACGCCGACACGGCCATGACCTGGAGTACTTATGCCGTCGCCGTCATGCTTTTCAGTTTGCTTAGTGCGCTGGCGGTTTACATGCTTCAGCGGGTTCAGGGGTTCCTGCCACTAAACCCCCAACATTTTTCCGGCGTGGCGGCTGATCTTTCGTTGAATTCCGCCATCAGCTTTGCCACCAATACCGACTGGCAAAGCTACAACGGCGAAACCACACTTAGCTACCTGACACAAATGCTGGCGATGACGGTGCAGAACTTTGTTTCCGCGGGTGTTGGCTTGGCGGTACTGGTGGCCCTTATTCGCGGCATTCGCGGAAAGCAAATCGCCAATCTTGGCAATTTCTGGGTGGATCTGATCCGCGGCGTGGTCTATATCCTGTTGCCGCTGTCGTTTGTATTGGCAATAGCTCTGGTTTCTGCGGGTGTGGTGCAGACTCTGAATCCATATAAGACCGTGCCGCTGGTTCAGCCCGTCAGCTACAGCAATCCGGTAACGGGAACCGACGGCAAATTGATGAATCAGACAGTTTGGGTGAAGCATCAGATATTGCCGCTGGGGCCCGCGGCTTCACAGGTTGCCATTAAGCAGTTGGGTACCAATGGAGGCGGCTTTTTCGGTGTAAATTCCGCGCATCCTTTTGAAAACCCCACGGCCTTGAGTAATTTTTTAGAGATGCTGGCGATTCTGCTGATTCCGGCAGCTCTCTGTTACACCTACGGGACAATGGTCGGTGACACGCGACAGGGCTGGGCTCTGCTGGTCACCATGCTGCTGATTTTTGTACCGCTTATGATCGGCTGTGTGGCCGCGGAACATACAGCCAATCCCGGCATTGTATTTCATGGTGTGGACCAGACCCATTCGGCATTGATGTCCGGCGGAAATATGGAAGGTAAAGAAACGCGGTTTGGCGTAACGGATTCCGCCATTTGGGCCACCGCGACCACCGCGGCATCCAACGGATCCGTCAATTCCATGCACGATTCTTATACCGCGCTGGGGGGATTGATACCGCTGTGGTTGATGGAAATGGGCGAAATCATTTTCGGGGGCGTGGGGTCCGGACTCTATGGCATGCTGGCCTTTGTGATTGTCGCCGTTTTCGCCGCCGGCCTGATGGTAGGCCGCACACCGGAATATCTGGGGAAAAAGATCGAGGCCTTTGAAATGAAAATGGCGGCACTGATTGTCCTGATACCGCCAGCGTTGGTGCTGCTGGGCGCGGCAACGGCCGTTTGCGTGCCGTCCGCAGTGGCGGCCACGAACAATCCTGGCGCGCACGGCTACAGCGAAATTCTTTATTGGGCGAGTTCCGTGGGCAACAACAATGGCAGCGCCTTTGCCGGATTGAATACCAACAACCTGGTTTACAACCTGGCCGGAGCAATCATGATGTGGATATCACGCTACTGGCTGATTGTGCCGGTTCTGGCCATCGCGGGGTCGTTGGGGCGGAAAAAAATTGTTCCCGTATCCGGGGGGACGCTTCCGACCCACAACGCCCTGTTTGTGGTGTGGCTTGCCGCCATCGTGGTGCTGATCGGGGCGCTTACATTTCTACCCGCGCTGGCGCTGGGACCGATCGCGGAATATTTTCAGATGATGCATTGACGACCTTCAGATTGCCCCATTTTATATACCTCTAATCATATGGAGACATTTCATGTCATCCCCAACCGCAAAACCGGCCCCCATCCTGTTTAACGCCGCTATCATACGCCGCGCCATTGTCGACGCCCTTAAAAAGCTGGACCCGCGCATTCAGATACGCAATCCGGTCATGTGTGTGGTCTTCATTGGCAGCATTTTAACCACTCTGCTGTTCTTTCAGGCCTGCCTGGGCCATGGCGAAGCGCCCGCGGGGTTTATTCTGGGTATCAGCGTATGGCTCTGGTTTACCGTGTTGTTTGCCAATTTTGCCGAAGCCATGGCGGAAGGCCGTGGCAAAGCCCAGGCCGATACATTACGCCGCGCACGGCGCGACACGCCGGCCCGTAAACTTTCCGAAGTCCGTCGCGACGCCACAACACACATGGTGCCCGCCACCACACTTCGCAAGGGCGACATTCTGCTGGTGGAAGCCGGCGAAACGATCCCCGCAGATGGCGAAGTGGCGGAGGGTGTCGCTTCAGTGGATGAATCCGCCATTACCGGTGAATCAGCACCCGTGATTCGGGAATCCGGTGGCGACCGGTCCAGCGTCACCGGCGGCACACGAGTGCTTTCCGACTGGCTTATTGTGCGCGTGACCTGCGATCCGGGTGAAACTTTTCTGGATCGCATGATTTCCCTGGTGGAAGGCGCCAGCCGCCAGAAGACGCCCAATGAAATTGCTCTGAATATTCTGCTGGCCAAGCTGACCATTATTTTCCTGCTGGTCTGCATGACCCTGCTGCCATTTTCCGTGTATGCCGTTCACGCGAACGGTCGCGGGTCACCGGTGGCCATGACCGTGCTGGTGGCCTTATTGGTTTGTCTGATACCCACCACCATTGGCGGGCTGCTTTCCGCCATTGGCATTGCCGGCATGGACCGGATGATTCAGGCCAATATCATTGCAACCTCCGGCCGCGCGGTGGAGGCGGCGGGCGATGTGGATGTGCTTCTGCTGGATAAAACCGGAACGATTACGTTGGGCAACCGGCAGGCAGTTGCATTTGTGACAGCCCCCGGTGTCACAGATACGGAGTTGGCTGATGGCGCACAGTTAAGCTCTCTGGCTGATGAAACGCCAGAAGGCAGGTCCATTGTCGTGCTGGCCAAAAAACAGTTTGGAATGCGCGAACGGGTCATGGATGATCTGGGCGCGGAATTTGTGGCCTTTTCCGCACAAACCAGAATGTCAGGGGTCAACCTGCCCAACAGACAAATTCGCAAAGGGGCTTTGGCCGCGATAGACGAATACGTGCGTTCCGTCGGCGGTTCGCTGCCCCCCGAAGTTCGAATGCAGGCTGATGCTGTGGCACGGCGCGGCAGCACGCCGCTGATTGTGGCCGAAGGTGCCCGCGTGCTGGGGGTTATAGAACTTAAGGATGTGGTGAAAGGCGGCATTAAAGAGCGATTCGCCGAACTTCGCCGCATGGGAATTCAAACCATCATGATAACCGGCGACAATCCCCTGACCGCCGCCGCGATTGCCGCCGAAGCGGGCGTGGACGATTTTCTGGCCCAGGCCACACCCGAAGCCAAGCTGAAACTGATTCGCGAATATCAGCAAGGCGGACGGCTGGTAGCCATGGCAGGGGATGGCACCAACGATGCTCCCGCCCTGGCGCAGGCGGATGTTGCCGTTGCGATGAATTCCGGCACGCAGGCGGCTAAGGAAGCCGGCAACATGGTGGACCTGGATTCCAATCCGACAAAACTCATTGAAGTGATAGTGATCGGCAAACAATTGCTGATGACCCGCGGCTCATTGACAACTTTTTCCATCGCCAACGATGTCAGCAAGTATTTCGCCATTATTCCGGCCATTTTTGCCGGCATTTATCCGGCCATGGAAAAACTGAACATCATGCATCTGGCCACGCCCGCCAGTGCGATTATGTCCGCGGTTATCTTTAATGCCCTGATCATAGTCGCGCTTATTCCCCTGGCGCTGCGCGGGGTGAAATACCGACCGCTGCCCGCGGGCAAGCTGCTCCTGCACAATATTCTCATTTACGGTCTGGGCGGACTGATTGTCCCGTTCATTGGTATTAAACTTATCGATATGGCCCTTGTGGCCATGCACCTGACATAAATGAACATCATTCTGCATAAGGAGAATCCAATGCTTTGGCAGTTACGCTGTGCCATAATCGTATTTCTAGTGTTGACGGGGTTGACCGGGCTGGCCTATCCGCTTGCGGTCACGCTTCTGGCTGACACGCTGTTTCCCGGGCAGGCAAGCGGCAGTCTGGTGCTCAACGCCCGGGGTAAAGTGGTAGGCTCACGTTTGATTGGTCAGGACTTTTACGGGCCGCAATATTTCTGGCCAAGGCCCTCCGCTACATCCCCAGTCCCTTACACCGCTTATAATGCCGCCACGGGAGGTTGCGGCTCGGGATCAAACCTCGGGCCGTCGAATCCCACCCTTTATGCGGACGTGGCACGGCGCGTGGCGCGGCTGCATGCGGCAGATCCTTCGCAGAAAGGCCCGATACCGGTTGATCTGGTAACCGATTCGGCCAGCGGGCTGGACCCGGATATCAGCCCGGCGTCCGCATTTTACCAGGTCAACCGGGTAGCCAAGGCACGCGGGCTGCCGGCCCACATGGTGCGGCATCTGGTGCGTGACGAATGCCGGGGACGGACATTTGGGCTTCTTGGATCGCCGCATGTGAATGTGCTGTTGCTGAATCTGGCACTGGACCGCCTGAGCGCCAGCACCCCGGCGACCGCCCGCCACTGAAAACAGAAGGAAAAACGATTATGCACGAGAATCAGCGGCCAGATCCCGATTCACTGCTTCGTCACGCGCAACACGAAGAATCGAGTCAGCGCCGCGGCAAACTGAAGATTTTTTTTGGAGCCGCGGCGGGCGTCGGGAAAACGTACACGATGCTGGAAGAAGCCCGTCGCAAGGCCGAGGCTGGCGTAAGCGTTCTGGTCGGCTATGCCGAGCCGCATATTCGTCCGGAAACCGAAACGCTGCTTCTGGGGCTGGATATTCTGCCATATAAACTGGTGGAACACCGCGGAACAATATTGAAAGAATTCGACCTGGATGCGGCATTGGCCGCCAATCCGGAATTAATTCTGGTCGACGAACTTGCGCACACCAACGCGCCGGCAATGCGTCATGCCAAGCGATGGCAGGATGTTGCGGAACTGCTTTCCGCAGGCATCGATGTGTATACCACCTTAAATGTACAGCATCTGGAATCTGTGAACGACATTGTGGAGCGTGCCACCGGCGTGAAGGTTCGCGAAACTTTGCCCGACTCGATATTCGAGACAGCAACTGAAGTACAACTGGTGGATTTACCGCCGGAAAAGCTCATTGAACGCCTTCGTGATGGCAAAATTTATGCCCGCCAGCGCGCCGATGCGGCACTGCATCACTTTTTTACAATGGGCAACCTGCTGGCGCTGCGCGAGTTGGCCCTGCGGCAGACCGCGGACCGGATAAATCGGGATATTGACACGTTTCGCCAGCAGCATACGCAGCGCGATTTATCCGCGGTTTCCCAGCGCGTGCTGGTTTGCGTTGGACCGAGTCCATCCTCGGTCAATCTCGTACGCACGGCGGCGCGTATGGCCGCGGCCTGGAAGGCCGAATGGATCGCCCTTTATGTGGAAACCAGCGCCCATGGGCGGCTGTCGGAGGCAGACCGCAACCGCGTGGCGCACACACTTGATCTGGCCCATCAGTTGGGCGGGCAAAGCGTATCGCTTTCCGGAATTCGACCGGAATTGGAAATTATCGCCTACGCCAAAAAGCGAGGGGTAGATCGCATTTTAATTGGCAAGCCGGCAACGCGGGGATGGCGCCGCTGGTTCAGACAATCTTTCATCGATTCCTTAATTCAACAGAGTGGTGATATTCAACTGGTCCTGATTCGTGAAGATGCGGACTCCACCACGGCACCCCGCTCTGCGTATAAAAAGGAATGGCATCGGCGCGAATGGGTAATTGCCCTGGCCGTCGTCGCGGTCAATACCGCCCTGGGCATCGGTCTGTATCATGGGTTGGGATTGTCTGATATCAATGTCATTATGCTTTACCTGCTGGGCGTGCTTTGGGTATCCGCACGTTACAGCCGCACCACGGGAATAGTCACGACAGTCCTGAGCGTTCTGGCTTTTGATTATACTGTGGTGCGTCCGTACTACTCATTTGCGGTATCGGATACGCAGTATCTGATTACTTTTGGCGTTATGCTTCTGACCGGACTGGTCATCAGCACGCTGACCACGCGGCTGCGCGACCAGGAACGCCTTTCGCGGTTGCGCGAACAGCGCACGAATGCCTTATTGCAATTGAGCCGTGAACTTATTTTATGCTCAGATCAGACCGCAGTCATGCAGACGGCGGTACGGCATGTGGGGGAATTCTTCGATTCCGGCGTGGGAATTCTGCGGCCAGCGCCATCTGGCGTGCCCGTTCTGGCCTGCGCTTCGAAAGGCCTGACGCTGGATGACAAAGAACTTGGCGTAGCCGATTGGGTGATCAGGCATGGACAGCGCGCCGGGGCAACGACCAATACGCTCCCATCCGCAAAGGGATTGTATCTGCCGCTTAAGGGCGTGCTGAACACGATTGGCGCGCTTATTCTTGTGCCTGGTGATTCAGCCAAGCTCGGATATCCGGACCAGATGCGCACACTTGAAGCCTTTACCGCACAAACAGCCGTCGCCATGGAACGCATGATTCTTTCCGAGGAAAGTCAGCGCATCCGCGAAAGAACCGACCTTGAATTGCTGCGCAACACACTTCTTTCCGCGGTATCACATGATCTCCGCACCCCATTGGCCGCCATAACTGGTTCGGCCACCAGCATACTGGAGGCCGGACATACCATGGCCACTTCAATGCGGAACGAACTGATCACAACCATTGCGGCCGAATCGCAACGGATGGAAAAACTCATTGAAAAGCTGCTTGAAATGACGCGACTGGAATCCGGCAAAGCAATTCTGCACTGCGACGTGGTGGATATAGAAGAGCTGATTGTCGCGGTGGCCAGCCGCTGGCGAAAAGTGATTGCGGATCGGGAAATTAAGCTGGATGTCGCCGACGGCTTGCCTGAGATAAGTGGCGATCCAATTTTACTTGAACAGGTTCTATCCAATCTTCTGGAAAATGCGGTGGAACACTCGCAGGTGCAAACCCCCGTCGAAATTCAAGCCAGACCCACCGCAAGCTCAGTGGAAATTCGTGTCATGGACCGCGGCGTTGGACTGGCACCGGAGGAAATGCACCGTATTTTTGAGAAATTCTATCGCGGCCAGAGTTCCGACAGCAACAGCGATTCCGAACGCCGCCCGATCCGCGGATTAGGTCTTGGTTTGGCTATCTGCCGCGCCATCGTGCAATTGCACAAGGGCCAAATAATCGGCCGTCCGCGAGCGGGTGGTGGTGCCGAGTTTATACTGCACCTGCCCGTCGCCCCCACCCAGACCATTCACACAATACCCGCCGCACTTGACCCGCAGGCACCGGGCGGTTCAGATGACCTGTAATGAACGCTTTTAAAGCATTAATACTTGTAATCGAAGACGACCCGGCCATTCGCCGATTCCTGAATATTGCCCTCACCGGCCAGCAATACCGCGTGCAGGAGGCCTCCACCGCGGAAGCAGGACTGCGAGCTTTTGGCCTGCTGCCGCCGGACCTGGTCATCCTGGACCTCGGCCTGCCCGACCGCGAAGGAATTCAGGTGCTTCAAGACCTACGGCGGCTTTCCAAGGTTCCTATTCTGATCGTTTCCGCACGCGGGCACGAACGCGGAAAAATTGACGCTCTGGACGCCGGCGCTGATGACTATCTCACAAAGCCCTTCGGCGTCGGCGAATTGCTGGCCCGCGTACGCGTCGCACTGCGCCGGGCGGCGGCAACAGCCCAGCCGAATTCGCCGAATTTGTCTATCGGTGATATTCATGTCAATCAGGAAGCGCGAACTGTCACAGTCGGCGGAAATCCGGTGCGTCTGACTCCGCATGAATACCGGTTGCTGATAGTGCTGATGCGAAATGCCGGAAAAGTGATGACACATCAACAACTTCTGAAGGCCGTCTGGGGCACCGCCCACGTTTTTGAGACTCATTATGTGCGCGTTTATATGAACCAGCTTCGCAAAAAGCTGGAGCCAGAACCGTCTGAGCCACGGTATATCATGACCGAAACGGGTGTGGGCTACCGTTTGAACCTGCCCGACGAATTGTGACGGTGGTCCCGTCCAGCCTGACGCATAGCCCACCGGTAAATTCACAACATTTTAGTTGCGTTGCTGAAACAAAACCGAAATACGGAACGTTTTTCAACTTTTACGTGCCACTTAGCGGGCTATGCCCGTCGCGCGGCGCGCTGGCAGAACGTGTCGCTCCGCGGATTGCACATCGCGACTATGCCGTAACCAATCCGGGCGCGGTGATACTCGGTAAAATCACGGTTGCGGGGGAAATGCTGTGACAACCGCCTGCCAGTACATTACCCCAATCCGTTTAATCCGTGTCATTTGTGGTTCTGTTGGTTGGTTACTGGCAGTCAAACCGCAAATGAGACTACACTGATTTCTGGGTGCAGACAATTCAGGGGATCAGCGCACACGAAAAGCACACACAAAGCCGCCAGTTTTTCTTCGGGCCATGGCCCGTCCTCTGCGTTGCCATAAAAATGATACCCCAACAAGCCTTGATTCCATCCCGATTGGCACGCCCTTTGCATTACCACTGTGGTAGGTACTTTTGTGCCTAATTTGTTGACTGCCAGACAAAAATTGTTGCCAGCAGTCAGCCGCCGCTGTGCTTGGAGTGACCATGGAACCAGTAACCCTGAACGATGTAGAGCGATCTATTACCGAGCTTGGGTACCGGCTTGGTTCCATCCGTGAAGGCCGTGGTTGGACCCTTGATGAGCTCGCCGAACGAAGCGGCATTTCCAAGCCGCAACTTTCAAGACTTGAAAGCGGTGAACGCAGGCCGTCATTGGCAGCGCTGCTTTCACTTTCTAAAGCGTATGGTGTGGCCGTAGGAGCGTTCTTTTGCGCGCCCGATACTGCCGCGGATATTCAGGTGGTGCGGGCCGAAAAAGGCCTGCCGCAGGAGGCAAATGGACAGACCTACTGGCCACTGTCCACGGGTGCCAGCCGCTTCAATCTACAACCCATTCGTGTGGTGGTTTCGCCGGGCCGAACCGAGGTGGATCGGTACTCCCATGAGGGCGAAGAATGGCTTTTTGTGCTTTCCGGAGGGCTGCGCGTCACCGTGGGCGCACGAACGGAAATTCTTTCCGCCGGAGACAGCGCCCATTTTGATTCCCGCCTCCCTCACCGGCTTGATGCGATGAATAACGTGGATGCAGAATTGATTGTAGTGGCATGCCCGCTGGAAGCCCGGCCTTTCGCGCGCCCGCCTCGGCCGGCGGGCCAGCGCATTGCCGAATGAATCAACGCTTGTGCCCTGCGATGTTGCGATAGTGTCGGCCTGATATGCATTTGGCACGCATGCGGATTGGAAACGATAGTTTTACCGGCTGGGCTGGCAAGCCCGGCAGATGGCCCACCGGTGGTGGATGGAAACTCTGAAAATTCGGGACAGGTTGAGCGCTGCGCGTATCAGTGCCTTTCTGCGCCCGTAAGGCATTCATCAAACAAGGAGTTTACTATGTCCACCAAACCGAAGCTGCGTGCGAATTGTCTGAATTTTTGGGAGGTGCTCGCCCAGGCAATCGCGCTTATCTCTCCCACCATGACCGCAGCCCTTATTGTTCCCCTGATGTTCGGAACCGCCGGCGGTCTGGGCTGGCTTTGCTATGCGTTCGGCACTGTCATGCTGTTGTGTGTGGCCATGAATCTCAATCAATTCGCCAAACGGTCGACCACGGCGGGATCCATGTATGATTATTCAGTGCGCGGCTTGGGCAAGGCCGGAGGCGGCATTGGGGGCTGGTGCCTGATTTGGGCTTATCTTTTCATTGGAATCGCGGGGGTAACCGGCTTCACGCATTTCGCCAAGGTGCTGCTGGGCCTTGTGGGTGTGCCCAACAATTCGGCATTGTCCATCGGACTGTTCGCCGTGTGCGCTGGAATCGCCTGGTATCTGGCTTATAGAGATATCAAACTTTCCACCATTATGAGTCTTGTTCTGGAGGGTATTTCGGTCACGCTTATTCTCGCTCTGATGTTCGTGGTAACCGTACACACCGGCGTGGTGGATACATCCCAGTTGACCTTCGCGGGGACATCCATGAGCACCATCGGGCTGGGCGTGGTGGTCGCCATTTTCAGTCTGGTTGGCTTTGAGGCCGCCACCGCATTCGGTGAAGAGGCTAAAAAGCCGTTAATCAACATACCACGCGCCGTCATTACCAGCCTTATTGTGACGGGGATATTCTTCGTACTGGTTACTTACATAGAAACTCTGGCGTTAAAAAATCACAAACCCACACTCGATCAACTCGCCGCGCCACTGAACACGCTTTCCAAAATGATGCACCTGCCCTGGCTGGGGGTCCTCATTTCAGGCGGCGCCATGATCAGTTTTTTCGCTCTGTCGCTTTCCTGCATGAACGCCGGTGCCAGAATTATTTTTTCCATGAGCCGATCGGGCGTGTTTCATTCGGCGGCCGCCAAAGCCCACCACCATAACCTGACCCCGCACGTGGCCATTACCACACTCGCCATCCTGCAGTTCATTATTCCGACTGCAGGAATCCTGACCGCGGCTATGGGAATTGGAGGATTTCAGATGGCGGTTCTGGATGCCTTTAACTGGGCTGGAACCTTCGGAGCCTTTGGATTCTGCGGTGCCTATTTTGTCATTTCTATTGCCGCACCGGTCTACCTGAAACGCATCGGCGAACTGAAACCTCAGAATATTTTCATGAGCCTGCTGGCGGTTTTACTGCTTCTGGTGCCCGCGATCGGTACGGTTTATCCAGTACCTACCCCGCCGGTAAATTATTTTCCGTATATTTTCGGCGTTTACGTGCTGCTGGGAATAATATGGATCGCCGGAGTCAGGCGGGATAAAACAGTCAAGCCCGAAACGCTTCACCAGTTCGAATATACAGAAAGCGGAGCCGAACTGGATATGGAAGACAACCCGGTGGCCACGCCGGTCGGAACCTGATAACGGCATTTGTGCCGCCGGCGGTTCGGGTATCCGCCATCGGCTTGTCAATCCGCAGTTGCCGCCCGCGCCTGACCCGCGCGGACGGCAATCCCGGATTCGGCAAATCAAATGTAAGGCCCGGCATCTTGTGGGGCGGCAC
The DNA here is from genome assembly GCA_027451365.1 of Phycisphaerales bacterium. GTDB lineage: Bacteria > Planctomycetota > Phycisphaerae > WQYP01 > WQYP01 > JAJYPG01. The sequence goes on along the minus strand of DAIDJN010000019.1, from coordinate 10,461 downwards.
CCGGCCTGACACATCGGTTTGTCTCGGGTTTACAGGAGGCTTTTCATGGTGTTAAAATCCTTCCTTATGCCGAAGGATTCAGAATTCAGTTTATCCAGCTATACGGACAATCCGATTCCCGCGGCTGGAACTCTTGTCACGCTTTGCGTAGGCAAGCCCCAAAACTACGGCTCGCCCGATGCCACCAACACGCACGACAAACCTTGGACTACCGGGTTTTTCAAATCACCCCTGGTCGGTCGCGTCTTTCTGGGCCGCACCAATCTAGCTGGTGACGGCCAGGCGGACCTGAAACACCATGGCGGCCCGGACAAGGCCGTCCTGGCCTACAGTGCAAACCATTATCCGGACTGGAAACGCGAAATCGGGCGGGACCTGCCCCATGGCGCATTTGGTGAAAACTTTACGGTGGATGGGCTTAATGAACGGACAGTCTGCATTGGAGATGTCTATGCTTTAGGCGCGGCGCGCGTGGAAGTTTCTCAGCCGCGGCAACCGTGCTGGAAACTGGCCCGCCGCTGGCGGATGAATGAACTTGTGGCAATGGTAATTCAGAATGGGCGCAGCGGCTGGTATCTGCGCGTGCTGGAAGAAGGTTATGTGGAACCCGGCATGACCATGACCCTTTTGGCGCGACCGGAAAGCCAATGGCCGGTTGCCCGCGCGAATCATATTCTACATCATTGCAAGCTGGACCGCGACCTTACCGAGGCCCTGGCGGCCGTCGGTCCGCTGGCACAATCATGGAAAGATGAATTACTCGAACGGCTCGCCCGTCTGCAACAGCCGCCCGCCGCTGATTCTGAAAAATCCGCGTCATGACGCAAGTTTTGCGGCATCCGCATATATATGATGTATTTTACATATAATTATAATTCATTCATCACGCTGCGCGGATTGGCCCTGGTCCTTATTCTGCGGAATTCTGATGTACCGCGGATACCAAGGTAAACAGACAACGTCATATGCATCGTTTTAAATAGTCAAATATGGCGTTCGGACGTCCGCCCCCGCTGACTCCCATTTTTCGGGACTACGCCTCATTGAAAAACTGAAACACCATATCCCACCAGTCCGGCAGAACTTCATGCGAAAAATCCGGGTAAATAACGGTTCTTTTCGCGGAGGTAATTTTGTTGTACGCCGCAAACTGTGTAGATGGCGGACAGACGCTGTCCATCAGGCCAATGCCCATTAACACCTTGGCACAAACGCGCGGGGCCAGATGCTGACAGTCGATATAACCAAGCCGGGTGAAAATATCGGACTGCCGCTGATGGCGCGGGTCATGCCGGCGGAAAAAATCGGATAATTCCTTATATGCCTCTCTGGCCTGATCCATTTCCCACACGCGCTGGTAATCGCAAAGAAAAGGATATTCCGGCGCGGCCCGGGCAACCCGCGGTTCCAGGGCAGCACACGCCAGCGTAAGCCCCCCACCCTGTGATGCCCCGGTTGCAAAGACCCGGGACGGGTCGACCTCCGGCATGTTCAGCACAATTCCCGCAAGTTGCGCCGCATCCAGAAAAATGGACCGAAACAGCAGTCGCTGGGGGTCCGGATCTTCCAGCCCGCGAATGATGTGCCCCCGGTGCGTTGTTCCATGCACCGGCGTAATATCTTCCGAAAGGCCGCCCTGCCCGCGACAATCCATTGCCGCCACAACATAGCCCGCCCCCGCCCAGGCAAGTTTGTCCAGCCAATCACCCGAATTACCCGAGTAGCCGTGAAACATGCAAACCGCGGGAAGAGCTTTCAAAGGCGGCTTTTTCGGCCGCAGAAATTTGGCGTGGATCCGCGCATTGCCCACACCGGTATAGTACAGATCAAAACAGTCCACGTGCGGTGCCTGAAATGCCGACGAACGCAATTCAATTTTCGGATCTACCGCGCGCATTTCCGTCAGGGCGGTTTGCCAATAAGCGTCAAAATCGGAGGGTCTGGGGTTCCGGCCACGATACACGACAAGTTCATCCAAAGGAAGATCAAGAATGGGCATTTCATCACTCCGTTGCCATATTGTTTGGGCAGCAGTGTAGCACAGTCAATGAAACTTTAGTAGGCGCGTGGTCTTTTGGCGCCTCATTTTTCACGATGGCCCTCGTCTTTTTCCGGCGTGACGTTAAGCTCTGCGTCTATCCGTACGATCGGTGTTGCTGGCGCCGCCTCAACCGCCATCCGCGCCACAATCCACTGCCCATCGGACGGCTTTGTTCAATGTTCCCTATCGGATACCATACCCCTCATAAAACTGTGGCGGCTCTTCCGCGCGTTACCTTAACTTTGGCAGACGTGACCATGCGAATTGTACTCTATGGCGACTCCATGACTGAATACCTGCACACGCCGCCGCGCGTGCTGGCCGGTATGCTCCAGGCCCAGAACCCCGGGCGAGCATTTGAAATACTGAATTACGGCGTGGGTGCCACACGCGCAGAACTAGTTCTTTACCGCCTGAGGTATGAATTCTGGCATGGCCGCCAACGTATGCTTCCTCTGCCGGTACTAAAGCCCGACGCACTGGTTCTGGAATCCTGCGCGTTCAACAACAGCAACGACCAGGCCGCGGGATTGGAAAACTTTACGCGGATATGGGATGAAATTCTGGAAACCTGCCGCGAACTTGCACCCCACAGTCGCCTGATTTTTCTTGTGACGATCGCCTCCACACCGCAGCCGCCTGGCGAAATGGCCAATCGGCTATTTTTTCATGCCGGTCCGGAGATTTTTGCCAATCGACATCATTGGCGGGAAATATATCAGGAGCGGTTCATAGAATGGGCTACCCGCCGGCGCGTGGATTTGGTCAATGTGCGCAAGGATGTCCAATCTGCAGCAGCGGCCGGCACACCACCAACCCATTGGATCGCCGCCGATGGCGTGCATCCGAATCCGGCCGGGGTGGAAAAAATATCCGCCGCCATTGCGGATAAGATTACCAGCCACATCTTGACACACACGGAGACAATATGAGCAATGCCAATCCATCGGCCGCCAAATCGCCAGCGCACCGCAATCGAATTCTGCTTCTGATAGGTCTGTTTAAGTTCTTCAAGGCCGCGGCCCTTATTACCGCGGGCATTCTGGTCATTCATTTCCGTAATACGGATTTAACCAAGGTTGCGCTTCACTGGATTAACAAAATGCGGTTGGATCCGCACAATCACTGGATCGATATGGCACTGGACCATATTGCCCTCATTCATAAAAAGCAGATGGAAATGCTGGCTGGCGGCACTTTTGTATACGCGCTGCTTTTTGCGATTGAAGGTATCGGCCTGGTCATGGAAAAGACCTGGGGCGAATATCTGGTGCTGGTGGACACGGCGCTGCTTATGCCGCTGGAACTGTATGAAATAATCAAAAAGCCGGACGTTCTGCGGATTGCGCTTTTGCTAGGCAACGCGTTAATCCTGGCGTATCTGGTGTATTTGCGCATCAAGGCCCGGCGGCAGAAAAAAGCCGGGCGGTCCGCCGGCTAGCAGCCAAGTCGGAATCCAGGCTGTCCTGGCGGTAGAACGGTGGCGGACGATTTTTTCCGGACTATTCGGATTCAACAGCGATCCATGGCAGATAAAGTCGGATGATTGTCGGTTCACTGAGATTGAATCGGGTGCCGGATTCCGCGCCGCTTAATTGCCCAGCAAGTATTTTCAGTTACAGGCGTTGTGCCTGGAAGTAGACAAGCCGCCAATTGTCGCATGACATATTTGCCGTTCAATTGCGTCAGGGCCGACTGGCGCAACAAGCGGCCTCATGCCGGCGGCATTGTTGCGCAAACCCAATGCGTGATTATCTCCGTGGCATCTCAATTTACCAATATCCCATAAATAATACAGATATCAGGATATAACAATACTTATCGCCGGATTGCAACTATGCAGAAGCGTATCCGAACCGACGAACGGCATATCGCAGTGCTTGCAAAACCGCGCGACGCCTGCATCGCAAAGTATTCCATAGCCTGCATCCACAAGACCACGCGATTCGACAGGTTTTTCCGCAGCCGATAGCCGCATCTGACAGATCGGTGATCGGGTATTCCGGCAGACTAAACGGCACCGGCATTCGGCCAGCACTTCCGTTGACACACTTATTTCATCGGTCATCTTCCCATGGCATTCTCCATATCCATCCTGGTCCTGGTGGTGCCGCTTTTTTTTCGGTTCGGCCCGGCGAATTCCTTATCTGCCAGACATTGGGAATTTCGGTTAGCATTAAAAACGACGCGGCAATCTGAATGCCCAAAATTAAATGTTTGACATGTATTTTGCGAAAAGGGCGTCAGGTCCCGCCGCGATAGTCACCTTCGCCCGGACCGATATCCACCGGCAGGTCGCCGACACGGATGGATGCGGTATCAGGCTACCGCCGGGGCGCCGGCATGGCCGCACTATCCGCACAGGCGTGTGGCGTTTATACTTTTGTTCGTTGTTTGTTCGCTCCATGAAATTTGGAAAGTCCGCATGATTGCCCGCATTCAAGGAACTCTGGAACTTGTCACGGAAGATAACATTCTCGTGAATGTCGGCGATATCAGTTATGAAATTCTGGTGCCCGCCGCGGACCTGCCTCACCTGCAAACACGGGTGGGCCAGCGCATCGCGCTGTTTACCATGCAATACCTGGAAGGGAACGCCAGTTTCGGTCAGTTGGCACCCCGGCTGCTGGGCTTTCTTCGTGAACAGGATAAAGATTTTTTCCAGTTGTTTATCACGGTGAAGGGCATTGGACCACGGCGGGCATTGCGATCTTTGGCCGCACCGGTCAGTCAGGTTGCCGCGGCCATCGTGCGGAAGGACGCAAAGTTTCTCACGGGTCTTCCTGAAATAGGTAAACGCACGGCCGAACAGATGATCGCGGAATTATCAGGCAAGGTGGATATTTATGCGGGTCCCTCTGAATTCGTCGCCCCGGTTAAACACACCGATGAACAGTTAAATGCGATCGCCGCGCTGACAGCTTTGGGCGAACGGCGAGCCGAGGCGGAAAACTGGGTTGATCGGGCCTGCCGAACTGATCCGGCTCTGGTGAAATCTTCAGATATCATGCGGGCCGCGTACAAGCTGAAAAACGTTACCGGTTAACACAAGGGTCTTTTTACCATGGCGCGAGAACGGATTGTCACCGCCGCTTCACTTCCTGAAGACCAGCCCGGCACGGGCGCATCGCCTGCACTGCGGCCGAAGAGTCTCAATGAATACATCGGCCAGCGTGAACTTGTGGAGAAACTGCGCATCAGCATTCAGGCGGCGCAGAAACGCAAGGAATCCATGGAGCACGTTCTCTTGCACGGGCCGCCGGGGTTGGGCAAAACCACACTCGCATATCTGATAGCCGGTGAATTAAACGGCACGGTGCCAAAAATTACCAGCGGGCCGGCGCTGGCGCGTCCGACCGAACTGGTTTCCATGCTGACAAATATGCAGCAGGGTGAAATCCTGTTTATTGATGAAATTCACCGCATTCCTTCGGCTGTGGAGGAATATTTGTACCCCGCGATGGAAGACTTCTGCATTGACGTGGTTTTCGGTGCGGGCACACATGCGGAATCTGTGCACATGGATATCAAGCCCTTCACCCTGATTGGCGCCACTACCCGCGCCGGGCTTTTGTCCGGGCCAATGCGTTCGCGTTTCGGCATTGTGCATCATCTTAATTTTTATGACCTGCCGGATTTAATCACCATTGTCACACGGTCCGCCCAACTGCTGGATTTACCCTCGCAGCCAGCGGCCTTGGAACTTGTGGCCATGCGGTCACGTGGTACGCCGCGTGTGGCCAACCGACTGCTACGGCGGGTGCGCGATTTTGCTGTGGTGCGCGGCGAAGGGAAATTGACACCAGACATTGCGGCCCAAGCACTGGAGCTTGAGGGCATTGATAACCAGGGACTGGACGCACTGGATCGCCGATTCATGGGTGTTCTGGCCCGCGATTATGATGGCGGGCCGGCCGGACTTGAGGCGCTGGCGGCAACCATGGGGGAGGAATCCGATACGCTGGAAGATGTCATAGAGCCATTCCTGCTGCAAAATGGCCTGATACGCCGCACACCCAAAGGACGACAGTTGACCAACGCCGGCTACGCACACCTGAAGCTTAAACCACCGATACAGCAAAAAGCCGTCGCAGAGGACGATAACTCAGGCGAAAAACTGTTTTAGAAGACCGGGCTTCATCGAATATTAAATCCGATGCAGCGGCCAGATGCCCGCCAGTGGAAAAGGGCTTCAGGAGGGACGTATTTGGCGCGTATCACCAGCGCCCGATGCGGCAGCTAAAAAGGTTTTCGCGGCACCATTAAAGCCCGACGCTACCCGGACGCCTTGGCGAGTCCCGCACGTCAAATGGAGAATTTTGCCATATATTAATGGAGGCGGAGGGAGTCGAACCCTCGTCCCGTGGCAGGTTGAGGAACACTTCTACACGCTTAGGCTGCAGGTTAATGTCGAGTCACAGGCCGCTCGCAGTCTAACTGCCCATGACCCCAGCCGATCCTGTGTCTTAACAGATGACCGATCAACTCTGTCATCCGGGCATTCCGCTGGTCGTCAGTTCTTCGCGGGACGCGGACTTCCCACGGGAACCGGGCTACCGTTTTTTAGGCAGCCAGCCGAAGGCCGAAGCCTCCGGTTGTTGGGAACTTGAAGTTCTCAGCATTTGATTTTTTGCCAATCAGTTTTACGACTTGTCCGGCAGGTCGGCATGCGATGTTCAACACTACTGTCCGGTCGATACCTGTCGCCCCCTTTCAAATGGGTAATGGATCAAAACCGGCTGAATTATACCATGAATCGGGCGGCCGAAAAAGGTCGCAACACGTCCGATAATAGCACTGCTATTATTTGCAGCCTTTTTTTAAACGAATGTCGCCCGAATTTCACGCCACCAAGCGTTGCGTTGCTGGAGATCGGCATACCCCCCCGGTTGGAACAGATGTTCCGCGGTGCGCACGGAGAAGCTGATTCATGGCCAGCGGTACGCCAGTCCACCAAGGTGCGAGGCGATCTTTTTTGCGGGGTTATTGTTCCCACATATACAGAAAATGCGGATGCAGCATGGTATTCATCGAGCCGCCAAGATTCACATTTACCATATTTGTTTGAACCCGTGAAGCCGAAAGCGGCGTCCGGGCGTAAATCGAACCATGGCCTGCGGAACTCCGACCATACAGAACGACATTGGCATGATGGATATGTGCCATTTTTTTGGCCATTGAAATAGCGCTGTTCAAGCCCCCAACCGCATTAATCAAATGATAACGCGCCGCGTCCGTGCCGGTCACCGGGCGGCCATCGGTCAACTTCGGCCAGTCTGCTTTAGCCACCCGCGGATGCGACTTTTCCACGAGTGCCTTAAAGCGGGCATAGAACTGATTCACAAAACCCTGAATCAGCTTTTTGTTAGAGGGTGTCATCCTGTGAAACGGAGAACCGGTATCTTTATTCGGTCCGCTCACAAATACCGGCGCGGTAATGCCCAGATAGCGGAGGGCGCGATGAAAATTAAATAATTGGACGATTACACCGATGGACCCGGTTATCGTGGTCGGATAGGCCATCTGATAATCTGCCGCGCAGGAAACGTAATAGCCGCCACTGGCACAGACATCCATCATTGAAGCAATGACGGGCAGATGCGTCCGCTTTTTAAACGCCTCCACTGCGCGGTACATCATGTAACTCGCAGTAACGGTTCCACCGGGTGTGTTCATGCGAAGAATAACGGCTTTCACCCGCGGATCATGCGAAATTGCATCCAGTGTTTGTTGCAGGTCGCTGACCGGATTATGTCCGCTGGTCAGCAGCGATCCTCCGCGGCCATCCATGATCATGCCGGATATATTCACCAGGGCGATGCGGTTAAATACGAACCAATGGCGGCTCTTTTTTACAAGTTGGGCCCGTACCCGCGCGTGGGTGGGAACCAGATTGATCTGTACTGTGCGATTTGCGCAACCCGTCAACCCTCCCAAAAACAATGCCATTGCCAACACTGTCGCGGACAGAACGGATACTCGCGGAAAAGAAAATTGCATGGTTGTCACCTTATAAGCAGAATTCAGGGTGCGGACCAGATTATGGGGCTAAATCTTTCTTTCCACAATCTGCATCAGATTTCCCTCGCAATCCACAAAGGATATCAGCCTTCCGCCCCCCACCGCCTGTACGACCGCCCCCACAAACCCAACACCTTCCGCGCTCAAATGGGCATACGCTTCATCAAAATCAGAAACCAGCCAGGCAACATGGCTCAAGCCGGCATCATGGCTGTCGCGCGGGCGACGAATATGGTCGTTGCGCGGCATAATTTCCATCATCATGCCGGCCTGGACGCCGCGCGAATCGGTGCCATTGGCCGCGGCCGGACCTATCAGATACGTTATCTGCTGGGCAGGGTCGGTTGGATGGGTACGCGCCACGACCACCAAGCCAAGCATGCGCTTATACCAAGCCACCATCTGATCGGTGTGATCGGCGGCAATAGCCACATGGTCAAGACCGCGGGTGAAATTCACCATGGAAGGGCACTCCATTTCCTCTGCAACGCCCCACCGTGGCTCGCCGGCGAATTTAAATAATTTCTTTGGCGTTGATCCACTTCATCATTTTTCGTAACTTGCGACCGGTCACCTCAACAGGATGGTTTTTATCCGCATCATACAGTGCGTTAAATTTCGGTTTGCCGGCGCGGTGCTCGGCCATCCATTCGGCGGCGAACTTACCGGATGTAATTTCGTCCAGAATTTTCTGCATTTCAGCTTTGGTCTGTTCCGTAATAATGCGCGGGCCGCGGGTAAGGTCTCCATATTCAGCGGTGTTGCTGATGCTGTATCGCATGTAATTCAGCCCCCCCTGATAAATCAGGTCCACAATCAACTTCACTTCGTGGACACATTCAAAGTAGGCCATTTCGGGTGGATAGCCGTTCTTCACCAGCGTCTCAAAGCCGGCCTTAATCATCGCGGCAAGACCGCCGCACAAAACCGCCTGTTCACCAAACAGGTCGGTCTCGCATTCGTTCTTGAAACTGGTTTCAATAATGCCCGCCCGCGCGCCGCCCACGCCATTGCCCCACGCCAGCGCCGTGGCCATGGCGTTGCCTGAGGCATTCTGATGAATGGCCACAAGGCACGGCACGCCGCCACCCTTCACAAATTCGCTGCGCACAAGATGCCCAGGTCCCTTGGGCGCAATCATGACGACATCCACATCCGCCGGCGGAACAATCTGCTTAAAATGAATGTTAAAGCCATGGGTTGCGCCGAAGGTCTTGCCCGCCTTAAGATGCGGAGCGATATCCTTCTGATAAATTTCTGCCTGAAGTTCATCCGGAAGCGTCAGAATAATAAGGTCCGCGGCCTTCACCGCGTCGGCAACAGACATCGGGTCGAACCCATGTTCAATTGCGAGTTTGCCGTTGGCGGAATCCCGCCGGTTGGCCACTATGACTTTTACACCGCTGTCGCGCAGGTTCTGGGCGTGCGCGTGCCCCTGTGAGCCGTAGCCCAGAATCGCCACTGTCTTACCGGCCAGTCCGGAAAGGGGTGCATCTTTTTCGTAGAACACTTTAAGACCAGAATCACCAACCGCCATACTCATTTTCCTTCATACTAGCATTGTCATGGCTGACAAAATTACAAGCCCATTACAATACAAAGCAGGGTCAAAGCGGTCAAACTGGGCGGCCACGCACCCGCCCGAAGATAAGTAGGCATTGAAGCAAGAATCAGATGTTTTGGACGGGTTCAGGTCCCTTAACAGCCTTCGAACGGTGCAGATGGAAGGCCTCCAACAGGCCGTTTTATTAAGGTGGCGATCCATTCTCTATTCCGATTCTTGTGAATGCCGCCACTGCAGTCCGGCCCCGGGTGCCACAGAAGACCACCATGACGGCCATGGCAAGCAGGTCAATCAGACGGAATTTCCGGTTCCGCCTGCGGCGATACGGGGTATTTGACACCGAAGCCGATTATTTCGACCGCAATGCCAATCGCGAGTTCATGCAGAAAATGGCCCGCAATTGCTATTTGCCGGCAAACAAAGTTCTGCCGGATTTATGTCACCGCTTCGGCAAGTCGTTTCGGTTTTGCGTGAGCATCAGCGGGACCGCATTGGAACAGTTCGAGTTGTACGCGCCGGAAGTGCTGGAATCCTTTTTATTCCAATGAGATCGGCCGCCTGCTCGGATCATTCAAACTTGATGCGGTGATTACCGAAGGTTGGGAGGCGATGCTTGGTTTGCGCAATCCCGGGCTGGTGTATCAGGCGCATCGGGAGCCGATTCGTCTGCTGCTGCGGCATTATCATTTGAGCAGATGATATCGCCATGCGGTTTTCCTGCCGGTCGTGGTGCCAGTGGCCTTTAATGGCGGATACTTATGCCCGCTGGCTTAACGGCATAAACGGACAGGGTTCGCTGGTGCTGTTGGGGATGGATTACGAAACGTTTGGCCAG